>NZ_CP019706.1:1211420-1817130 GCF_002101395.1 Pantoea alhagi | reverse complement strand
GGCGGAACTTCAGGCTGCGTGACTCTTCATACAGATCTGACCCCCAGACATGCCAGTAAACCTGATTACGCCGCAGACCGCCGCTCAGTAATGCCAGCCACAGCCAGGGATTAAACTGCCCGTGCAGGAAGAAGCGGGTTTGCCGATCGCGTGCGCGTTGTAGCACCGCCTGCGCCAGCGCTTTTTTACTGGCAAAAATTTGCACCTGCAATGCCGGCCAGGCGGCGGCCAGCGTCATATCCTGGCTGACGACCATAAAGGTGCGCGGCGTGCGGCACGGCTGCGCTTCCCGCATGACATCATTAAAAAAACGCAGGATAGTCTGGTTATGATGCGGAATATCCGAACCCAGTACATGAATCAATGTCGTCATACTCTTCGGCGATAAATCAAAAAAGCGCATAAACAGAGCGCAAAATAGACAATATAGGTAGCCATATACGCCTGCGCGGCGCCGATGGCACCATAAGACGGTATTAACCAGCGCGAAAAAGCGGTCAGCAAAACAAACTGGCTAAGCTCGGCGGCAATATAAAAACGCAGCGAGGCTTTCGCAATCACCAAATAGCCGAAAACGTAGGCTCCGACCTTCAGTACATCGCCAATAAGCTGCCAGATAAAAAGGTCGCGCATGCCGGTGAACTGGCTGGAAAACAGCAGCCAGATCGCTACATCGCGCAGCAGCCAGACGCAAAAACCTACGGCAGCCACCGCCGGCAGCACAAAGCGCAGCGTGCGGAAAATCTCGCGTGAGATTTCCGCTTTTGTATTCAGGCGTGAAAGCGTCGGCAGTAGCCAAACGCTAAAGGTGGCGGTAATAAACTGCAGCCAGGCATCGGATATGGTGGTAACGCCCTGCCATAGCCCGACCTCTTCCCAGCTATAGCGCGCTGCCAGCAGGTTACGCATCATCATCCAGGCAATGGGAAGCGTAGCGGAGGTAATGAGCGCCATCAGCGTAAACTTAGCCAGCTGACGCGCCAGCTCACTCCGCCAGCGCGGGGCCAGCGCGCGCAACGGCAGGTGGTCGCGCTTTATCAGCAGCAGCAGCGCCGGAATGGCGATCAGCGCTGGCACCAGAGCCAGCCCGACCAGTGCGCCGCTATAACCGCCCAGCCAGTAACAGATGACATAACCGATTACGCCGATGAGGCTGCCCGCCATCAGCGACAGCGCATTGCCCATCGCATCGCGGAACCCTTTCATTATTGCCAGCGCCAGATTGGCCCAGGCGATACCCATCTGCAAAAATGCCACGATGCGAATCACCTGCTGATAGCGGTCGTGACCAAACAGCAGCTGGCTAATGGGCGCGGCAGCCAGCAGAAAAATCACCGCCAACAGCGTGGAAAAGCCCAGCACCATGGTGGAGGCTGTACCGGTAACGGCGGCCAGTTGCTGCGGCTGCTGTTGATACTGCGCGACATACTTAGTGACGCCATTAAAGATACCGGCACCCGCCAGCACACCCAGCACGGTGATCAGCTGGCGGAAGTTGCCTGCCTGCCCTACCCCTTCCGGCCCAAAGCTGACTGCCAGCAGCTTTACCACCAGCAAGCCGGCAGCAATTTTTACCAGCGTGGACGCTGCGGTCCACACCGAGGCTTTAGCTAATGACATATCAGGAGAAGAAGCTCAGCAGAGAGTTGATAACGGTACTTTGATTGTTATCTGACAGGTTATAGAACAGCGGCAGACGCAGCAGGCGTTCGCTTTCAACGGTGGTATAGCGATCCTCGCCCGCAAAGCGGCCAAACTGCTCACCGGCAGGCGAGCTATGCAGCGGAATGTAATGAAAGACCGCCAGGATCTCCGCCTCTTTTAGCCAGTTAATCAGCGCCGCCCGATCGTCCGCATCGCGCAGTTTAATGTAAAACATATGGGCATTGTGTTCGCAATCCGAGGGGATGCCCGGCAGTTCAATACGGCCCCGAGCCGCAACCGGCTTCAGAGCATCATGATAACGCTGCCAGAGATGCAATCTTTGCTGATTAATCCGCGTTGCCGCTTCCAGTTGCGCCCACAGATAGGCCGCCTGCAGATCGGACATAAGATAGCTGGAGCCGATATCGCGCCAGGTATATTTATCCACCTGCCCACGGAAAAACTGGCTCCGGTTAGTGCCTTTCTCACGAATGATTTCTGCCCGCTCCACCAGCGCGCTGTCATTGATCAGCGTGGCACCGCCCTCACCGCCTGCGGTGTAGTTTTTCGTTTCGTGAAAGCTGAAACAGCCGATGTGGCCGATGCTGCCCAGCGCCCGCCCTTTGTATGTAGACATGACGCCCTGCGCCGCGTCCTCGATAACATACAGTTGATACTTGCGCGCCAGCGCCATAATAGCGTCCATGTCACAGGCAACGCCCGCATAGTGAACCGGCACAATAGCCCGCGTTTTTTCAGTGATGGCCGCTTCGATACGGGTTTCATCAATATTTAGCGTATCAGGACGCACATCCACAAACACAATCTTCGCACCGCGCAGCACAAACGCATTGGCAGTAGAAACAAAGGTGTAGCTCGGCATAATCACTTCATCGCCGGGCTGAATATTGATCAGCAACGCGGCCATTTCCAGCGATGCGGTGCAGGAGGGCGTCAGCAAAACCTTTTTGCTGCCGAAACGCTGCTCCAGCCACTGCTGACAGCGACGCGTAAAGCCGCCGTCGCCGCACAGCTTGCCGCTACTCATGGCGGACTGCATATATTCAACTTCGGTTCCCACCACCGGTGGCGCATTAAATGGAATCATGACGTTACCTGTATAACCAGTAGGCGGTGCTCTCAAGAGTGGCACCACAACGAAGATAGAGCCGCATTGCGGCCAGATTGCTGAGCTGCGTCGCAACACGCAATTTGTTACGCCGCCGCGCCCGGCACCAGTCAAGCGCTGCCAGCATCAGTCGGGTGCCAACCCCCTGGCCCTGCGCTGTCGGCAGGGTTGCCAGCAGGCCGATACGCGCCTCATCAACGCCCAACTCGCGCAGCGAAACGAATCCCTGCAGCTTGCCCTGTTCATCATGCGCGATCAGACACTGGTTATCGAACGTGCCGCGCACTGCGTTTTCAATCCATTGCGCATAGAAGCGGGCGCTGTCGTGCGGCTGATACCAGGGCGCGCGAAAGCGGCTGTAAGCGAAAGCGGCGCCAGCGGCGGTACGCAATGCCGGAATATGTTCCGGTCGCGCGATACGTATACCGGATTGACGCTCTCCGACGGTGACGGCAAGCAGCAGATCCGCCTCTCCTTCCACCAGGCGGAACCCCAGCTGTTGTAGCGTATCCAGCTGTGTGGTCTGCTGGCTGTCGACTTTTGCCTGCACCACATCAAACACGTCGAGCTGCGCCAAATCGAGCGTGGCGGAGGCATCCCATGTCAGCTGAGCGCTGTTGCGTTGGAAAAAGGCGTTTTCCCAGTCGAGCGTTTTAATACTGGCGTGGACGCGCATGTAAGATATCCAGTAGATACTGACCGTAGCCGGTTTTTTGCAGCGCCTGAGCCGCACGGCGCAGGCCATCATCATCCAGCCAGCCGTTGCGCCAGGCGATCTCCTCCAGGCAGGCGATTTTAAAACCCTGCCTTTTTTCAACCGTTTGCACAAAGGTGCTGGCTTCAATCAGGCTGTCATGCGTACCGGTATCCAGCCAGGCAAAACCACGACCCAGCAGTTCAACGCTGAGTTCGCCCTGTTCCAGATAACGCTGGTTAATAGAGGTGATTTCCAGTTCGCCGCGTGACGAAGGCTTCACCTGACGTGCGAACTCCACGACCTGACTATCGTAAAAATAAAGGCCGGTAATCGCCCAGTTAGATCGGGGTTTAACAGGTTTTTCTTCCAGTGAAATCGCGCGGAAATCGTCGTCAAACTCCACCACGCCAAAGCGCTCAGGATCCATAACCTGATAGCCAAAAACTGTCGCGCCCTGAGTGCGCGCCGCCACTTTTTTCAGTTTGGGACTGAAGCCCTGACCGAACCAGATATTATCGCCCAGCGCCAGGCAGCTCGGCTCGCCGTTAAGAAACGTTTCGCCAATGATAAAAGCCTGCGCCAGGCCGTCCGGGCTGGGCTGGGTCGCATAGGCCAGCCGGATACCGAATTCGCTGCCGTCGCCCAACAGGCGCTGGAAGTGCGGCATATCATCCGGCGTGGTAATAATTAGAATTTCGCGGATGCCTGCCAGCATTAATACCGACAGGGGATAGTAGATCATCGGCTTGTCATAGATGGGCAGCAGCTGTTTCGAGATCCCTCGCGTGATAGGATGCAGCCGCGTACCGGATCCACCGGCCAGAATAATGCCTTTCATGGTGATTCGCCTCAGTGAGGGGAAGAAAGCCCGAGCCGCTCGCCCTGATAGCTGCCATCAAGAATGCTGCGCCACCATTTCTCATGACTCAAATACCACTGCACCGTTTTACGCAGACCGCTTTCAAACGTCTCCTGCGGACGCCAGCCCAGCTCGCGCTCGATTTTTCCGGCATCAATCGCGTAGCGCTGATCATGACCAGGGCGGTCGGTAACAAAGGTAATCAGATCGCGGAAGTGCGCAATGCCCGCCGGTTTGGTCGGCGTCAGCTCTTCCAGCAGGTCGCAAAGCATATTTACAACGTCGATATTACGCTGTTCGTTATGACCGCCAATATTATAGGTTTCTCCGGCCTGGCCAGTGCTCACTACGGTTACCAGCGCACGCGCGTGATCTTCCACATATAGCCAGTCGCGAATCTGTCCACCATCGCCATAAACCGGCAGCGGTTTGCCTGCCAGCGCATTGATAATCATCAGCGGAATAAGCTTTTCGGGAAAATGGTAAGGACCATAGTTGTTAGAACAGTTGGTCACGATAACCGGCAGGCCGTAGGTGCGCATCCAGGCCCGAACCAGGTGGTCGCTGCTGGCTTTACTGGCGGAATAAGGGCTGCTGGGCGCGTAAGGCGTGGTTTCGGTAAAGAAGTCATCGCTGCCGTGCAGATCGCCAAACACTTCATCGGTGGAAATATGATGGAAAACAAACGCCGCCTGCTTTTCAGCTGACAGGCCGCGCCAGTAATGACGCGCCGCTTCCAGCAACTGCCAGGTGCCGACAATATTGGTTTCAATAAATGGCCAGGAGCTGTCGATAGAGCGATCAACGTGGCTTTCCGCCGCCAGATGCATAATGCAGTCGGGCTGATAGCGCGTCAGCAGGCGATCCAGCGCGGCGCGATCGCAAATATCGACTTGCTCAAAAGCAAAGCGATCGCTATCCGCAACCGGAGCCAACGAAGAGAGATTGCCCGCGTAGGTCAGCTTATCGACCACCACCACCCGGTGTCCGGTATGCTGGATAAGATGGCGAACCACCGCCGAACCGATAAAGCCTGCGCCGCCGGTAACCAGAAATTGTTTCATCGCCATACTCCTTTCGTGTCCACTACCCAACGCTGGGAGACCTGCTCGCCGCTTACCGCTTTAAAGGCGTGGTGATCAACCAGCATCACCAGAACATCCGCCTGCGTAAGCGCCTGATCCAGCGTTACCAGTGTCGCTTCACTAGCCAGCACCGCCGGGATCTGCTGCACGTTAGGCTCCACCACCCAGGTCGTACCGCTATGCCAGGAGGCGACCAGATGCGCGACTTCCATCGCCGGGCTTTCCCGTAAATCGTCAATGTTAGGTTTAAAGGCCAGGCCAAAGCAGGCAATGGTTAATTCGCTGGCGCGCTTGCCGCTCTCGCTCAGGCAGTCGGCAACCGCTGCTTTCACTTGATCCAGCACCCAGTGCGGCTTGGCGTCGTTCACTTCACGCGCGGTGCGGATAAGACGCGCCAGCTCTGGATTCTGCGCGACGATAAACCAGGGATCGACCGCAATACAGTGACCGCCGACGCCCGGCCCCGGCTGCAGAATATTGACGCGCGGGTGACGGTTGGCCAGCGCTATCAGTTCCCACACGTTGATGCCCTGCTGCGCGCAAATCAGCGACAATTCGTTGGCAAAAGCGATATTGACGTCACGGAAGCTGTTTTCGGTCAGCTTGCACATCTCAGCGGTGCGGGCATTGGTTACTACGCATTCGCCCTCAAGAAAAATGCGGTACAGCTCGCTGGCGCGCTCAGAGCAGGCTGGCGTCATGCCGCCGATCACGCGATCGTTTTTAATCAGCTCAACCATTACCTGACCGGGCAGCACCCGCTCAGGACAGTAGGCGATGTGAATATCGGGGCTATTCGGCTGCTGCTGTGGAAACGATAAATCAGGACGCGCTTCAGCCAGCCAGTCCGCCATCTGTTCCGTAGCACCGACCGGCGAGGTGGATTCCAGGATCACTAAATCGCCCGGCTTTAACACCGGTGCAAGCGACAGCGCGGCCGCCTGAACATAGGTCATATCAGGCTGATGGTCGCCTTTAAACGGCGTGGGGACAGCGATCAAAAACGCATCGGCCGCTACCGGCTGCGTGGCGGCACGAAGAAACCCCTGCTGTACGGCCTGCTTAACTACCGTATCCAGATCTGGTTCGACGATATGAATTTCGCCACGGTTTATGGTCTCAACAGCGTGTGCGTTGATATCAATTCCCACAACATGCTGCTGGCGCGATGCAAACGCGGCGGCGGTAGGCAGCCCGATATAGCCCAGGCCAATAACCGAAATCGTTCTAAAACTCATAATGTTACTCTGTGATTTTTTAACGCCTGCAGAATGCGGGCGCAGGCATGACCATCGCCATACGGATTATGCGCATGGCTCATCGCCTGCCAGGCTTCTTCATGGGTGAGCAGATGGGTAACCTCTGCCACAATCTTCTCTTCGCGGGTTCCAACCAGGCGCACCGTTCCGGCCTCAATCGCCTCGGGACGCTCCGTGGTTTCGCGCATGACCAGAACCGGTTTACCCAGCGAAGGCGCTTCTTCCTGAATGCCGCCGGAGTCGGTCAGAATGAGCCAGGCCCGATTCATCAGCCAGACAAAGGGTAAATACTCCTGCGGCTCAATAAGAATAATATTGTCGATGCCGCTCAGGATACGTTTAACGGGCTCGCTGACGTTGGGGTTCAGGTGCACCGGGTAAACAATCTGGATATCAGGATGCTGACGCGCCAGCGTCGCCAGCGCGCTGCAAATGCGCTCAAAACCGTCGCCAAAGCTTTCACGGCGGTGTCCGGTAACCAGAATTAGCTTTTTCGCCGCATCAAGAAAAGGATAATGCGCGGCCAGGCTCTCGTGGTGCTGGCGATCGGAGAGAATGCGATCGCGCACCCAGAACAGCGCATCAATAACCGTATTGCCGGTAACAAATATCTGCTTATCCGACAGGTTTTCCCGCAACAGGTTCTGCCGTGAATATTCAGTAGGGGTAAAATGCCACGTAGCCAGATGGCCGGTCAGTTTACGGTTCGCTTCCTCAGGCCATGGCGAATAGAGATCGCCGGTACGCAGTCCGGCCTCAACATGCCCCACCGGGATGCGATGATAAAAAGCGGCCAGGCTGGCTGCCAGCGTTGTGGTGGTATCGCCATGAACCAGCACGACATCAGGACGGAAAGAGGCAAATACGCCTTTTAGCCCCTCCAGTATCCGGCTGGTGATTTCCGTCAGTCCCTGCTCCGGACGCATAATATCCAGATCATAGTCCGGCTTTAGCGTGAAAAGGCGCAGAACCTGATCGAGCATCTCGCGATGCTGGGCCGTCACACACAGGCGGGCATCAAATGCGGCATCGTTCGCCAGCGCATGCACCAGCGGAGCCATTTTGATGGCTTCCGGCCTCGTGCCAAAAACGGTAAGTACTTTCACTGTTTTTCTCTTCGTTCGTTAGCCGTGTCAGTCACAGCGACACCTGCAACGCGCGTATCAGGCACGAGGACGGCGAATAAGGGCAACGCCTGCACCCACCAACGCGCCAATGGCGCCCCACATAATCATAACGAAAGTCCGGCGCGGACTGTCGCGCTTCACTGGCTCTTCCGGGGTGCGTAAATAGCGGTAGGTCTGAAACTTCTGCTCAAGCGTAGGCCCAACGTTCAACGTATCGAGCATGGCCCGATTTTGATCATAGTCCAGATCGTAGGTCGGCCCATTCGCCTGCAGGTTTTCCAGGCGCGCCTGCAGCATCGGCCTGCCAAGCAAAAAGAGTTCTGAATCGGGCAGCTGCTCCGATGGCGTACTGGTTTTCGCCTGGTCGATCCCCTGCTGTTGCGCAATTTTTAGCGCCTGCTCTACGCTGCGTAACTGCCGTTGATACACCGCATTGGCCACCTTTTCCTGCCGTTTTACCTGCGCTTTCAGCTGAACGGTACGCGCCGCCCAGGCCGCCGTCAGCTCCTGATTTAAATGACGCGCCGCGCGTTCGCTGGCGAAAGCGACATACTGACGCAGCAGATTGTTGGCATCTACTGCGGTTTCCGCTACCAGCCTGACGCTATCGCTCAGGTTTTTCGCGCTGTCCGCAGGGCTGAACTGAATATTGCTGACCATTTCGTCCAGCAGCGCGGCATCTTTATGGACGTTGCCGCTTTTGCGGTGCTTATAGTAATCAGTTTGTAGCCAGAATTCGCGCCGCGTGTCCCATGAAGAGAGTTGCATAATAAATTCCTGGTAGGCATCGTCCATTACCGAGGGCTGCGGTACCGTCAGCGCGGTGACGCCATTACGGTTATCCAGGTTGCGTAAGAATTGCTGCTGCGAGTAGTAGCCGCCAATCATATTCACTGTGGGACGATCGGTGATCGCCGTGGTGCTCCACTCCTGTTTAACCAGCAGAGACCAGATAAACGCCAGTAGCATGCCCAACAGCGCCAGCCCAATAATCCAGCGCTTGCCGCGCCACAGCGCGCAAAACAGGCCACGAATATCCAATTCGTTATCCACGAAGTCTGAGGTCATATGCAGGGTATCCTTGTCCAGAGGGCGCTTAGCCCAGGTGCTTATTTTTATTAGCGCGACGCAGGCGGCGCTTGAGACGTTTGATCATGCGGGCAACACGCCAGGCGCGCTTGATGCAGTAGCCATAGAGGACGAAAGCAAACAGAAACAGCAGCAGCATCACCCACTCAGGGATAAACGCCAGGTACTCACCCAATACGCCTACGCCAGCCAGTAGCGCGGCGGCAAGCGTGATCAGCACAAACGCCTGTCGTGAAGTAAACCCGGCGCGCATGATCAAATGATGAATATGCTGACGATCGGCAGAGAAAGGACTCATTCCTTTACGCAGTCGGCGATACATGATCGCCACCATATCCATCAGCGGAATGGCAATCAGCCACAGCGCCGTAACCGGCGTAATGGGGTGCGTAACGCCCTGGGTAGTTTCCAGCAGGATCCAGATAATGGTAAAGCCAATCAGCGTACTGCCCGCATCGCCCATAAACACTTTATAGCGTTTACCGAAAACGCCCAGATTAAGGAGAATATAGGGAAGCGTGGCGGCAATCATGGCAAAGCACCACATCGCCAGGCTGTGCTGGCCGTCGAAAAAGAGGATGATGCCCATTGCGCCAAAGGTCACGCAGGACAAACCGCCCAGCAGACCATCGATGCCGTCAACCATATTGAAGGCATTGATTGCCGCCCAAACGGCAAACAGCGTCAGCACATAGCCAAATGGCCCGACAACCAGTTCCATTGGCCCGATAATATAGCCAAGACTGAGCAAGTAGAGTTTGCCCACCACCATCATCACTATCGCGATAGCAGCCTGCACGACCGCACGGATTTTGACGCTAATGTCAAAACGGTCATCCAGCGCCCCAACCAATACCAGCACACCAGCACAGGCCAGATAGAGTATCGCATGGGGCAAATAATAATTGGTGATAACAAAAGTAAAGCAGATGCCTGCATAAACGGAGATGCCGCCAACCAGCGGAATCAGTCCCTGATGACGTTTACGATAATTCGGGCGGTCAACCAGGCCGACTTTTTTAGCTGCTTTGCGGGCAAAGAAAATAAATGCCAGTGAAAACAGAAAAATTAGACCAAGCTCGGTACTCATGGTGAGTAAATTCACATTAACAACTCTCAGCTAAGACACCGGGTAAATATAAGCAATAATTATGCCTGCCACCCTGACTGACGTCCTGATAATGCGATTTGGCCGCACGACCGCTGGTTATTTAAGCAAAAGAGCCTGCTTTTATTACACTTAGCGACCGGTGACGTCCGACAGTCGCTTTATCCTATAGCCCAAAAATAAAAAACGCCACGTCTGAGCGTGGCGTTACCCGAGTTTTCTTACCGTGCTAAAGGGCTTTGAACTCACCCTGACGCAACGGCTAAAAAATTATGAGCGTTTCATCATGTCGAAGAATTCATCGTTGGTCTTGGTCATGGCCAACTTATTGATGAGGAATTCCATCGCGTCGATTTCGCCCATCGGGTGAATAATCTTGCGCAGGATCCACATCTTCTGCAGCTCTTCCTGGGAAGTGAGCAGTTCTTCTTTACGCGTACCGGAACGGTTGTAGTCGATAGCCGGGAAGACGCGTTTTTCAGCGATTTTACGTGCGAGATGCAGTTCCATGTTACCGGTGCCTTTGAACTCTTCGTAAATCACTTCGTCCATCTTCGAACCGGTGTCTACCAGCGCGGTAGCGATGATGGTCAGGCTGCCGCCCTCTTCCACGTTACGCGCCGCACCAAAGAAGCGTTTCGGACGATGCAGGGCGTTTGCATCCACACCACCGGTCAGAACCTTACCGGAAGCCGGCACGACGGTGTTGTAAGCACGCGCCAGACGCGTGATGGAGTCGAGCAGAATAATAACGTCTTTTTTATGCTCAACCAGGCGCTTGGCCTTTTCGATCACCATTTCGGCAACCTGAACGTGACGAGATGCTGGCTCATCAAAGGTAGAAGCAACCACTTCGCCTTTGACCAGACGCTGCATCTCGGTCACTTCTTCAGGACGTTCGTCAATCAGCAGTACCATCAGCACGCAGTCAGGATGGTTGTAGGCAATGCTCTGCGCGATATTCTGCAGCAGCATGGTTTTACCCGCTTTCGGCGGTGCAACAATCAGACCACGCTGGCCACGGCCAATCGGTGAAGCCAGATCCAGCACGCGTGCGGTCAGGTCTTCTGTTGAGCCGTTACCGCGCTCCATACGTAAACGAGAGTTCGCATGCAGCGGCGTCAGGTTTTCAAACAGAATCTTACTGCGCGCATTTTCCGGTTTGTCGTAGTTGACCTCGTTAACCTTCAGCAGTGCAAAGTAACGCTCGCCCTCTTTCGGCGGACGAATTTTGCCTGAAATGGTATCACCAGTGCGAAGGTTAAAGCGGCGAATTTGGCTGGGGGAAACATAGATGTCGTCAGGACCGGCGAGGTAGGAGCTGTCTGCGGAGCGGAGGAAACCAAATCCGTCCTGCAGTATCTCCAGTACGCCATCACCGAAGATATCCTCACCGCTTTTCGCGTGTTGTTTGAGGATAGCAAAAATGATGTCCTGCTTACGCATGCGCGCCAGGTTTTCCAGCCCCATGTTCTCGCCAAGAGTAATCAGCTCTGAAACCGGCGTATTTTTTAGTTCGGTAAGATTCATAATGGTGGGTTCTTAAACTCGGGGTATATCTCGAAAAGGTTGTCGTGAATGGTATGGCAAAAGAAGGTCCATGCCCGTTAATGGCTCCGTTTCCGTGTCTGCTCGATGATCTTATGCGTGAATGCCGATCTGAAAACGAGGAGACGGTTGAAAACAGATGCCGGAAATTGTGATGCTAACCGTCAGATTGTTGAGGCACTGGGAAGATAACGCCAGCGTTCAACAAGGGAAACAAACTACAGGTAAGTTCGTAATGCAGTAGATTTAACTTAGCACGCTTCATGCCGGGCGTCTAGCGGTCTGACAAAAATTACTCTGACCGCCAGCGCCGGCAATGAATCAGCTCAGGTTCGCGTTCAGGAACTCTTTGAGCTGGCCTTTCGACAGCGCGCCAACTTTGGTCGCTGCAACTTCACCATTTTTAAACAGCAGCAGCGTCGGGATGCCGCGAATACCGTATTTCGGCGCCGTTTCCGGGTTCTCATCGATATTCAGTTTGGCAATGGTCAGCTTACCGTCATACTCTTCTGCTACTTCGTCGAGGATCGGGGCGATCATTTTGCACGGACCACACCATTCTGCCCAGAAGTCCACCAGCGTTAAACCTTCGGCTTTCAGCACGTCGGTTTCAAAGCTATTGTCGGTTAGATGAACGATTTTATCGCTGCTCATGTCTTACTCCACAAGATTATGCCTGGCTGGTTGGCGTAAAATCTGCCAACGTAGGTTGACTTTATTTCACCGGATACGCTTTCGTAAAGCAATAGTAAGCTGATATTCTACCACACTATGAGCAAAACACACTTAACCGAACAGAAGTTTTCCGACTTCGCCCTGCACCCACAGGTTATCGAAGCCCTTGAAAAGAAAGGCTTCCATAATTGTACGCCTATCCAGGCGTTAGCATTGCCCCTTACACTGGAAGGGCGCGATGTCGCGGGCCAGGCGCAAACCGGAACCGGCAAAACGATGGCGTTTTTAACGTCAACGTTCCATTATTTGCTTTCTCACCCTGCAGCCGAAGGCCGTCAGATCAATCAGCCACGCGCGCTGATTATGGCTCCGACGCGCGAACTGGCGGTACAGATTCATGCTGATGCTGAACCACTGGCGCAGTCTACCGGCCTGAAGCTGGGTCTCGCCTATGGCGGCGATGGCTATGACAAACAGCTAAAAGTGCTGGAAAAAGGCGTCGATATCCTGGTGGGCACCACCGGTCGCCTGATCGATTACGCTAAGCAGAACCACATTAACCTGGGCGCAATTCAGGTGGTGGTGCTGGATGAGGCCGATCGCATGTTTGATCTGGGCTTCATTAAAGATATTCGCTGGCTGTTCCGCCGTATGCCTGCGGCAAATCAGCGTCTGAGCATGTTGTTCTCCGCCACGCTTTCTTATCGCGTACGCGAGCTGGCGTTTGAGCATATGAACAACGTCGAACATATCGAAATCGAGCCGGATCAGAAAACGGGCCACCGCATTCAGGAGGAGCTGTTCTACCCTTCTAATAAAGAAAAGATGCGCCTGCTGCAAACGCTTATTGAAGAAGAGTGGCCGGACCGCGCCATTATTTTCGCCAATACCAAACATCGTTGCGAAGATATCTGGGGCCATCTGGCAGCAGATGGACATCGTGTAGGCCTGTTGACCGGCGACGTAGCGCAGAAAAAACGCCTGCGTATCCTGGAAGACTTTACCCGTGGCGACGTAGACATTCTGGTCGCGACCGATGTTGCCGCACGTGGTCTGCATATTCCGGCAGTGACGCACGTCTTTAACTACGATCTGCCTGACGACTGCGAAGATTACGTTCACCGTATCGGTCGTACCGGACGTGCCGGCGCCAGCGGTCACTCTATCAGCCTCGCCTGTGAAGAGTACGCGCTGAACCTGCCTGCCATCGAAGAGTATATCGGTCACGGCATCCCGGTGAGTAAATATAACAGCGACGCGTTGATGACCGATCTTCCGCCGCCGAAACGCCTGACGCGTAACCGTCCGGGTAGCGGTCCGCGCCGTGCTGCGGGCAACAACCGTCGCAGCGGTGCACCGCGTAACAATAACCGTAAACGTTCAGGTTAATCACACCATGTTCAGCGCGTCGTCACTTTATGCTGCGATTGATTTGGGCTCTAACAGCTTTCATATGTTAGTGGTGCGCGAGGTGGCGGGAAATATTCAGACCGTTGCCCGCATCAAGCGTAAAGTGCGCCTCGCCGCCGGCCTTAACAGCGCCGGAGAGCTTTCTGAAGAAGCGATGGAGCGAGGCTTACAGTGCCTGAGGCTGTTTTCAGAGCAGCTACAGGATATCCCTGCCGATCAGATTCGTGTGGTTGCCACCGCAACGCTGCGTCTGGCGACTAACGCGAAACATTTCCTTGCCCAGGCCGAAGCGATTCTTGGCTGTTTAGTTAACGTTATTAGCGGCGAAGAAGAAGCGCGGCTGATTTACCAGGGCGTAGCGCATACAACCGGTGGTTCTGATGAACGCCTGGTGGTAGATATCGGCGGCGGTAGCACCGAACTGGTTACCGGAACCGGCGCGCAAACAACCGCGCTGTTTAGCCTGTCTATGGGCTGCGTCACCTGGCTGGAGCGTTATTTCGCTGACCGGCATTTAGGTAAAAAGAACTTTGAGCAGGCGGAACAGGCCGCTCGCGCCATGATTCAGCCTGTCGCGGGACGATTACGCGATCAGGGCTGGCAAATTTGCGTGGGCGCTTCTGGCACCGTGCAGGCGCTACAGGAAATCATGGTAGCGCAGGGCATGGATGAGCGTATTACGCTGGATAAACTACAGCAGCTTAAACAGCGTGCGATCAAATGCGGCAAGCTCGAAGAGCTGGAGATCGAAGGCCTGACGCTGGAGCGGGCACTGGTTTTCCCCAGCGGCCTCTCTATTCTGATTGCTATCTTTGAAGAATTAAATATTGAAAGCATGACCTTGGCAGGCGGCGCTCTGCGTGAAGGCTTGCTGTACGGTATGCTGCACTACCCGGTCGATCGGGATATTCGTAGCCGAACCATCCACAATATTCAGCGTCGTTTTATCATTGACGTTGAACAGGCGGAGCGCGTACGTCAGCTGGCGATGAGCTTTGTCCAGCAGGTAAGCCCGCACTGGAAGCTGGATGCTTACTGTCGTGAACTGCTGGAAAACGCCTGTCTGATCCATGAAATCGGTCTGAGCGTGGATTTCCGTCTTGCCACCCAGCACGCCGCTTATCTGGTGCGCCATCTTGATCTGCCCGGATTTACGCCCGCGCAGAAAAAGCTGTTGGCCACGCTGTTGCAGAATCAAAGTAACGGTATCGACCTGGCGCTGCTGAACCAGCAAAACGCTGTGCCGCCCCGCATGGCGGAACGGATGTGTCGGCTGCTGCGTCTGGCGGTGATTTTCGCCAGCCGTCGTCGTGATGACAGCTTGCCAACGGTGCAGTTGCACAGTGAAGACGAGGCGCTACAGGTGCTGTTGCCGTCAGGCTGGTTGCAGGCTCACCCGCTGGGCGCGGAGATGCTGGAGCAGGAGAGCCGCTGGCAATCCTATGTGCACTGGCCGCTCAGGATAATTTAGCGGTTGGGCTGCGTCATTACAGACGCAGCCGTCTCTGTCAGGTTCCTTTCCTGGCTTTATCCAGCATCGCACGCAAACCGGCAACCCGACTTTGCCCGGTTTTCATGCGCTCTTCCGCACTGACAACTTTACGTTCGGTTTCCCACATCAGATCATCCTGCGGCAATTCCAGCAAAAAACGGCTGGGCTGCGGACGTACCAGTTCGCCATATTGCCGACGCTCACGGCACAGCGTGAACGTAAGCTCTTTTTGCGCGCGGGTAATGCCAACGTAGGCCAGCCGCCGCTCTTCCTCGATGTTATCTTCATCGATGCTGCTTTGATGCGGCAACAGTCCCTCTTCCATGCCGACCAGGTAGACATAAGGAAACTCCAGACCTTTCGACGCGTGCAGCGTCATTAGCTGAACCTGATCTAACTCCTCATCGCTTTCGCCGCGCTCCATCATGTCGCGCAGTGTAAAACGGGTTACCACCTGCGTCAGCGTCATTGGCTCATCCAGTTCGCTGCCTTCCAGCATTTCCGTCATCCACTGAAAGAGTGTATTGACGTTTTTCATGCGCATTTCAGCGGCTTTCGGGCTGGCGGACGTTTCAAACAGCCAGCTTTCGTAGTCGATGCCGCGAATGAGATCGCGTACCGCATTTATCGGCTCCCGCTCCGCCAGCTGGGCAATTTCCCGTAGCCAGCCGGTAAAACGCTGCAGATTTTCCAGGTTGCGCCCGGTCAGCGTTTGGCCGAGTCCTAAATCAAAGCTGGCGCTGAACAGGCTTTTGTTACGCTGATTCGCCCATTCGCCCAGCTTTTGCAGCGTTGCCGGGCCAATCTCACGACGCGGCGTATTGATAATACGTAAAAAAGCGCTGTCATCATCCGGATTGGTTAATACGCGCAGGTAGGCCAGCAGATCCTTGATTTCAGGACGTGAAAAGAAGGATGTCCCGCCCGAAATACGGTAGGGAATGCGATTTTGCATCAGCATCTTTTCAAATACGCGCGACTGATGGTTGCCGCGATAAAGAATGGCGTAATCTTTGTACTGCGTTTTGTTAATAAAATGGTGCGCAATAAGCTCGCCGGTCACGCGCTCCGCCTCATGATCTTCATGATTCGCGCTCAGCACTTTAAGCTCGGCGCCGTAGCCCAGCTGTGAAAACAGACGCTTTTCAAACACGTGCGGATTATTGGCGATCAAAATATTCGCCGCTTTCAGGATGCGCTCGGTGGAGCGATAGTTCTGCTCCAGCTTAATCACCTGCAGCGCCGGAAAGTCCTCTTTCAGCAGCACCAGGTTTTGCGGCCGCGCGCCGCGCCAGGAGTAGATCGACTGATCGTCGTCACCGACCACGGTAAAGCGCGCACGCGCACCGACCAACAGCTTTACCAGCTCATACTGGCTGGTGTTAGTATCCTGATACTCATCCACCAGCAGATAGCGAATGCGCTGCTGCCAGCGTTCACGTACCTCCTGATTGCGTTGCAACAATAGCGTCGGCAACAGGATTAAGTCATCGAAGTCCAGCACGTTACAGGATTTAAGATGACGATCGTACAGTTCATAACAGTGAGCAAAGATACGATCCCGCTCTGACTGCGCCCGCGCCTGAGCATGCGCGGGATCAATCAGATCGTTTTTCCAGTTGGAAATGGTAGAAACCAGCAGCTGCAGCAGATTTTTATCATTTTCCAGCCACTGCTCGGTTAAATCTTTTAGCAGCGCCAGCTGATCCTGGTCATCAAACAGGGAAAAGTTGGATTTCATTCCCAGCGCGGCATATTCGCGTTTGATAATTTCCAGTCCCAGCGTGTGGAAGGTGGAGATCATCAGCCCGCGCGCTTCTTTTCGGCCCAGGGTTTGCGCCACGCGCTCTTTCATTTCGCGTGAGGCTTTATTGGTAAAGGTGACCGCCGCAATATGGCGAGCCTGATAGCCGCACTCACGGATCAGATGGGCAATTTTATTGGTAATGACGCGCGTCTTGCCGGAACCCGCGCCCGCCAGCACCAGGCACGGGCCGGTGACATATTCGACGGCTTGTTGTTGGCTGGGATTCAGACGCATAGAAGTACTCAGTGAAAATAAGGAGGGTTAACTAACAGCGTGGTAGTATATCCAGCAGCATCCATACGACTCAAGGCACGATCATGGCAAAAACCGCAGCGGCAATGCATATCCTTGTAAAAGAAGAGAAACTGGCTCAGGAGTTGTTAGCGCAGCTGGAAAAAGGCGCAGACTTTGAAAAACTGGCGAAGAAACACTCAACCTGTCCGAGCGGACGTAAAGGTGGACACCTGGGCGAGTTTAAAAAAGGGGCAATGGTGCCGGCTTTCGATAAAGTCGTTTTTTCCTGCCCTCTGCTGACACCTTACGGACCTCTGCACACCCAGTTTGGCTATCACATCATCAAGGTGCTGTACCGCAATTAAAAAAAACCGGTGTTGAACACACCGGTTTTTGTCTGTTTCCACTTTGCTTATCAAGTCCGGGCCACAGGGCCTCCGCTATGGCGTTCGTCCTGCAGCAAGGCGGCAGGCAAGAACAGCCCCAGCAGCACAGATAACGGTGTGCTGGGGCGTGCAAACATGGTCAAAACAGCGGCAAGCTAAAAGACGCTATCAGCCCGCGACAGAAATACGTTTCATATCGGTCATATAACCACGCAGTTTACGTCCCACCGCCTCGATCGGGTGATTACGTACCGCTTCGTTAACGTCACGCAGCTGAGCGTTATCTACTGCGGCTGGCGCAACCTCTTTGCCTAAGTCACCCGCCTGAAGCGTGGTCATGAACTCTTTCAGCAACGGCACGGCGGCGTTAGCAAACAGGTAATTGCCATATTCAGCGGTATCAGAGATTACCACGTTCATTTCATACAGACGCTTACGGGCAATGGTATTGGCGATCAGCGGCAGTTCATGCAGTGATTCATAATAAGCGGATTCTTCAATAATGCCGGAATCCACCATGGTTTCGAACGCCAGCTCAACGCCCGCTTTGACCATCGCAACCATGATTACGCCACGATCGTAATATTCCTGCTCGGAAATCTTACCCTCATACTGCGGCGAGTTTTCAAAAGCGGTCTGGCCCGTCTCTTCACGCCAGGTCAGCAGTTTCTTATCATCATTTGCCCAGTCAGCCATCATGCCGGAAGAGAATTCGCCCGAAATGATGTCATCCATATGCTTCTGGAACAGCGGTGCCATAATGGTCTTCAGCTGCTCAGAAAGCGCAAAAGCGCGCAGCTTAGCGGTGTTGGAAAGGCGATCCATCATCAGCGTTATACCGCCATGTTTCAGCGATTCGGTAATGGTCTCCCAGCCGTACTGCAGCAGCTTGCCTGCATAAGCTGGATCGGTGCCATCGGCCACCAGCTTGTCGTAGCACAGGATAGAACCTGCCTGCAGCATGCCGCAGAGAATGGTCTGCTCGCCCATCAGGTCAGATTTTACTTCGGCAACGAAGGAGGATTCCAGCACGCCCGCACGGTGACCGCCGGTCGCTGCGGCCCAGGCTTTGGCAATCGCCATACCTTCACCTTTTGGATCGTTTTCCGGGTGTACCGCAATCAGCGTCGGTACGCCAAAGCCACGCTTATACTCTTCACGCACTTCAGTACCCGGACATTTCGGCGCAACCATCACCACGGTAATGTCTTTACGGATCTCTTCACCCACCTCAACAATGTTAAAACCGTGGGAATATCCCAGCGCCGCCCCTTCTTTCATCAGCGGCTGCACAGCCTGCACCACGGCTGAATGCTGTTTGTCTGGCGTCAGGTTAACCACCAGATCGGCCTGCGGGATCAGCTCTTCATAAGTTCCGACCTTAAAACCGTTCTCGGTGGCCTTGCGCCAGGAAGCACGCTTTTCAGCAATGGCTTCGGCACGCAGCGCGTAAGAGACATCAAGACCAGAATCACGCATGTTAAGGCCCTGGTTAAGGCCCTGAGCACCACAGCCAACAATGACGACTTTTTTGCCCTTCAGGTAACTTGCTTCGTCAGCAAACTCATCACGCGTCATAAAGCGACATTTACCTAATTGCGCCAGCTGCTGACGCAGGTTCAAAGTGTTGAAATAGTTAGCCATGGGCACTCCGTTTTGAGGTTGTGTTTACCGTTATTTTTTACGCGAAGCCGGTTACAGCCTCGCCTTCTATAGCCCCATCATATGACAGGAAATCTGTTGCTTAAATTGATATATTAACAACGTCGTATTGCAATAACTGCAACGTAGAAATGAGGCCTGAATCGCATGGATTTACGAGACCTGAAGCTTTTTTTACATCTGGCGGAAAGCCGCCATTTTGGCCGCACTGCCCGCGCCATGCATGTTTCGCCCTCTACGCTTTCGCGCCAAATACAGCGACTGGAAGAGGATCTCGGCCATACCCTGTTTCTGCGTGATAACCGCACCGTTACGTTGACCGACGCTGGAGAACAACTGCGCCAGTTCGCACAGCAAACCCTATTGCAATATCAGCAGATGCGTCATGCTATGGGTCAACATGGCCCTTCACTGAGTGGCGAGCTGAAACTCTTCTGTTCCGTTACTGCCGCCTACAGTCATCTGCCGCCGATACTTGACCGCTTTCGCGCAGAACATCCGCAGGTGGAAATTAAACTCACCACCGGTGATGCTGCCGACGCCGTGGAGAAAGTCCAGACTGGCGAAGCCGAGCTGGCCATTGCCGGTCGCCCCGAAACGCTGCATGCCAGTATTGACTTCACGCCGCTGGGCCATATCCCTCTGGTATTGATTGCGCCAGCCTTACCCTGTCCGGTACGCAACCAGGCGACGCAGCCTGAACCCGACTGGACGCAGATCCCCTTCATCCTGCCGGAACAGGGCCCGGCGCGACGGCGGATCGACCTCTGGTTTCGCCGCCTGCGTATTGCCAATCCGCTTATTTACGCGACCGTTTCCGGTCATGAAGCCATTGTTTCCATGGTGGCGCTGGGTTGTGGCATCGCCCTGCTGCCGGACGTGGTGCTGGAGAATAGCCCGGAACCGGTACGCAACCGTGTTCTGGTACTGGAAGACATTGACTCAGTCGCGCCTTTTGAACTGGGCGTCTGCGTTCAAAAAAAGCGGCTCGGCGAGCCGCTGATCAAAGCGTTCTGGCAGCTGTTGTAACTAGCCAGCCAGGAAAAAACGAAACGCCGGGTTCTGGCTTTCATCATGGAAATCGTAGCCGAGCGCGGTGAGATGCTCTTCGAAACGGGGTTCATTCTCACCCAGCTCAAACGCCGCCAGCACCCGACCGTAATCGGTGCCGTGGCTACGATAATGGAACAGTGAAATATTCCAGTAAGTGCCCAGCGTTTGCAGGAACTTCAACAGCGCGCCTGGCGCCTCCGGAAATTCAAAACTGAATAAGCGTTCACGAAGCGGCTTGGAGGGACGACCGCCAACCATGTAACGAACATGCAGTTTGGCCATTTCGTCATCAGAAAGATCGACCACCTGATAGCCGCCCGCCGTTAACTCGTCGATAATTTCCCGCCGTTCTTCCCGACCGCGCGTCAAACGGACGCCAACAAAAATGCAGGCATCTCTGGCATCCGCGTAGCGATAGTTAAATTCTGTTACCGCGCGTCCGCCCAGCGTCTGACAGAACTTCAGGAAACTACCCTGCTGTTCCGGGATGGTGACAGCCAGCAACGCCTCGCGCTGCTCGCCAAGCTCACAACGCTCGGAAACATAGCGTAGCCCGTGAAAGTTAACGTTAGCGCCAGAGAGAATATGCGCCAGTCGCTCACCCTGCAGGTTATGCTGCTGGATATACTTTTTCATGCCGGCCAGCGCTAATGCTCCGGAAGGTTCCGCTACGGCGCGCACATCTTCAAACAGATCTTTCATCGCCGCACAGATGGCATCGCTATCAACGGTAACGATATCATCCAGATAGGCCTGGCACAGACGGAAGGTTTCGCTGCCAATACGCCTTACCGCCACGCCTTCAGCAAACAGCCCGACACGCGGTAAATCTACCGGCTCACCCGCTTCCAGCGCAGCCTGCAGACAGGCTGACTCGGCTGCCTCTACCGCTATTACTTTGATTTGTGGCATTAATTGTTTAATCAATACCGCCACGCCAGCAGCCAACCCACCGCCGCCCACCGGAACAAAGATACGATCAAGATGCGCATCCTGCTGCAACAGCTCCATCGCCAGCGTTCCCTGACCGGCAATGACCGCAGGATGATCGAAAGGGGGAACAAAGGTATAGCCCTGCCGCTCCGACAGCTCGATCGCTTTCGCTTTCGCCTCGTCAAAGTTGGCGCCGAACAGATAAGCCTCACCGCCAAACGCGCGTACCGCCTCAACTTTAATATCTGCTGTGGTAACGGGCATCACGATCAGTGACTTAATGCCCAGTTTGCTGGCAGAAAGCGCAACGCCCTGCGCATGATTCCCCGCAGAGGCGGTGACCACGCCTCGCGCCTTTTGCTCTTCATCCAGACCGGCAATCATCGCGTAGGCACCGCGCAGTTTAAAACTGTGTACCGGCTGACGATCTTCGCGCTTAACCAGCACCGTATTGCCAAGACGGGCAGAGAGCTTTTCCATCTTTTGCAGCGGCGTCACCTGTGCCACTTCGTAAACCGGCGAGCGCAGAACGGCACGCAGATATTCAGCGCCGCAGGGCGCGTCGGGTAACGGTTGAGACTCAGCCATCCTTAGCCTCCAAGCTTCGATTTATCACGTACTGCACCTTTATCCGCGCTGGTTGCCAGCGAGGCATAGGCGCGCAGGGCCAGCGAAACCTGACGCTGACGCGAATGCGGTGTATATGCGGCTTCCCCACGCGCCTCTTCCTGTTCACGACGCGCATGTAATTCATTGTCCGGTACATCAAGCCTGATGCCACGGTTTGGAATATCGATTTCAATCATGTCGCCATCACGCACCAGGGCGATTGTGCCGCCGCTGGCCGCTTCCGGCGAGGCATGGCCGATTGAGAGACCTGACGTACCACCAGAAAAACGTCCATCGGTGATCAGTGCGCAGCTTTTACCCAGCCCCATGGATTTCAGGTAAGTGGTCGGATAGAGCATCTCTTGCATGCCCGGTCCGCCTTTCGGCCCCTCGTAGCGAATCACCACCACATCTCCGGCCACGACTTTGCCGCCAAGGATCGCCTCAACCGCATCATCCTGACTTTCATACACTTTCGCCGGGCCACGGAATGTCAGGATCTCTTTGTCTACGCCTGCGGTTTTAACGATACAGCCATCTTCCGCCATATTGCCGTACAGTACCGCCAGACCTCCGTCCTGACTGTAAGCATATTCGCGTGAACGGATACAGCCTTCCTTACGGTCATCGTCCAGCGTGTCCCAGCGGCAATTCTGCGAGAATGCCTGGGTGGTGCGGATACCTGCCGGTCCGGCGCGGAACATTTTCTTCACTGCCTCATCCTGCGTCAGCATGATGTCGTAGTTATCCAGCGCATCACGCAGCGTCGTACCCAACACGTTATGTACGTTGGTATTCAGCAAGCCTGCGCGATCCAGCTCGCCCAGAATGCCGATAACGCCACCCGCACGGTGAACATCTTCCATATGGTATTTGGGAGTGCTGGGTGCCACTTTGCATAAATGCGGCACCACACGCGACAGGCGGTCAATATCAGAAATATTGAAATCGATTTCACCCTCTTGCGCTGCTGCCAGCAGGTGCAGAACAGTATTGGTTGAACCGCCCATGGCAATATCCAGCGTCATCGCATTTTCAAAAGCGGCTTTATTGGCGATATTGCGCGGCAGCGCGGTTTCATCATCCTGTTCGTAATAGCGTTTCGCCAGACTGACGATGCGCTTACCGGCATTAATGAACAACTCCTTGCGATCGGCATGCGTAGCCAGCAATGAACCATTGCCCGGCTGAGACAGCCCCAGCGCTTCGGTCAGGCAGTTCATGGAGTTAGCGGTAAACATGCCGGAGCAGGAGCCGCAGGTAGGACAGGCGGAACGTTCGATCTGATCGCTTTCAGCATCGCTGACATTAGGGTTCGCGCCCTGAATCATGGCATCAACCAGATCCAGCTTGATGATTTTATCGGACAGTTTGGTTTTGCCCGCTTCCATCGGTCCGCCAGAGACGAAAATAGCCGGAATATTCAGGCGCAGCGCTGCCATCATCATTCCCGGGGTGATTTTATCGCAGTTGGAAATACACACCATCGCATCGGCGCAGTGTGCATTCACCATGTACTCTACCGAGTCGGCAATGAGTTCGCGCGACGGCAGAGAATAGAGCATGCCGCCATGACCCATGGCAATACCATCATCTACCGCAATGGTATTGAATTCTTTTGCTACGCCGCCCGCCGCTTCGATCTGTTCTGCGACCAGCTTACCAAGATCGCGTAAATGAACGTGGCCCGGCACAAATTGGGTAAAGGAGTTAACGACAGCGATAATCGGTTTGCCAAAATCGGCGTCGGTCATTCCTGTGGCGCGCCACAGGGCACGGGCACCGGCCATATTACGGCCGTGAGTAGTAGTGGCGGAACGGTACTTAGGCATGCTCTGTTTACTCCAGTCTGGATATATAAGCGGGCCGATAATCGCGCCCGCAAAATCATGAATTTATGGGTTTACCGGATCCAGCCAGCCCCATTTATCTTCAGTTTCGCCGGTGAACAGGCCAAAGAAGGCCTGCTGGATACGTTTCGTCACCGGACCGCATTTACCTTCGCCTACTTTAATGCCATCGACGCTACGCACTGGCGTAATTTCAGCCGCGGTGCCGGACATAAAGACTTCATCGGCCAGGTAGAGAGACTCACGTGACAGCACCTGCTCACGCACTTCAATGCCAGCGTCTTTCGCCAGTTTGATAATGGCATCGCGGGTAATGCCAGGCAGTGCGGAGGAGGTAAACGGCGGGGTAAACAGGATGCCATCTTTCACTTCAAACAGGTTTTCGCCCGCACCTTCAGAAATATAGCCGTTGGTATCCAGCGCAATGCCTTCCTGGTAACCATGGCGACGCGCTTCGCTGCCCACCAGCAGTGAGGAGAGGTAATTACCGCCCGCTTTCGCCGCGGTAGGGATCGTGTTAGGCGCTACGCGATTCCACGAAGAGACCATCGCATCGATGCCCTGCTCCAGCGCTTCTGCGCCCAGGTAAGCGCCCCACGGAAAGGCGGCAATGATGACATCAGTGCTGTAGCCATCCGGTGGGTTAACGCCCAGACCAACATCACCAACAAAAGCCAAAGGACGAATATAAGCACTCTGCAGCTTGTTCACTCGCAGCACTTCACGACAGGCTGCCATCAGCTCATCCACGCTGTGCTTCAGCGGGAATCGATAAATTTTGGCAGAGTCGTGCAGGCGCTGCATATGTTCACGGTGGCGGAAAACCACAGGCCCCTTGTGGGAGTCGTAGCAGCGGACGCCTTCAAAAACAGACGTGCCGTAATGCAGGGCATGAGACATAACGCTGACTTTCGCCTCTTCCCATTTCACCATCTCACCGTTGAACCAGATAAAGTCTGCTTTCTTCGTACTCATTCTTATTTCCTTTCGCGACTATGCGCGGATTTGTTGTGTTGTCTGTTGTTGAATCTGGACGCAAGCGACATCCATCAGTTTGCTCAGCTGTGTTGACAGTAAATCGACTGAGCGCTGGCTGGCAACGGTCATTTCGATATTAATATTCTCGGCGTTAGCCACGCTGGCCATATTCATAGCACAGACCTGAAAGCCGCGATGACGAACAACGCGCAAAATACGCTCCAGAACTTCAGGCCGGAAACGCGCTTCGATAGACAACTGGTGCAGGTTCATACGGTTTTCTCCATCATATTTGCGTTGCTGGCGCCAGGGGGCACCAGAGGCCAGACGTTCTCAAGTTCATCAATAGCCACATGCAACAGATAAGGGCCTTCACTGTTCAGCAGCGCATCTAATGCGGCGTCGACCTGATCTTTACGCGTGATACGCTGGCCAGGAATATCAAAAGCGCGTGCCAGCATCAGAAAATCGGGATTATCGGACAGATTGGTTTCACTGTAGCGCTCGGAAAAAAACAGCTGCTGCCACTGGCGCACCATGCCTAAACGCTGGTTATCCATCAGTACGATTTTTATCGGCAGCTTTTTACGCTTAATGGTGCCCAGCTCCTGCACGTTCATCATGAAAGAGCCATCGCCCGATACGCAGATGACACAATCTTCAGGCCGGGCGACCTGAGCGCCAACCGCGGCTGGCAAACCGAACCCCATGGTTCCCAGCCCGCTGGAAGTGATAAAATTCTCCGGCGCGCTGAATGACATATGCTGCGCCGTCCACATTTGATGTTGACCAACGTCAGTTGTGACAATCGCGCTTTTAGCTTTGCGATCTGACAGCTGGCGCAAAAACAGAGGCGCGTAGATGGCCTCGCCCGGATGATCGTAACGCCAGCGGTGCTCACTCTTCAGCGCAATAATCTCAGCGCGCCATTCATCGATATCACAGGGTTGCGCCAGCTCCGGCAACAGCTCATTAAAATCACCCTGTAAGCCAACGTGCGCCCGACGCAGCTTGTTCAGCTCAGCCGGATCGATATCCATATGGATAACGCTGGCATGCGGTGCAAAAGTATCAAGCTTGCCGGTCACCCGGTCGTCAAAACGGGCGCCTACGGCAATCAGCAAATCACACTGCTGTACGGCCAGGTTCGCCGCTTTCGTGCCATGCATCCCCAACATTCCGAGGTAACAGGCATCGCTGGCATCCGGCGCGCCCAGACCTTTCAGCGTTGCTACCGTTGGAATACCGGTTTGCTGAACGAACGCGCGCAACGCCGGTACGGCCTGGGCAATGCCTACGCCGCCGCCGACATACAAAACTGGCTTTTTCGCCTGCGCAATCAGCGTGCGTGCCTGCTGTAACTCATGATGAGGATGCGCAACCGTCTCGGCTACGGGCAGCAAATGCGGCGTTAACTCGCCGCTGGCTACCTGAATATTTTTGGGGATATCAACCAGCACCGGGCCGGGACGACCAGATTGCGCTATCGCAAAAGCTTCTGCCATTACTTCAGGCAGCGTCTCTAACGACTCAACCAGAAAGCTGTGTTTAGTGCAGGCCAGAGATAAACCCAGTACGTCAATTTCCTGGAAGGCATCGGTGCCGATAAGCGGGGCGGCAACCTGGCCGGTGATAGCGACAACGGGTACAGAATCCATCATGGCATCGGCAAGGCCGGTGATCAGATTGGTGGCACCCGGCCCGGAAGTCGCTATACAGACGCCCACGTTACCGGTTGCACGGGCATAGCCGATGGCGGCCATGGCAGCGCCCTGCTCATGACGGCACAG
This sequence comes from Pantoea alhagi, assembly GCF_002101395.1. Taxonomy (NCBI): domain Bacteria; kingdom Pseudomonadati; phylum Pseudomonadota; class Gammaproteobacteria; order Enterobacterales; family Erwiniaceae; genus Pantoea; species Pantoea alhagi. The sequence goes on along the minus strand of NZ_CP019706.1, from coordinate 1,790,706 downwards.
TAGGTGTTCAACGCCTCCATCATACAGCGCATCGTAAACCGGCATAATCGCGCCACCCGGATAACCGAACACGGTTTTTACCCCTTGCGCACGCAACGCTTGAACCACCCACTGAGCACCTGTCATCGTTATTCCCCTGCCTGGTCCCGGGAACAACAGTATTTTATGCTACTGTACATTGTTTGTTCCTCTTTCATTAACTATCCCGATACCTGACCATAAAAAAACCCCCGGACCTTTCGGTGCGGGGGTTCTTTTAGATTCAGGCTTGATTTTTAAGCCTTTCTTCCTCCGAGCGCAGCCCCGCACGGTGTGATAATAATCACCACCACGCTAATCACGACTAGGCTAATCACTCGTAGAAGGGCTTTCATATGCTGTTCAAAATTTCACTTATTCGAAGTAATGCCTAAAGAGTTATCACAGACAGGCATGCCTCTACAACCTTTTTCATCACAAAATTTTATATCTGCTTTAGCCATATTTAAAAATAGCCTTTCATTTCAAATGGGTAGCTAACATTGAAAGTTATTCATTACGAACCTGTCGCAATGAGTTATCCAGGATGAAATCCTTTCCTGCTTGAGCAGGTTTTTAATTTTATGAACGTAGAAGCAAAACTTTTCGGCAAGGCACGCAACTTTATTTAACCAGCATCGCCTTGTTGCCGCACCCTCTGCATACTTCTGTCAACATGACACAAGGAGCGAGTATGTCTTTATCCCGCGTTATTACACGTGCGGCACTGGGCGTAGAAGCGCCGCTAGTGACGGTGGAAGTTCATATAAGTCGTGGTTTACCTGGCCTTTCGCTGGTTGGGTTACCTGAAAAAACGGTGAAAGAAGCGCGTGACAGGGTGCGTAGCGCGATTATTAATAGCGGCTTTGATTTCCCGGCAAAGCGTGTCACGGTTAATCTGGCTCCTGCTGATTTGCCAAAAGAAGGCGGCCGCTTTGATCTCCCCATTGCTGTTGCCATTCTTGCCGCTTCAGAGCAACTTCCTGACGTAGAACTGGCTCAGTTTGAATTCCTGGGAGAGCTGGCGCTTAGCGGTGCGCTCAGAGGCGTACAGGGCGCGATTCCCGCAGCAATGGCCGCCAAAGAAGCGGGCAGAAGATTAATTTTACCTGCTGAAAATGCTGCCGACGTGGGTTTAGTCCAACAGGGGGAATCACTGGTTGCTGAAAGTCTGATGGAGATCTGTGCTTTTCTCTTACAGCAGCACTCTCTCTCACCTGGGAAAGCAGATGAGGTGGTTAACGAAGAGAAAAGCGAGGACTTGTGCGATATCATCGGTCAACAGCAGGGAAAGCGAGCGCTGGAAATCGCCGCAGCAGGAGGACACAACCTACTGCTTATTGGCCCGCCGGGAACAGGAAAAACTATGCTGGCGATGCGGCTAACCGGGCTATTACCTCCCCTTACCGAACGTGAAGCATTAGAGTGCGCCATTATTGCCAGTATCGTAAAAAGCGGCGATGTGCATAAACAATGGCGCAGGCGACCGTTTCGGCTTCCCCATCATAGTTCAACGCTCTATGCGCTTATCGGCGGTGGTAGCATTCCGCAGCCCGGCGAAATTACCCTGGCACATAACGGAGTACTGTTTCTGGATGAACTTCCTGAATTCAATCGGAAAACGCTCGATGCGTTACGTGAGCCGTTAGAAACCGGTGAAATTACCATTTCGCGTGCACGGGCCAGGGTAACCTGGCCTGCACGCTTTCAACTGGTTGCCGCAATGAATCCCAGCCCAACCGGACATTATCAGGGTAATCATAATCGCAGCACGCCACAGCAAACGCTGTGTTATCTCAGCCGCTTATCAGGCCCCTTTCTCGATCGTTTCGACCTTTCTCTGGAGATACCGCTGTTGCCGCCAGGAATGTTAAGCCAGCCGCAAAAAAACGCCGAGGGCAGTAATGAGGTCCGGTCACGGGTGCTGGAAGCGCGTGAACGTCAGCTGGCGCGCCAGGGGAAAGTGAATGCGTTAATGAGTAATGCAGAAGTACAGCAATGGTGTGGGTTGCAACAAGCCGATGCAGAATGGCTTGAATCAGTATTGGTTAAACTGGGGCTTTCTGTCAGAGCCTGGCAACGCTTGTTAAAGGTCTCACGTACCATCGCTGATTTAGCAGGGGAAAAAAAGCTTAGTCGTGCACATCTGTTGGAAGCTTTAAGCTATCGCGGCATGGATCGTATGATGGCGCATTTGCATAAAAGCCTGGAATAGAAATGGGGCCGCAGCCCCATTTTAACGTCAGATGATTGTCATCTCTTCTGAAGAAGGTTTTGCTTAATCGTCAGAATCGCTATAGTCTTCAACGCCTTCCATTTGTGGCTTACCACCTGAAAGAGTATGAAAGCGTTTTGGACGCTTGATACGCGTCATATACTTACTCCATACGCGCTCAGCTTCAGTTTGTGGTTCACGTAAACCACGACATACTTCTATGAACTGACGCTCTTCTTCTGTCACAGGCTCACGTCTGGACAGATCAAGCTCATTAAACGCGTAACCGTGCCTTTCGAGAAGCTGAGCTTCTTTAATTGTAAAGTCACCATGACGCGAAAACCCACGCGGGTAGTGTTTGTTATCAAAAAAACGATTAGTTGTTGCGAAGCTATCCGCCATTTTACACGCTCCTAACTCTTCTATGGCCGTGCGATTTATGGCGCGGAGTATTAGTTAGGCTTGACAGAGTGTAAAACAAAACATTTAAATCATTACGACAAACAAATTTTTGGGAGTGGGCTGTGGATACGGAATTATTAAAGACCTTTCTTGAGGTAAGCAGAACGCGCCATTTTGGCCGCGCAGCAGAAGCCCTCTACCTTACGCAATCTGCAGTGAGTTTTCGCATCAGACAGCTGGAAAATCAGCTGGGTGTTAATCTTTTTACCCGTCATCGTAATAATATTCGACTCACTTCTGCCGGCGAGCGTCTGCTCCCCTATGCTGAAAGCCTGATGAGTACCTGGATGATGGCAAAAAAGGAAGTCGCGCACACTCAGCAGCATCATGAGCTGTCGATAGGTGCCAGCGCATCCCTTTGGGAGGCTTACCTTACGCCATGGCTGCAAACGCTGTACGAAAACCGTGAAAGCCTGCACCTTGAGGCACGCGTTGCACAGCGGCACTTACTGGTTAAACAACTGCACGAACGTCAACTTGATCTACTGATTACCACCGAAGCACCTAAAATGGATGAGCTGACCAGCCAGCAAATCGGACATATTTCACTAACGCTATTTCGCTCGCGCAAAAGTGAAAAGCGGGAAAAATATGACTATATCAAACTGGAGTGGGGAGCGGATTTCCATCAGCATGAAAGCTATCTGGCCGGTGCGGATGATGTTCCCGTACTGACAACGACATCAGCGCATTTAACCCGTCAGTTACTCCATACTACAGGCGCCTGCGCCTTTCTACCGGATAACTGGATACAACTGTATCCTGATCTAACGGTTATCCCTGACACGCCCGTGGCCGTCAGGCCGTTATACGCGGTTTGGCTACAAAACAGCGATCAGCAGTCTCATATTCGTCAGTTACTGAAGTTTCCGGTACTGGTGCCAGCATAATTTATTAAAAACAGTAAAGCGGAAGTTATAACAGAAGAGGGATGAGGGGAATATTCCGTTCATCCTGCCATCATAAAAGCGGTGACTGGCTAACGGAAAGCAAAAAAAAATCCTTTGCGTTAGCAAAGGATTATTTATCTGGCAGGGGCGGAGGGACTCGAACCCCCAACACCCGGTTTTGGAGACCGGTGCTCTACCAATTGAACTACGCCCCTAAATAAGGGTGGCGGTGCGGACGGGACTCGAACCCGCGACCCCCGGCGTGACAGGCCGGTATTCTAACCGACTGAACTACCGCACCACCGAATACTGCATTACCAGCGGGGTCTCGCTGATAACCGGTGTTACCTTTTCAGGTATTACCTTAATTTGATGCCTGGCAGTTCCCTACTCTCGCATGGGGAGGCCCCACACTACCATCGGCGCTGCGGCGTTTCACTTCTGAGTTCGGCATGGGGTCAGGTGGGACCACCGCGCTCTCGCCGCCAGGCAAATTCTGTTTCCGCACGCCGCCCGCAGGGCCACGCACGCATATCCGTCAACAAGGCTGAAAATACTCTCAGTTCCCAAAACGCTTCCGGCGTTGTAAGGTTAAGCCTCACGGGTCATTAGTACCGGTTAGCTCAACGCATCGCTGCGCTTACACACCCGGCCTATCAACGTCGTCGTCTTCAACGTCCCTTCAGGGGGCTCAGGGCCCCAGGGAAGACTCATCTCGAGGCAAGTTTCGTGCTTAGATGCTTTCAGCACTTATCTCTTCCGCACTTAGCTACCGGGCAGTGCCATTGGCATGACAACCCGAACACCAGCGGTGCGTTCACTCCGGTCCTCTCGTACTAGGAGCAACCCCTCTCAGTCTTCCAGCGCCCACGGCAGATAGGGACCGAACTGTCTCACGACGTTCTAAACCCAGCTCGCGTACCACTTTAAATGGCGAACAGCCATACCCTTGGGACCTACTTCAGCCCCAGGATGTGATGAGCCGACATCGAGGTGCCAAACACCGCCGTCGATATGAACTCTTGGGCGGTATCAGCCTGTTATCCCCGGAGTACCTTTTATCCGTTGAGCGATGGCCCTTCCATTCAGAACCACCGGATCACTATGACCTGCTTTCGCACCTGCTCGAACCGTCACTCTCGCAGTCAAGCCAGCTTATGCCATTGCACTAACCTCACGATGTCCGACCGTGATTAGCTGACCTTCGTACTCCTCCGTTACACTTTGGGAGGAGACCGCCCCAGTCAAACTACCCACCAGACACTGTCCCCACGCCAGATTATGGCGCCAGGTTAGAACATCAAACATTAAAGGGTGGTATTTCAAGGATGGCTCCGTGCGAACTGGCGTCCGCACTTCACTGCCTCCCACCTATCCTGCACATCAAGGCTCAATGTTCAGTGTCAAGCTGTAGTAAAGGTTCACGGGGTCTTTCCGTCTTGCCGCGGGTACACTGCATCTTCACAGCGAGTTCAATTTCACTGAGTCTCGGGTGGAGACAGCCTGGCCATCATTACGCCATTCGTGCAGGTCGGAACTTACCCGACAAGGAATTTCGCTACCTTAGGACCGTTATAGTTACGGCCGCCGTTTACCGGGGCTTCGATCAGGAGCTTCAGGTTGCCCTTAACCCCATCAATTAACCTTCCGGCACCGGGCAGGCGTCACACCGTATACGTCCACTTTCGTGTTTGCACAGTGCTGTGTTTTTAATAAACAGTTGCAGCCAGCTGGTATCTTCGACTGGCTTCGGCTCGGGGAGCAAGTCCCTCCACCTACGCGCCAGCGTGCCTTCTCCCGAAGTTACGGCACCATTTTGCCTAGTTCCTTCACCCGAGTTCTCTCAAGCGCCTTGGTATTCTCTACCTGACCACCTGTGTCGGTTTGGGGTACGATTCGTTGTTACCTGATGCTTAGAGGCTTTTCCTGGAAGCAGGGCATTTGTTGCTTCAGCACCGTGGTGCCTCGTCATCACGCCTCAGCCTTAACTTTCCGGATTTGCCTGGAAAGTCAGCCTACACGCTTAAACCGGGACAACCGTCGCCCGGCCAACATAGCCTTCTCCGTCCCCCCTTCGCAGTAACACCGAGTACGGGAATATTAACCCGTTTCCCATCGACTACGCCTTTCGGCCTCGCCTTAGGGGTCGACTCACCCTGCCCCGATTAACGTTGGACAGGAACCCTTGGTCTTCCGGCGAGCGGGCTTTTCACCCGCTTTATCGTTACTTATGTCAGCATTCGCACTTCTGATACCTCCAGCAGACCTCACAGTCCACCTTCAGCGGCTTACAGAACGCTCCCCTACCCAACAACACTTACGTGTCGCTGCCGCAGCTTCGGTGCATGGTTTAGCCCCGTTACATCTTCCGCGCAGGCCGACTCGACCAGTGAGCTATTACGCTTTCTTTAAATGATGGCTGCTTCTAAGCCAACATCCTGGCTGTCTGGGCCTTCCCACATCGTTTCCCACTTAACCATGACTTTGGGACCTTAGCTGGCGGTCTGGGTTGTTTCCCTCTTCACGACGGACGTTAGCACCCGCCGTGTGTCTCCCGTGATAACATTCTCCGGTATTCGCAGTTTGCATCGGGTTGGTAAGCCGGGATGGCCCCCTAGCCGAAACAGTGCTCTACCCCCGGAGATGAGTTCACGAGGCGCTACCTAAATAGCTTTCGGGGAGAACCAGCTATCTCCCGGTTTGATTGGCCTTTCACCCCCAGCCACAGGTCATCCGCTAATTTTTCAACATTAGTCGGTTCGGTCCTCCAGTTAGTGTTACCCAACCTTCAACCTGCCCATGGCTAGATCACCGGGTTTCGGGTCTATACCCTGCAACTTAACGCCCGGTTAAGACTCGGTTTCCCTACGGCTCCCCTATACGGTTAACCTTGCTACAGAATATAAGTCGCTGACCCATTATACAAAAGGTACGCAGTCACCCCATAAAGAGGCTCCCACTGCTTGTACGTACACGGTTTCAGGTTCTGTTTCACTCCCCTCGCCGGGGTTCTTTTCGCCTTTCCCTCACGGTACTGGTTCACTATCGGTCAGTCAGGAGTATTTAGCCTTGGAGGATGGTCCCCCCATATTCAGACAGGATACCACGTGTCCCGCCCTACTCATCGAGCTCACAGCACATGCATCTTCGTGTACGGGACTGTCACCCTGTACCGTGCGCCTTTCCAGACGCTTCCACTGACACACATGCTGATTCAGGCTCTGGGCTGTTCCCCGTTCGCTCGCCGCTACTCAGGGAATCTCGGTTGATTTCTTTTCCTCGGGGTACTTAGATGTTTCAGTTCCCCCGGTTCGCCTCATGCCACTATGTATTCATGACATGATAGTGCAACGGATTGCACTGGGTTTCCCCATTCGGGTATCGCCGGTTAATAGCGGTTCATATCACCTTACCGGCGCTTATCGCAGATTAGCACGCCCTTCATCGCCTCTGACTGCCAGGGCATCCACCGTGTACGCTTATTCGCTTAACCTCACAACCCGCAAGCGTCTTGCGACACTCGTGAGTGCGAGAATTGAGAGAATCGTGAACAACAATAAAGTTGTTCCGTTTTCAATTTTCAGCTTGTTTCCGGATTGTTAAAGAGCAAAACTTCACAGTACATTCGCAAATGCACTCTGGAGTGTTCATCAACCAGCGGTTGATGGTGGAGCTAAGCGGGATCGAACCGCTGACCTCCTGCGTGCAAGGCAGGCGCTCTCCCAGCTGAGCTATAGCCCCAGATGTGTTGTAAAACCCGCGAAGAACCGAAATTCTTTTTCAGGCAAGGCGTACGTTCGGGAAGTTTACTGTGGTAAACGACCGGGCGTATAACGCAGCTTGAGAAAGAATTTGGTAGGCCTGAGTGGACTTGAACCACCGACCTCACCCTTATCAGGGGTGCGCTCTAACCACCTGAGCTACAAGCCTGCCGGGGTTTTACTGCTCATTACTTCTATCAGACAATCTGTGTGAGCACTTCACGGGCAGGATTCAGCATGGTAAGGAGGTGATCCAACCGCAGGTTCCCCTACGGTTACCTTGTTACGACTTCACCCCAGTCATGAATCACAAAGTGGTAAGCGCCCTCCCGAAGGTTAAGCTACCTACTTCTTTTGCAACCCACTCCCATGGTGTGACGGGCGGTGTGTACAAGGCCCGGGAACGTATTCACCGTGGCATTCTGATCCACGATTACTAGCGATTCCGACTTCACGGAGTCGAGTTGCAGACTCCGATCCGGACTACGACGCACTTTATGAGGTCCGCTTGCTCTCGCGAGGTCGCTTCTCTTTGTATGCGCCATTGTAGCACGTGTGTAGCCCTGGCCGTAAGGGCCATGATGACTTGACGTCATCCCCACCTTCCTCCGGTTTATCACCGGCAGTCTCCCTTGAGTTCCCGACCGAATCGCTGGCAACAAAGGATAAGGGTTGCGCTCGTTGCGGGACTTAACCCAACATTTCACAACACGAGCTGACGACAGCCATGCAGCACCTGTCTCACGGTTCCCGAAGGCACTTCCGCATCTCTGCAGAATTCCGTGGATGTCAAGGCCAGGTAAGGTTCTTCGCGTTGCATCGAATTAAACCACATGCTCCACCGCTTGTGCGGGCCCCCGTCAATTCATTTGAGTTTTAACCTTGCGGCCGTACTCCCCAGGCGGTCGACTTAACGCGTTAGCTCCGGAAGCCACGAGTCAAGCTCACAGCCTCCAAGTCGACATCGTTTACGGCGTGGACTACCAGGGTATCTAATCCTGTTTGCTCCCCACGCTTTCGCACCTGAGCGTCAGTCTTTGTCCAGGGGGCCGCCTTCGCCACCGGTATTCCTCCAGATCTCTACGCATTTCACCGCTACACCTGGAATTCTACCCCCCTCTACAAGACTCTAGCCTGCCAGTTTCGAATGCAGTTCCCGGGTTGAGCCCGGGGATTTCACATCCGACTTGACAGACCGCCTGCGTGCGCTTTACGCCCAGTAATTCCGATTAACGCTTGCACCCTCCGTATTACCGCGGCTGCTGGCACGGAGTTAGCCGGTGCTTCTTCTGCGGGTAACGTCAATGAACCAGGTTATTAACCTTGCTCCCTTCCTCCCCGCTGAAAGTACTTTACAACCCGAAGGCCTTCTTCATACACGCGGCATGGCTGCATCAGGCTTGCGCCCATTGTGCAATATTCCCCACTGCTGCCTCCCGTAGGAGTCTGGACCGTGTCTCAGTTCCAGTGTGGCTGGTCATCCTCTCAGACCAGCTAGGGATCGTCGCCTAGGTGAGCCGTTACCCCACCTACTAGCTAATCCCATCTGGGTTCATCCGATGGTGTGAGGCCCGAAGGTCCCCCACTTTGGTCTTGCGACGTTATGCGGTATTAGCCACCGTTTCCAGTGGTTATCCCCCTCCATCGGGCAGATCCCCAGACATTACTCACCCGTCCGCCACTCGTCAGCAGAGCAGCAAGCTGCTCCCTGTTACCGTTCGACTTGCATGTGTTAGGCCTGCCGCCAGCGTTCAATCTGAGCCATGATCAAACTCTTCAATTTAAAAGTCTGATGCTCAAAGAAAAACGTCGTAATGAATTACGTGTTCACTCTGAGACTTGATACTGCAATAGTTTTTGCGATATCCCGTCCGTGAGTGCCCACACAGATTGTCTGATAAATTGTTAAAGAGCGGCGCCACATTCTTCAGTGGCGCGGGCTGCGTATACTACGCTTTCCCGCTGAAGAGTCAAGAGTTTATTTTCTTTTCCCTTCCTGACAAGGCCGACTAAGAAGCCGTTGTTCCGTGTCAGTGGAGGCGCATTATAGGGAGTTCTTTTTGCCTGACAAGTACTAATTTCAAAAATAAATTCGGATGTTGTTTTTTTCATCAAAGTGCGAGTTTTTCCAGCTTTTCGAAGCCGTAACGCTGTAAAACGGGTGTTAGTTGTACAGTTTCCGGCTTCATTTCCATGCAAAAAGCCAGATTGGCATCTGAAGAGCAGGCGTTTGGCGCTTCATGCTCAAGCAGCCATACGGTACGCCGTGCAATAGCCGCCCCTGAATCAATCAGTCGGGTGCCTTCAGGCAATACCGCCTGAAGCTCTTCCGCTAACAAAGGAAAGTGGGTACATCCCAGCACAACGGTATCGGGCGGTTCAGACATACGCAGCCAGGGCTGTAAAATCCGACGAATAGTTTCAAGAGGGATGGTTTGCCCGTGGAGTTTCATCTCTGCCAGTTCCACCAGCTCCGCTGAACCCAGCATCTCGGTTTTACACTCGCTGGCAAACTGCGCAACCAGCTCGCGCGTATAAGAACGGCGTACTGTTGCACGCGTAGCCAACAGCCCAACAATACCGTTTCGGGTTAGCCTGGCGGCAGGCTTGATGGCAGGTACGACGCCGACAACCGGAAAGGCGAAATGCGCACGTAATGCAGGCAGTGAAACGGTGCTGGCAGTATTGCAGGCCACAATCACCATAGATAATGGATAGCGTCGCGTTACTGCTTCCACTATGGCCACTACGCGATCGACGATAAACTCTTCCGATTTTTCACCATACGGAAAAGCGACATTATCAAAAGCGTAAAGGTAATGTAGATCCGGCAGCAGTTGCCGGACCTCATCATAGACAGAAAGCCCACCGACGCCGGAATCAAACACCAGCACGGTAGGCCGCAGATTAGAAGCTGTAGATTCCGCTGAGGTAGTACTCTCGTCCTGCAGTTGGATAGCCATACACTGTCTCATAATCTTTATCGAACAGGTTGGCAATTCTACCACGAACCGTCAGGCGAGAGGTGAGTGGATAAGAGACAGCAACATCCCAAAGGCTGACACCGCCCATTTTTATCCGCCGAGAGGGATAACTATTAAAGTCCTGATCGTAGCGTTGGCCTAAATAGTGCCAGGTTAAAGACCAGTCAAACTGATACAGCGTCCAGTCCAGCTGGTACTTAACCTGCTGCTTGGCGCGGCGTAACAGTATCTGATCGGTTGCGCTGTCGCGCGGATCAACATAATCATACGATACCTGATGGCTGAATGGCCCGGTATCAAACTGCGCGGTAGCTTCGACGCCTTTAATACGCGCTTTGCCAATATTGTAGTAACGGAACGTCGTCGGATCGCTGCTAATCAAATTATCAATATCGTTGCGCCAGGCGGACAGACGCCAGTTTACCGGCCCGGTTAATCCTTCTACGCCCCCTTCCCACTGCTTACTTTCTTCTGGATTAAGCTCACGATTGCCATAATTAGGGCTGTAAACCTGCGACAGACCCGGCGCTTTAAAGGCTGTACCATAAGAAGCGAAAAGGCGATATCCCTCCACGAATTCCCAGGCAGCGGCAGTTTGCCAGGTGCTATGCCAGCCAAACTGGTTGTTATCATCACCACGCAGCGCGCCTTCCAGCGTCACGCTTCCCACCTGCTGCTGGCCGGTAAGATAGATGCCAGTGTTGCGCTGCTCGTATCCCTCATTTAAAGAGTTAGTGCCGGGTTCGGTAGTCTCTTTTTGCCAGTCGATGCCGGTGCTTATTGCACCATTACCTACCTGAAAAGTATTGCCCCACTGCAGGTTATATTGTTCAAGATCATCCAGCGTGTCGTGAGCGCTGTAGCGGCCAAGACGTCGGTCATAATAATAATCTTTGCTATGGCTGTAGCTGGCGATCAGTTGAGTAGAATAGATGCCGTCCTGAAAACGCAGGCCACCGTCCCAGGTGCGGCTATAGAGCTGGCGTGTGTCAAGCAATACGTCGGGAACAAACTGCCAGCTGGAGTCGTAGGTATATGACGCATCAATATCAGTACGATTATCGAAACCATAACCACGTACAAAACCACTAAACCGCTCGTCAAACTGATGTTCTAACGAGCCATAAAGCGTTTTACTCATAAAACCATCGCGGTCTGGCTGCGCCGGACCGCTGGCGCTTGGGTATCCCGCTTTAACATCATATCCTTTGGTATAAGTATAATCGCCTGCCAGGGTTAATTTAGTGGCCTCGCCCAGCATCTGTTGCGTCGTGCCACCATAGGACTGATAACCGTTAGAGCCTACGCCAGCGGTTAAGGTCGTACCCGGCTGCGCACGTCCGGTAATGATATTGAGAACGCCACCGATAGCATCAGAACCATACACGGCAGAACGTGCACCGCGGATATATTCGATCCTTTGCACCAGCGAAAGTGGAATTTGACTTAAATCGGAAGAGCCGCTGATGCCTGCCTGATTCAGCCGCACGCCGTCAATCAGAATCAGTACGTGCCTGGACTCGGAGCCACGAATAAACAGCGAGCTGAGTTGTCCCATGCCGCCGCTTACCGCAGTATCGACGCCGGGTAGACGCCGCATAACATCAACCAGACTTTTCGCCTGCCAGCGATCGATATCTTCGCGAGTGACAACAGTTGTTGGAGCCAACACGGAAGAGACAGGCTGAGCGTAACGATTTGCCGTCACTGTCATAGCCTCATCACTGTTTGCGGCAATGCCGGATTGCGCCCAGAGGGAAACCGCCGCGACAGCCAGTGCCAACGGCGTTTTTTTCATTATAATCATCTGTTTCAAGCATCCAAAAAACACAGCAGGATGCCGCATGCATACGGCCAATAGTACGCGATAGCCGTAAAGTGCGACGTGTTGCCGGCAGGTCTTCGGGCTTGGAATCAGTTAAATGGCGAAGACTTCCCATCAAAAGACAGTGTCTGCGTGAGCAATCGCCACGACATTCCTTACCGCTGCGCGTCAGCTCCAGAATTTCACTGGATTCCCTATTAACTCAGCAGGAGGCCGGCTCGCGCAGTCTACAATTGAGGCTTATGGAAGTCCAGACTTCTGGCCCGCCATAAGAGAGACGATCACAGCACTGGACATCGCCTGGTGAATCCCTACAATCGCCCGGCAAGTTTGCCATTCAATCAGGAAAAGCCATGACGCCCGAAAAACTGCCTGTCGACCAGTATGAAACCCAGCTCGCGGAGAAAACGACGCGCCTGCAAAACATGATGGCACCGTTTTCTGCGCCTGCCGTTGAGGTCTACCGCTCGCCGGTCAGCCACTATCGTATGCGCGCCGAATTTCGTATCTGGCATGAGGGCGACGACCTTTACCACATCATGTTTGATCAGCAGACGCGCGATCGTATTCGTGTCGATCAATTCCCGGCCGCAAGTGAACTGATTAATCAACTTATGCCGTTGATGATCGCCGCGATCCGCCGTAACGATGCGCTACGCCGGAAGCTTTTCCAGATCGATTACCTTTCGACCATGAGCGGTCAGGTGGTGGTATCACTGCTTTACCATCGCAAGCTGGATGATATTTGGCAGCAGGCGGCAGAAGCGCTGCGTGATGACCTGCGGGCCCAGGGCTTTGACTTACAGCTCATTGGCCGGGCGACAAAAACCAAAATCTCTCTTGACCGCGATTATGTCGATGAGCGCTTACCGGTAGCCGGCCGCGAAATGATTTACCGTCAGATTGAGAACAGTTTTACTCAGCCTAACGCAGCAATGAATATTCAAATGCTGGAATGGGCGCTGGATGTGACAAAAGGCGCTACCGGCGATCTGCTGGAACTCTATTGCGGCAACGGCAACTTTTCTCTGGCGCTGGCCCGTAATTTCCGTCGCGTACTGGCAACGGAAATCGCCAAACCTTCCGTAGCGGCGGCTCAATATAATATTGCCGCGAACCAGATCGATAATGTGCAGATTATTCGCATGTCGGCAGAGGAATTTACTCAGGCGATGAATGGCGTTCGCACCTTTAACCGTCTGCAGGGCATTGACCTCCAGGCCTATCAGTGCGAAACCATTTTTGTCGATCCGCCGCGCAGCGGCCTGGATGAGGAGACGGTAAAACTGGTGCAGGGCTATCCACAGATTCTCTATATTTCCTGCAACCCGCAAACGCTGTGCGCCAACCTGGAAACGCTATCGCAGACGCACGATATTACACGTCTGGCACTGTTCGATCAGTTCCCCTATACCCATCATATGGAATGCGGCGTACTGCTCACGCGACGTTAAAAATGCAGCGGTTTACCTCCCTGTGATTGACTTATTGCAGACAACCTTCCCTGACTGCGCATAAAATGGTTTTAACGTCTACGGCGCAGTCGGGTGCCAATCCAGAAAATCAGCGCCACCATTAATACAACAGGCAGAAAATTAGAGCCGATTTCCGGATAGTCGGCACGCACAATCGCGCTATACAGCAGGATCCCCAGCAGGAAAAAGGCCGCAGCCAGCGAAGGCATCCCTTCCGGCATGGCGCGATTAAGATAGCGTTGATGCAGGCACCAGGCTGCAAGGCCCAGCGCGATAAGCGGAAAAATCGAAAACGGCACAAAAGAATTAAAAAGCACTGAAAAAGAACCATTGATCGCCAGGCCGGTAATAAACGCCAACAGTAAGGTTCCTTTATCGCGTGGATTTTTATCTGTCATGTCCTCTCCTTTTTACATTTAGTTATGATTATCAAGCGTAACGGCCATGCGCTCTTGTTCCCGACGATACCAGTAGTAGGCGCCTTTAGAAATCATGCGCAATTGTAAAACCAGCCGCTCTTCCAGCTTACGTCGTTGTTCAACATCAATATCCAGCGCCTCGGCGCCCGCGTTAAAAACGATAATGACCATCGCTTCCGCCTGCGCCTCAGTAAAGCTACGCGGCATACGATTTTCTAATTCAAGGTAATCCGCCAGTTCGGCGATAAAATGCTGAATTTCACGTGCAACGGCGGCACGAAAGGCGGCAGAAGTGCCGGAGCGTTCCCGCAGCAGCAGACGAAACGCATTGGGATTACTGTCGATAAATTCCATAAAGGTGGCGACAGAGGTTTTGATCACGCTGCCGCCTTTGGCAATACGCTGGCGCGCCTGACGCATTAACTGCCTTAACATCAGTCCGCTTTCATCAACCATGGTCAATCCCAGCTCATCGACATCGCGAAAATGGCGGTAAAAGGAGGTTGGGGCAATTCCGGCTTCACGGGCAACTTCCCGCAGACTCAGGCTGGCAAAACTACGCTCGGCACTTAATTGACTGAATGCCGCTTCAATTAGCGAACGTCGTGTACGTTCTTTTTGCTGTGCTCTAACGCCCATTTTTCTGCCTGTTAGCCTGCCGGAAGCTCACTATAACAAATTACTCAGCGTACAGTCCGTCAAAGTTTGTGACCGACTGTTAACCTCTTTATTTAGCTAATTGAGGCTAAAATCATTCAGGGAATTGGGATGTACGCGCCGGGATGTTAGAATCTCGTTGCTAAAATGTATATAAAATAAAGGAAGTGCCGGTATGCAACATGCTTACGATTACGATGTTATTGTGATTGGCTCCGGTCCGGGCGGTGAAGGCGCCGCAATGGGCCTGGTGAAACAAGGGGCCCATATCGCGGTAATTGAGCGCTATCACAATATAGGCGGCGGCTGCACACATTGGGGGACGATACCGTCTAAAGCATTACGACATGCAGTAAGCCGTACCATCGAGTTTAACCAAAACCCTTTATACAGCGATCATTCCCGTCATCTTCGCTCTTCATTCGCCGATATTCTGAACCATACAGAAAACGTCATTAGCCAGCAGACCCGTATGCGTCAGGGCTTCTATGAGCGTAACCGCTGTGAGCTTCATCAGGGCGACGCCCGTTTCATCGACATGAATACCATTGCGTTAACCCGACCTGATGGTTCTGTTGAGCGGCTGACAGCAGAGAAGTTCGTCATTGCCTGCGGTTCACGTCCTTATCATCCGGTTGACGTTGATTTTACCCACCCGCGCATTTATGACTCCGACTCCATCCTTAACCTTCATCATGAGCCGGGCCATGTCATTATCTATGGCGCAGGCGTGATTGGCTGCGAATATGCTTCTATTTTCCGTGGCCTGAATGTGAAAGTGGATCTGATCAATACGCGCGACCGCCTGTTGGCTTTCCTGGATCAGGAGATGTCCGATGCGCTTTCTTACCATTTCTGGAACAGCGGCGTGGTTATTCGTCATAACGAGGAATTCGAGAAGATCGAAGGCGTTAACGATGGCGTGGTAATTCACCTGAAGTCTGGCAAAAAAGTCAAAGCAGACTGCCTGCTCTACGCGAACGGACGCACAGGCAATACAGACTCTTTGTCGCTGGAAAACGTTGGGCTGGAAGCGGATGGACGTGGTCTGCTAAAAGTTAACAGCATGTACCAGACGGCACAGCCGCATATCTATGCGGTAGGCGATGTCATTGGCTATCCAAGCCTGGCTTCCGCCGCGTACGATCAGGGACGTATTGCCGCTCAGGCCGTGATAAAAGGTGAAGCGACGGCGCATCTGATTGAAGATATTCCGACTGGCATCTATACCATCCCGGAAATCAGCTCAGTAGGGAAAACCGAACAGCAGCTGACGGCGATGAAAGTGCCGTATGAAGTGGGCCGGGCACAGTTTAAGCACCTGGCGCGCGCACAGATTGTCGGGATGAACGTCGGCAGCCTGAAAATCCTGTTCCACCGTGATACCAAAGAGATTCTGGGTATTCATTGCTTTGGCGAACGTGCGGCCGAGATTATTCATATTGGCCAGGCGATCATGGAGCAAAAAAATGGTGGCAACACGATTGAATACTTCGTGAATACCACCTTTAACTACCCTACGATGGCGGAAGCGTACCGCGTTGCCGCGCTAAACGGCTTAAACCGCCTGTTTTAACGTGGTTTCCATATAGTTCTGCATTTGGCTACGGATAGCCTCGGCCAGTTGCTCATAGCGGCTGCGCAGAGGCGATCCCGGACGGTAAACCAGAGCGATAGTACGCTGCGGCACCGGCTTATAGCAGGAAACATAAGTTATGCCGTCGCGGGTGCGATCCTGAGGAACCGCCAGCGCAGGCAGCAGAGTAATGCCGCTTCCTGCCGCAACCATATTGCGCAGCGTTTCAAGACTGGTGGCGCGGAAGTGCGTATCCTCATCGGCGCCCGCCTGAAAGCAGAAGCCCATCGCCTGATCGCGCAAGCAGTGACCATCCTCCAGCATAAGCAGTTTCTCACCAGCAAGATCGGACATCGGCACGCGATCGCGATCTTTCCATGGATGATCCTGCCAGATCGCCAGTTTCATCGGCTCATCAAACAGCGGCACTTCGATAAAGGCTTCGCTCTCTTTTACCAACGCGATGATTGCGCAGTCGAGCTTCCCGCTATCCAGCTGGCTTAAGAGCTGCTGCGTTTGCGCTTCGTGCAAATACATTTCCAGCTTGGGAAAACTTTGATGCAGCTGAGGAATAATATGCGGCAGCAGATAAGGCCCCACCGTTGGGATTAAGCCAATATGCAGCGGACCGGACATCGCTTCGCCCTGCTGGCTGGCCATCTCTTTCAGCACTTTTACTTCGCGCAAAACGGTGCGCGCCTGATCCACCAGCAGCAGACCCGCCTGGGTAAACAGCACCTTACGGCTGGTGCGCTCCAGCAGCATGACACCAAGCTCATCTTCCAGCTTACGGATCTGACCGCTTAAGGTAGGCTGACTAACGTGGCAGGCGTCGGCAGCGCGACGAAAATGGCGGTGTTCAGCCAAAGAGACAAGGTATTCAAGATCACGAATATTCATTTTATCCTCCGAGCCACGATAGCCCGTGGCAATGAATAGAATAGCAATGAACGATTAGCCCTATCAAGGGTGGATGGGAATAATGCACACCAGAAGTTAAACACATCAAGCGCAACGCTAATTAAGAGGTATTGATTCTTATGTTTGCAAGTCAGGAAGGTAAACGCGTCCCACAGGTAACTTTTCATACGCGTCAGGGCGATAGCTGGGTCGATGTTACAACTGACGAGCTGTTTAAGGGCAAAACCGTCATCGTATTTTCACTGCCGGGCGCGTTTACGCCAACCTGCTCTTCCAGCCATTTACCGCGTTACAATGAACTGGCAGGCGTCTTCGCTCAGCATGGCGTCGACAGCATTTTGTGCGTTTCAGTTAATGACACCTTTGTTATGAACGCCTGGAAAGCCGATCAGCATGCCGAAAACATTACCTTTATTCCGGACGGCAACGGCGAATTTACGCGTGGCATGGAGATGCTGGTTGAGAAAGCTGACTTAGGTTTCGGTCCGCGCTCATGGCGTTACTCAATGCTGGTTCGTGACGGCGTAGTGGCTAAAATGTTTGTTGAGCCGAATAAACCGGGTGACCCGTTTGAAGTTTCCGACGCTGATACCATGCTGCGTTACCTGGCGCCAGAATTTAAAGTGCAGGAGTCTGTCTCGTTGTTTACCAAACCAGGCTGCCCGTTCTGTACCAAAGCGAAGCAGATGCTGCTCGATCGCGGCATTCAATATGAAGAAATCGTTCTTGGACAAGATGCCACTACCGTTAGCCTGCGTGCGATGACCGGTCGTGCCACGGTACCACAGGTGTTTATCGGTGGACGCCATATCGGCGGCAGCGATGATCTGGAGAAATTTTTCCACTTTGCCTGAGACTGAGAATCCGGAAACCGGCTCCGTTACCCTGGTCGGTTTTCAGATGTGCCTATAATAAAAAAATATCTGAAGTCAGAGGTTGGCGGGCTAGTATGCCCGCCTTTTTTTGATACATCAGTAACCTGACGAAGATTTCATTATCCCGAACATTGCGGATCAGTTTATTGTTCGGTTACCGGTGCATTAGCGATCACTGAGTCTTGCTTTTGCCTCAGCTATCGCGCTGGCAACCTGTTGTGGTGCCACGCCACCTTTGGCATTACGCTTATCCAGGCAGGACTGAAGCGAAAGAATTGGATAAACATCCTGTTCGATTTGCGGACTAAACTGCTGAAGCTGTGCCAGCGTTAACGCCTCCAGCGCCACGCCCTGGCCGATTGCCGCCACCACCGCTTCACCCACAATATGATGCGCTTCGCGGAACGGGATGCCCTTCGCCACCAGATAGTCTGCCAGTTCGGTCGCATTGGCATAGCCCTGCTCTGCCGCTTCCTGGCAACGTGGACGTTTTACCTGAATGCCATCCAGCACCAGCACCGACATATGCAGGCAATCAAGCCAGGTATCAAGCGCGTCAAACAGCCCTTCTTTGTCTTCCTGCATATCTTTGTTGTAGGCCAGCGGCAACCCTTTCAGCGTCATCATCATGCCGGTCAGCGCGCCCTGTACCCGGCCACACTTGCCCCGGATCAGCTCCAGCGCATCAGGATTTTTCTTTTGCGGCATCAGCGAAGAGCCGGAAGTCACGCGATCGGATAACTCAACAAAGTTGGCTTCACCGGTATTAAAAAAGATCAGATCTTCGGCAAAGCGCGACAGATGCACCATGCCGATCGCCGCATCGGAAAGCAGCTCCAGCGCATGATCACGATCGGAAACGCTGTCCAGGCTATTACGTGTGGCACTGGCAAAGCCCAGCCATTCGGCCAGCTGCTCGCGATCGATTTCATATGCAGTTCCTGCCAACGCACCGCTACCCAGCGGGCTGACATCCAGGCGTTTCAGCGTATCCTTCAGGCGGCTCTCATCTCGCGCCAGCATTTCAACATAGGCCAGACACCAGTGTGCGAAGGTCACCGGCTGTGCGCGCTGCAGGTGGGTATAGCCTGGCATAACCGCATCCTGATTGGCTTCTGCGGTATCCACTAATGCCCGTTGCAGTTCACGCACCGCGCTCAGCAGCAGCAAAACCTGCTCTTTACACCAGAGCTTTAAATCGGTCGCAACCTGATCGTTACGGCTACGCCCGGTGTGCAGTTTTTTGCCCAACGCGCCCACTTTTTCAATCAGACGGCCTTCAACCCAGCTATGGATATCCTCAGCATCGCTTTGCAGAATCTGCTGTGGATTAGCACGTACCTCTTCCAGCAGCGTATTCAGCGCAACTTCCAGCTGCTGCTGCTCATCCTGAGTTAATACGCTAACGGTTACCAAGGCTTTTGACCAGGCGACAGAACCGATAATATCCTGTTCTGCCAGTCGATAATCAAAGCGCAACGAATCATTGAACTGTTTAAACCGTCCATCCGCCGCCTGTGTAAACCGTCCACCCCATAGTGCCATCTTGAATGCTCCTGAAATCTGTTGCGCGCAAGGCTCAGCCTGGCTTGTTATCAGGGCGGCTTCGACGCCTGCCGCCCGTTGCTGTCCCGGTTATTTCTTCTCGTTCAGCGCCCGAATGCGTGAAGAGAGAGAGAACAGACGGATAAAGCCGCCCGCATGGCTGTGATCGTAAACTTCATCTTCGCCAAAGGTTGCGAACTCTTCAGAATAAAGGCTGTTTGCCGATTTTTTCTGAATCGCCGTTACCTGACCTTTATAGAGCTGCAACACAACTTCGCCGTTGACTTCGGCAGCCAGTGTCTCAGCAGCAGCCTGTAAGGATTTACGCAGCGGAGCGAACCAGCGCCCGTCATAAACCACATATGACATCTCCAGGCCTAACTGCTCGCGCCATTTAAAGCTATCGCGATCCAGTACCAGCTGCTCTACGGCACGCAGCGCATTGACCATAATGGTGCCGCCAGGCGTTTCATAGCAGCCGCGGGATTTGATGCCCACCAGACGGTTTTCCACAATATCGATACGTCCCACGCCGTGCTTCGCGCCCAGCGCGTTGAGTTTATCAAGGCACTGGAACGGGCTCAGCTGCTCGCCGTTAACTGCCACAACGCGGCCTTTTTCTACCGTTACCGTTACCTGCTCTGGCTGATCCGGCGCTTCCTGGGGATCCACTGTCCAGACCCAGCAATCTTTATTCGGCGCGTTCCACGGGCTTTCCAGCACGCCGCCTTCGGTAGAAATATGCCAGGCGTTTTCATCACGGCTGTAGATTTTTTCCAGCGAGGCGGTAGTCGGGATATTACGCTCTTTCAGGTAGTCCAGCAGCGCTTCACGCGAGCGCAGGTTCCACTCACGCCACGGTGCCACCACTTTCAGCTGCGGAGCCAGCGCGGTGTAGGTGGTTTCAAAACGCACCTGATCGTTACCTTTACCGGTTGCGCCATGGCATAAAGCATCAGCACCTACTTTTAACGCCAGCTCAACCTGCGCTTTGGCAATGATCGGACGCGCCATAGAGGTGCCCAGCAGATAGCTGCCTTCATACAGCGCGCCGGTTTGCAGCACCGGGTAAACGTAATCACGGATAAACTCTTCACGCAGATCGGCAACATGGCATTCTGACGCACCTGACTGCAGTGCTTTCTTCTCTACGCCGACTAAATCTTCGCGATCCTGACCAATGTCCGCGACGAAAGCGACCACTTCACAGCCGTAATTCTCTTTCAGCCACGGAATAATGGCAGAGGTATCCAGACCACCGGAGTAAGCTAAAACGATTTTCTTGATGCCTTGATTTTGCATGTCTTAATCCTTGAATATTTTTACTTTATGCGTGGATCCGGGTGCCGATAGACACACCGTTAAACAGAGAGGGCAATTGCTCAGCATGACGCCAGCTGGCGATATCGACCGGACGCCCCAGCGTACGTGCCGCATCCAGAGCCGCATGGACTTTTACAATCATGCCGTCGGTAATAATGCCCTGAGCGATCAGCTGTTCCGCTTGCATCGCCGTCATTTCAGGGATGCGCTGGCCTTTGCCATCCAGAATACCGCTGACGTCTGAAAGCAAAACCAGGTCCGCGCCAAGTGTCGCCGCTAACGCCGTTGCCGCCTGATCGGCGTTAACGTTCATCAACTGACCCTCTTCCGTGATGCCAATTGAGCTGATAACCGGCATATAACCTGCCTGCAACAGCGTGTTCAGCAACGCCGGCGAGCCTGGCAAGGCGTTACCAACATGGCCCAGCTCATCATCGAATTGAGCAACATTCGCCATGCCGCCATCGCCCAGGCAAAGTCCAACCGCCTGAATATGATGCTTCTTTGCCCAGGCCAGCAGGGTTTTATTAGCGGTTCCCGCCAGCGCGCCGGTGATAATGTCGATCTGATCGGCGGGCGTAACGCGCAGGCCATTTTTCTTTTGCACCGGCAGCGCCAGCTTTTTCATCAGTTCATCAACCAGACATCCGCCGCCGTGAACGATCAGCAGAGGACGCTGATGCGTCTCCCGATAAGTCACCAGCGCCGTAAACAGACGCGCCAGCGCTTCTTCGCTATCCAGCAGCACGCCGCCCAGTTTGATAATTAATGGAGTGGTCATAGTATTTATCCGCTTAAATAAGTGACTGGGTTTCCGGGAAACCGAAACGAATATTGAGACACTGCACCGCCTGCGAGGCTGCGCCCTTCAGCAGGTTATCTTCCGCCGCCACCACAATCAGATGCTCATCCTGTACGGCAAAGCCAATATCACAGAACGGCAGGCCCACTACAGATTTCAACGCCGGCACGCCCTGCTCATAGATACGCACCAGCGGCTTATCCTGATAGGCGTTATGGAAAGCCTCGGCAATATCCTCGCGACTGACGCCCGGCTGCAGGCGACAGGTAATAGTGGCAAGAATGCCGCGAGGGAAATTGCCGAGATGCGGCGTAAAAATAACCGGCACGCCAAGGTGCGCGACGATTTCGGGATGATGCCGATGATTAAAGATGCCGTAAGGTTGCAGACTGACCTCACAAAAGCTGTTATTGAGGCTGGCTTTACGTCCAGCGCCGCTTACGCCGCTGGTGGCATTGATTACCGGCCACTGCGCGTCATTCAGCAGTCCTGCTTCAATTAATGGCTTAAGCGCCAGCTGCGACGCAGTGGGATAGCAGCCAGGCACGGCAATCAGTTGCGCTTCTTTGATCGCGTCATGCTGCCATTCAGCCAGGCCATAAACCGCTTTCTCCAGCCACGCTGCGTGCTGATGAGTAAAGCCATAATAGCGTGTATAAAAGTCACCATCGTTTACGCGGAAAGCACCGGAGAGGTCAAACACCACACAGCCTGCCGCCAAAAATTGCGGGGCCAGATCGTGACTGACTTCATGAGCGGTGGCGAGGAACACGACATCCACCTTGTCAGCCCACACTGACACATCGCTCAACGGTTCCAGCGGCAGATCAAGGATCCCTTTTAGCTGCGGGTGCAGATCGGAAAGACGCTTTCCGGCATCCGGACTTTGCGCTGAAACCGCTAAAGCGGTTATGTTCATATGGGGATGACGATTCAGGAAGGTCGCCAGCTCAACGCCAGCATAGCCACTGGCACCTACAATCAGCGTATTCAACATCAGGCTGTATACCTTTTACAGTCATTCAGATCCGGTGTGCAGCCGTGTCGCCGCGCGCCCATGAAGTTTAACGTCAGTCAGCGGGTAAATTCATTTCCCATCCCGCGAACGTTATTGTATTTTTATTCACTATTAATGCATGAATATTGATACATCCTAACTCAAGGACCGTCAACAGTGAAGACAAAATTACCGCCTTTTATCGAACTTTACCGCCAGCTGATAGCCACACCGTCCATCAGCGCTACCGATAGCGCGCTTGATCAGAGCAATGAAAGTTTAATCACTCTGCTGGCCGGCTGGTTTCGTGATTTAGGCTTCAGCGTGGAAGTCCAGCCGGTGCCGGGCACGCGGCATAAATTCAATATGCTGGCCAGAAGCGGTGAAGGCACAGGCGGCCTGTTACTGGCTGGCCATACCGATACGGTCCCCTTTGATGACGGACGCTGGACGCGCGATCCTTTTACGCTGACAGAGCATGACAACAAGCTGTACGGCCTCGGCACGGCGGATATGAAAGGTTTTTTCGCCTTTATTCTTGATACGCTTCGTGACGCCGATATCAATACGTTTCAGAAGCCGCTCTATATTCTCGCTACGGCGGATGAAGAAACCACAATGGCCGGCGCTAAATACTTTGCTGAATCCACCAGGCTACGCCCCGATTGCGCGATTATCGGCGAACCGACCTCGTTAAAACCGGTGCGGGCGCACAAAGGCCACCTATCCAATGTGATTCGCATAGAGGGGCAATCGGGCCATTCCAGCGATCCTGCTCGCGGCGTTAACGCGATTGAGCTGATGCATGAGTCAATCGGCCATCTGATGCAATTGCGTAATACGCTCAAAGAGCGCTATCACCATGATGGCTTCGCCATTCCTTATCCCACAATGAATTTTGGTCATATTCACGGCGGCGATGCGGCGAACCGTATTTGCGCCTGCTGTGAATTACATATGGATATTCGCCCTCTGCCCGGACTGACGCTGACCGATCTGGACGAGCTGTTAAATGAGGCGCTGGCACCGGTTAGCGTGCGCTGGCCGGGCCGTTTGACAGTGGCCGAACTTCATCCGCCGATTCCGGGCTACGAGTGCCCGCGTGAGCATCAGCTGGTTCAGGTAGTGGAAAAGCTGCTTGGTACGCCAACGGAAGTCGTGAACTACTGTACCGAAGCGCCTTTTATTCAGCAGTTGTGTCCTACGCTGGTATTAGGGCCGGGATCGATTAATCAGGCACATCAGCCAGATGAATTTATTGATATGGCATTTATCAAGCCGACGCGTGAGCTGATCGGGCAAATGGTTAACCATTTTTGTCACTGATTTGCATCATTCGGGGCAATTCACTGCGAAAACGGTAAATTGCTCCTGAAAAGTTTCAACTTTGCTGATAAGAATAACTTATCTCACTCCGTCATCGTTAAATTTCTTAAATTACCAGCATTTACCTGCATTACGCGGCACGTTTTACGCAATTGACGAACGGTAAGTTACATGGCTAGATAAAAGGCGGCGTTATGCCCGCAAGGGTAAAAACTAAAAGACAAGAAGGGTGTCAGGGGTCATATGAACGAACAATATTCCGCAATGCGAAGTAATGTCAGTATGCTCGGCAAACTGCTCGGGGATACTATTAAGGATGCGCTGGGAGAAAACATCCTTGATCGGGTGGAAACCATCCGCAAACTCTCCAAGTCATCCCGTGCGGGAAATGACGCTCATCGGCAGGAACTGTTAACTACCCTGCAGAACCTCTCTAATGATGAACTATTGCCGGTAGCACGCGCTTTCAGCCAGTTCCTTAATCTGACTAACGTGGCTGAACAATATCAGACCATTTCACCCAACGGTGAAGGCGCCAGTCATGCTGAACTGATGAAAAAGGCGTTCGAGCGGCTAAAGCAACAGCCTGATCTGAACGAAGCGGATATCCGTGAGGCGATTGAATCGCTTTCGCTGGAGCTGGTTCTCACCGCCCATCCTACCGAAATTACACGCCGCACGCTGATTCATAAGCTGGTTGAGGTAAATACCTGTTTAAAACAGCTCGATCATAATGATATCTCTGACTATGAGCGCAACCAGATTATGCGCCGCCTGCGTCAGTTGGTAGCCCAGGCGTGGCATACCGATGAAATCCGTAAATATCGCCCTTCTCCGGTTGATGAAGCCAAATGGGGATTTGCGGTAGTGGAAAACAGCCTGTGGGAAGGCGTGCCGAATTTTCTTCGTGAGCTGAACGAACAGGTCGAAGAGGCCTTCGGCTATAAGCTGCCGGTAGACTTTGTACCGGTGCAGTTTACTTCATGGATGGGCGGCGACCGCGATGGCAATCCCAACGTTACTGCCAGTATTACCCGTCATGTTCTGCAATTGAGCCGCTGGAAAGCCACCGATCTTTTCCTGCGGGATATCGGCGTGCTGGTTTCCGAGCTGTCGATGTCGGAATGCACCGAAGAGCTGCGCGAACTGTGCGGCGATCCGCAGGCGCAGGAGCCCTACCGCGAAGTTTTAAAACGCCTGCGGACGCAGTTGATGACGACCCAGGCCTATCTGGAGGGGCGTCTGAAAGGCGAGCGCCTGCCGCGTCCGGAAGGTCTGCTGATTTCCAACGATCAGCTATGGGACCCGCTTTATGCCTGTTATCAGTCATTGCAGGCATGCGGCATGGGCATCATCGCCAACGGACAGCTGCTTGATACGCTGCGTCGGATAAAATGTTTCGGCGTTCCGCTGGTACGTATCGATCTACGTCAGGAAAGCACGCGCCACACCGAAGCGCTGGCAGAAGTCACGCGTTACCTCGGCCTTGGTGATTACGAGAGCTGGTCTGAAGCGGATAAACAGGCATTTTTGATCCGTGAACTGAACTCAAAGCGTCCGTTGCTGCCGCGTCAGTGGGAGCCAGGCGAAGAGACGCGTGAAGTGCTGGAAACCTGCCGCGTAGCGGCGGAAGCGCCACGCGGTTCGATTGCCGCCTATGTTATTTCCATGGCGAAAACGCCTTCCGACGTGCTTGCGGTTCATCTGCTGCTGAAAGAAGCCGGTATTCCTTTTGCGCTGCCGGTCGCACCGCTGTTTGAAACGCTGGATGACCTGAATAATGCTAACGATGTCATGTCGCAGCTGCTGAGCATCGACTGGTATCGCGGCTTTATTCAGGGCAAGCAGATGGTCATGATCGGTTATTCCGATTCAGCCAAAGATGCTGGCGTGATGGCCGCCTCCTGGGCGCAATATCAGGCGCAGGACGCGTTGATTAAAACCTGTGAAAAAGCCGGTATCGCCCTGACGCTGTTTCATGGTCGCGGCGGCACCATTGGTCGCGGCGGCGCACCGGCGCAGGCGGCTCTGCTCTCCCAGCCGCCGGGTAGCCTGAAAGGCGGCCTGCGCGTCACCGAACAGGGCGAAATGATCCGCTTTAAGTATGGTCTGCCGGAAGTAGCGGTGGCCAGCCTGTCGCTTTATACCAGCGCTATCCTTGAGGCTAATCTGCTGCCGCCACCGGAGCCTAAAAGCGAATGGTGCGACATTATGAATCAGCTCTCTGAGACTTCCTGCGCCATCTATCGTGGTTACGTGCGTGAAAACCCTGATTTTGTGCCCTATTTCCGCTCTGCCACGCCGGAACTGGAATTAGGCAAACTGCCGCTGGGATCGCGTCCGGCCAAACGTCGCCCAACCGGCGGCGTTGAGTCACTGCGCGCCATTCCGTGGATTTTCGCCTGGACGCAAAACCGTCTGATGCTGCCCGCCTGGCTGGGCGCAGGGGCGGCACTACAGCAAGCAATGGATGAAGGTCATCAGGATCAGCTGGAGGCGATGTGCCACCACTGGCCTTTTTTCTCTACCCGTCTCGGCATGCTGGAAATGGTTTTCTCGAAAGCCGACCTGTGGCTGGCGGAATACTACGATCAGCGTCTGGTAGATCCTTCTCTGTGGCCGCTGGGCAAGCAGCTGCGCGATCGCCTCGCTGCGGATATCAAAGCGGTGCTGACTATCGCTAACGATTCGCATCTGATGGCTGATGAACCATGGATTGCAGAATCGATCGCTTTGCGTAACGTCTATACCGATCCGCTCAACGTTCTACAGGCTGAACTGCTGCACCGCTCGCGTGCGCAGGACGCCAAAGGAGAAGAGCCGGATCCGCGCGTTGAGCAGGCGCTGATGGTCACTATCGCTGGCGTGGCAGCGGGTATGCGTAACACCGGTTAATTGCCACGGCAAAAGGCGCATCACCATCTGGCGATGCGCCTCATCAGGCATTCTTTTTAGATTAATCAGTTAATCAGGCAACCAGCTGCGCTGCCGGGCGCACGCCCAGCGTATGGCAAATGGCGTAGCTCATTTCAGCGCGGTTCAGCGTATAAAAGTGGAAATCCTTAACGCCTTCACGGCTAAGAATTTTTACCATGTCCATCGCCACATTGGCGCCCACCATTTTGCGCGTTTCCGGATCGTCGTCCAGTCCGGCAAACATGCTGTTCATCCAGCCCGGTACGCGAACGTTGGTCATGGCGGCAAAGCGCTGCAGCTGTTTAAAGTTAGAAACCGGCAGAATGCCAGGTACGATCTCTACATCAATGCCGGTCGCTACGCAGCGGTCGCGAAAACGCAGATAACTTTCCACATCAAAGAAA
Source organism: Pantoea alhagi (assembly GCF_002101395.1). NCBI lineage: Bacteria > Pseudomonadati > Pseudomonadota > Gammaproteobacteria > Enterobacterales > Erwiniaceae > Pantoea > Pantoea alhagi. Next base: position 1,763,315 of record NZ_CP019706.1, on the reverse strand, counting down.
AACTGCGTAATGGCGCGGTTAGCACCCGCATCGATTTTACGTTTCAGGTTAATCAGATCTGCCTGAGCGCTTTTCGCTTCCGGATGCACTTCAGGATAGGCAGCGACGGAGATATCAAAGTCACCGACCTCTTTGAGCAGCGCCACCAGATCGGTCGCATACAGTTCTGGCTTGCCTCCGCCTGGCGGCAGATCTCCGCGTAGCGCGACAATATGGCGGATGCCATTTTCCCAGTAGTCCCGGGCGATAGTACGCAGCTCATCCCGGGTGGCGTCAACGCAGGTCAGATGCGGCGCCGCTTCCAGTCCGGTGCGCTCTTTGATGCCCTTGATGATAGAGTGGGTACGATCGCGTTCCCCTGAATTCGCGCCGTAGGTAACGGAGACGAACTTTGGCTTCAGGCTACTGAGCCGATCGATAGAACTCCACAGCGTCTCTTCCATTTCACTGGTGCGCGGCGGAAAAAATTCAAATGAAACATTAATCCGCCCGTTCAGTTCTGCCAGGCTCTGGTTCAGCGCTTCGCGCTGGTTGGCGTGAAAGAAACTCATATCCGCTTACCTTATCAATCGCTTAGTGGATGATGCGTGAGCATCACGCTAAACATCTATACGTTTAGACGTCTATAACTCCATAAGATGCTATCAGCCTGGCTATTTGTCAATCAAAAAGCAGTGCAACGGCGTTGAATTCCTTTCAGGTGCACATGAATAAACAGCAACATCCTTCAGATAGGTGCAGAAGCGAGAAAACCAGGAATTTTCTTTATTAGAAACCTGTTAATAAACAGTCTATTGCCGTGATGTAATCGATTTACTTCCATAAAACGTAATTTATCGTATTTAATCTACAACAGAGGGGTCGATGGCGGCGTCAGCGGCAGCGGTGATGACATCATGTATGCCTACGGCGGCGATGATACCTTTATGTTTGCTGGCAACAGCTTTGGCGATAGCGTCATCTATCAGTTCGACCAGGACGATAAGCTGGTGATCCCGGGCAATAAACAAATTAACGCCAACGGCAACTATCTGGGTAATCTGAGCGAATGTGATGATGGCCTGCTGTTCACCTGTGGAGACAGCAGCATTTCACTGGTGGGCCTGACGCTCGGTCAGGTGCATGAAAGCCAGTTCGTGCTGGCCTAAAACAACGGGTGGCTCAGGCCACCCGTTTTGTTGTTACACCAGCTGCGCCAGCCGATTAATATCAGACTGAATCGCACCCGCCGTCACATCACGTCCCGCACCCGGCCCGCGGATCACCAGCGGATTATCGCGATACCAGCGGCTTTCAATGGCAAAGACGTTATCGCACGGCAGCAGCGCCGCCAGCGGATGTTCCGGACGCACCGCCTCGATACCCACACGCGCTTTGCCGTTAGCATCAAAACGCGCGACGTAACGCAATACCAGCCCCATCTCCTGTGCCGCTTCCAGACGCTGTAGCATCTGTTCGTTTAGCGCATCGCTGTTCTCGAAAAAGTGATCGACAGAACCTTTTTCGCAGCCCGCTGGCACCAGCGACTCAACGCGTACCTGATCCGGTTCAATATCGTAGCCCGCCTCACGCGCCAGGATAACCAGCTTACGCATTACATCCTGACCAGAGAGATCAACGCGGGGATCCGGCTCGGTTAAACCCTGCTGCCACGCCTGATCGACCAGTTCGCTGAACGGCACCGTACCGTCAAACTGCAGGAACAGCCAGGAGAGCGTGCCGGAGAAGATGCCGCTGATCGACAGAATGCTGTCGCCGCTTTCCCGCAGATCGCGCACCGTATGGTTGACCGGCAGCCCTGCGCCCACCGTGGCGTTATATAGCCAGTGACGCCCGGTTTTCGCAAATGCGTCACGGATCTGACGCCACTGATAGCTGCCTGACGCGCCGGCCACTTTGTTGGCGCTAATCACATGAAAACCGTGACTGGCGAAATCAAGATATTGTTCAGCCAGCGCTTCGCTGGCGGTCACATCCAGCACCACCAGGTCATCGTAAGGATGCGCCCGCATCCACAGGAACAGAGACTCTTCATCCTGTGCGATTGCTTCATCTTCAAAGAAAGCCAGCGCGCGGCTGGCATCCAGCCCTTCATAGCTCAGCAGACTGCGACGGCTGTCCACCACACCCGCCAACACAAATTCAAAACCGGTGCGCGCCGAGAGATTTTTCTGCTCCCGGGCAAACAGCTCCAGCCAGCGCGAACCGATATTTCCTTTGCCAAACAGCATCAGGCCAATACGTTTTTCCGCGCGGAACAGCGACTGATGCAGCCCCTGAACCAAATGTTCCGTCGGGCCAACACGCAGCACCGCCACCAGGCTGATTTTATCTTCCGACTGCCAGATAAACTCTACCGGTTGATCGTTAATTTGCTGCCAGAAACGATGGCTGTGCAGCGGGTTACGGCTGACGCCCGCGCCAACCAGTGCCACCAGCGCCAGCCCTTCGCGTAGCTGCAGATGGCCCGGCAACCCGGCATCCTGCAGCAGTTCAAACACGCTGCTCACCACTTCGGAGGTATAGCAGAGCTGTAACAGGTTGCGATCGCTATGCACGCCCATGGCCAGCGGACGAATCTGCGCGCGTTTCAGCAGATGATCGACTTCTTTATGCAGCGCATCGAAATCGTGCTGCGCCGACACTTCAATATCGATCAGGCAAACATCGTCATGACTGGTCACAATACGCGCGCCGGTGCCGGAAGCCAGCACACGCTCAATGCGCGTCGATCCCTGCTCAGGCTGATAGCTGCAGCGCAGCTGTAAATCGATATCGCTGTTGGAAACCGGCTGCAGCGTGCGGGCATGCAGTACCGGCGCTGCCAGACGCGCCAGCTCGCTGGCTTCATCCAGTCGCAGCAGCGGCAGCAGACAAGCATCTTTTACTTTACGCGGATCGGCGCTGTAGACCCCGGCGACATCGCTCCAGATGGTGACACGGCTTACACCCGCCAGCGCACCGATTTGCGTTGCTGAATAGTCAGAGCCGTTACGCCCCAACAGCACCGTTTCACCTGCCTCATTGCGACAGATAAAGCCGGTAACCACCAGACGCTGATGCGCATGCTGCGCGATCAGCTGCTGCAACAGCGGCCAGGACTTTCCTTCATCAACCTGCGGCTGTGCCGCCCGCTCGGCGCGTAAAAACTCGCGGGCGTCCAGCCAGCACGCTTCCAGATCGCGTTGCTGCAGCACTGCCGCCATCAGCCGCGCCGACCAGATCTCACCGTGCCCGACTACCTCGGCATAAACGGCGTCGGTAATTTTTCCATCCAGCAATCCGGCCAGGTGCTCCAGATCCTGAATAAAGCGGCTCAGCAGCGGCTGAGCTAACTCCGGCGCGAGCAGGCCGTTGATTAGATCGGACTGATAACGACGCAAGCTCTGCTGTACCTGATGGGCCGATAAGCGATCGGTCTGGCTGAGCTTTAGCCAGCTAATCAGCTGGTTAGTGGTGCTGCCAGCGGCTGAGACCACCATTAAATCGCCCGGCTGACTGTAATCGGCCATGATACCCGCGACGCGCTGATAACAGCTGACATCGGCAAGGCTGCTACCGCCAAATTTATGCAGCTGCCTGCTCTGCGGCGCTCCCGCTGCGGCTGAAATACTCATTTCTTAATCCTCGGCTGCCACCCGGAATGCATTATCCAGATCGGCGATTAAATCTTCGTGATCTTCTATCCCAACCGACACGCGCAGTAAGGTATCGGAAATCCCTGCCGCCGCACGCGCTTCTGCCGACATACCCGCGTGGGTCATGGTTGCGGTATGGGAAATCAAACTTTCCACTCCCCCCAGCGACTCTGCCAGAGTAAATAATTCCAGCGCCTTCAGGAAACGGCGCAGACGCTGTTCGTCCCCATCAAGTTCAAAACTTAACATTGCGCCAAAGCCGCGCTGTTGACGTACCGCATGCTGATGGCCCGGGTTCTGCGGCAAAGAGGGATGATACAGTTTTTTCACCAGCGGCTGCTGCTGCAAATACATCACAATCTCCAGTGCGTTACGCTGCGCCGCCGCCATACGCGGGCCAAGGGTACGCATTCCACGCAACAGCAAATAGCTGTCAAAGGCAGAGCCGGTCACGCCAATATTATTCGCCCACCAGGCAAGTTCGGTTGCCACCGCCGCATCTTTCGCGATCACTGCGCCAGCCACCACATCAGAGTGGCCATTGAGATATTTGGTACAGGAGTGCACCACCAGATCGGCGCCCAGCGCCAACGGATTTTGCAGAGCGGGGCTTAAAAAAGTGTTATCCACCACGCTTATCGCGCCAGCGGCGCGCGCTGCCTGACAAATAGCGGCGATATCCACCACGCGCAGCAGCGGATTGCTGGGACTTTCCACCAGCACCAGTTTCGGCTGTTCAGCCAGCGCCGCCTGCAGAGCCTGGGTATCGCCCTGATCGACAAATTTAACGCGATAGGCGCCGCGCTTGCTTTGGCTGTCAAACAGACGATAACTGCCGCCATAGCAGTCATGCGGCGCAATCAACAAATCGCCAGGTTTCAGGAACAGCGTACAGACCAGATGAATCGCGGACATACCGGTATTGGTCATAACAGCCCCGGCTCCCCCCTCCAGTTCGGCCAGCGCACGCTGTACGACATCACGCGTAGGATTACCGCGACGCGAGTAATCATGAGCGCGTGGCTGATTGAAGTCAGTGAAGTTATAGGTGCTGGAAAGGTGAATCGGAGGGACAACGCAGCCATACTGCTCATCATCATTCAAACCGCTGCGCACTGCGATGGTTGCCTGTTTACGCGTCATAGTGCTTACTGTTCCTGAAAGACCCTGAAAGAAGGCTAACAGGATAACACCACGCCACTGGACGTCAATACATCTGGACATCTAAATGTCTTTGCGTATAGATTGAGCAAATGCGCAATAACCGCTAAAATTGCAGTGAATTGCCTTCTACTGCAGCGCAACCCAGGTAAAAGCGGCAAAGTTACGTATTAAATGCTGACTTTGATTAGTGAGGCATGAAAATATCGGGCATAATTGGCTGAATTTCGACAATTTAACTTTTAATAATTAAGGTAACTCATGGCTGAATGGAATGGCGAATATATCAGCCCTTATGCTGAGCATGGTAAGAAGAGCGAGCAGGTCAAAAAAATTACCGTGTCTATTCCGCTGAAAGTGTTAAAAATCCTGACAGATGAACGTACGCGCCGTCAGGTAAACAATCTGCGTCATGCCACTAACAGCGAGCTGTTATGCGAAGCATTTCTGCATGCGTTTACCGGTCAGCCGCTGCCGGACGATGTTGATCTGCGCAAAGAACGCAGCGATGAGATCCCGGAAGAGGCGAAAAAGATTATGCGTGAACTGGGTAAAGATCCTGACACATGGGAATACTGATACGCTGTTTTTGCGCATAAAAAAACCCAGCCGAAGCTGGGTTTTTTCTTGCATCCGCTCCGTCGAATAACGTAGCGTCTGCCGGGAAACTTATTTGCTGCCCGGAATGCTGAAGCGTTTGTTGAAGCGCTCAACACGACCACCGGTATCAACAACACGCTGTTTGCCGGTGTAGAACGGGTGGCATTTACCGCACACGTCCAGGTTCAGATCGTGACCCACTGTAGAGCGAGTTTTGATCACATTACCGCAAGAACAAGTTGCAGTAATTTCAACATACTTAGGATGAATACCTTCTTTCATGGGGTAACCTCAGTAAAGGCCGTGTCGCTCTCCCGCGCCAGGAAAAACCTGCGCCGGCACCACACGCGGATTGAACATTCTGGTGATTTTTGATGCCTTATTCCGCACCAAAGGCGGCGAACTATACAGAAAATAACCGCCCAATGCAATCGAATCCGCACATTTATGGCTACACAGTGTACACTACGCCGTTCAACTCTTTTTACGGATAACGTCATGCCCGTTGCTCAGGTCGCGCTGCCCGTTCCGCTCGCACGCCAGTTTGATTACCTGCTTCCCGCGCATCTTCACCCGGTGCCTGGCGGGCGCGTTCGCGTGCCCTTTGGTAACCGCACGATGATCGGTATCCTGGTCGGCTTCAGTGAGCAAAGCGATCTGCCCACCGGACAGTTGAAAAGCGTACTGGAAACGCTCGACAGCGAAACGCTGTTTCCTGCTTCGCTATGGCGTATTTTGCACTGGGCCGCCGGGTACTATCACTATCCGCTGGGCGAGGTGCTGTTCCATGCGCTGCCGGTGCTGCTGCGCCAGGGTAAACCGGCGCAGGAGACGCCGCTCTGGCAGTGGTTTATTACCGAACTGGGACGAGAAACCGCGCCGGAAAGCCTGAAGCGCGCGCCAAAGCAGCAGCAGGCGCTGGCCGCATTGCGTCAGCAACCGCTTTATCGCCATGAGATCACTCAACATGAACTGGCAGACGCGGCGCTACAGGCTTTACGTGCCAAAGGTCTGTGCGACCTGCGTGAGCATCTGCCTGCGCGCCAGGACTGGCGTGATAGTTTTGCGGTTAACGGCGAACGACTGCGGCTAAATACAGAGCAGGCGCTGGCGGTTGGCGCGATCCGCAGCGAAGATGAACAATTTGCGCCCTGGCTGCTGGCAGGGATTACTGGCTCAGGTAAAACGGAAGTTTACCTTAGCGTCCTGGAAAACGTGCTAAGTCGCGGACGTCAGGCGCTGGTGCTGGTGCCGGAAATCGGCCTGACGCCGCAAACCATCGCCCGCTTTCGGGCGCGTTTTAACGCCCCGATTGATGTCCTGCACTCCGATCTGAACGACAGCGAACGTATGGCCGTCTGGCTGCGCGCGCGTCAGGGTGATAATGCCATTGTGATCGGCACCCGCTCCGCGCTATTTACGCCCTTTGCCCGCCCGGGCGTCATCATTATTGATGAAGAACATGACAGCTCTTATAAACAGCAGGAAGGCTGGCGTTATCATGCCCGTGACCTGGCGGTGTTCCGGGCGCGTGAAGAAAATATCCCGATCGTGATGGGCTCGGCGACGCCAGCTCTGGAAACGCTGCATAACGTGCAGAGCGGAAAATACCGTCAGCTTAACCTGAGCAAGCGCGCCGGTAATGCGCGCCAGGCGACGCAGCAGCTGATTGATTTAAAAGGCGTCCAGCTGCAGGGCGGCCTGTCGCCCGCGCTGATCCAGCGTATGCGTCTGCATTTACAGGCGGATAATCAGGTGTTGCTGTTTCTTAACCGCCGTGGCTTCTCGCCGGCACTGTTATGCCACGACTGCGGCTGGATTGCTGAATGTCAGCGCTGCGATCACTATTACACGCTCCATCAGCAGCAGCGCCAGCTACGCTGCCACCATTGTGACAGTCAGCGCCCGGTGCCGCGTCAGTGCCCGCAGTGCGGCTCGACGCATCTGGTGCCGGTGGGCCTCGGCACCGAGCAGCTGGAGCATAATCTCCAGAGTTTATTTCCGGGCATTCCGCTCTCGCGTATTGACCGTGACACCACCAGCCGCAAAGGGGCGCTCGAGCAGCATCTGGCCGATGTGTTTCGCGGCGGCGCCCGTATCCTGATTGGTACACAGATGTTGGCGAAAGGGCATCACTTTCCCGATGTAACGCTGGTATCGTTGCTGGATGTGGATGGCGCGCTCTTTTCGGCAGATTTTCGCGCCGCTGAACGCTTTGCCCAACTCTATATTCAGGTTGCCGGACGCGCTGGCCGGGCCGGTAAGCAGGGCGAAGTGCTGCTGCAAACCCATCATCCTGAACATCCGCTACTGCAGATCTTATTGCATCAGGGCTACGATGCGTTTGCCAGCCAGACCTTAAGCGAGCGCCGCAGCGTGCAGCTTCCGCCATTCACCAGCCATGCGCTGTTTCGTGCTGACGATCATGATAATCAGCAGGCGGCGGCCTTTTTACATCAGCTGCGCAACCTGCTGGAAGCCAGTCCGCTACGCGATGAGCCGTTGTGGATTATGGGCCCGGTACCTGCTCTGCAGGCTAAGCGTGGCGGGCGCTATCGCTGGCAACTGCTGCTACAGCACCCTTCCCGCCTTCAGCTACAGCAGCTGCTCAAAACCAGCCTGCCGTTAATCTCCACCCTGCCGCTGTCACGTAAGGTGAAATGGACACTGGATATCGACCCAACGGAAAGCTGATCGATGCTTCCGGACAAGGTTTGCGAGCTGGATCGAAAAACCTCGAATAAGTCACAGTTTTTATGCAATTAAGGTAACGGACCCTTATACAATCTGTTAAAAATGTGATGGTCGTCAGCTTTGACCGCAACAAGCGCAGCAGACGACATATAACATCTTACTATTCAGGCCAGTGTAAGGAGAAAAGCGTTGGAGCAGAACCAGGAGTCAACGGCAGCCACCATGAAAGACGTGGCTGAGCGTGCGGGGGTTTCAACCGCCACCGTGTCCCGCGCACTGATGAACCCTGAAAAGGTCTCAGCGACAACCCGCCAAAAGGTTGAACAGGCGGTGATCGAAGTGGGCTACTCCCCTCATGCTCTGGCGCGGAATGCCAAACGCAGCGAATCACGCACTATTCTGGTTATTGTTCCCGATATCTGCGATCCCTTTTTCAGCGAAATCATTCGTGGCGTTGAAGTTACGGCAGCCGCTGAAGGCTATCTGGTGCTGATTGGCGACTGCGCCCATCAGAATCAGCAGGAAAAGACCTTTCTGAGCCTGATGCTGACGCGTCAGATCGACGGCATGGTACTGCTGGGTTCCCAGGTGCCTTTCGATACCGGGGTGGAAGAACAGCGCAGTTTACCGCCGATGGTAATGGCGAATGAATTTGCGCCCGATCTGGAGCTTCCCACGGTTCATATTGATAACCTGACCGCAGCCTTCGAAGCGGTTAATCATTTATGGCAGCTGGGCCATCGCCGCATTGCCTGCATTGCCGGCCCGGAAGAGATGCCGCTCAGCCATTATCGTTTGCAGGGCTATATTCAGGCGCTACGCCGTCATGGACAGGCAATCGAATCACGCTATATTGTGCGTGGCGACTTTACCTTTGAAGCTGGCGCTGCGGCGTTTAAGCGGCTGATGGCTTTACCACAGCCTCCGCAGGCGCTCTTTTGCCATAACGATATTATGGCCCTGGGCGCGATGTCACAGGCGAAAAGCATGGGCCTGCGCATTCCGCAGGACCTCTCTCTGGTCGGCTTTGATGATATTGAGCTTTCGCGTTACAGCGATCCTCCGCTGACTACCATTGCGCAACCGCGCTTCGCTCTGGGTCGGGAAGCGATGCTGCTTTTGCTGGAGCAATTACAGGGCCGTACCGTGAACAACGGCTCACGCCTGCTGGAGTTTGAACTCAAGCTGCGCGGAAGCACAATGCACGCCAGCTAAGCGTCCAGATGCCGTTGATCCGGCAGTTTCAGCAGATTCTTAAACGACTCACTGCTGGTCAAACTTCCAGCCCTTGAGTAACATGGCGGGCTAATAGCCGGATAGCTAAGGCGTTGCGCTAACTTAGCGCGCTTTATCCGGCATGCATTTTCTTCTTTGAATTAGCGGAACGATTAGTGGCACAAAAAGATTATGTAGGCCGCGGGCGTTCGACAGGGACGCGTCGCAAGAAAAGTAATAGCCGCAGCAAGAAACGCAACGGCAGCTCTGGTGTTTCAAAAATTATGATAGGGCTGGCGGTAGCGGTGCTGGTGACATTCGCGGGCGGGCTGTGGTTTATCGCTCATCATAAAAAAGAAGAGACGCCGGTTATTCCGGATCACAAAGTCAGCGGAAACGGGTTGCCGCCCAAGCCGGAAGAGCGCTGGAAATATATTAAAGAGCTGGAAAACCGTCAGCTTAGCGTGCCCACGCCAAAAGAGCCTTCCGCCGGCGGCGAAGTGCAGTCGCAGACTCAACTGACCGATGAACAGCGTCAGTTGCTGGAGCAAATGCAGGCCGATATGCGCCAGGCACCGACTCAGCTAAATGAAGTCCCGTGGAATGAACAAACGCCGATACAACGTCAGCAGACGCTACAGCGCCAGCAACAGCAGCTGCAACAACAGCAGATACAGCAGCAGCGCCTTGAGCAACAGCAACGCGTTCAACAGCAGCAAATTCAGCAGCAACAGCGTCTTGAACAGCAGCAACGTTTGCAGCAGCAGCAGCGTGCTCAACAGCAAACCACGCAGCAAACGCATATGCTGCCGCAAAATGGCGCTCAGCAGCCGGTAAATGCGCCGAAACCCCAGGAAAACAGCCGCGTTAAACCGCAGGAAACTGCCAAAGCCAAAGCGGTGGAAAAAGAGAAGTCGCAGCGCTGGATGGTGCAGTGCGGCTCGTTTAAAGGCAGTGAGCAGGCGGAATCGATCCGCGCCCAGCTGGCCTTTGAAGGTTTTGAAAGCCGTATCACTAACGGCGGCGGCTGGAACCGAGTGGTTATCGGGCCCTATAACAGCCGCGCCAGCGCCGACAGCACCCTGAAACGCCTGCGTAGTTCCGGCCATTCAGGCTGTATTCCTCTCGCGGTTGGGGGTTGAAACCCTTCAATCCTGCCCCATATCTTGTTGCATTATGCTTCGCGCCGCACAGCGCGAAGCTCTTTTTCCACTGTAACAAGGGGTCTGCCCGTGACAACGATAGTAAGTGTACGACGCAACGGCCACGTAGTAATTGGCGGTGATGGCCAGGCTACGCTCGGTAATACCGTAATGAAAGGCAACGTCAAAAAAGTGCGCCGTCTCTACAATGATAAGGTGATTGCGGGTTTTGCTGGCGGTACAGCCGATGCCTTTACACTGTTCGAGCTTTTCGAGCGTAAGCTGGAAATGCATCAGGGCCATTTGGTTAAAGCCGCGGTGGAACTTGCTAAAGACTGGCGAACCGACCGTATGCTGCGCAAACTTGAAGCGCTGCTGGCGGTGGCGGATGAAAACGCCTCGCTGATTATTACCGGCAATGGTGATGTCATCCAACCTGAAAACGATCTGATCGCGATTGGCTCCGGCGGCCCGTACGCCCAGGCGGCAGCACGCGCCATGCTGGAAAATACCGAGCTGAGCGCTCGCGACATTACCGAAAAAGCGTTGGGTATTGCAGGTGATATCTGCATCTACACCAACCACAATCTGACTATTGAAGAATTAGCGTCCAAAGCGTAAGGATCGAAACTATGTCTGAAATGACTCCGCGCGAGATTGTCAGCGAACTGAACAGATTTATCATCGGCCAGGATGGCGCCAAACGTGCTGTGGCGATCGCCCTGCGCAACCGCTGGCGTCGTATGCAGCTGGATGAAGATCTACGCCATGAAGTTACGCCGAAAAATATTCTGATGATTGGCCCGACCGGCGTAGGTAAAACGGAAATCGCCCGTCGTCTGGCTAAGCTGGCTAACGCGCCTTTTATCAAGGTTGAAGCTACCAAATTCACCGAAGTCGGCTACGTCGGTAAAGAAGTGGATTCTATTATCCGTGATTTGACCGATGCGGCGATGAAAATGGTGCGCATGCAGGCGATTGAACGCAATCGCTACCGCGCAGAAGAGATGGCTGAAGAACGCATTCTCGATGCGCTGATCCCTCCGGCTAAAAATAACTGGGGCCAGCCAGAGCAAAATGCTGAGCCGTCTGCTGCACGCCAGTCTTTCCGTAAAAAACTGCGCGAAGGCCAGCTGGACGACAAAGAAATTGAGATCAACCTGGCCGCCGCGCCGATGGGCGTAGAAATTATGGCGCCTCCGGGCATGGAGGAGATGACCAGCCAGCTGCAGTCAATGTTCCAGAATCTGGGCGGACAAAAGCAGAAGCCGCGCAAGCTGAAGATCAAAGATGCAATGAAGCTGCTGGTGGAAGAGGAAGCGGCCAAGCTGGTCAATCCGGAAGAGCTGAAAGAAGAAGCGATCGAAGCGGTTGAGCAACACGGTATCGTGTTTATCGACGAGATCGATAAAATCTGTAAGCGTGGCGAAACCTCAGGCCCGGATGTTTCTCGCGAAGGCGTGCAGCGTGACCTGCTGCCTCTGGTAGAAGGCTGCACCGTCTCTACCAAGCACGGCATGGTTAAAACCGACCATATCCTGTTTATCGCTTCCGGCGCATTCCAGGTCGCCAGCCCGTCAGATCTGATTCCGGAACTGCAGGGTCGTCTGCCGATTCGCGTTGAGCTGCAGCCGCTGACCGTAAACGATTTCGAACGTATCCTGACCGAGCCAAGCGCTTCCGTTACCGTGCAGTATAAAGCGCTGATGGGAACCGAAGGCGTTAATATCAGCTTTACCGAAGATGGCATTCGCCGTATCGCTGAAGCGGCATGGCAGGTTAACGAAACCACTGAAAACATCGGTGCGCGTCGTCTGCATACGGTGCTGGAGCGTCTGATGGAAGATATTTCCTATGATGCCAGCGATCGCAGCGGTGACAGCATTACCATTGATGCCGCGTATGTTTCGCAGCATCTGGATCAGCTGGTTGCTGACGAAGACCTCAGCCGCTTCATTCTGTAAGCGGTATTTATTATCAGGAAGGAGGCTACGGCCTCCTTTTTTATTGCTTCCTTCTGCGCCTGAACCACGTCAGTTTGACGGAGGTTAAGGTGGCCGCATGTATACCGCCGTAGACTCGATCTACCTCTTTTGGATTAAAAACGGCGGCGGTCTCACTTATGGAACATATTCAACCGGCAACGTTCTTTCACTTCCGCGCCTGGCTGGAAAGCCTGCGCTTGCGCACTTTGCCGCTGGCATTCGCCTCTATTCTGACGGGTTCTGCTCTGGCCTGGTGGCAGGGAGCTTTCAGCCTGACCATCGCCCTGCTCTGCTTCCTGACCAGTGGTCTGCTGCAGGTGCTATCTAATCTGGCTAACGATTATGGTGATGCGGTAAAAGGCAGCGACGGTAGCGAGCGTCTGGGCCCTTTGCGCGGCATTCAGAAAGGCGCGATTACCTTAGCGCAGCTGCGGACATCGATAGTTATTGCTACCGGGATGGCGCTGGTTTGCGGCATTTTACTGATTAGCTATGCCTGTCACAGCCTGAGCGATATGTTGAGTTTTCTGCTGCTGGGGGCGCTGGCGATTATCGCGGCCATTGCCTACACCGTAGGAAAGAAGCCCTATGGCTACCTGGGTCTGGGCGATTTATCGGTGTTGATATTTTTCGGCTGGCTGGCCGTCAGCGGCAGCTTTTACCTGCAGAGCCACCTTATCGAACCGCTGGTGCTGTTGCCCGCAACGGCCAGCGGCCTGCTGGCAGCGGCGGTGCTTAATATCAATAATCTGCGCGATATGGAAACCGATCGTCAATGCGGCAAGATGACGCTGGCAGTACGGCTGGGCGCTGCTAACGCTCGCCGCTATCACCTGCTGCTGCTGAGCAGCGCGTTGCTCTGTTTTGCCGCCTTTGCCTGTTTCGCCCGCCCAGGCTGGGGAAGCTGGCTTTTCCTGCTCTCTGCACCGCTGTTCTGGCAACAAGGCCTCTATATTCTGCGTGAAAAATCGCCCCTTGCTATGCGTCCCATGCTGGAAAAAACGGTTAAAGCGGCGCTGCTGGCGAACGTGCTGTTTTCTATAGGGATGCTGCTTTGATTGATATATCGCAACCTTTGCACCATTGATGATTTTGCCAACAACTTAAATAAAGCGATATACTTACCGCTCCTGTGGCAAACAGACGAAAATCCTATGAAATACGATACTTCCGAACTCTGCGACATCTATCACGAAGACGTAAACGTGGTAGAGCCCCTTTTCTCCAATTTTGGAGGTCGCACCTCGTTTGGCGGCCAAATCACGACGGTGAAATGTTTCGAGGACAACGGCCTGTTATACGACCTGCTGGAAGAAAATGGCCGGGGTCGTGTGCTGCTGGTAGATGGCGGCGGCTCAGTGCGGCGCGCGCTGGTTGATGCGGCGCTGGCTCAGCTGGCGGTGCAGAACGAATGGGAAGGCATTGTGGTCTACGGCTCGGTCCGCCAGGTTGACGATCTGGAAGAGCTGGATATTGGTATCCAGGCTATCGCCGCTATTCCGGTTGGCGCGGCGGGCGAAGGCATTGGCGAAAGCGATATTCGCGTTAACTTTGGCGGTGTTACCTTCTTTTCCGGCGACCATCTGTACGCGGACAATACCGGTATTATTCTGTCGGAAGACCCGCTGGATATTGAATAGCGGATTCGGCTACTGCGCCTGAGCGTGTCGCCAGGCAGATCGCGGACAGCAAAAACGGGTGCCTGGGCACCCGTTTTTTATGTTCGATGAAAGCAGCATCCGTGCGGATTAGACTTCTTCCATCTTACCTAACAAAGCCCGCAGGCGCTCCTGCCACTGAACCTGTTCTTCTTTCAGGTGCTGGTTTTCACGCACCAGCGCTTCGCTGTTTCCCGAGGCCTGTTGAACTTCATGTTTCAGGCTGTTGTTCTGCTCTTTCAGCTCTTCGATTTCCATCTGCAGCAGCGTGATGGTATCAATCGCCTGCTGTACTTTCGCTTCCAGTTTCTCGAATACTTCAAATGACATTCTATGACTTCTCCTAATCGCAAGGCGTTGATGATGCCAGCCGCAGACGACGAGACATCACAAAAATTCGTAAAAAACCCTAACACACCGATTGTAAGTAGCCGCACAGCCCAAGTCCAGCGGCGAACCGTTGTGAAGCGCAGTATGTAACACTTTTCAGCATATACCGAAAGCGGTACGGCAGCCTAATCCCTGATAATGGTCCGTTTGTTAACAAAACGAACGCAACGTGCAGCGAGAGGTGACAAAAATGATGTTTAAAGAACAGCAAAAGACGCGAAAGCGAGCATTTTTTTGATGGACTACACAGTTTTAGCGTTCGCTATTTCTCGTTTATGCGCGTTAACGATAAATTCACAACAGCCCTACATTTGTTTGGGTAGCTCAATGGAATGAAAACAACGATTGATAAAATTTAACCTCGCCTTCAGGAATTTCATTATGAGTCAGACAGCAACTAGCACACTCAAAGGTCAGTGCATTGCCGAATTTATTGGAACCGGCATGATCATCTTCTTCGGCGCTGGCTGTGTCGCCGCAATGAAGCTGACTGGCGCCGCTTTCGGTCAATGGGAAATTTGCATTGTCTGGGGCCTGGCCGTGGCCATGGCCGCCTATATGACGGCAGGCGTTTCAGGCGCACACCTGAACCCAGCCATTACCGTCGCACTTTGCCTGTTCGCCAATTTTGAAGCACGTAAGGTTGCCCCTTATATTGTGGCTCAGGTCGCCGGAGCATTCTGCGCCGCCGCACTGGTTTATGGACTTTATTACAGCTTATTTATTGACTATGAAAGCAGCCATCAGATGCTACGCGGCAGCACAGAAAGCCTCGATCTGGCCGGCATATTTTCAACCTACCCTAATCCGCATATTAGCGTAGGACAGGCGTTTTTGGTGGAGATGGTGATTACGGCAGTATTGATGGCCGTGATTATGGCGCTTACCGATGATGGCAATGGCGTACCTCGTGGGCCTTTGGCACCGCTGCTTATTGGTTTGCTGGTTGCGATTATCGGTGGTGCAATGGGGCCGCTGACCGGATTTGCACTGAACCCGGCACGTGATTTTGGTCCAAAAATTTTCGCCTGGCTGGCTGGCTGGGGTAACGTCGCCTTTACCGGTGGTCGTGATATTCCCTATTTCCTCGTGCCGATTTTTGGCCCGCTGGTTGGCGCCTGTCTTGGAGCCTGGGGTTATCGCTCACTGATCTGCCGTCACCTGCCCTGCAACCTTAACATTACGCAGGATACTAAAGCGGGAAAGCCGGTCGCGCGCGCTGAGCAGCATAAAGCGTAACAGTGTTCAATCTTTGCACATCAGGAATTGATTATGTCTACAGATAAAAAATATATTGTCGCGCTCGATCAGGGTACTACCAGCTCTCGTGCTGTGGTTCTTGACCATGACGCCAACATCGTGGCGGTTTCCCAACGGGAATTCACCCAAATCTATCCGAAAGCGGGCTGGGTTGAACACGATCCAATGGATATCTGGGCTTCCCAAAGCTCTACGCTGGTTGAAGTGCTGGCGCATGCGGATATTCGCTCTGACCAGATTGCTGCTATCGGTATCACTAACCAGCGCGAAACGGCGATTGTCTGGGATAAAGAATCTGGCAAACCGATTTATAACGCGATTGTCTGGCAGGATCCGCGCACGGCTGACTACTGCGAAAAGCTGAAAAAAGAGGGGCTGGAAGAGTACATTCAGCACACCACAGGTCTGGTGATTAACCCTTATTTCTCTGGCACCAAAGTGAAATGGATCCTCGATCATGTGGAAGGCGCACGCGAGCGCGCCAAACGTGGCGAGCTGCTGTTCGGAACCGTGGATACCTGGCTTATCTGGAAAATGACCCAGGGCCGGGTACATATTACCGACCACACCAACGCATCGCGTACCATGATGTACAACATTCATAAGCTGGAATGGGATCAGCGGATGCTGGACATCCTCGACATTCCGCGTGAAATGCTGCCGGAAGTGAAATCTTCATCTGAGGTGTATGGGCAAACCAATATCGGCGGTAAAGGCGGAACGCGTATTCCTATCGCCGGTATTGCTGGCGATCAGCAGGCGGCACTGTATGGCCAGCTCTGTGTATTGCCGGGTATGGCGAAAAATACTTACGGCACCGGCTGCTTTATGCTGATGAACACCGGTACCGAGGCGGTCACCTCTACGCATGGCCTGTTAACCACTATCGCTTGCGGCCCGCGCGGTGAAGTTAACTATGCGCTGGAAGGTGCCGTGTTTATCGGTGGTGCCGCAATTCAGTGGCTGCGCGATGAGATGAAACTGATCAGCGATTCTGCCGACTCAGAATATTTCGCCATGAAAGTAAAAGACTCAAACGGCGTCTATATGGTTCCTGCCTTTACCGGTCTGGGCGCGCCTTACTGGGATCCCTATGCGCGTGGTGCGCTGTTTGGCCTGACGCGCGGCGCAAATGCCAATCATATTATTCGTGCAACGCTGGAATCTATCGCCTATCAGACGCGCGACGTGCTGGAAGCGATGCAGAATGACGCCAATACGCGTTTGCAATCCCTGCGCGTTGACGGCGGCGCGGTCGCGAATAACTTCCTGATGCAGTTCCAGTCCGATATTCTCGGCACTCGCGTAGAGCGGCCGGAAGTGCGGGAAGTCACCGCGCTGGGTGCGGCCTATCTTGCCGGTCTGGCAGTGGGCTTCTGGAAAGATCTGGATGAAGTGCGCGCGAAGGCGGTTATTGAGCGCGAATTCCGCCCGAGCATTGAAACCACCGAGCGAAACTATCGCTACGCTGGCTGGCGTAAAGCCGTGGCCCGTGCCCAGGCATGGGAAGAGCACGACGAGTAATGCTTCAGGCCCGCGTCGCCAGCCGGCGCGGGCTTTTCTCTCCCCTTTCCCCGCTGTGATACACTTTCGCCTCATTTGTTTTTTCAGAGGCTGGTCATGAAACGAGAACTCGCCATTGAATTCTCCCGCGTTACCGAAGCTGCCGCCCTGGCAGGCTATAAATGGTTGGGTCGCGGCGACAAAAATCAGGCTGATGGCGCAGCAGTGAATGCCATGCGCATTATGCTCAACAAAGTTGATATCGACGGTCAGATTGTTATCGGCGAAGGTGAAATCGATGAAGCGCCGATGCTCTATATCGGTGAGAAAGTCGGCACCGGCAACGGCGATGCCGTTGATATCGCCGTCGATCCGATTGAAGGCACCCGCATGACCGCCATGGGTCAGGCGAATGCGCTGGCCGTGCTGGCGGTGGGTGATCGAGGCACGTTCCTGAATGCGCCCGATATGTATATGGAAAAGCTGATTGTCGGCCCAGCCGCCAAAGGCCATATCGATCTGAACCTGCCGCTGGAAACTAATCTGAAAAATATCGCGGTGGCATCAGGCAAAACGCTTGATGAACTGACGGTAACCATTCTGGCGAAGCCGCGCCATGATGACGTGATCAGGCAGATGCAGCAGCTGGGCGTGCGCATATTCGCGATTCCCGACGGTGATGTCGCTGCCTCTATCCTGACCTGTATGCCCGATAGTGAAGTCGATGTGCTGTACGGTATCGGCGGCGCGCCGGAAGGCGTGGTATCAGCAGCGGTGATCCGCGCGCTGGATGGCGACATGCAGGGGCGTCTGCTGCCTCGTCATGAGGTGAAAGGGGAAAGCGAAGAAAACCGTCGTCTGGGCGAGCAGGAACTGGCGCGTTGCCATGAAATGGGGATCAACGCTTATCAGGTGCTGACATTAGATATGATGGCGCGTAACGACAATGTGATTTTCTCCGCCACCGGCATTACCAGCGGCGACCTGCTGAAAGGCATTACGCGCCAGGGAAATATCGCAACCAGTGAAACGCTGCTGATCCGGGGTAAATCAAGGACTATCCGCCGTATTCAGTCGATTCACTATCTCGATCGCAAGGATACGGCGCTGCATCCGTGGATCCTGTAAGCATCAAATGACCTGCGGTTCGGGGCCTTTTGATAGCGGCCACCAGCATAGCAGCATTAACACTGCAGTCGCGCACATCAACATGCCCAAACTAAACTGGCTGTTCTGCGGCAGCATCGCCGACAGCCAGGCAACCAGTCCGGAACCCAGGTTCTGCAGCCCGCCAATCAGTGCGCCAGCCGTCCCCGCCAGCCAGGCGTAAGGCTCCATCGCGCCAGATGTTGCCAGCGGAAACATCATCCCGGCGCCAAAGAAAAACAGAGATGCCGGTACCAGCAGCGTCCAGATATTCATGATGCCAAACCAGGCGGGCAGCCACATCAGAACGCCAGCCAGCAGGCAGCTGTTTACCGCATACCACATCAGTGTATGAAAACTTTTTTCGTCACGTCCGGCAAACCAGGCACCAAAAAAAGCTGCCGGGATCGGCAGAATAAACAGAATGCTGATGGTCATTGCATCCAGCCCCAGCACGCCGCCCATCAAAATGCCGCAGCTTGCCTCATAGACGGCAATTCCTGCCAGCGCGCCAATAAGCATAATCAGATAGCGAACAAAAATGCGATCGCTCAGTAATGGCCGATAACGTGAAAACAGTGGACGGGTTTCGCTCGCTGGAGGACGGGTTTCCGGTAGCCAGCGCGCCATTGCGCCGGTGACCAGCAAACACAGCAGCAGCAGGAAAGCAAAGCAGGCGTGCCAGCCAAACAGATGCGTTAGCATCGCGCCGAGCATTGGCGCTGCCAGTGGGCTGACAAGAATACCCATATTTAACAGGCTGTTTGCCTGACGTAGCGCGCTGCCGGCATATAAATCACGCGGCATGGTCCGCGCCATCACGCCTGCGACGCCGGTGCCTAATCCCTGCAGGGCGCTGGCCGCTATCAGCCAGTCGATAGAAGGCGCAAGCAATGCGCCCAGCGCGCCCAGCATAAAAATAGCCATGCCCGCCAGTATTACCGGTTTACGTCCCACGCTATCGGAGAGAGGCCCGTAAATCAGCTGTGAACTACCGTAGGTCATCAGGTAGGCGGCCATAACGCGCTGCATTACGCCATCGCGTATGTTAAAAGATGCAGCAATGTCGGCCATTGCAGGGACATAGATGGTTTGTGCCATTTGTCCTACCGCCACCAATATAATCAGCATCAGTAACAGATGTCCGTTTTCTATCTTTTTCATAGTTACTTAGAAGAAAGTTACAGAATAAAAGCCCACTGTTTGACTGTTATGTAGCAAATCAATGGGGATTTCAGGTTTGATGGCGGCAAAAATAGCAGTTTGCTCACAGAAGGGAATCACGCAGCGATAAGTTTTTTTGCCATTCTGTCAGCAGAAATTGCCCTTCTTTGTAAAACTAACTATACGGCCGCACAAACTGATACCTCCTTTTGTCGCGCAGAGCTTTTCTGGCGCAGGCAGGCTGGAAAAAACGGCGTTGAGTGACGAAGATAGGCAAAGAGCTAACTGGAGAGAGGAAAAGTCATGGCTGAATGGGTTAACGGCAGCGTTACGGAAGTTACACACTGGACGGATAGTTTGTTCAGCATCAAGGTTAATGCTCCCGTCACGCCCTTTACCGCTGGCCAGTTTGCCAAGCTGGCGCTGGAGATTGAAGGCGAGCGGGTGCAGCGCGCCTACTCGTATGTTAATGCCCCTGCCGATCCCGCTTTAGAATTTTACCTGGTCAATGTGCCGGAAGGGAAATTAAGCCCAAGGCTACACGCCTTACAGCCGGGCGATGGGGTAATGGTGACGAAAGAAGCCGCCGGTTTTTTTGTGCTGGAAGAGATCCCCGAATGCCAAACCCTGTGGATGCTGGCAACCGGCACCGCTATCGGCCCTTACCTTTCGATTTTGCAACAGGGTGAAGGCCTGGAGCGTTTCCAGAATCTGGTACTGGTTCATGCCGCGCGCTACGCCGCCGATTTAAGTTATCTGCCGCTCATGCAGCAGCTGGAGCAGCGCTATAACGGCACACTGCGGATCCAGACGGTCGTCAGCCGCGAAGAGAGCCCTGGCTCATTAACGGGGCGCGTCCCGGCGCTGATTGCCAGCGGTGAGCTGGAGCGTGCGGTGGGGCTGCCAATGGAGGCTGACAGCAGCCACGTTATGCTGTGCGGTAATCCGCAAATGGTGCGCGATACCCAGCAACTGTTAAAAGAGACGCGCGCAATGAATAAACATCTGCGGCGTAAACCCGGCCATATCACCAGCGAGCATTACTGGTGAGGGCTTTTTTCCACGCCGCGCCAGCGAAAATAGTTAACCGGCTGCGCGGCCCGACCATAACGGTTTTCGCCTGCCGAACCGCTCAGCAGACCTAATTCGCATAACATGCCGACAAGAATTAGCGCAGGCACAAAACGTCCCAGACCGCTGTGCCAGCCAGCGCCTAAAACGCCCCAGTTACCCGCCAGCAGGATCCAGGCGACCACCAGTAACAGCGCCCAGTAGCCGCGTTTGTTACGATCGTGCAGGCGTTTCACCAGCACCGCGCTGGCAGGCCATAGCAAGCAGACCACGCAGAATGCTGCCATCTGGGTATCCAGCAAATCGTTTCCCGCCAGCGTGAAAAGCGCGGTCATGGTCAACAGCCAGACTATCTGCCAAATCCAGAAGTCACGCCGTCCCAGGCGACCACGATAAGAAAAACACCATTGCTGTAGCGTCATGCTTTCGTCCCGAGGAAAACTAAAAAGGGTTGCCGCAGTTTTTGACTTTGGCGGGTAAAAACCGTTCTAATCTGGGCTGAGTTTACTGGACAGGGCAAAAAAAATGAAGAAAGCGCCAGGCTCTTTGCTGACGCCCATCCCAATACTGTTGGCACTATTGACGGTCACCGCCGCGCATGCCGATGATGTATCGTCGCGTAGTAATGACTTGCCCACTGCGCCTTACCTGCTGCCAGGTGCGCCAACATTTGATATGAGTATTGCGCAGTTTCGGGAAAAGTATAATACGGCAAATCCTGATTTACCGCTCAGCGAATATCGGGCGATCGACAGTCGACTGGACAAAAGTCCATTAACGCGTGCGGCCAGTAAGATCAGCGAAACGCTCTACGCCTCTACGGCGCTGGAGCCGGGCACCGGAAAAATAAAAACGCTCCAGATCACCTGGCTGCCGATTCCCGGCTCTGATGAAAAAGCAGCGCAGGAAAAAGCGCAGGCGTATATGACGGCGCTGATGCGCTTTTTCTTGCCAACACGTTCGCCAGAAGATAGCCGCAAACGGCTGAATGAACTGCTGAGCAAGGGGAAAGGCGCACGCTATTATTCGCAGACCGAAGGCGCGCTACGCTTTGTTGTCGCAGACAACGGCGAAAAGGGGCTCACCTTTGCCGTAGAGCCAATCAAGCTCTCGCTCACGGTGCCCTAAGGGTTGTGCCAAAAATGACGAAAAGCAAAGCCATTCAGGGTTAACATCTCTATACTGTCTGGCAGACATCGCTGCCCGTCGGGCAGTGTACTTTACTGGTATTGCGTTACACGTGGAGGATATGATGCGACATCCATTAGTTATGGGTAACTGGAAACTGAACGGCAACAAAAAAATGGTCAGCGATCTGATCGACGGCCTGCGTAAAGAACTGAACGCCGTTCAGGGCTGTGGCGTTGCCATCGCCCCGCCAGTGATGTATCTGGATCAGGCGCAGCAGGCGCTGGCCGACAGCCAGATCGTACTGGGTGCCCAGAACGTTGATGTTAACCTGTCTGGTGCCTTTACCGGTGAAGTCTCTGCCGAAATGCTGAAGGATATTGGCGCTCGCTATATCATTATCGGCCATTCAGAACGCCGTACTTATCACAAAGAAAGCGATGAGTTCATTGCGAAAAAATTCGCCGTGCTGAAAGAAGCAGGTCTGACTCCGGTACTCTGCATCGGTGAGACCGAAGCAGAAAACGAAGCGGGTAAAACCGAAGAAGTATGCGCGCGTCAAATTGATGCGGTGCTGGAAAGCCAGGGTGCTGCCGCCTTTAACGGCGCAGTGATTGCCTATGAGCCGATCTGGGCGATTGGCACCGGCAAATCAGCCACTCCGGCACAGGCGCAGGCGGTGCATAAGTTCATTCGTGAACATATCGCGAAGAAAGATGCGAAAGTAGCCGAGCAGGTTATTATCCAGTACGGCGGTTCCGTTAACGATAAAAATGCCGCAGAGCTGTTTGCTCAGCCGGATATCGATGGCGCGCTGGTTGGCGGTGCTTCACTGAAAGCTGACGCCTTTGCCGTCATCGTCAAGGCTGCTGCCGCCGCAAAAGCCTGATGTTTAACGGGCGGCATTGCCGCCCGTTCTCTGTTACACCTTAATGCAGGATCGTACAGCGATGTTCCTGCAACTCCTCCGCTGAAGCCCGATTCATCTTTAGCCAGTCACGCTTTATTGCCATTAATGCCAGCCTGCCATCGGATAAGCTAGCCAGCGCCAGGCCATATTTCCCCATCTCCTGCTGCGCCTGCGGCACTTCCTGCATTAGACGAATAAAACTGCTCTGCTGCGCCAGCTCGGCTGGCGTCAATGTGCGAACCAGCCAGCGATGCTGATGCAACGTTTCCGGCTGCCACTGTGAATTCAGCTGCGGCGTTAGCCTGTCCAGCTGCTGACGTACCTCAGGATCCAGGCAGGAGATATGAATATGCAGCTGGTTCTGCGTACGGCCATACTCAGAATTAATGGCTAATGAGATGGCGCTATCGGGAACGGCAGAGCCGTGACGCATCGTCAGCAGATGACGCTGTTGCCAGGCCAGCGCAAAGAAGTCAGGCGTAGCGGGATCCCGCAGCGCCGGGCTTTCGATACCGCTGATGCGGGCCACAGGCATTAATAAATATTGCAGAGAGCCGTTACGATCTTTCAGTGTGACGTAACCCGCCTTGATATCAACACGCTGGCAGGGGCTGGGATCGTTTTTTTGTAGCTGGCCCGGCACGCACTGCTGGCTAATAATTTGCCACAGCGCGTTGCCGTTATGATGAAAACGCCATGCCGCGAAGGCCAGCGCGATAACAAGAAAGGCGATAACAATCGTAACGATTTTCAGAACGCTTGCAGGGACTGACATGGCGACTTCTCCTGATGACCGCTGGCAATCCTCGTTGGCTTAACGAGAATTGTCACGCTAAATCATCAGAGGAAAACGCGCTAGCGTTTCATTACCTGGTCGTAGGTGCCGCCTTCCGCAAAGTGCGTTTTCTGTGCCTGCGTCCAGCCGCCGAATTTGTCATCAATGGTGAACAGCTTCAGCGGCGTAAAGGTGCTGGCATATTTCTTTGCCACCCCGGCATCACGAGGACGGTAGAAGTTTTGCGCGGCAATGGCCTGCCCTTCCGGTGAGTAGAGATAATTCAGATAGTCATTGGCTACTTTGCGCGTATCACGATCGTCAACCACGCGATCAACAACGGATACCGTCGGCTCGGCAAGGATAGACTCACTGGGCGTAACAATGTCAAACTGGTCTTTACCCAGCTTATTCACCGCCAGATAAGCTTCGTTTTCCCAGGCAATCAGCACATCGCCAATGCCGCGTTCAACAAAAGTATTCGTTGCCCCGCGAGCACCGGAATCCTGCACCTCGACGTTTTTATACAGTGCTTTAACAAACTCCAGCGCCTTATCCTGGTTGTCATTGCTCTGATCCAGCGCGTAGCCCCAGGCGGCAAGATAGTTCCAGCGTGCGCCGCCAGAGGTTTTAGGATTAGGGGTAATAACCGCAACGCCAGGTTTCAGCAAATCCGGCCAGTCGTGGATCTGCTTGGGATTGCCTTTACGCACCAGAAAAACGATGGTGGAGGTGTAAGGCGCAGAATTATCCGGTAGCCGTTTTATCCACTCTTTATTAATTCGGCCGCGCCCGGCAATGGCATCAATATCGGAAGCCAGCGCCAGCGTTACCACATCGGCGCGAATGCCGTTGATTACTGACGTTGCCTGCTTACCGGAGCCGCCATGCGACTGGCGGATCACAATATTATCGCCGGTTTGCTGCTTGTAGTGCGCGCTGAACGCTTTGTTATATTGCTCATACAGCTCACGCGTCGGATCGTAAGATACGTTCAGCAGCTCAATATTTTTTGCCAGTACGCTGGCTGATGCCAGTAAAACGGCCAGCCCTACACTCCACTTATTCATCGTACGCCCCCCCGGAAGTTATTAACGGAAGCGTGACATAAAGCTTACGGCGTTTTAAAGAATTAAAAATAGGAGGTTATTACTTTATGGAATATAAACAGGGGGAAAACAGGGCACTGCGCGCGCAGCACCCTGAAAACAATTAATAAAGTTTTTTCGCGGTTTCCAGCCAGTCGCGTTTGAAAGGGCGCTTCATGTTTTCAATGGCATCGATGATGTCGTGATGCACCATCTTTTCATTCTGGATGCCCACGCAGCGGCCGCCGTAGCCCTGTAGCAACAGTTCAATCGCATAAGCGCCCATACGTGAAGCCAGAATACGGTCATAGGCGACCGGCGCACCGCCGCGCTGGATATGACCCAGAACCGTCGCGCGCGTTTCGCGTTTGGTTTCCGCTTCGATATATTTCGCCAGCTCATCGATATCGCAGATATGCTCGGTAATCGCCACGATAGCGTGCTTTTTACCTTTCTCGATACCCGCTTTGATCTCCTGCACCAGCTCTTCGCGAGTATAAGGAATTTCCGGCAGTACGATAAACTCACATCCGCCCGCAATCGCCGCTGCCAGCGTCAGATCACCACAGTAACGGCCCATCACTTCAACGATAGAAATACGTTGGTGTGAAGAAGAGGTATCACGCAGGCGGTCAATCGCTTCAACCACCGTTTCCAGCGCTGTGAAATAACCAATGGTGTAGTCGGTACCGGCCACGTCGTTATCGATGGTGCCCGGTAAACCAATACATGGGAAGCCCATTTCAGTCAGGCGTTTCGCACCCATGTAAGAGCCGTCGCCGCCAATCACCACCAGCGCATCGATATTGCGTTTTTTCATATTCTCAATGGCTACCTGACGCGTTTCCTCATTACGGAACTCAGGAAAACGCGCAGAGCCCAGAAAGGTGCCGCCGCGGTTAATCATGTCAGAAACGCTGTAGCGGTCGAGGTTGATCATGCGGTCTTCATACAAGCCGAGATAGCCATCATAAATGCCACAAACTTCCAGTCCTTCACTCAGGGCGGAGCGAACGACACCGCGAATAGCTGCGTTCATCCCTGGGGCGTCGCCGCCGCTTGTCAGTACACCGATTTTCTTGATCATGGCTACCTCTGGACTTAATACTTAATGATGAATTCGTTACGCCGGAAAGGTTCGACGCCCGCTCAGTGTCCGATCTTACCGACTCATAATGGCAAATAGTATATCAAACCCCTGCTGCTGAATTGATTCAGGTCAGGCTAGTTTCGGGTAAAATCTTTTCCACAATGTGGCTTTGCGCCTCGTTCAAAAGCCAGGCTGATATTATTCCACACTTCTGTCTATAAAAAACCCTGCGGCTCGGTGCGGGCAACAGAACAGGGATCCTGATGGATGATAATATCCGAACCAGGAAACTGTTTTAAAAGCGCCTGCTCTACCTGCTCCGCCACGCGATGTGCCTGAATTAACGGCAAGTTATCCTCTATTTCAAGATGGACCTGAATAAAGCGTGTCGGACCTGATTGTCGGGTACGCAAATCGTGCGCGCCCTGTACGCCAGGCCAGCTGGTGATGATTTGCACTATCTGTTGCCGCTCCGCATCGGGCAATGCGCGATCAAGTAAAGACTGTACGGCATCATAGCCCATACGTAGCGCACTAAACAGAATCCATGCGCCGATGCCTAACGCAAACAGTGCATCAGCACGGGTGAAGCCATACCAGCTAAGCGCCAGCGCCAGCAAAATGGCTCCGTTCATCAATACGTCAGACTGATAGTGCAACATATCGGCACGAATCGCCTGGCTTTGCGTTTTACGCACTACCCAGCGTTGAAAAGCTACCAGCAGCAGCGTTGAAACCAATGCCACAAGGGTAACAACCATGCCTACCAGCGGTGCGTGTAGCACGCCCGGAGAAGCCAAATGCTGAATACCGGTCAGGAACAAAAACAGGGCAGAGCCGGAAATGAACATACTTTGCGCCAGTGCCGCCAGCGATTCCGCTTTACCATGACCAAACGTATGCTCCGCATCCGCAGGCTGCAATGAATAGCGCACCACCAGAAGATTGGTCAAAGAGGCGGCGGTATCAACCAGCGAATCCACCAGAGCCGCCAGTACGCTGACCGATCCGGTATACCACCAGGCGAATATCTTGATAAATAACAGCAGCACTGCCAGCACCGTTGCAGCCATTGCCGCCCGGTTAACCAGCCGCGCATAGGAAGCTAACATCCGCACCCCTCTGAAAGTAAAAGCTAAGTATAAGAGCAGTATCGCAAAAAGCAGCAGGGTACGCGCAAAGGATGTGCAGAAAAGGGAGATATTATAGGCAAAAAAAACCCCGCCATCATGGCGGGGAAGACAGGGATGGTGTCTATGGCAAGGAAAACAGGGATACTATGTTACTGGTTACTGTCGGCACTACTCGCTTCATGCAGAGGTTGAACCTGCTGCAGATTCGTCAGCCTGCGCAACTCACTCATTCGTTGCTCATGCTTTTGTTGCAAAACAGCCTGTTGCTGTGGCGTTAGCAGGTGATACATCTGGTTGCGGATACGGGCCATCTCGACCTGCCGCGCAACCTGTTCCTGTGCTAACTTTTCTGCCTGAGCCTTTACGGCTGTTTCATTAAACTTTTCTGCAATCACCAGATTATGCAGAGTTTCTAAATCTTTCACGTTTACGGGAGGGCGCTCATGTTGCGTCTGCTGCATCAGATCCCGCATCTGCTGACGCTGTTGTTCCGAAAGCTTAATGCCATCAAACATATGGCTTTGCGGATTTTGCGCTATGCTGCCAGTCATCGATTCGCCTGGCGGATGCATCCCGTCAATCGTCGTAACGTCTGCTGCCCATGCGCTGGAGTAACTAAAAACCACCGAGGCTGAAGCAATGACGACGGCGGTTACTTTGCGCATCGTTTACTCCCACATTCATTTGCATCATTTGATTCAACGCAGTTCAGACTACAGAGATAGCTGCAAACTAGCGTCAGGGGGTGTAAAACTACGTAAAGCGATGGAATGGGGTAGGCGATCACGCTATTTTGCCTGCGGAGGGCTTAAGAAAATGAATAAAATCCTGTTGGTTGATGATGACCGCGAATTAACTTCGCTGCTTAAAGAACTGCTTGAAATGGAAGGGTTTAATATCGTTGTCGCCTCAGATGGGGAACAGGCGCTCAGCCTGCTCGATGACACTATTGATCTGTTATTACTTGATGTGATGATGCCTAAAAAGAACGGCATCGATACGTTGAAAGAACTTCGCCAGCAATACCAAACACCGGTGATTATGTTGACCGCGCGCGGCAGCGAACTGGATCGCGTTTTAGGCCTCGAACTGGGTGCCGATGACTATTTACCGAAGCCGTTTAACGATCGCGAACTGGTCGCCCGTATCCGCGCTATTTTGCGTCGTTCCAGCTGGAGCGAACAGCAACAGCAGCATGACAACAGCTCACCGACGCTGGAAGTCGACTGTCTGCGACTCAATCCTGGCCGTCAGGAAGCCAGCTTTGATAACGTTACGCTGGATCTGACCGGTACCGAATTTACCCTACTCTATTTGTTAGCCCAGCATCTTGGCCAGGTAGTCTCACGCGAGCATCTCAGTCAGGAAGTGCTGGGTAAGCGCCTGACACCCTTTGATCGCGCCATTGATATGCATATTTCCAACCTGCGTCGTAAGCTGCCTGAACGCCGCGATGGTCACCCCTGGTTTAAAACGCTGCGTGGCCGTGGATATTTGATGGTCTCCGCGTCATGATAAGCAGCCTGACCACTCGCATCTTTGCCATCTTCTGGTTAACCCTGGCGTTGGTTCTGATGCTGGTGCTAATGCTCCCTAAGCTGGATTCACGCCAGCTTACGTCGCTGCTGGAAAGCGAGCAGCGACAGGGCATCATGATTGAGCAGCACATTGAGGCGGAGCTTATGCAGGATCCGCCTAATGATTTAATGTGGTGGCGTCGGCTGTTTCGCGCTATCGATAAATGGGCACCGCCCGGCCAACGTCTGCTGCTGGTTACCAGCGAAGGCCGCGTTATTGGCGCTCAGCATAATGAAATGCAGATTATCCGCAATTTTATCGGCCAATCTGACAATGCCGATCATCCTCAGAAAAAGAAATATGGCCGCGTTGAGCTGGTTGGGCCTTTTGCCGTACGCGATGGCGAAGATAATTATCAACTCTATCTGATGCGCCCGGCCAGCAGCTCCCAGCTGGATTTCATCAATCTGCTGTTTGACCGTCCGCTGTTGCTCTTGATCGTCACCATGCTGATCAGCTCCCCTTTGCTGCTATGGCTGGCCTGGAGCCTGGCGAAACCGGCGCGTAAGTTAAAACACGCGGCGGATGAGGTAGCAAGTGGGAATCTGCGTCAGCATCCGGAACTGGAAGCGGGGCCGCAGGAATTTCTTGCTGCTGGCTCCAGCTTTAATCAGATGGTCAGCGCTCTGGAGCGCATGATGACCGCGCAACAGCGTCTGCTCTCCGATATTTCACACGAGCTGCGAACGCCCTTAACACGCCTGCAGCTGGCCACTGCCCTGATGCGTCGTCGTTATGGCGAAGGCAAAGAGTTAGGACGCATTGAGCTGGAGGCGCAGCGCCTTGACGGCATGATTAACGATTTGCTGGTGCTGTCGCGTACGCAGCATAAAAATGCGTTAGTCAGCGAAGCGATGAAAGCAAACCATCTCTGGAATGGCGTACTGGAAGATGCCAAATTTGAAGCGGAGCAGATGGGTAAAAAGCTGGAGGTGCCCTACCCGCCAGGCCCATGGCCGCTGTATGGCAACCCCCATGCGCTGGAAAGCGCGCTGGAAAATATTGTCCGTAATGCGCTGCGCTACTCAAATTCACATATTTCAGTGAGCTTCTCTGTGGATAATCAGGGGATCACGGTGCATGTCGATGATGACGGTCCTGGCGTCAGCCCGGAAGATCGTGAACAGATATTCCGTCCGTTCTATCGCACCGATGAGGCGCGCGACAGGGAGTCCGGCGGCACCGGGCTGGGCCTGGCGATTGTCGAAACGGCTATCCAGCAGCATCGCGGCTGGGTAAAAGCGGATGACAGCCCGCTCGGCGGCTTGCGTTTGACTATCTGGCTACCGCTGTACTCTGTGCGCTAATTTGTTATGCTTCGGCCCTCGTTATCGGGGGCCTTATGCTGAACATCGTCTTATTTGAACCTGAAATTCCACCTAATACCGGCAATATCATTCGCCTGTGCGCAAATACCGGCTTCCAGCTGCATCTGATTGAGCCGCTTGGCTTTACCTGGGATGACAAGCGCCTGCGCCGCGCCGGGCTTGATTACCATGAATTTACCGCGATTAAACGTCACGCCAGCTTTGAGGCGTTCTGCACCAGCGAACAGCCAGAGCGCCTGTTTGCGCTGACAACCAAGGGCACGCCTGCGCACAGCGCGGTTAGCTATCAATCAGGTGATTACCTGCTGTTTGGCCCTGAAAGCCGCGGCTTACCCGCCACGATTCTGGATGCACTCCCCCCACAGCAAAAAATCCGTATTCCCATGCTGGCGCAAAGCCGCAGTATGAACCTGTCGAATGCGGTTTCAGTGGTGGTATATGAAGCCTGGCGGCAACTGGAATATCAGGGCGCCCTGCTTAAAAGCTGACGCCGACGAAGGGCGACGTCAGATACCGTCGCCAAACTCAAAGCCGGGGATCGTGCCGTTAAAATGCTGATCCATATCCATGGATGGCTTATCGCTGGCCGGTTTGCCAACGATGCGCGCCGGCACGCCGGCGGCGGTGGTATGTGGCGGCACCGGCTGCAGCACCACCGAACCGGCGCCAATTTTCGCACCGCGTCCGACTTCGATATTGCCGAGGATTTTCGCACCGGCGCCAATCATCACGCCTTCACGAATTTTAGGATGACGGTCGCCGCTGGTTTTACCCGTGCCGCCAAGCGTAACTGACTGCAGGATAGAGACATCGTTCTCAACCACCGCCGTTTCGCCAATCACGATGCCGGTCGCATGGTCAAGCATAATGCCGCAGCCGATACGCGCGGCCGGATGGATATCTACGGCAAAAGAGACAGAGATTTCATTTTGCAGATAGACCGCCAGCGCCCGGCGGCCTTCGTTCCACAGCCAGTGACCGATACGGTAAGCCTGCAGCGCATGGAAGCCTTTCAGATAGAGCAGCGGCGTCGAATATTTATCTATCGCCGGATCGCGCTGGCGTACTGCCAGAATATCGCGTGCCGCCGCAGCGATCATTGAGGGGTCATGGCGATACGCCTCTTCGACAATCTCACGAATGGCGATAGCGGGCATAATTGCATTAGCCAGCTTGTTAGCCAGCATATAACTTAGCGCGCCGCCAAGGTTCTCATGCTTAAGCAATGTCGCATGGAAAAAACTGGCCAGCATGGGTTCACAATCCGCCAGGGCACGCCCTTCCGCTTTGATGTTATTCCAGACCAGCTGTAACTCTTCATCCGACATTGCTCTCTCCCGATAAAAAAATAGCGTCCGGTTCGCCCGAGACGCCACAGGTATCCAGCCGGGCCTCCCGCCTCAGCGACTACTGTTTTCATCCTTGCGGGTACGTCCCAGCAGATTCAATGCTGCCTCGCGCGCCGATTTTTCGCAATACAATACCTGATAAATTTGCTCGGTTATTGGCATTTCGACACCATAGCGTGCCGCCAGCGCGCGCACTTCTTTGGTGTTGCGATAGCCTTCCACAACCTGTCCAATCTGTGTCTGCGCACTCTCGACATCCACGCCCTGGCCCAGCATGATGCCGAACCGGCGATTGCGTGACTGATTATCGGTACAGGTCAGCACCAGATCGCCCAGCCCTGCCATGCCCATAAAAGTAGTAGGATCGGCGCCCAGCGCTTCGCCAAGACGACTCATCTCCGCCAGGCCACGGGTAATCAAAGCGGTACGCGCATTCGCCCCAAAGCCGATACCGTCAGAAATACCTGCGCCAATAGCGATCACGTTTTTCACCGCGCCGCCCAGCTGCACCCCGATAAAGTCAGGGTTGTTGTAGACGCGAAAACTTTTACCGCAGTGCAGCAGCAACTGAAGATCGTCAGCAAACTGCGGTTCGGTCGCGGCCAGCGCAATCGCGGTAGGTAAACCCGCCGCCAGCTCTTTCGCGAAAGTTGGGCCGGAGATCACCGCCAGCGGCAGCGTATCGCCAACAATATCGCGCGCCACATCCTGCAGTAAACGTCCGGTTTCACGCTCCAGCCCTTTGGTGGCCCAGACAATACGCGAGTCAGCACGCAAATACGGTTTGATCTGCTGTAGCACTTCGCCAAAAACATGACTCGGCACCACAATCAGCAAATCACGACTGGCGGCAACGGCCTGGGCAAGGTCAGGCTCGGTAGATAGCGTGGCGGGAAAAGGCACGTCCGGCAGAAAAGCCACATTGCAGCGATCGGCTTCCAGCTGGGAGAGATGTTGAGGATTATGGCCCCACAACAGCACCTGATGGCCGTTGCGGGCTAAGGTAATGGCGAGTGCGGTGCCGTAAGATCCGGCACCAAGCACGGTAACTGCTGCGTTACGCTTGTTCATCAGGCATCCTGACGAGGTTCGCCGCCTTCTTCTTGCTGCTGCAGATAGTTCATAAACAGCGCATCGAAGTTAACCGGCGCGAGGTTAAGTTGCGGGAAGGTGCCGCGTGAAACCAGACTGGTGATGCACTCACGGGCGTACGGGAACAGAATATTCGGACAGTAAGCGCCAAGGCAATGTGCCATCTGGGTGCCTTCAATACCAGAAATAGTGAAGATACCCGCCTGCTGCACTTCGCACAGGAACGCCGTTTCCGTCCCTACAGATGCCGTAACCGTTACGCGCAGCACCACTTCGTAAATACCTTCAGCCAGCTGGCTGGATGCAGTATCCAGATCCAGTTTAACTTCCGGCTCCCACTCTTTCTGGAAAACCTGTGGCGCGTTAGGCGCTTCAAAGGAAATATCTTTCGTATAAATACGCTGGATCTGGAATGACATTTCGCTGGTGTTTTGTTCTGACATTGTGTTGAGTCCTGTTAGTTAAAAAAATCCATCGTGGTGCCAGTTAAGCCATTATTTCAGCAAAGGATCAAGACCTTCGCGGCTGTCCAGCGCATAAAGATCGTCACAACCGCCAATGTGTTGCGCATCGATAAAAATCTGCGGTACGGTGGTTCGGCCGCTGCGTTTGATCATCTCTTCGCGCTTATCCGCATCACCGTCAATCGGGATTTCCTGGAAAACGACGCCTTTCTGCGTCAGCAGCGCTTTTGCCCGATGGCAGTAAGGACAGGTTGCTTTGGTATAAATTTCTACGTTAGCCATATTCAGCACCTTGTAAGGTTATTTACCGCGTACCAGCGGCAGATTTTCACTGCTCCAGCCAGCAATACCATCTTTCAGTACGCTTACCTGCTCGAAACCTGCAGCGCTCAGTTGAGAAGCCGCTTCAAATGCAGAAGTTCCCGTCGCGCAAACTACAATTATGGGCTGAGCTTTATGCTTTTCCAATTCGCTGAACGTGCCCTTTTTAATATCCGCCGCCAGAATATTATGCGCGCCGGAAATATGACCTTTACGAAATTCGTCGCGGGAGCGGGTATCCACAACCACCGCATCTTCCTTGTTAATCAGGCGAGTCGCTTCGCCGCGGCTGATGGTTTTAACTTTGGAAAACATGCCCTTAAACGTGGTCACGATCACTAAAACCAGCAATACGACCCATGCCAGACAAAGAATGGGGTGATTGCTTGCGAATTGCATAATTTCTTGCATGAGGGGTAACAACTCCCGACAGGGTTAATAAGCGAAAAATAGGTTTCTGAGTATACCTACGCCACCTCGCATGTACAGTCGCGAAGCGGTGAGAGTGACGTTTTCTGTTGTATAAAGCGGAAAAAATTTGCCGTGGCGCAAACAATACTGAAACCCGACGGTAAAAAGGCGCGGCAGAGGCGGCGATTATCCGCTAATGTCCTTTTAATAAAGCGAATTGCATTCTTTGCTGCCTGCCGTGCGGTAAAAGAAAGGCGTTTGAAACGAACAGAAACGCAAAAGCCTGGCCCATCGCTGGCAAGCGGCTATTCATCATGGAATAATCGACTCCTTATGAGGGAAAAAGCATCAGTTTTACATTCATGGACTTCAGGTAACTTTATGGCCGGTTACGCGCCGTTACACAGCCGTTTGTCCGCGCTCTCCGTCAGCCTGTTATGTGCTGGCGTACTGCTGTTGCCGCTGCATGCCAGCGCTGCGGATGACAATCAATCCCAGCTTAAATCTATTCAGCAAAACATTGCTGAAAAAGAAAAGAGCGTTCGCTTACAAAAAGAACAGCGCAGCAAGCTGCTGGATCAGCTGCAAAGCCAGGAAAAAATCATTGCTGAAGCCAGCCGTAAACTGCGGCAAACTCAGCAATTGCTGACCCGTCTGAACAACGAGATCGATGCGCTAAACCACTCTATCGCTCAGCTGCAAAAGCAGCAGACGCAGCAGGAAAACTTGCTGGCGCAGCAGCTTGACGCCGCTTTTCGTCAGGGCAAGCATAGCGGCCTGCAGCTCCTGCTTAGCGGTGAAGAGAGCCAGCGCAGCGAACGCATCCTTTCTTACTTCGGTTATCTCAACGAAGCACGGCAGAAAAATATTGATGAACTGCAGAAAACGCGGCGCGATCTGGCCACGCAAAAAGCAGATTTGCTCAACAAACAGAACCAGCAGAAGGCATTGCTAAGCGAACAGCAAACGCAACAGGCGCGGCTGGAGCAGGCGCGCGTTGCACGGAAAAAGACGCTCGTGACGCTGGAAAGCGCGCTGGAAAAAGATCAGGCCGACCTGGTAGAGATGCGCCAGAACGAAAGCCGCCTGCAGGATAAAATCGCCCGTGCCGAGCGCGAAGCAAAAGCACGCGCTGAACGTGAGGCGCGGGAGGCGGAGCAGGTGCGTAAGCGCCAGGCGCAGGCGAAAGCCAGGGGCTCTACCTATAAACCCACTGAAAGCGAGCGCTCGCTGATGTCGCGTACCGGCGGCCTGGGCCGCCCCGGTAGCCAGGCCTACTGGCCGGTACGTGGTCGTATCGAACATCGCTTCGGTGAAGCGCTCCAGGGCGAATTGCGCTGGAAAGGACTGGTGATCGATGCGCCGGAAGGTACCGAAGTCAAAGCTATCGCCGACGGACGCGTGCTAATGGCCGACTGGTTACAAGGTTATGGGCTGGTCGTGGTGGTTGAACATGGCAAGGGCGACATGAGCCTGTATGGCTATAACCAGAGCGCGCTGGTCACTACCGGCGCTCAGGTAAAAGCCGGACAGCCGATCGCACTGGTCGGCACCAGCGGCGGCCGCGGTACGCCGTCACTCTATTTTGAAATCCGTCGTCAGGGACAGGCGGTCAACCCACTCCCGTGGTTAGGAAGATAAGTGTTGTTTTCAGTTAAAAGAATGGCCGTGGCGCTAAGCGGCCTGCTGTTCGCCTGTTCGGCGAGCGCCGGTAAGTTGGCTATCGTGATTGATGATTTTGGTTATCGTCCCCAGCAGGAAAATCAGGTGCTGCAGATGCCGAACGCTATTTCGGTAGCGGTATTGCCTACCGCTCCGCATGCACGTGAGATGGCAACCAAAGCCCACCAGCATGGGCACGAAGTGCTGATTCATCTACCGATGGCCCCGCTCAGCAAGCAGCCGCTGGAGCGGGATACGCTTCAGCCGGAAATGAGCGCTGACGAAATTGCTCGTATCATTCATAACGCGGTAGCTAACGTGCCCTATGCGGTGG
Source organism: Pantoea alhagi (assembly GCF_002101395.1). NCBI lineage: Bacteria > Pseudomonadati > Pseudomonadota > Gammaproteobacteria > Enterobacterales > Erwiniaceae > Pantoea > Pantoea alhagi. The sequence goes on along the minus strand of NZ_CP019706.1, from coordinate 1,728,025 downwards.
GCATGAATAATCATATGGGCAGTAAAATGACCTCCAGCCTGTCAGGAATGCAAAAAGTCATGCAGGTATTGGATCACTACAGTTTTTACTTTCTCGACAGCATGACCATTGGCAACAGCCAGGCTACGCGTGCCGCCGCCGGCACGCGTGTAAAAGTCATTAAGCGCCGCGTATTTCTTGATGATAACCAGAACGAAGCAGAGATTCGCAAGCAATTTAATCGCGCGGTGCATCTGGCGCAGCGCAATGGTTCAGCGATCGCGATTGGTCATCCCCATCCTTCTACCGTACGCGTTCTACAACAGATGCTGCCCAATCTGCCTGCAGACGTGACGCTGGTACGACCCAGCCAGCTATTGAATGAGCCGCAGTCATCCCCTGCGAATCCTGTGCCCGTACCGGTGCCGCCGAAAACCGCGCCGAAGCCGCGTAATCCGTTCCGTGGCGTCGCGGTCTGCCGCCTGCCGCAGCCGCTAACGCCGGTGCCGGCAACGCGCGCGCTGGAGGTGATTACCGAGAGCGTTGCGCAAAGCCCGCTGGTGAAAAAGATCGTTAGCCTGTTTTGACAGATTGTCCATCGTCAGCGCGGCAGGAAATCTTTATAATGCCGCCCTGATCATTTCTTCCTTCGTGAGCGTAAGGATATGGCGCGATGACGCAAGCTCGACAAAAAATCCTGTTGCTGGATAACGGCAGAGAATGGGGCGGCGGCACCAACAGTATGCTGGAGCTACTGAAGCGTATCGATCGCGACCGTTTCGATATTACCTGCTGTTTTTATTACAATTATCAGCGCGGCGAGGGTGAGACCATCGAGTCGGTGCTGAACGCCATCGGCATTCCGGTCATCTTTATTCCGCAGCGTAAACAACCTCTCTCAGCCAAGCTGCAAAAAGAGCTGCTGCGCGCGCTACTGTTTTTCAGCCGTTCGCTGAAAAAGCGCATGGCTGAGACGATCGATCGTCGCTGGCGCGTTGAGCCTAACGCACTCAGGCTGCGTGAGCTGCTGCTGCAGGGCGGGTACGATACGCTCTATATGAACAACCAGCCCAGCACTAACGTTGAAGGTTACCTGGCGGTAGCCGGGATTCCCGTTGCTCTGGTGCAACATTGCCGTATTGAGCCGCTACTGACTCCGCGACTGGTCCGCATGATTAATCAGCGGGTCAATGCGGTGATTGCCGTTTCTCATGGCGTCTGCCAAACCCTGCGCTCCAGCGGCGTTGATCCTTCACGCTGCTTCACGGTCTCCAACGCCATCGATATCCATCAGCCTCTGCCCGATCGTCATACGGTTCGCGCCCGGCTTGGCCTGCCGGAAGAGTGTTTTTTATTCGGCAGTATTGGTTCGCTTATTGCCCGTAAGGCGACACATCATACTCTGCAGGCGCTGGGTACCTTTCAGCAAGCTTGCCCGCAGGTTAACTGGCATATGGTGGTAGTCGGCACGGGTCCGGAGCTGAACAGCCTGCAACAGCTGGCTGCGCGCGAAGGCATTGCCGATCGCGTGACGTTTACCGGTTTTCGCAATAACGCGCTCGATTATCTGGCGGCCATGGATGTCTTTGTGCTGGCCTCTAAAAGTGAAGGCCTGCCGCGCGTGGTGCTGGAAGCGATGCTGGTCAATACGGCGGTAATCGGCTCGAATGTGGTGGGCACCGCCGAGCTGGTTGATAATGGGCAAACCGGGCTACTGTTTGAATATGGCGATACCGCACGCCTTTGTGCGCATATGCAGACGCTCAGCCAGGATCACGCCCTGCGCCAGCAGCTGATTTCACAGGCTAATGCCAACGTTAAATCTCACTACGCTATTGAAAATTATGTGGCGGGCGTCGAAGCCCTGTTGCGAAGCGTGGCAAAGGAATCTTCTTCTCATGTTTGAATTTTTAAATCCTCAATACCGTCATATCCAGTCGCGGCACAATATCCCCTATACGCAGGCGGAGGTGCAGGGCGAGGTGCCTGTTACTTCCATTGTGATCCCCTGTACCGGCGCAGATTTTATTGAGGAAGCCGAGCTAAGCGCGCTGTTTGCTTCACGCTATGCCGAACGGGCAGAAGAGATTGTCATTGTCAGCGATCAGCCCGCCGCGCTTTTCCGCAATTTGCCGCCAAAGACGCGCGTGGTCACGCTGACGGTGCCGGACCGTGAAGAGAGTTATCGCTATAAGCAAATCTATCGCAGTCGGTTAATTAAGATTCAGGCACCCTTATATGCGGCCTCTGAGAATATTTTGATGATCGATTCGGATTTAAATCTATTAAAAATGCCGAACATTTGCCCAAAAGATGATCATATTTATTCCAGTTTCCGACAGGGAAAAATGGCAGCTAAACTAGAGGCCGGTTCCGTAAGTAATAAACCCACCTATTACAAAAATAGTATTCGTCCTTATCTGGTTGATCATGTTAATAGTGCTTTTCTTGTAGCAACGCGAAAAACCTGGAAAAGGCTTTGCCCACTATGGAAAGCACTTTTTGAAGATACATGGCATTTAATGGATGATACGCAGCCACCTACAGATCAGTTACCTTTAGCTCTTTTGCTTGATTTACTTGATTTTAAAACAGTTAATTTAGGAGATTGGGTAAACTGGCCGGTCTCCAAGCGTATCGGCGGTCAGGAAGCCACTATTCCGAAAGAAGTGATTGGCGCGCATGGCGGCTTTCCACTGAGCGAATGGCAGAAATATCTTCAGTCTGCGGATGCGCCGCTGCTGTTTAAAGGTCAGGACTATACGCGTAAAGTGCGTTACCTGACCGATGCAGAAAAGAAACAGTAAGCGTGCGGCTGCCCGTAGTGTACTGATGCGGGCAGCCGATCATCATTAATCCCAGCTCAGCACCACTTTGCCTGAGCGCCCCGAGCGCATTTCGTCAAATCCCTGCTGGAACTCATCAATGCTATAGCGATGGGTAATTATCGGTGTCAGGTCAAGTCCAGACTGGATCAGCGCGGCCATTTTATACCAGGTTTCAAACATCTCACGGCCATAGATCCCTTTAATAAACAGCCCTTTAAATATCACCTGATTCCAGTCGATCGCCATATCCGATGGAGGAATGCCCAGCAGCGCAATGCGCCCGCCGTGATTCATTGCCTCCAGCATGGTGCGGAACGCAGGCGGCGCGCCCGACATCTCCAGCCCGACATCAAAGCCCTCGGTCATGCCCAGCTCGCTCATTACCTGCTTTAGTGATTCACTGCTTACGTTAACCGCACGCGTGACGCCCATCTGACGCGCCAGCCCCAGACGATACTCATTCACATCGGTAATTACTACGTGACGCGCGCCAACGTGCCTGCATACCGCCGCCGCCATAATCCCAATCGGCCCGGCGCCGGTAATCAACACATCCTCACCGACCAAATCAAAGGAAAGCGCAGTATGCACCGCGTTGCCAAAGGGATCGAAAATCGCTGCCAGCTCATCGGAGATGTTACCGGGGATCTTAAAAGCGTTAAACGCTGGAATGACCAGATATTCCGCAAAACAGCCCTGACGATTAACCCCGACACCAACGGTATTACGGCAGAGATGCGTGCGCCCAGCGCGGCAGTTACGGCAATGGCCGCAGGTGATATGCCCTTCTCCTGAGACGCGATCGCCAACGGCGAAGCCTTTAACCTCCTGCCCAATCGCAACCACTTCGCCTACATACTCATGGCCGACAATCATCGGTACCGGAATGGTTTTTTGCGACCATTCATCCCAGTTATAAATATGAGTATCGGTGCCGCAGATAGCGGTTTTACGGATTTTAATCAGCAGGTCGTTGTGGCCGGGCTCCGGGATCGGCGCATCGGTTACCATCCAGATCCCTTCTGCTGCCTTTAGTTTTGCCAGTGCTTTCATAGCGACTTTCCTCAGACGATAACGCCAAGCTGTTTACCAATGCGCGTAAAGGCATCAACCGCACGCTCAAGCTGCTGGCGCGTATGCCCGGCGGAAATTTGCGTACGAATACGCGCCTGCCCCTGCGGCACCACCGGATAAAAAAATCCGGTGACGTAGATGCCTTCGTTCTGCAGCAAACGTGCAAACTCCTGCGCCACCTTTGCTTCCCCCAGCATCACCGGAATGATGGCGTGATCGGCACCGGCCAGGGTAAAGCCTGCGTCGGTTAACGCCTGACGGAAGTAGCGGGCGTTATCCCACAGACGTTGCCGCAGGCCATCGCCGTCGCTCAGCATATCCAGTACCCGCAGCGAGGCGCTGACGATCGCCGGCGCCAGCGAATTAGAAAACAGATAGGGCCGTGAGCGCTGGCGCAACCACTCCACCACCTCTTTTTTAGCCGCCGTATAGCCGCCGGAAGCGCCTCCAAGCGCTTTGCCCAGCGTGCCGGTAATAATATCGACGCGCCCCATCACCTCGCAGTATTCATGCGTACCGCGGCCACCCGCGCCCACAAAACCTACCGCGTGCGAATCATCCACCATCACTAAGGCATCAAACTCATCGGCCAGATCGCAAATACCGCGCAGATTGGCGATAACGCCGTCCATAGAGAAGACGCCATCCGTAGCGATAAGAATATGTCGCGCGCCTGCTGCGCGCGCCTCTTCAAGACGCGCCCGCAGCTCTGCCATATCATTGTTGGCATAGCGATAGCGCCGCGCCTTGCACAGGCGCACGCCATCAATGATCGAAGCATGATTCAGCGCATCGGAAATCACCGCATCTTCCGGCCCCAGCAGAGTTTCAAACAGCCCGCCATTAGCGTCAAAACAGGAGGAATAGAGAATCGCATCTTCCATACCAAGAAATTCAGCCAGCCGCTGCTCCAGCTGCTTATGGATATCCTGCGTGCCACAGATAAAGCGCACCGATGCCATGCCAAAACCGTGGCTCTCCATCCCTTCCTGGGCCGCCAGGATTAATGCCGGGTGGTTAGCCAGTCCAAGATAGTTATTGGCACAAAAGTTAATGACCTCCTGACCCGCCGCAAGGCGAATTTCAGCCTGCTGCGCCGACGTAATAATCCGCTCCTGCTTAAACAAACCTTCCTGTTGCGTTACTGCCAGCTGTTGCTCAATTTGACGATAAAAATCCGCAGGCATTTTTATTCTCCGTGACCGGCTTATAGTCGGCACATCATACTGAACGCTGACTCGTCAAACGATAATCGACGCAACAGAATGTGAATTTTGCAGCATATATCACGCCTGACGCCGGGGTTACATTTCGTTACGGACTCCTCTGGCTGCCTGTCTGCCAATGAAATGTTATGATGAGCATTATTTAGGTGTGGAACCTCCCGTTCCGCCTCACTGTTTAAGGTTAAGCACATGATTATTGTGACTGGCGGCGCCGGTATGATCGGCAGCAATATTGTTAAAGCGCTCAATGATGAAGGTATTACCGATATTCTGGTGGTGGATAACCTGAAAGACGGCACCAAATTCGTGAATCTGGTCGATCTTGATATCACTGATTACATGGATAAAGAGGATTTCATTGCCAGCGCAATGGCCGGTGATGACCTGGGTGATATTGAAGCGGTTTTCCATGAAGGCGCCTGTTCCTCCACCACCGAGTGGGACGGCAAGTACATGATGGATAACAACTATCAGTACTCGAAAGAGCTGTTGCACTTCTGTCTGGAGCGCCAGATCCCTTTCCTGTACGCTTCCTCGGCGGCCACCTACGGCGGGCGCAACGACAACTTTATTGAAGAGCGCCAGTATGAGCAGCCGTTAAACGTTTACGGCTATTCGAAAATGCTGTTCGATCACTATGTGCGCCAAATTCTGCCGGAAGCGGATTCTCAGGTGTGCGGCTTCCGCTATTTCAACGTTTACGGGCCGCGTGAAGGCCATAAAGGCAGCATGGCAAGCGTTGCCTTCCATCTCAATACGCAGCTGAATAACGGCGAGAATCCTAAATTGTTTGAAGGCAGCGATAACTTCAGGCGCGACTTTATTCACGTCAGCGATGTGGCTGCGGTAAATCTGTGGTTCTGGAAAAAAGGCGTTTCCGGCATTTTTAACTGCGGAACCGGCCGTGCCGAATCTTTTCAGGCCGTAGCGGATGCCGCGCTGGCTTACCATCAAAAAGGGGCGATCGAGTACATTCCTTTCCCGGAAAAACTCAAAGGCCGCTATCAGGCTTATACCAAAGCGGATCTGACTAATCTGCGGGCGGCGGGCTATGACAAACCGTTTAAAACCGTGGCCGAAGGCGTGGCTGATTATATGGCCTGGCTAAACCGCGACGCATAAGGAAGGCGCACCCGGCATGAAAATACTGGTAATCGGCCCCTCATGGGTCGGCGATATGATGATGTCGCAAAGTCTCTATCGTACGCTGAAGGCCGAGCATCCTGATGCCGAGATTGACGTGATGGCGCCAGCCTGGTGTCGTCCATTGTTGTCGCGCATGCCGGAAGTCAATGAGGCGCTGGCGATGCCGCTGGGTCATGGCGCGTTGGCGCTGGGCGAGCGCTATCGTCTTGGCAAAGCGCTGCGCCATAAAAAATATCAGCGCGCCTATGTGTTACCCGGCTCGTTTAAATCGGCGCTGGTGCCTTTTTTTGCAGGTATCCCGCAGCGCGTAGGCTGGCGTGGCGAAATGCGCTACGGCCTGTTAAACGATCTGCGCGTGCTGGATAAACCCGCTTTCCCGCTGATGGTGGAGCGCTACGTGGCGCTGGCCTATGACGCCTCGCGCATTAAAAGCGCCCGCGACCTGCCTCAGCCGTTGCTGTGGCCTCGCCTGCAGGTGGAAGAGCAGGAAAAAATCGAAACCGCAGCGCAGTTTTCTCTGAACGCTGAAAGGCCAATCATTGGTTTCTGCCCAGGCGCGGAGTTTGGCCCGGCCAAACGCTGGCCGCACTATCACTATGCCACGCTGGCGCAGCAGCTCATTGCCGCTGGCTATCAGATTGTGCTGTTTGGCTCTGCAAAGGATCGGGAAACCGGCGAACAGATTTGTCAAACGCTGGATGAAGCCGGACGTCACTATTGCCATAACCTGGCCGGTGAAACCAGGCTGGAGCAGGCGGTCATTCTGCTGGCACACTGCCATGCAGTAGTCACCAATGATTCAGGGCTGATGCATATCGCCGCCGCGCTAAATCGTCCGCTGGTGGCGCTATACGGGCCCAGCAGCCCCGATTTTACTCCGCCGCTCTCACAGCAGGCTCGCGTTATTCGCCTGATTACCGGCTATCATAAGGTACGTAAAGGCGAGGCGGATCAGGGCTACCATCAAAGCCTGATCGATATCCAGCCTGCGCGCGTTATGGAAGAACTTATGACATTATTAAGTCAGCAGGAGCGTGCATGAAGGTGTTGATTGTTAAAACCTCTTCAATGGGGGATGTCCTTCATACGTTACCGGCGCTGACCGATGCCATGCGAGAAATCCCTGATATTCGCTTTGACTGGGTGGTTGAAGAAAACTTTGCACAAATTCCAGGCTGGCATCCGGCGGTGGATCGCGTATTGCCGGTGGCGATTCGCCGCTGGCGTAAACACTGGTTCGGCAGCCAACAGCGCGAAGAGCGTGTCGCGTTCAAACGAGCACTGCAGGCGTGTGAATATGATGTGGTGATTGATGCTCAGGGTTTGATTAAAAGCGCAGCGCTGGTAACCCGCCTGGCAAAAGGCATTAAGCATGGTCAGGACAGCCGCAGCGCACGTGAGCCTTTCGCCAGCTGGTGGTATGACAAACGCCACGAAATTGATAAGCGACAGCATGCCGTAGAACGCACTCGTGAGCTGTTTGCCAAAAGTCTTGGCTATGAGAAACCGCAAACGCAGGGCGATTATGCCATTGCTTCTCATTTCCTTGCTCACCCACCCGCTGATGCGGGACGCTATCTGGTCTTTCTGCATGCCACTACGCGTGATAACAAACACTGGCCTGAAAGCCACTGGCGTGAGCTGATTACGTTAATTGAGCCAACCGGTTTGCGGATTAAACTTCCCTGGGGAGCAGAGCATGAGCATCAGCGGGCGCAGCGTCTGGCTGCCGGTTTTGATCATGTCGACGTGCTGCCGAAGCTAACGCTGGAGCAGGTGGCGCAAACGCTGGCAGGCGCAAAAGCGGTGGTTTCAGTGGATACCGGCCTGAGCCATCTCACTGCCGCCCTCGATCGTCCTAACATTACACTCTACGGCCCGACCGATCCCGGCCTGATTGGCGGCTATGGACTGAATCAACAGGCATGCAAGCCTGAAAATTCGATTGAAATGAAAGATATTAGTGCGGCACAGGTCGAAAGCAGGCTTAGGACGCTTATTTAATGGGGACTTTTTTTAAACAAATATATCGATACACGCATCCGCGTCGTTATCGGCACAATGAAAACCTTTGGCCCTATATTAAAATTAGTCGTGCCGAGCAAGGCCATATCGATAGTTTACGTTATCGAGGGCAGCCAGTGCCGCTGTATAATCTTTCATTGCTGCGCGATGAAAGACCTGAAAAGTTATTGATCGTTGCGACAGGCCCTTCGGTTAACCATACGGATTTTTCAGTACTTCAGCAACTACCGGCGATGGGCCTAAACGGAGCATGGTTTAAGCATCAGGAAATCGATTTCCACTATTATGTTATTGTTGATATGACCTTTCTGGACCGCCATATGGACATGGTTAAAGAAGTTGTCAGTCAATCTGAACTTATTTTTTTCACGACGATGCATGGCATTCTGAAAATTATCGATGCCATTTCTTTAGCACAAATAAAATGTCGGCTTGCTTTAATAGAAGACGCCTGTTTTAAAATTATGCAACCCCGAATTTTCCCGGAGGAAATACCCGACCAGTATAAAGAGATGGATGCTGTACATCTTGATGCACGGCATCGACATATCGCTTTTTCGCAGGATATACGAACAGGTATTTTCGATGCAGGCACCGTTGCGTTTTGGTCATTACAAATCGCTGGGTTTATGCAGCCGAAAAAGATAATTTTTGCTGGGTTAGACATGAATAACTTTAATAACCCAAGATTTTATGAAACAAAACAAACGATGCTACCGTCTTTTCTCGAGGAAAAATTTACCAGCATAATATTACCTGCATTTCAACATGCCAGTAGCATTTTGTCTAAAAAAGGCATTCCTGTTTATAATCTTTCTGCCACAAGCGCTATCCCCGATAATATTTTCCATAAGGTGTCTCCTGATGACTTCGTCAGTAGTTAATAACATAACAAAAGCTAGCCAATTTATTTTCATGCTTTTTCTTTTTTTCCTGCCTCTGCTTGGCGAGGAATTTCGCGTTACAAATCTGTTTCATGTGTCATTTGGATTATTATTACTATCTTTTTTAATAAATAAGCCTTTCCGTCAACAGTTAGTTAATGACCATGCTTTGCTGAAAGGCATTGCCGCAATGGGTTTATTCCTTTGCTATTTTAGCTTAAGTAATTTATGGTCTGATAACCCAGGAAATATAATTTCCACCCTTAAGCACAGTTTCTATATTATCGCCTTTTCTGTTTTATTCTTGCAGTTAAATAAGAAGGTTAGTTATAGCATTTTGTTTTTCAGTATTACTCTTCTTTGCATACTAACATTATGGGAAGTCGACAAAAGGCATTTTTTAACCATGCGATTAGACAATGGTTTTTTTGCAGCACCAGATAACGTCATTGATTTAGCAGGATATTTTGGCTTGGGCATTTTCTTTGGCTTACTTTTAATTCGCGAAACCGGCCGCCATATTTTTTATATCCCAATAGCTGTGTTATTTATTGCTATGCTGTTGACACAAAGCAGAGGGCCGGTTCTGTCATTGGTAGTTGCAAGCCTCCCGTTGATGTTTCGGTTTCATAAAGGTCATATGCGTCATTTGATGATGGCCGCAACTATCCTTATTCTTGTCGCCTTTCTCGCCTACTTTACGCATTATAGCGATGAGTTGATTTCACGCTTTATCGCTTCATATCAACAAAGCTTTATCCGCTTCGGAATTTGGTCTCATACTGTAGAAGTTGCGCTGCAAAAACCCTGGTTCGGCTGGGGCTTTGATAAAAATCTGGCGTTTGTTAATAGTGTTGGTCAAAATATCCATACTACGCATAGCCTGTACTTTTCTACTTTGTTAAAAGGCGGTTTTACTGGTTTATTCATCTTTTTCGTGATGATTGCTTATGGTCTTTATCGTGCCTGGCAGCACTTTAAGAACCATCAGGAACTCGAAGCCAGTATTTTCTGTTTTTCCTTAATGTTCTACCTAACTCAGGGAATGTTTATTATTGGGAATCCCGATATTTATTGGGTTATGTTCTGGCTTCCGTATGCTATTATCCTTACCCCATACGGGCAGCGTAGCAAATAGAAATATGCGATGGTCTGGTTTTACAAGGCCATCGCTTCTCACGCCTGTTTAAACAATCTTTTCCTGTTTTAGTACATAATATTCTGCCAGTGTCATGCCCTGCGTACGCTGTTGTAGCCAGCTAAACAGCGCCTCTAAATCTTCATACAGTCGTTCAATATCCGCTTCAGTTTTAAACGTCGGGCTGCCGTCTGGCATGAATTCTGAAGAGTGCAGCATAAACTCGACGTAATCATTGCCCTGCGCCAGGCTTAATTCTGCCACTCGCTTCATGGCAGCCAGATTTCCGCCGGAAGGGCGCAGCCAGTTAACCGATGGGCCACGTTTTTTGCCGCGTAAGCGATCGTAACCCTGCTTCAGCTGATTCATAAACGCTGAATGTTTGTACTGGATGCTCATCGGCACTTCCAGCAGCGTGGAATGACCGCTGCGTGAAATATCCTGCGGATCCAGAAAATAGGCGTGCTGTGGAAAGTGACTGTAGTCGGTGCCGCCTTGCCCCTGCGGCGCCCCTGGTGAATTACGCCAGCTAACGCGCGGCGTAACCGAACAGTCAACCTGGTAGCCCAGCTCACGCAGTACTGCAGCATAACGCTCATCAAATGCCCAACGTCCGGCGCGGTGGCTGAGCATTTTGGTTTGAAATTTTTCTTCCAACAGATCGGTCATAAACCTGACCTTGTCACGCAACAAAGCGTCTGGATATTCAATCAGGTAGGGCTGCCAGCGCCAGTCATCATCGGTTAACGGCGTCTCCGGCGGACTGTTCCACGCATGCAGATGCATACCCACCTCACCCTGACCGCGCTGAATCACATCAGCAGCGAACTCAACATAAGCCGGATCGCTTGCCATCTCATAGTTGGTCAGCCAGGTCGGCTTAAAGCCATATTTTTCACAGAGCGCCTGAAAGCGCGGCAAAAAAAGCGTATTACGGGTGGTAATGGTCTGCCGATTGCGCCAAAGATTGTCGCCTTCAGTATCAATTGTGATGAGAAAAGCCGGTTTGTTCATCTTACTTCCAACGCTCCACGGGTTGAGCCGCCATGTTACGCAGCCCCTTCAAGCAGAGCAAAATTATTTCATTACGATAATTCCTCTTCATTTGCCGCCCATCGCAGGCTAAGCTTCGCTTGATTAACCGCCAGCTGCGTTCCGTTGAACTTTAATCAAGTTATTATCCAGTTGGTGTGATTAGAAACTTAACTAACAACAAAATAGCTCTTACACTTTTGCCAGTGACGTTGCTGCACACATAAGGATGTATAAAATTGTCCAGGCGTATTTTGATGATCATCGATGGCTTACCGGGGGGCGGCGCAGAGAAAGTTGTGCTGACTCTGGCCAAGGGCTTACTGTCGCTGGGGCATCAGGTGTCGCTCTTTTCTTTACGCAGAGTATGTGATTATCCCTTACCGGCCGGGCTGGACTATCAGGTAATCCAGGATCGCTGTGGTAAGCCATGGCGTAAAATTACCGAGCTACCACGCCGGGCCCGCCTGCTGGATCGGGCAATCGTCAAGGCGGAACAGCAAAGCGGCGCCTTCGATTTAGTGATTTCTCATTTACACAAAACCGATCGCATCGTCAGCCGTTGTCGCCATCTCGATCCCGCCAGAACCTGGTATTGTCTGCATGGCGTGTTCTCCGCCTCTTACCTGGCGCGACGTAAAGGCTTTTCCCGCTGGCTTAAAATTCAAAAAACGCGCCGGGTCTATGAAAATCGTAACGTTATCGGCGTTTCGCAGTTTGTTCTTGATGATTTGAAGCAGCACTACGCCATAAAACCGGCGAAAGAGGCAGTTATATATAACCCTTTCGATGTCGATTATATTCTGCAACAGGCGCAGGAAACGTGTGAGCTGGCAGGGCAGGATTATTTACTGCATGTAGGACGTTTCCATCCAACAAAACGTCACGATCGCCTGTTACAGGCTTACGCCTATAGCGGCTTACAGGCGCCTCTGGTGCTGATTGGACAGGGCGATACCGTACGCCTTACTGAGTTAAAACAACTGGCGGAGCAACTGGGTATTTCCGATCGGGTGATTTTCAAAGGATTTACGCATAATCCCTATGCATGGATAAAACATGCCCGTATGCTGATTGTCAGCTCTGATAGCGAAGGATTCGGCAATGTGCTGGTTGAAGCGCTGCTGTGCCAGACGCCTGTGGTTAGCACCCGATGCCCTGGCGGACCGGAAACGATTCTGCAGGGGGAGCTGGCACGCGGGCTGGCGGAAATGACCAGCGAATCACTGGCGGAAAAGATCAGGGACATTTATCATCAGCCGCCGGTATTACAACAGCTCGATCTTTCAGCCTATTACATTGAGGCTATCTGTTTGCGTTATCTTGCGTTGATTGAACATTAACCATGATGCGCAACAATGGAATAATATTTTTAGCAGGGGATAGGTATGCTTTGCCCCGTTGCCAGTAGCGCTGAGGAAACGGTGTGAATTATATTTTCATTTTTATTTTACTGCTGCCGCTCAAATGGGTCCGAAAGCTTTTCCAGAAAAAGCAAGGGCGTAATCTGGTGATCCAGACGGCTAAAATTGGCGACTTCATTAATATCACCCCGTTGCTGGCGCATCTGCGTCAGAGCGATGCGCTGCTCAGCCGTACCGTTGCGCCGCTGGCGCAGCACGATGATACGCTGCTGAAAATTTGGTATGTCGAAGACCATAAAAGCGGCATGCTCGCCAAAATCCGTCTGGCTTTGCAGTTAATGAATCGGTACGACAACGTCTATCTGCTGCACCCTAATAATCTTAACTTATTCTATGCGGCCTGCTGTAACGCCGGTAACAAACAATTTTTATCCAATTACCGGCGCAAATGGTACCAGACCCTGTTTTACTGGACGGCGAACGGTATTGTAGAGCACAGTAAAATTTCTTTAACAATAGAGAGTTATCTGAAGCTGGCGAACCGCACACTCACTAAAGAAAGCTATAAAAAACACGCCACACGTCCGCTTTTTAAAAACAGCCTATTGCCAGAGGAGCTGTTTCGTCAGGACATTATAAAAATTGGCATAAGTATCTCAGCGGGTAATCAGGCGAAGACTATTCCGCCTGTTATCTGGAAGAAACTATTTGATCATTTGCAGGATTTGCCTTGTTCGTATTATATCTTTGGCGCACCAAATGAAATCGGCCACCTTGAAGAGCTTTACAGGGTCACAGGTAAAAACCGCCCGTTTATCAACCTGATTGGGCAGCTATCTTTAGAGATGGTGCCATATGCCATCAGTCAGCTTGATTTTTATATTGCTTCTGATTCCGGCAATGTCTATATCGCGGACGCCCTCGATATTCCCGTGGTGTTGCTATATGGTCCTTGTGGTATTGAGGAGCAACGCCCTTTAGGAGACGTTCTGCTGATTGGGCCTGACCATATTGCCCCCTCATCCTTCATTTTTGCAGCGCCTTATCAATTCCATCACCCGGCAGAGCAGCTTTATGCGCTAGATCAACGAAAACTTGATGATATTCATGCATTTATCTCTGACCGCCAGCCGGAGCGGCTGTGCCAAACCAAGCCTCATTAAACATGACTCAACAATCTGAAACCGCTTCGCCTTTACTGAGCGTTATTATTCCGATGTATAACGCCGGCGGCATGTTCGACACTTTTATGGCGTCTCTGCTGGCACAAACCTTTACTAATCTCGAAGTCATTATCGTAAATGACGGTTCCACGGACGGCAGCGCCGAACGGGCTGCGGAGTATGCGGCGCGTTATAAACATATCAGCGTGATTAATCAGGAAAACGGCGGCGTTTCACGCGCGCGCAACGCAGGACTGGCGTTAGCACGCGGTAAATATGTGACCTTTCCCGATGCCGATGACACTCTGTCGCCTGCAATGTATCAGACGCTGGTTGAGATGGCCGAACAGGACAATTTGGATGCCGCTCAATGCAACGCAGAGTGCTTTTATGCTGGCAGCCAGCGAGTCAAAACGCTGATCCCGCTCGACAGGCTGACCTCGACTGGCGTCATGGATGGTGCAGCCTGGCTGAGTAAAGCGCTGGCCACACGACGCTATCTGCATGTTGTCTGGATGGGGATTTATCGCTTATCACTGATTAAATCCCGTGAGCTGATGTTTGAGCCGGGGCTACACCATCAGGATATCCCCTGGACCACAGAATTTATGCTCAACGCTCGCCGGGTGCGTTATACCGATATTGCGCTCTATCGCTACTATGTCCACGATCGGTCGATCAGCAATCGCAAGCGCACCGGACAGCGTAATGTAGAGTATCAGCGCCACTACCTGAAGATTGCGCGTATGCTGGAAGAGATCAATCAGCGCTATCACGGCAAGGTAAAAATCTATCCGCAGTTTCACTATCAGATAACTCATGAAGCGCTTAGCGTCTGTCATTCAGTACGCCGGGAGCCCGAAGCCGAGGCGCGTCAGGCGATTATTGCAGATATATTTTCAACCCAAACCCACCGAAGAATGCTGCGTAATGCGCGCGGCCTGAAACAGTGGTATCAGCTCCTGCTCTGGCTGAGCCGTATTTATCGCTGGCGTAAACATTAAGCGGGCAAGGTCGGGGAAATGTCGCAGGCTGCGCTTTCTCTCCCGACCGCTTTGCCCTAAGATCGGCTCACTTCTTTCTAAGACAGGTTTTGTATGGTAAGTCAGATTCCTGCATCTTTTACTCCCCGTAATATTCTGGTGATTAAACTGCGTCACCATGGCGATATGCTCCTGACGACACCAGTCATTAATGCGCTGCATCAGCGTTATCCCAACGCCGCAATCGATGTGCTGCTTTATCAGGAAACGCGCCCGATGCTACAGGCGCATCCGGCAATCCGTAAGCTGCATTTGATAGATCGTAAGTGGAAAAAACAGGGCATCTGGCATCAGGCTAAACAGGAACTGAAGCTGGTAAACGCGATTCGGGACAGCCATTACGATGTGGTGATTAATCTGGCCGATCAGTGGCGCAGCGCGTTAATTGCACGCCTTTCAGACGCTCCGGTGCGCATTGGTTTTGCTTTCAACAAACGTGATAATCGTTTTTGGCACTACTGCCATAATCATCTGGTTTCCACGCAAAGTTTTAGTCAGCTCCATACGGTAGAGCAAAACCTGCTGGCGCTGTCACCGCTGGATGTACCAACCGATAGCGCGCCCGTCTCGATGTATTATGCCGATGAAGACTGGCAGGCGGCGCAAAAACATCTGCATGAGCAAGGCGTTAACGGCCCTTATATTGTTATTCAGCCAACCTCACGCTGGACATTCAAGTGCTGGGATGATGAAAAGGTCGCGGCGTTAATCAACCAGTTGAATCAACCCGGCCTGCAGATTGTATTAACCGCGGCGCCCGACCAGAAAGAAATGGCGATGATCGCGCACATACTTTCCCTGTGCCAGAATCCGCAGGTGACCACCGTTGCCGGACAGCTCAGCCTGACCCAGCTGGCGGCGCTTATCGATCACGCCCGGCTGTTTATCGGCGTCGACTCCGCCCCAATGCATATGGCGGCGGCGCTGCAAACTCCCTGCGTCGCCCTGTTTGGCCCAACCAAACTGCAACAGTGGCGGCCATGGGGCGCTAATAACCGGATTATCTGGGCGGGTGATTACGGTTCGCTGCCAACGCCGGACTCGATTGATACAAAAACCGAACAACGCTATTTAAGCGCCATCCCGGTTGAAGATGTGGTTGCTGCGGCAAGGAGCTATCTGGATGCGTAAAATACGGCTGGCGATTGTGCGCCAAAAATACCGACCCGACGGCGGCGCGGAACGTTTTATCGCCCGGGCGCTGGAGGCATTAAACAGCGAGCTGCTCGATCTGAATATTATTACCCGCAGCTGGCAAGGCACGCCCAAGCCTGACTGGCACCTGCATATTTGTAATCCGCCCAGGCTGGGGCGCATCTCTCGCGAGCGGGGCTTTGCCACGGCGGCGCGCGACTGCTGGCAGCGTGAGAAATTCGATATTGTTCAGAGCCATGAGCGCATCGCGGGCTGTGATATTTTTCGCGCCGGCGACGGCGTGCACCGCGTCTGGCTGGAACAGCGCGCGCGCATTGTTTCGCCGCTGCAGCAGCTGAGCGCCTCGCTTAGCCCTTATCATCGATACGTGTTAAAGGCAGAAGAAGAGATGTTCCACTCTGCCGCGCTGAAGAAGGTTATCTGCAACTCTGAGATGGTGAAGCGGGATATTATCCGCTGTTTTAACCTGCCTGAAGAGCGTATTACCGTTATCTATAACGCCATTGACTCGCAGCGTTTTCAGCCGGCGACCGAAGCCACGCGTTACGCCACCCGACAGCAGCTGGCGATACCGCAGCAGGCCGTCGCGCTGATCTATGTCGGCTCCGGTTTTGAGCGAAAAGGCCTGAAGGCAGCGATTCAGGCGATCGCTAATAGCGATCGCTATTTGATCGTGGTGGGTCAGGACAAACACCAGTCTCGTTATCAACAGCTGGCGAATCAGCTGAACTGCCTGGACCGTTTACGTTTTGTCGGAGTGCAGCAGGATGTACAGCCGTTTTATCACGCCGCTGATGGTTTGATCCTGCCGACACTGTACGATCCCTTTCCGAACGTTATTCTGGAAGCGATGGCCTGCGGCCTGCCGGTTATCACCAGCACCGGCTGTGGCGGCGCGGAGTTTATTATTCAGGAGCAGCAGGGTTTTGTTTGCGATGCGCTGGATATCAGGGCGTTACATGAAGCCGTACAGGCTATTCCTGCAAAAACGCAGGATTCAGCCATGGGCGATGCCGCACGCGCCAGAATAGCGCCTTATACACCACAGCGACTGGGTGCAGAACTGCACGCGCTTTATCTACAGCTGCTTACGGGCGCGGCGGAAGAAAGATGAGTGCAGGCAAGTTATCTGCTAACATGCCGCATTCCGCATATTTTGCTTAAGTCTGACGCATCAGTGTCGTAAAGATCGGTATGACAACGATTTACACCGCCCTGCTTTACCTCATACAGCCTCTGATCTGGCTGCGCCTGTGGCTGCGCGGCCGCAAAGCACCTGCCTATCGCAAACGCTGGGCGGAACGCTACGGCTTTTGTGAAGGCAAAGTGAGCCCTGGCGGCATCCTGCTGCATTCGGTTTCAGTGGGGGAAACGCTGGCTGCCGTACCGCTGGTGCGGGCGCTGCGTCATCGTTACCCAACGCTGCCCATCACCGTCACCACCATGACGCCCACCGGATCGGAACGCGCCCAGTCCGCCTTTGGGAAAGATGTTCATCACGTCTATCTGCCTTACGATTTGCCCGACGCAATCAACCGTTTTCTCAATACTGTCGATCCCAGACTGGTCATCATTATGGAGACCGAACTGTGGCCCAACTTTATTAAAGCGCTGCATGAACGTCAGGTGCCGCTGGTTATCGCGAATGCGCGTCTGTCTGCCCGTTCAGCGAAGGGCTACAAGAAGCTGGGGAAATTTATGCGTCAGCTGTTACAGCGCATTACGCTTATCGCAGCGCAGAATGAAGAGGACGGCGCGCGCTTTGTCGGGCTGGGGCTGAAGCGGTCTCAGTTGGCGATTACCGGCAGTCTGAAATTTGATATTTCCGTTACGCCCGAACTGGCGGCGCGCGCAGTTACGCTACGTCGCCAGTGGGCGCCCCGTCGCCCTGTGTGGATCGCCACCAGCACTCATGAAGGGGAAGAGGCGATCGTACTGGATGCGCATCGTCGCCTGCTGGGGCATTTTCCCGATCTGCTCTTGATTCTGGTACCGCGTCATCCGGAACGCTTCGATACCGCGCGGGAAATGACGCAGAAAAGCGGCTTCAGCTATACCTTGCGCAGCAGCGGCGAAATTCCTTCCAGCGGCACTCAGGTGGTTATCGGCGATACCATGGGCGAGCTGATGTTACTGTACGGTATTGCCGATCTGGCCTTTGTTGGTGGCAGCCTGGTAGAGCGCGGCGGCCATAATCCTCTGGAGCCTGCGGCGCATGCTATTCCGGTGCTGATGGGTCCGCACACATTTAATTTCAAAGATATCTGCAGCAAGCTGAAGCAGGCGGATGGTCTGATTACGGTAACCGATACCGCCACGCTGGTGCATGAAGTAGGTAATTTGCTGATTGATGATGATTATCGACGCTATCATGGTCGTCACGCCGTTGATGTACTGCATCAGAACCAGGGGGCGCTGCAACGCCTGCTGCAGTTGCTTGAACCTTATCTGCCGCCACGGAATCATTAAATGACTGTACGCCAACGCCTGTCAGTGGTCATGATCGTGAAAAACGAAGCGGAGCTGCTGCCGGATTGCCTGGCTTCAGTGAGCTGGGCCGATGAAATTATCCTGCTGGATTCCGGCAGTCAGGACGCCACGCCTGCCGTGGCGGAACAGTATGGCGCGAAGGTCTTTCGCTCCCTGGAGTGGCCCGGTTATGGCCAGCAGCGCCAGCGCGCGCAGGCATACGCCAGTGGTGAAATGATTTTGATGATCGATGCGGATGAGCGTGTCACGCCGGAATTGCGCGCTGAGATAGAACAGGTGCTGCAGGCAGCGCCGCAGCCGGATAAGGTTTACAGCCTTGGGCGGCTGAACCTGTTTTTAGGACGCTTTATGCGTCACAGCGGCTGGTATCCCGATCGCGTGGTGCGTCTCTACCCACGCACCTATAGTTATAACGATCATCAGGTACATGAATCCCTGGAGACGGAGCAGGCGCAGGTTGTGCCGCTGGCGGGACATCTACAACATCTCACCTGTCGCGATTTTTGCGCCTTTCAGCGTAAACAACTCGCCTATGCGGAAGCCTGGGCGTTGCAGCGTCATCAGCAGGGTAAACGCTGCGGCATTTTCTCTGTGTTCAGCCATACGCTGGGCGCATTCTGCAAAACGCTGCTGCTGCGCGCCGGTTTCCTTGACGGAAGCCAGGGCTGGCTGCTGGCGGTAGTGAATGCGCAATACACCTTTAATAAGTACGCGGCGCTGTGGGCGCTGGGTCCGTCGACTAGCGGAGACAAAAAATGAGTACCAGGGCTATCTATCCCGGCACCTTTGATCCTTTTACTCTGGGTCATCTGGATATTCTGAGCCGCGCAGCGCTGATGTTTGATCATATTATTCTGGCTATCGCCGCCAGCCCAGGCAAGAAACCGCTGTTCAGCCTGGAAGAGCGCGTTGCGCTGGCGCAGCAGGCCACGGCTCATTTACCCAATGTGGAAGTCACCGGATTTAGCGATCTGATGGCGAATTTCGCCCGCGATCGCCAGGCCAATGTTCTGGTGCGCGGCCTGCGGGCGGTATCTGATTTTGAATATGAAATGCAGCTGGCGCATATGAATCGCCACCTTCTCCCGACCCTGGAAAGCGTTTTTCTGATGCCTGCGGAAGAGTACTCTTTCATTTCTTCTTCGCTGGTAAAAGAAGTGGCCCGGCACGGCGGCGAAGTAAAAGCTTTTCTGCCAGAGTCAGTCTGGCAGGCGCTGCTGACAAAACTGGCCAGCTAAGTCGCCAGCGTTATTTCTGGCAGCTACGGCAGAAAAAGGTGCTGCGCTGCCCATGTTTAGCGCTTTCGATCGGTGTACCACATACGCGGCAGGGCTCACCGGCGCGGCCATAAACCTGTAGTTCCTGAGCAAAGTAACCTGGCTTGCCATCGCTCTGCAGGAAATCACGTAGCGTGGTGCCGCCCTGCTCAATTGAGCGCAGCAATACTGCTTTAATCACCTTAACCAGCAGCGCGATCTCTTCATGACTCAACGACATGGCCGGTCGATCGGGCAAGATCCCGGCGGCAAACAGCGACTCGCTGGCATAAATATTACCTACGCCCACCACCAGCTTATTATCCATCAGCCAGGGTTTAATGGCGGTACGTTTCCCGCGTGACTTTTCCAACAGATAGTCGGTATTAAAATGCTCGCTTAACGGCTCCGGACCCAAATGCGCCAGCACATTGCTCGCCTGCAAATCCTTACTCCACAGCCAGGCGCCAAAGCGGCGGGGATCGGTATAGCGCAGCACTTTACCGTTGCTCATGACCAAATCGACATGATCGTGCTTTGCCGCAGGAATCGCCTCTGGCAATACGCGCAGGCTGCCTGACATGCCAAGGTGAATAATAATCCAGCCTTCAGGCAGCTCCAGCAGCAGATATTTTGCGCGACGCTGTACGCTCAGCACCGGCTGATCGCTCAGTGCATGAATCTCCTGCGATACAGGCCAGCGTAAACGCGGATTACGCACCACCGCGTGCAGAATGGTTTCGCCTACCAGGTGCGGTTCAATGCCGCGACGGCTGGTTTCTACCTCAGGTAATTCAGGCATGACAGCTCCTCACGTTTTACGGTTTCATAAAAACAAAAAACCCGGCCGAAGCCGGGTTTTTCATGGAAGCCGCAATTATTTAATTTTAGCTTCTTTGTACATCACGTGCTGGCGTACAACCGGATCGAACTTTTTCAGTTCCAGTTTTTCCGGCTTAGTACGTTTGTTCTTCGTGGTGGTATAGAAGTGACCTGTACCAGCAGAGGAAACCAGCTTGATCTTCTCACGAATACCTTTAGCCATGATTCAGTTCCTTAGTACTTCTCACCACGGGCACGCAGATCGGCCAGAACCGTATCGATGCCCTTCTTATCAATTACACGCATACCTTTAGCAGATACACGCAGAGTAACGAAACGTTTCTCGCTCTCAACCCAGAAACGGTGAGAGTGCAGGTTCGGCAGGAAACGGCGTTTCGTCGCGTTCATTGCGTGGGAACGGTTGTTACCGGTCACCGGACGCTTGCCAGTTACTTGGCAGACTCGTGACATGTCAATTCTCCAAAAATCAAATCAGCTCGAGCTTTAAAAATTAGGTCTTGGCCGCCTCGTCAGGCTTGTAGCCCATCCAGGCGAGTTCCATGTGAACCCGCTGAGCAGGCCTAAACGCCAAACCCGAGATTCTCAAAGGTGGCGTAGTATACGCCTTGTATTGCCAGCGCTCAAGTCCCGAACAGATAAAGATCCCTCTGGATCGCCGAAATAGCACAGAAAACAGGCATTTTTTGCTCTCAAAGCCAGCCGCGCTCGGCGAAAGAAACGTATTCTCCCCTGCCAATCACTAAATGGTCGAGCACACGAATATTCATCAGCAGGCAGGCTTGCTTAATACGCTGGGTAATATCCCGATCGGCGGCGCTTGGCTTGGCGCGGCCAGACGGGTGATTGTGCGCCAGAATCAGCGCTGCGGCATTAAGCTTTAGCGCCACACGTACAATTTCGCGCGGATGTACCTCTACGCTGGCGATGGTGCCGATAAACATCTGCTGAGCCTGCAGCACCCGATGCTGATTATCGAGAAAGATAGCCATAAAAATTTCGCGCTCCTGATGCGCCAGCACGCTTTGCAGATACTGCTGCGTCAGTTGAGGATTCTCCAGCACGTTTTCCCGTGCCAGCTGCGCATGGAAAAAACGTCGACCCAGCTCTGCTACGGCATGCAGCTGCGCCAGTTTGGCATTTCCCACGCCTTTAATCGTATCGAATGCGCTTTTTTCAGCGCTCATTAGCAAATACAGAGAGCCAAACGTCGCCAGCAGTTCATGCGCCAGGGCCATGACCGGCTTGCCGCATGTGCCGGTACGTAAAAAAATAGCCAGCAACTCCGCATCGCTTAACGCTGATGCGCCCATCTGCTCTAACTTTTCCCGGGGTTTTAACACGCGCCTCTCCTGCTGGCTGTTGTTACTGTCCGGCCACTACTCTGCGCCGGTCAACGCAATGCAACCAGCGGCAGGATTTAACTTTTCGGGACGTCTCGCAAAGGTGGCTGGATGCTAAACGGCATGGTCAACAGAATGTGTTAAAATCGCGCCATTGTGACAGACCTGGTCCGTCAAAAGGTCAATAAGGGCAGAAGCGAATATGATGGGATTAACCGGTAAACATATTGTATTGGGCGTCAGTGGCGGCATTGCGGCGTATAAAACGCCTGAACTGGTGCGGCGCTTGCGCGATCGCGGCGCGGAAGTTCGCGTAGTCATGACTGAGGCCGCTAAAGCCTTTATCACGCCGCTGACGCTTCAGGCGGTTTCCGGTTATCCGGTTTATGACGATCTGCTCGACCCGGCGGCAGAGGCCGCAATGGGGCATATTGAGCTGGGGAAATGGGCCGATCTGGTTATTCTGGCACCCGCCACAGCGGATTTAATTGCACGCGTAGCGGCAGGCATGGCTAACGATCTGGTCACCACGCTCTGCCTGGCCACCGCAGCGCCCATTGCCGTGGTGCCCGCCATGAATCAGCAAATGTACCGCGCCCTGCCTACCCAGGAAAACTTGCAGCGCCTCACGGGACGCGGTGTGTTGATCTGGGGGCCGGACAGCGGCAGCCAGGCGTGCGGCGATGTGGGGCCGGGCCGCATGCTCGACCCGCTGGCAATTGTTGACCACGCTGTTGCCTGGTCAATGCCCGTCAACGATCTGCAACACCTTAATATTATGATTACCGCTGGCCCAACGCGCGAAGCGCTCGACCCGGTGCGTTATATCTCTAATCACAGCTCGGGTAAGATGGGCTTCGCTATTGCGGCCGCTGCGGCCGCGCGTGGTGCCAACGTTACCCTGGTCGCTGGTCCGGTCGCGATGGCGACGCCCGCAGGCGTAACGCGTATTGACGTTACCAGCGCGCTAGAGATGGAAAAGGCGGTAATGTTGCATATTAGGCAGCAAGATATTTTCATTGGCAGCGCAGCCGTGGCAGACTACCGCGCAGCAGAGGTAGCGCCAGAAAAAATCAAAAAGCAGGGTGATGAAATTACGCTGAAAATGGTAAAAAACCCCGATATTGTCGCAGGCGTTGGCGCTATGCAGGAAGGGCGCCCCTATGTTGTAGGGTTTGCTGCTGAAACCCGTAATGTGGAAGAATACGCTCAACAAAAACGTGTGCGGAAAAATCTGGACCTGATCTGCGCCAATGATGTATCCAAATCCGGGCAAGGTTTCAACAGCGATACTAATGCTCTTCACCTTTTCTGGCAGGAGGGAGAAAAAGTTTTGCCTCTCGCAGATAAAACTCTCCTTGGCCAGCAATTATTAGACGAGATTGTCAGCCGTTATGATGAAAAAAATCGACGTTAAGATTATTGATGCGCGCGTAGGTAACGAATTCCCCCTGCCGACCTATGCCACTTCCGGCTCCGCAGGCCTGGATTTGCGCGCCTGTCTTGATGCCCCGCAGGAGTTGGCGCCCGGCGCCACAACGCTGCTGCCAACCGGCCTGGCGATTCATATTGCCGATCCCTCTCTGGCCGCCGTTATTTTGCCGCGCTCAGGCCTGGGTCATAAGCATGGCATTGTACTGGGCAACCTGGTTGGGCTGATTGACTCTGATTATCAGGGGCAGCTAATGGTTTCCGTATGGAACCGCAGCCAGGAGAGCTTTACTGTCCAGCCTGGCGAGCGCATTGCTCAGCTGGTTTTCGTGCCGGTCGTGCAGGCAGAATTTAATCTGGTTGAAGATTTTGACGCCAGCGCGCGTGGTGAAGGCGGTTTCGGTCACTCTGGCCGGAATTAAACGCACAGCAACACCCTCCGCAACCCGACTTGTTTATTTTTCAGCACCGTGAGATGCCTTCTCACGGATGTTGCGTGGGCCTTTGCCCGTTTATGATAAATCTCAGGGGTTTATAACGTCATGGCAGAAAAAAAAAGCGCGAAAAGGAATCGTCGCGATGAAATCCTGCAGGCTCTGGCGCAAATGCTGGAATCCAGCGACGGGAGTCAGCGTATTACTACCGCTAAGCTGGCCGCTACGGTAGGCGTCTCCGAAGCTGCGCTTTACCGTCATTTTCCCAGTAAAACGCGCATGTTTGATAGCCTGATCGAGTTTATTGAAGATAGCCTGATCACCCGCATCAACGCGATTCTGAAAGATGAAAAAGAGACCATGACGCGTTTGCGTATGATCGTGCAGCTAATCTTAGGTTTTGGCGAGCTTAACCCTGGCCTGACGCGTATTCTTACCGGTCATGCGCTGATGTTCGAACAGGATCGTTTGCAGGGCCGCATTAACCAGCTTTTCGAGCGTATCGAAGCCCAGTTGAGGCAGGTGATGCGCGAGCGCAAAATGCGTGAAGGGCAAGGCTTCGCCACCGACGAAACGCTGCTTGCCAGCCAGCTGCTGGCTTTTTGTGAAGGTATGCTGTCGCGCTTTGTGCGCTCAGAGTTCCGCTATTTGCCTACACAGGAGTTTGACGTACGCTGGCCACTGTTAGCGGCGCAGCTGGTATAGCGCGAGTGCATAAATGTCGCCGGGTCAGCACAAGCCCGGCGATACAACAGCATCTACGCTTAGATACCGTAGGTTTGACGATAGCTACGTACTGCAGCCAGATGGTCAGCCATTTCAGGCTTTTCTTCGAGGTATTCGATCAAATCACTCAGCGTGATAATGGCGGTAACGTGGCATTGATAGTCGCGCTCTACTTCCTGAATCGCTGATATTTCACCGCGTCCCCGCTCCTGACGATCCAGTGAAATCAACACGCCGGCCAGGCTGGCACCGTTAGCCGCGATAATTTCCATTGATTCACGGATGGCAGTGCCAGCGGTGATGACGTCATCGACCAGCATTACGCGTCCTTGTAACGGACTGCCGACTAACGTTCCGCCCTCGCCGTGATCTTTGGCTTCCTTACGGTTAAAGCAGTAAGGCACGTCGCGCTGGTGATGATCCGCGAGCGCAACGGCAGTAGTCGTGGCGATGGGGATGCCTTTGTAAGCCGGACCAAACAACAAATCGAAGTCAACGCCGGAATCAACCAGCGCCTGCGCGTAAAAACGGCCCAACAGTGCCAGGTCGCGTCCGGTATTAAACAGGCCGGCATTAAAGAAATAGGGGCTTTTACGTCCCGATTTCAGGGTAAATTCGCCAAATTTTAATACCTGCTTGTTTAATGCAAACTCAATAAACTCACGCTGCCAGGCTTTCATCTTTACTCTCCTCGAAATTTAACGATAAAAAAGGCGACTCTCTGGTCGCCTGAAATAATTAGTTGCTTAGCGCCGCCTTCTGCGCCTGAATCAAGGTATCGATGCCGTCTCGCGCTAACGCCAGCAGCGTCAGCAATTCTTCGTGGCTGAAGGGTTCGCCTTCGGCTGTGCCCTGAACTTCAATCATGCGGCCATCTTCCATCATCACCACATTCATATCGGTTTCAGCCGCAGAGTCTTCGACATATTCCAGATCGCACAGCGCTTCGCCGTTAACAATGCCAACGGAAATGGCCGCTACCATGCCTTTCATCGGGTTTTTCGCCAGCTTGCCGGCAGCAACCAGCGCATTCAGCGCATCTGCTAACGCCACACAGGCACCGGTAATGGAAGCTGTACGGGTACCGCCGTCAGCCTGCAGCACATCGCAATCAAGAGTAATGGTATATTCACCCAGCGCTTTGAGATCCACTGCGGCGCGCAGCGAGCGCGCAATCAAACGCTGGATCTCAAGCGTACGTCCACCCTGTTTACCTTTTGCGGCTTCACGCGCATTGCGGCTGTGGGTTGAGCGCGGCAGCATGCCGTATTCGGCAGTAATCCAGCCCTGTCCCTGCCCTTTAAGGAAGCGCGGCACGCCCTCTTCTACGGTCGCGTTACAAAGCACTTTGGTATCGCCGAATTCAACCAGTACAGAACCTTCTGCATGTTTGGTGTAGTGACGAGTCAGGGTAACGGGACGCACCTGCTGTGTGAGACGGCCTGCTGGACGCATGGTTTTTCTCCGGCTTGCTAATATTGGCTGCGCATTATACGGTTTTCAGCCTTGCCTGCCTACCGAACATGCTTTTTCAGCGCGCGAAGCGGCATTAATCTTTTTATAACTCATGATGATCAACGGCTATTTCCGTTAACCGGCGCTTATACCTGTTAAGGGAAGGCACGCATCGCTATAATTCCCCCATCTTTCCTGAATACGGGTACGCAAAATGATCCGCAGCATGACCGCCTACGCCCGGCGTGAAACCAAAGGCGAATGGGGCAGCGCAGCCTGGGAGCTGCGTTCCGTGAACCAGCGCTATCTTGAAACTTATATTCGCCTGCCGGAGCAGTTCCGCAGCCTGGAGCCGGTTATTCGTGAGCGTCTGCGTAATCGCCTGACGCGCGGGAAGATTGAATGCAATTTACGCTTCGATGCCGACCCGAGCGCGCAAAGCGCCTTAATCCTGAATCAGCCGCTGGCCAAACAGTTACTGGAAGCTGCGCAGTGGGTGAAACAGCAAAACGCCGATGGCGCGATTAATCCGGTCGATATTTTGCGCTGGCCTGGCGTGATGTCCGCCGAAGATCAGGATTTAGACGCGATTAACGCAGAATTGATTGCCACGCTGGAGCTGGCGATTGATGATTTTATCGCCGCGCGTGAAAGCGAAGGCGCCGCGCTGAAAGCAATGATTGAGCAGCGCCTTGAGGGCGTGAGTGCTGAAGTGAAGAAAGTACGCGCCTGGATGCCGGAGGTGCTGAAATGGCAGCGCGATCGCCTGGTAACCAAACTGGAAGAGGCCGAGCTACAGCTGGACAACAATCGCGTTGAGCAGGAACTGGTGATGATGGCTCAGCGTATCGATGTGGCCGAGGAGCTGGATCGCCTTGAAGCGCATGTTAAAGAAACCTATAACATCCTGAAAAAGAAAGAGGCCGTTGGCCGCCGTCTTGACTTCATGATGCAGGAATTTAACCGCGAATCGAACACGCTGGCGTCAAAATCTATTAATGCCGATGTAACCGCTTCAGCGATTGAACTGAAAGTGCTTATTGAGCAAATGCGCGAGCAGATTCAGAATATTGAGTAGCATTGCATACTGTCGCACCCAGTAGCAGAAAACCAATCAAGCCCGTTAATTGCGGGCTTTTTTTATTTTCATGCTGTTGTAGTCAACGCGTATATTAAATTGATGAACTGGTATCGTGGTACATAATTAGTTCTTTATTATTAAATTGTTATTTTTTTTCCGTAAAAACGGTGCAATGAGCGTAGAGCGTCCGCTATGCCCCTGCCCGGAATCTGTAAAAAATTACGGACAGGGGCTGTACAACGTTTACACTCTGACCTTTCACCGCGTATTATTCCTTGTGAAGACATCAACGGACGATAACACAAGGAATGTATCACGATGACCGCACTACAGTTTCCCTGCACCATCTTCAAAACCCAAAACAGGATGGACGACTACGACGCCAGTGATATGCGCTGCGGGGATCTGACCGAAGCACAGTTAAAATCTTATTACCGACTGAATTACATTTCTGACCGGGTTGATCCTTACACTCTGACCCGGCGCTCTTCAATGGATCGTCCTCAGTCCATGTTCTGCTGTAATCTGCGTAGCCACAGTGAAAAGATTACCCGCCAGCAATGCGCCGCAATGCTGTTTGATGAATTCCGCTCGTTATCCCGCAAATTTTCCCTTTACGGGCCTTACAGTCACCTGATCGAAAAGATGATCACTCACATGCAGAAAGGCAACGGAACCCCCTTCCGTGATGTGTCTCTGGACAGGGCTTTAAAGGATCATATTATCAGGGATAACTCACCAGATAATAGTACACGTCTGTTATTGAAAGAGGCTCTTAGTTCTTATATCGATTGGGCAAATAAATACTTTCCAGCGGGAGAGAAGGACCGGCTAAGAAAAGTTATTTTGGGTGGCAAATTACCCAAATTTGACAGGTTACAGGATAATTATAACGGTATGGGCATTACCGTTCATGATACCTGGGTAACGCATATAACCATAAGGTCACTACAGATTGAAAAAGACGAATACCGGGCAGTGGTGCATTACAAGGTGCAGGATCACTTTGGCCTCGACAGCGACGATATGCTGAAAACAAAATTCAGCCAGTTCCATTTCTTCCGTATCTGGTTTGTACTCCAGCGATACAATCAGTTTGGTTTTAAACCTTTTATGACCAATATGGAAGCCACCATAGATATTTCCGGGAGCCGCGATGAAAGCAAAAAGTAAAAAAACGCTTTATGCTCTGTTACTGATTGGCTGTGCCTTGCTGGGCATCTCCCTGCGGTTGTCGTTACGTTCGGTAGAGGTTGTGGCGGTTCATGAGGATGGAGAGTTTAGCTCTGTTCTTGTAAGAAATTTCCCTTTTACTGATCGGGGGAAAATAAGCTGGTGGCTAAAAAACAAGGATATATTGAAAGTAAAATATAATATTCCAAAACCTGCAAATGACGGTTTTTTCTCCATAGTATTTTGGGATTTTGGTGAGGGCTACAAAGAAGAAGGAAAATATGACAGGCGTTGCTTTGAAGATATGAAACCACCTAAAAATTGTATAGAAAAAAACAGAGTTTTCTCTGTTAGTGACAGTAAAAACATGGGACTTTCTTTTACTACTCATGATGAAATATATCGCATGAGGAAAAACGGGAAGATAGTAAAAGACGAGTCTGATTAGTATCACTATAAAATCGCTACAGGTTGATAATGACCATTACCGGGCAGTGGTGCATTACAAAGTACAGGACCACTTTGGCCTCGACAGCGATGATATTCTGAAAACAAAATTCAGCCAGTTTCATTTCTTCCGCATCTGGTTTGTTCTCCAGCGGTACAATCAGTTTGGTTTCAAGCCATTTATGACCAATATGGAAGCAACCGTAGAAATCACAGGGGGGCGCAATGAAAGTAATAAATAAAAAAATTTTGATTCTATTTTCCCTGGCTGTTTGTGTTTTACTGGGTTACTGGATTTGGCTGTGTTTACGTCCTGTAGAGATTGTCGCGGTTCATCAGGAAAATAACTATAGCGATGTTTTAGTTAGAAGCTTCCCACCGACAGATAAGGGGAAAATAATCTGGTGGCTTGAAAATAAAAACATATTGAAAGAAAAATATGGTATTCCAAAGCCTAGCCCAGATGGATCTTTCGTAGTTGTATTTTGGGATTTTGGCGATGGTTATAAAGAAACAGATGGATATGACAATCTTTGTTTCAAAGATATGAAACCACCGATGAATTGTACAGAAAAAAACTCTCTCCTTATGGTGAGGAACAGTGAAAATACAGGGAGTTATTTTGTTCTGGATAGTGGAACATATCGTATGAATAATAAAGGGGATATAGTAAAGAACAAATCGGATTAGATCCGCTCCCCTCGCGTAGAGACTGCAATAAAATCATCCGCGCGACCCAACCTTGCATCAGCAAAGCGGAAGTAGGAAAATATTCAGGAGGCTATCTCGACGGAGAGAAAAGCGGCAACGCCTTACCGCCTGCCTCAACTCCTTTCAGTAAGGCAATTGCGTGTAAGGCAGCGTGATGAAAAGTAGAAATGGTCGTGCGCCTTTTTCAGCACCTTTAGATAGCTATTCAATCCCATATGGATTTGGCCCTATATATCCAGACGTCTTTTCTCTCTTACGGTTGCGATAACTTCCTGCGTATATATTCCCGTGGTGAACGGTATCCCAGCGCGCTGTGCGGATGATGTTCGTTGTAATGACTGAACGCCACAGCCAGGTTCGTCACCGCTGCCTCGCTGTCCGGTTTCGGCATGAAGCTGATGTAGTCCCGCTTTATCGTTTTCACGAAGCTTTCTGCTATGCCGTTGCTTTCCGGGCTACGAACTGCTGTTGTGCACGGCTCAGGTCCCAGCATCCGGGCGAACGCCCGTGTTTCATGCGCTCTGTAGGCTGAACCGTTATCCGTCAGCCATTCCAGCGACTCTGTGGGCAACTGCCTTCCGAAGCGTTTTTCCACCGCGCCCAGCATCACATCCTGCACCGTTTCTATGTCATAGCCTCCGGTGCTTGCTGCCCAGTCAATGATCTCCCTGTCACAGCAGTCCTGTGCGAAGGTCACCCGCAGCTTTTCGCCATCTGAGCACCAGCGCCGGTTACTTTCAGCTACCGCCACGCGCCCCTTGTGGGCGCACTTCTGGCGAGGATCAGCAGGTTTACGCTCAAGAAGCAGATGGTGTGCTCTCATAATGCGATACACCCGCTTCGCATTGACCAACAGGCAGGCCATCCCGCTCTGACTCCCGTCGCAGCAGCGCCCACACGCGGCGATAGCCATACGTCGGCAGGTCAGACACCGCCGTGTTTATCCGGGATAACACGGCGGTGTCGTCAGAGCGGGGCTGCCGTCTGCGATCCTGCCAGTCAGGTGGCCGGTGAATTCTGATGCTCAGTTGCGCACGCGACACACCAATACTCCCGCAGACGTCGGTCAGTCGTCGTCCCCGGGCAACAAGGGCGCATGCGCAATCCATTTTTTTGCCCGACCGAACTCCACGGCCTCTTTAAGGATCTCGGCTTCCATCGTCTTTTTGCCCAGAAGGCGCTGGAGTTCACGGATTTGCTTATTGGCCGCAGCAAGTTCACACGCGGGTACAACCTCTTCACCTGATGCCACGGCGGTCAGAGAACCATCTTCACACTGCCTGCGCCATTTGAAGATCTGGTTAGCATTGATACCATGCAGGCGAGCGACATGAGACACGGTCATGCCGGGTTCCATAGTCTGCTGAATAATGGCAATTTTTTCCTGCGGTGTACGACGCCGACGCCGCTCAGGTCCTGATAACACTTCAACCATCTTATTATTCTGACTGGTGTTAATCATAGTTCCAAGACTACCTCTTATTTTAAGAGAGGCGAAGTGTCTGGTGATCTATGGGGCCAGTCTAGTGTCTTACTACCCTCCCAAAAGAACCCAGCGTAATAGCGCTGAAAACCAGTCTTAGACAACAGTTAGGGCGTTCATGCTTGACTGCCTTACTAACCCGGCACAGAACAGTACTATTCAATGAGTGCGAGATCTGGAGTCAGTGGCCACACTGCGTTGAGCAATTAAGCAGCATATACAACATAGCATCTGCTTACGGTGTACTTAAGGGTGTAGCTAATCGAAATGATGATTAGATAAAACACTTGTAAATCAAAGCATATATAGCATTACTCAACATTGAGATCCAACTGTCGCACTCAATAGCAGAAAACCAATCAAGCCCGTTAATTGCGGGCTTTTTTATTTTTATTGGTTACCGCGTTACTCGCTTCAATGTGCGTTTGCTGGCGAATAACCAGCAAACGGGGCGTGAATGATTTCTGCACAAGATTTTACGCCTTTGCCTCATTCCCTTACGCTTTACGCAATGCTTAAATCGTTTCAGGCCCAATTCTGGAGGTAACATGCTGCCATCACACACGCTGAGTCTGACCATCACACGCCATTGGCTGGATCTCTATGAAACTATCTGGAAACCAGAATATTTCCCAAAGTGGGTTTCCCAGTTAGGCGAAGCGCCGTTACAGGCAGAAGGCAGTTACTGGAAAGCCAAAGGCACTGATGGAGCGTTAAAGGTCCGCTTTTCCGGGCACAACACCTATGGGGTAATGGATTACTGGATTGATAATGGTTTTGGTAAGGAGATCTATATGCCGATGCGTATTGTCCCTAATCAGGAAGGTGCGCAGGTGCTGCTGACCCATTTTCGTCAACCTTTAACCTCCGATGAAAAATTCCAACAGGAATTAGCACTACTGGAGCAGAACCTGCAGCGGCTTTATCAGCGCGTAACGGCCTGTTCCTGATATCGAAGCGCCAGAAAGCGTCATCCTGTTGGCGCTTTTCTGCGTTATCAAGAAAGCAGACCTGACGCCGCTTTTCATAAATTTAATCAGTCGCGATACCAGATACTCTTATCTTGCTGATTTTATTCAGGGTCAGGTCGGTAAAGAGTCATGTCATGACTCTGTTATACCATCTTTATCAGATGGCACAGACAGCATTCGGGCTGCTTTTTAACCACTCTTTTTAGCTACCTCCGGATCTGATAAAAACTTAGCATGGAATAACCGTGCAGAAAATTTACACATTTATGTGTAAAAAAAAGAGCTATTATTAGCCCAACTTATCTATGAAGAATGCGATAAATCTGAAGCAACAACTAAAAAAAACCATATAATCAGTGAATTAATATTAGCACCCGTGAATTATTCCTTAATTCATTAAAAACTACTTAAGCGTAATCATTCCTTTTCTGATTTGTTTTTTTTAATACATTCATTTCTAACATCCATTTACTATTGGATTTCTAGTTTCAGATATTTCTCATGGTGATTCTTAACAGGAAAAAAGTTATAAATCTTCCTGCACACAGCAATTTCTAATAATCAGACATTCCAGGAATTTCCTATGGAACGCATATCTCTGCAAGACTTTACTGAGCAAGAATTTGTTAATATTGCACGTAAAATATTATTAGCTGATTTCGAAACTACCGAAGGATTATTGCAAGCAGTGACGGAATTTGTTCTGTTAGCAGGACATCCCGCGGGTACCGATCTTATTCTTTATCCTCAGGATTTTAATATCAGCACACCACAAAGCATGGTAGATGTGATAAAAAGCTGGCGGACTCAGCATGGACTGCCTGGTTTCAGGGATGATTACCTTGCTATAGCATTATAATAAAAAGCATTTTTATTTCTATAAAATAAAAAATAATTTTAAGGTGTTTTGCCAACACCGTTTTCTTTAGCACCACGGATATAAGATGTCTTTGAAACAAAAAGCAATTAATGGTGCAAAATGGTCAGCCATTTCTTCAGTAATGACGATTGGACTTGGCATTTTGCAGCTAGCTCTGCTTGCCAGAATGATTGATCCGAAACAATTTGGTTTATTAACTATTGCTTTGGTTATTTTAACGCTGGTAGATACGCTTTCCGACTTTGGTTTATCCAACTCAGTTATACAGCGGAAAAGCATGTCTGAAACGGAGCTATCAACTTTATACTGGCTAAATATTTTTATTGGCCTGGCCGTTTTCGCCATTATCTATTTGAGTAGCCATGCTATTAGCGTATTACTTCAGCAACCAGAACTGAATGAGCTTATTGAGACGCTATCTGTTGCCTTTCTTATCATTCCGCAGGGACAGCAGTTTCGGGCTTTATTGCAAAAAGAGCTGGCGTTTACGCTTATAGGGCGTACCGAGGTTATAGCAGCAATATCAGGGTTTGCTGTGACGTTACTTTCTGCTGTATGGTCGCCCTCGGCGCTTTGCGCTATCTGGGGATACCTGACGATGATTTCCATACGCATGCTGCTGTTTTGCTACTACGGTGGAAAAATATACCGCCCTCAATTTGTTTTTGAGTTGAAGAGCGTGCGCAGTAATTTACGTTACGGCGGCTATTTGACAGCAGATAGTCTGATTAACCAGCTTGGTATGAATATGCCTACTATGCTGCTGTCACGCCTGCTGGGTGCGGTTGCAACCGGAGGATATAACCTGGCTTATAACTTTGCCGTTATGCCGCCTGCAAAGATCAACCCTATTCTGTCGCGCGTGTTATTTCCCGCCTTTGCGCAGATGCAGGATGACCAGCCACGTTTACGACATAACTTCTATAAGATGTTATCCATCATGAGCCTGCTGAATTTCGTTGCGCTATTGGGTATGGCTGGCATCGCTCATAATTTAGTGTTGAGCTTGTTTGGCGAGCGCTGGTTGTTTATTGCACCGGTCCTGCAGATATTGTGTATCGCAGGCATCATGCGAGCCATTAACAATCCTGTAGGCGCTCTGGTAATGGCAAAAGGTGCAGTTGATATCAGTTCAAAGCTTAATGCGCTTCGGTTAGCGATTTCTGTACCGGTTATCTGGTTAGGCGCGCAGTGGGGCGGGCTGACAGGTGCCACTATCGGTTTTACCGCGTTACAAATTTTCACCGCGCTGACAAACTATTTTGTATTAATACGCCCAATTCTGGGTGCCAGCGCTAAAGCTTATTTAACCAGCCAGTGGCTGCCGCTGCGTATGGCGCTGCCAACGCTTTGGATTAGCTACGCGCTTGGCTACGCATTAGAAGAGATGCTGCCGGTTGCGCTTACGCTTACCATTCAAATTGCCGCTGGCGGACTGGTTTGGGTTTTAATGCTCTTGAGGAGTCAGGATCCGCTGATACTCGAACTCAAACAGATTGTGCTGCGTAAAACGGGCGCGGCCAGGACGTTTAAAAAGAATGAAAAATTAATATAATAATAAAAGCTGTTAATGGGTGGATAAATGCCTGTAAACAGGTATTTTTACTAAGCGCGCTGCTACAGCGCGCTTTTTTTATTTTTTGGCGTCCTTTCTCCCCGCTTCGCATAAACAAAGATAATCCGAAAGCGAATGCCTTAGAAATTTTCACTCGTCTACACTCAGAGAAGCGCTGTAGGCTTGCCACTGTTTCCCTGGAGCTGGCTATGTTACTGACCGTACTCTATATCATTGGCATTACTGCCGAAGCCATGACCGGCGCGCTTGCTGCCGGACGACGAAAAATGGATCTCTTCGGCGTTATTATTATTGCGTCGGTAACCGCCATTGGCGGTGGTTCAGTGCGTGACATGCTGTTAGGTCATTACCCGCTCGGTTGGGTAAAGCATCCTGAATACATCATGATTGTTGCTGCCGCAGCCGTAGTCACCACGGTTGTTGCTCCTCTGATGACCCATCTTCGCAAGGTATTTCTGGTGCTGGACGCATTAGGGTTAGTGGTTTTTTCCATTATTGGCGCTCAGGTTGCGCTTGATATGGGACACGCTTCCATTATTGCTGCTATTAGCGCAGTCATTACCGGTGTGTTCGGCGGCGTACTGCGTGATATGTTTTGCAACCGTATTCCGCTGGTGTTTCAGAAAGAACTGTATGCCGGGATCGCTTTTGCTGCAGGCTGGCTTTATATCTTGCTGCTAAAAACGCCGCTATCTCATGAAACGGTAATCCTTATTACCTTGCTGTTCGGCTTTCTTTCCCGTCTATTGGCGTTGCGCTTTCGTCTGGGGCTGCCCATTTTCAATTACCCACATCCGGAACATTAGCAGGCTGACTTACCGGCAACGCCAGCGATTCAGAATCCGGTAACGACGCCTCTTCCTTTCCTTTTCGTGCCGCTTGCCACTGCTGAATAACATCGATCATTTCTTTTACCTGTTTATCCTTTAGCCAGAGATCAATGCGCTGTGCCAGTGTTTTGCCGATGCCAGGCAACTGTTGCCAGCTTTGCAGGCTGCGCGACAGCAGCTGAGGCCAGTTATTATCCGGTAACGCGTTGAGCGCGGCAGTGGGTAAAGGAACACCAAGCGCCTTTACCCAACGGCGAAAAGGCTGATGCTGCACCTGGTTAAAGTAATGTACGATTTGCCTGGCCCGTTGCGGCGTTATACCCGGCACGTCTGAAAGCTGCTCGCTACTCATGTTGAGCCAGGAAAAAAGATGTACGAAATCTGGATGCTGCAGCAGGCGCTGCCAGGTACTGCGCTGGATTCCCGGTAAATCGAGCCCTTCCCGTTGGCTTAACCAGCTCAGACGGGAAAGCAGCTGTTTCCGACATTCCGCACTGTTATAAAAGCAGCTCAGGCTGTGATAATTCTGCGAAGCTGGAGGTTCAGGCCGATGGCGTTGCATAACTCGCCAAATCACTTTTTCAAGATGCGGGATTCCCTGCCCTGCCAGACTAATTGCTACCTGATCGCCGGGAACAATATTTAATGCCTGCCACCGCGCCAAAGAACCCAGGCTCACTCGACGCACGGTTTTATCATCCAACTGCACGGGCGCAACGTTTAGCACTACCGAGATTTTCCCGGTGCGCCCTATTGGAAAATCAATGGACTGCACTTCGCTGCTGATAACCGGCGGGTTATATTTCCAGGCAGCCACTTCTTCACTGTTTCCGGGCAACCATTGCTTACCGGCTGAACGGCGATCCTGATGAATCACCACGCCATCAGTCACAAAAGGAAGCGGCGCGCGAAACCAACGCGCACGCCACAAAGCCACCTCTTCTTCACTGTTTACCGGCTGTGTCCAGGCGCTGGCTAAGCCAAAGCCTAACTGCTTAAGTGCCGTTTGCCGCTGCGCCATAGTTTGTGGCCCATCTGGCCACGCCCAAATAAAGATACCCAGCCGTGAAAGCAAGGACGAAGGCTGTTGGCGCATTAGCGCACCCGCGACCTGAGCACGCGCGTTTTTCCCGCCGTCTGTGGCCTGTTGATGATCGGTCACGGTTAAGAAGAGTTCACCCTGCAATACCAGTACAGGCCTTTTATCGGGAATGACTTGAGGAAGCGCGGGAATATAAGCGGCTTTATTCAGCCAGTTCTGCCCTTTTAGGCCATCGCCACGGCTAATCAACGAGGCCAGTTTTCCCTGACGATACACTAACGTTACGGCGACGCCATCAACTTTCGGCTGTATCCATAATGGCCCTTTGCCCTGCATCCAGTAGGCTACCGCCAGCTTATCCGGTAATTTTTTTACTCCTGTATGGGCAACAGGATGATCGACCGTACCGTTATCT
The DNA here is from genome assembly GCF_002101395.1 of Pantoea alhagi. Classification (NCBI taxonomy): domain Bacteria; kingdom Pseudomonadati; phylum Pseudomonadota; class Gammaproteobacteria; order Enterobacterales; family Erwiniaceae; genus Pantoea; species Pantoea alhagi. The sequence continues at coordinate 1,691,384 of NZ_CP019706.1, read as the reverse complement.
GCCCAGACCGAACGATCCGGCACCGTTGCGGGTTGAAAACAGCGCTGCCATTGCCGTAACCGCTGTTGCAGGCTGTCATAAAGCGCGTCATCAATCAGCGTCTGGCCGTCACGATAGTAAGCATTGTCCCAGTTGCGTAGCTGCTGCTGAAGATAAGCGATCTCTTCCGATGCCCTTGCTGGCGTCCAGCGAGGGCACAGCGCCTGCGCTGCGCCGGCAAACAGGCACAGCAGCCATAAGGCCATCTTTCCTGACATAGTTCCTCCTTGCTTTCAACTGCCTCAGTAAAACGGATTAAAGGCAACGCAGCGAGAAGCAAAGAATGAAACTGGAAAACTACGCAGGGATTTTTACTGCAAAGCGTGCAAACCGCTCCGCCTTACGCGGCATACTTTCCATAAAACAAGAAAAACCACAGCGGAACGGCGCAAACGCTGCATGGCGGCGGCAAGCCGTGTATACTGTGCAGGAAACAGACTCCGCTCTTTCACACACTTCAAGAACTATCATGGCTCAAGGCACGCTTTATATAATTTCCGCCCCCAGCGGCGCAGGCAAATCCAGCCTGATTCAGGCTATGCTGAAAACGCAGCCGCTCTACGATACACAGGTATCCATTTCGCATACTACGCGCGGAATGCGTCCCGGCGAGCAGCACGGCGAGCACTACTATTTCGTTTCTAAACAAGAGTTTGAAACGATGATTGAGCAGGATGCTTTTCTTGAGCATGCTGAAGTGTTTGGCAATTATTATGGCACTTCGCGTGAGGCCATTGCTCAAGTGCTGGCAACCGGCGTTGATGTCTTTCTGGATATTGACTGGCAGGGCGCGCAGCAGATTCGGCAGAAAATGCCTTCGGCACGCAGTATTTTTGTTTTGCCGCCTTCAAAAGAGGAGCTGGATCGCCGCTTACGCGGTCGCGGTCAGGATAGCGAAGAGGTTATTGCTCGCCGTATGGCTCAGGCCGTAGCAGAAATGAGCCACTATGCCGAGTACGACTATTTAATTGTTAATGATGATTTTGATCTGGCGCTATCGGATCTCAAAACCATTATTCGCGCTGAGCGTCTGCGTATGGGCCGTCAAAAAGCCCGGCATGATGCATTAATCAGCAAACTATTGGCAGACTGAAGTCACTTTCAGTATTATGCCCAGTCATTTCTTCACCTGTGGAGTAGCACACTTATGGCACGCGTAACCGTTCAGGACGCAGTAGAGAAAATTGGTAACCGTTTTGACCTGGTTCTGGTCGCCGCACGTCGCGCACGTCAGATGCAGGTGAGCGGTAAAGATCCGCTGGTACCGGAAGAGAACGATAAACCGACCGTTATCGCTCTGCGTGAAATCGAAGAAGGCCTGATCACCAATCAGATCCTTGATGTTCGTGAGCGCCAGGAACAGCATGAGCAAGAAGCCGCCGAGTTGCAGGCTGTTACCGCTATCGCTGAAGGTCGTCGTTAATTAGCCGGAAGGCTCGCCCTTGTATCTTTTTGAAAGCCTCAATCAGCTGATTGAACAATACTTGCCTGAGGAGCAGATCAAGCGCCTCAAGCAAGCTTACCTTGTCGCACGTGATGCTCACGAGGGGCAGACTCGCTCCAGCGGTGAGCCTTATATCACCCATCCCGTCGCCGTCGCCTGTATCCTGGCGGAAATGAAGCTCGACTATGAAACGCTCATGGCCGCGCTACTGCATGACGTGATTGAAGACACTCCCGCCACCTATCAGGACATGGAACAGCTGTTCGGCAAAAGCGTCGCCGAACTGGTTGAAGGCGTATCCAAGCTGGATAAGCTGAAGTTCCGTGATAAAAAAGAGGCGCAGGCGGAGAACTTCCGCAAAATGATCATGGCGATGGTGCAGGACATTCGCGTCATCCTGATCAAGCTGGCCGACCGTACGCATAATATGCGTACGCTGGGCTCGCTGCGGCCCGATAAACGGCGGCGCATCGCACGTGAAACGCTGGAAATCTATAGTCCGCTGGCGCACCGCCTGGGTATTCATCATCTGAAAACCGAACTGGAAGAGCTGGGTTTTGAAGCGCTCTATCCCAATCGTTATCGTGTGATAAAAGAAGTGGTGAAAGCCGCGCGCGGTAACCGTAAGGAGATGATCCAAAAAATCCTTGCGGAGATTGAAGGACGTTTGCAGGAAGCCGGTGTTCCCTGTCGCGTTTTTGGCCGTGAAAAGCATCTCTATTCCATATACTGCAAAATGCATCTGAAAGAGCAGCGCTTTCACTCCATTATGGATATTTACGCGTTTCGCGTGATTGTCTGCGATGTGGATACCTGTTATCGCGTGCTGGGTCAGATGCACAGCCTGTATAAGCCGCGTCCGGGACGGGTGAAAGATTACATCGCCATCCCGAAGGCAAACGGCTATCAGTCGCTGCATACCTCGATGATTGGTCCGCATGGCGTGCCGGTTGAGGTGCAAATCCGTACGGAAGATATGGATCAGATGGCGGAAATGGGGGTTGCGGCGCACTGGGCTTACAAAGAGCAAGGCGAGAGCGGCACGACAGCCCAGATTCGCGCACAGCGCTGGTTGCAAAGCCTGCTGGAATTGCAGCAAAGCGCCGGCAGCTCCTTTGAATTTATCGAAAGCGTTAAATCCGATCTTTTCCCGGATGAGATTTACGTTTTCACCCCGGAAGGGCGCATTGTCGAACTGCCTGCTGGCGCCACGCCGGTGGACTTCGCCTATGCGGTACATACCGATATTGGTCATGCCTGCGTGGGTGCCCGCGTCGATCGTCAGCCCTATCCTCTTTCGCAGCCGCTGGCCAGCGGCCAGACGGTGGAAATCATTACTGCGCCCGGCGCGCGCCCCAATGCCGCCTGGCTTAACTTTGTTGTCAGTTCAAAAGCGCGCGCCAAGATCCGTCAACTGCTGAAAAATCTCAAGCGCGAAGACTCAGTGAGTCTGGGACGACGCCTGCTTAACCATGCGCTGGGCGGTAGCCGTAAACTGGCTGAGATTGCGCCGGAAAGCATTGAGCAAGAGCTGGAGCGGATGAGGCTGGCGTCGCTGGACGACCTGCTGGCGGAAATCGGCCTGGGCAATGCGATGAGCGTTGTGGTGGCAAAAAATCTGCTGGATACGGCAGGCGGCGCTTCTACCAACTCCACATCGCGCAGCAAGCTGCCTATTAAAGGCGCTGATGGCGTGCTGATAACCTTTGCCAAATGCTGTCGTCCTATTCCTGGCGACCCGATTGTGGCACATATCAGTCCCGGTAAGGGATTAGTGGTTCACCATGAATCGTGTCGTAACATTCGTGGCTATCAAAAAGAGCCCGAGAAGTTTATGGCGGTGGAATGGGATAAGGTGACTGAGCAAGAGTTTGTCGCTGAGATCAAAGTTGATATGTTTAACCATCAGGGCGCGCTGGCGAACCTGACGGCGGCAATTAACACAGCCAAATCGAATATTCAAAGCCTGAACACAGAAGAGCGTGACGGCCGCGTTTACAGCGCCTTTATTCGTTTGACGGCACGCGATCGCGTTCATTTGGCAAATATTATGCGCAAAATCCGCGTAATGCCGGATGTGATCAAAGTTCACCGTAACCGAAACTAACGCATGAATGCTCAACGTTTTGCTCGTATACGCGAGATGCTGGCCGCGCGCCAGCATGATCTTACCGTATGCATGGAGCAGGTACATAAACCCCACAACGTGTCCGCCATCATTCGTACGGCGGACGCGGTGGGCGTGCATGAAGTTCACGCCATCTGGCCTGCTAACCGGATGCGTACTGTGGTTTCCTCTGCTGCCGGCAGCAACAGCTGGGTACAGGTGAAAACCCACCGTACAATCGCAGATGCGGTAACCCATCTGAAGCAGCAGGATATGCAGATTCTGGCGACCAACCTTTCCGCTAAAGCGGTTGATTTTCGTGAAATCGACTATACGCGGCCAACCTGTATTTTAATGGGTCAGGAAAAAACCGGCATTACGCAGGAAGCGCTGGCACTGGCCGATCGGGATATTATTATTCCTATGGTGGGCATGGTGCAGTCGCTGAACGTTTCAGTCGCCTCCGCGCTGATTCTGTATGAGGCACAGCGCCAGCGGCAAAACGCTGGCATGTACCAGCGCGATAGCAGTACGCTGCCGCATTCGGAACAGCAGCGCCTGTTGTTTGAAGGTGGTTATCCGGTACTGGCGCGCGTGGCGAAACAAAAAGGGCTGCCCCGCCCCGAGATCGACGACAACGGCGAGGTGGTTGCCGATGCCGGGTGGTGGGCCGCCATGCAGTCAACGGCGAAACGATGAAAGGCCACCTGCTGGATGCCGTTCCGCTCAGCACGCTTTCCGGCGTAGGCGCCAGCCAGGCCGGAAAGCTGGCGAAAATCGGGCTGCATACCGTGCAGGATTTGCTGCTGCATCTGCCGCTGCGCTATGAAGATCGCACACAACTCTACCGCATTAATGACCTGCTGCCGGGGATCTGGGCGACGGTTGAAGGTGAAGTGCTGCATACCGACGTAACCTTTGGACGCCGCCGGATGCTGGTTAGCCAGATTAGCGATGGTTCTGGCGTAGTGACATTGCGCTTTTTCAATTTCAACGCGGGTATGAAGAATGGACTTTCACCCGGCGCGCGCGTGACGGCTTATGGCGAGATTAAACGCGGCCAGCGCGGTGCCGAGATGATCCATCCGGAGTATCGTATTCAGGGCGAGCACAGCGTCACCGAGCTACAGGAAACGCTGACGCCGGTTTATCCCACGACAGAAGGAATTCGCCAGGCCACGCTGCGTAGCCTGACCGATCAGGCGCTTCAGTTACTGGATACCTGCCCGATTGCTGAGCTGCTGCCAGCCGAATTAAGCGGCGGTCTGCTTAGCCTGCCTGATGCGTTACGCACGCTGCATCGACCACCGCCAGATATCCAGCTGGTTGATCTGGAAAGCGGCCGCCATCCCGCTCAACGTCGTTTAATCCTTGAAGAACTGCTGGCGCATAATCTCAGCATGTTGGCGGTACGCGCTGGCGCTCAACGCTATCATGCACTGGCAATGCCGCCGCGCCATACATTGCGCGATCGTCTGTTGGCGGCGCTGCCTTTTAAACCGACCGCAGCCCAGCAACGGGTGGTTAAAGAGATTGAGCAGGATCTTACCCAAGATTATCCCATGATGCGGCTGGTTCAGGGCGATGTTGGCTCTGGCAAAACGCTGGTTGCGGCCCTGGCTGCGCTGGATGTGATTGCGCATGGTAAGCAAGTTGCGCTGATGGCACCGACCGAGCTACTGGCTGAACAGCATGCTAACAATTTCCGGCAGTGGTTTGCCCCGCTGGGCATCGAGGTAGGCTGGCTGGCGGGCAAACAAAAAGGCAAAGCGCGGCTGGCCCAGCAGGAAGCCATTGCCAGCGGCCAGGTCTCTATGGTGGTGGGCACGCACGCTATTTTTCAGGAACAGGTGCAGTTTAATGGTCTGGCGCTGGTGATTATCGATGAGCAGCATCGCTTCGGCGTCCACCAGCGGCTTGCGCTGTGGGAAAAAGGCGAGGAGCAAGGGTTCCATCCTCATCAGTTAATTATGACCGCAACACCGATCCCGCGTACGCTGGCAATGACCGCCTATGCCGATCTGGATACCTCGGTTATCGATGAACTTCCTCCGGGACGCACGCCGGTCACCACGGTGGCCATCCCTGATTCGCGACGCGCTGAGATTATTGAACGGGTAAAAAGCGCCTGTCACACAGAAGGCCGCCAGGCTTACTGGGTATGCACCCTGATTGAAGAGTCCGACCTGCTGGAAGCGCAGGCGGCGGAAGCCACCTGGGAAGAGTTAAAGCTGGCGCTGCCTGATTTACAGGTAGGCCTGGTTCATGGCCGCATGAAGCCACAGGAAAAGCAGGATGTGATGCAGGCTTTCAAACAGGGCAAGATGCAACTGCTGGTCGCGACCACGGTCATTGAAGTCGGCGTGGATGTCCCCAACGCCAGCCTGATGATTATTGAAAACCCGGAACGTCTGGGCCTTGCTCAGTTGCATCAGCTTCGTGGCCGCGTTGGCCGTGGTGCGGTTGCCTCTCATTGTGTACTGCTCTATAAATCCCCACTGAGCAAAACGGCGCAAAAGCGCCTGCAGGTGCTGCGCGACAGCAATGACGGCTTCGTTATTGCCCAGTGCGATCTGGAAATTCGCGGACCTGGAGAGCTGTTGGGCACACGGCAAACCGGCAACGCGGAGTTTAAAGTGGCCGACCTGCTGCGTGATCAGGCCCTGATCCCTGAAGTACAGCGTATTGCACGCCATATCCACCAGCATTATCCGCAACAGGCGCAGGCGTTAATTGAACGCTGGCTGCCGGAAACCGATCGCTACACTAACGCCTGACGTCTCTTTTCTGATCCCGGACAAATCCTGTTTAAATAACCGGTGTGCCATAAACACAGCAGCTGAGCAAACGATTGCTTTTAAGATGCAGTGAATTACAATCGCCACTTTGTTTCTCAGGGAACCCTAATCATGTCCGCCAATCCTCATGAAATCGCCCCGTCCGCCACCGGCGTGACGCCGAAGAGCGAACTCATTTATCGCCTGGAAGATCGCCCACCGCTGGCGCAAACCCTCTTTGCCGCCTGCCAGCATCTGCTGGCAATGTTCGTGGCGGTAATTACTCCTGCGCTGCTGATTTGTCAGGCCCTTGGGCTGCCCGCTCAGGATACGCAGCACATTATCAGCATGTCGCTGTTTGCCTCTGGCGTGGCGTCGATTTTGCAGATTAAAACCTGGGGGCCGGTAGGCTCAGGGCTCCTCTCTATCCAGGGCACCAGCTTTAATTTTGTAAGCCCACTGATAATGGGCGGTCTGGCATTGAAAAATGGCGGTGCCGATGTCCCCACGATGATGGCTGCTTTATTCGGCACGCTGATGGTCGCCTCCTGCACTGAAATGATAATTTCCCGTGTACTGCATCTGGCGCGCCGGATTATTACGCCGCTGGTTTCCGGTATCGTGGTAATGATTATCGGTCTGTCGCTGATTCAGGTGGGCTTAACTTCTATTGGCGGCGGCTTTGCCGCGATGAACGATCATACCTTTGGCGCGCCGAAAAATCTGCTGTTGGCAGGCGCGGTTCTGGCGGTGATCATTATCCTCAATCGTCAGCGGAACCCTTACCTGCGCGTCGCCTCACTGGTGATTGCAATGGCGGTGGGCTATTTGCTGGCATGGGCGCTGGACATGCTGCCGGAAAACACCACCCCAGCCAACAGTGCGCTGGTGGCTGTGCCGATGCCGCTCTATTATGGCCTGGGCTTTGACTGGAACCTGCTGATTCCGCTGATGCTGGTATTTATGGTGACCTCGCTGGAAACCATCGGCGATATTACCGCCACCTCTGATGTCTCAGAGCAGCCGGTTAGCGGACCGCTTTATATGAAACGTCTGAAAGGCGGCGTGCTGGCAAATGGTTTTAACTCTTTTGTCTCTGCGCTGTTTAACACTTTTCCTAACTCCTGCTTCGGTCAGAACAACGGCGTTATCCAGCTGACCGGCGTTGCCAGCCGTTACGTCGGCTTTGTGGTGGCGTTAATGCTGATCGTGCTGGGTCTGTTTCCTGCGGTAAGCGGCTTTGTACAACATATTCCGGAGCCGGTACTGGGTGGCGCGACGATTGTGATGTTCGGCACCATTGCCGCATCCGGCGTACGTATTGTCTCACGCGAGCCGCTAAATCGTCGGGCAATTATGATTATGGCGCTCTCGCTGGCAGTAGGGCTTGGCGTGTCGCAGCAGCCGCTGATCCTGCAGTTTGCGCCAGAGTGGTTAAAAACCCTGCTCTCCTCCGGTATCGCCGCCGGCGGTATTACCGCAATCTTGCTGAACCTGTTTTTCCCTCACGAGAAGTAACCCTGGCGGGGCGGGCTTTGGCTCGCCCTCCGCCACGTATTTATTCCGGCTTTACAACCAGGCGGTTGAGCTATGTCAGTAATTAAGGCATAACAGGCGATACCGGAAATTCATACGGAAGGATGCAAATGAAATTTATCGGAAAGTTAACGCTTTCGCTGCTGTTACTACTGCTGCTGGCGCTGGTAACGATCTATCTTTTGCTGCAAACCCGTTGGGGTGCGGAATGGGTCAGCAGACGCATAAGCGACGATACCGCCTGGCATCTCTCCGTCAGTAAAATAGAGCATAACTTTTCCGCTCCAGGTCTGCTGACCTTACGTAATGTGAGTTTTGGTCACGATGGCCAGCCCGCCGTGATGGTGGCAAAAACCGTTAATCTCGGTTTGTCCCTCTCTCTGTTTAGCGAGGCCCCACGCTTTACGCGCATTGAGTTGCAGGATGGCGCGCTGAACGCCGCCAATATGTCGGCGAATATGACCTTGCCGTTACAGGCCGAGCGCCTTCAGCTGCGCAATATGCAACTCCATAGCCCCCGGCAGACGTTCAACGCAATAGCGTTAAACGGCGGCGTGATCCCCTGGCAGCCGCGCGCGGGTAATATTTTGGGTAATAAGGCCAGCTTTCAGGCCAGTGCAGAAAGCGTAACGTTACAGGGAGTGACGGTGACCCATGCACTGGTACAGGGAAAAATAAACGACAAAGTGCTGGTGATTAATAATTTCGGCGGCGACCTGGCACGTGGCTCGGTAACCGGTAGCGCACAACGCGATGCACAAGGTAAATGGGATGTATCTGCGCTGCGCCTGAATGACATTCGCCTGCAAACAGACAAATCGCTTAGCGCATTCTTACAGCCGCTACGTAGCTTGCCTGCGGTACACTTTTCTCGCGTGGATGTGACGAATACCCATCTGCAGGGGCCGGACTGGGCGGTAACCGATCTCGATTTGTTGTTAAAAAGCGTCACGTTAAGCAATGGCGACTGGCAAAGCGATGACGGCTCGCTGGCGCTGAATGCCGACAACTTTATCAATGGTCAGCTGACGTTAAACGATCCAATTCTGAATCTCGACTTTTCTCCACAAGGCATTACGGACGCACGGTTTAGTTCACGCTGGGTTAATGGCTTAATCCGTGCACAGGGCAGTTGGCAACGTCAGACCAAGCGGCTTACGCTGGATGAGTTGGTGCTGGCCGGGCTGGAATATACGCTGCCGGAAAACTGGCGCGATCGCTGGATGGCATCGCTGCCCGCCTGGCTTGATAGCGTGCTGGTGAAAAAGCTAAGCGGCAATCGTAATTTGATTATTGATGTAAATCCTCAGTATCCCTTTCAGATAACCGCACTGGATACCAACGGTTCCGATCTCTTGCTGGCGCAGCATCGTCAGTGGGGCATCTGGCAAGGCTCCCTTAATCTGAACGCGGCGGAAGCCACATTCAACCGAACCGACGTTCGTCATCCTTCGCTGGCGTTAAATGCCGATGCTGAACAGATCGCGGTAACGGAAATGAGCGCGTTTGTAGATAAAGGCATGCTGGAAGGTGCGGCAACGCTGGATCAAACGCCGGCGCGTCATCTTTCGTTAACGCTGAATGGCCGGGCCGTACCGGCGGATGTGCTACAAAACTGGGGTTGGCCAGCGCCGCCGCTCACCGGTCAGGCCACGCTGCAGCTACAGCTGAATGCGCGCCTGGCGGCAAAGACGCCGTTAAAAAGCAGCGCTAACGGCACATTAACGCTCTCCACAGACGGCAAAACCTTGCAACAGTCAATGACTCAGGGCGAAGTCAGCACTCATCCGTGAGGCTCCAGCGGCCCGTCGGGATCGGCGGGCAGCACAATATAGACACCGCTAAAGACCGCCCCGCACTCCTCGTTACCAAACAGCTCCACTTCCAGCTGCACGCGCGCTTTACGTCCGCGCGCCAGACGGTCAAGGTCGCCGCTGAGTGAACCGAGATCGGCAGAAGCGCTGGGCTTGCCGCTGACAGGCTTGCTGTAACGGATATGGGCATCGGCCAGGATAATCGTGCCGCCTAAATGACGCTCGCGCAGCAGCAGCCAGATCAATCCCCAGCCGGTGAGCGTGGCCAGGGAAAACAGACTGCCCGCAAAAAGCGTATGGTGTGGGTTTTGATTGCCGGTTTCCGGCATGGTGGTCATAAATTTTTGACCGGTATATTGCGTAATGCGCACGCCCATTTTTTCACTGAGCGGAATGTGCTCATACCAGGCCTGCTGCAGTTGCCCGCACCAGTCAGCACGATGCAGGATATCATCCAGCGTGATCACCGGTTTAATCATTAAAAAGTGGCGTACCGGCGTACTGAGCGGTGCGGTAATTTCGCCCTGATTAACGTAGCCCAGCTTGGCAAAGAATTCGACCGCATCCTCACGCGCGCTACACACCACACGCTTAACGCCTTCCTGACGGGCGACGGATTCCAGCGTCATCGCTACCAGCGTGCCTAAACCCTTGCCCTGTACGGTAGGATGTACTGCCAGAAAGCGAATAGAGGCTTCATTGTCCGCATTGATATAAAGACGCCCTGCAGCGACAGGTTTTCCCTGTTCATCCACTACCATTTGATGATGGGCCATCGCGTCCCAGGCGTCCCGCTCGGAACCCTGCGGCTGACGCAGCGGCTTACGTAACATTTCCCAGCGGAACTGGTAATACATTTCCAGCTCTTCGGCAGTTTCCGGCACTCGTAGATGATACATAAAAGGATTCTCTCATTCGGCGTAGGCGTGGTTGTTCCGGACGGCTATGGCTACCGGCATCATACCTGTAGCCAAAAGGTCACCGGTCCATCATTCACTAAGGCGACCTGCATATCTGCGGCAAAGCGCCCGTTCTCTACGGGTAGATTTTTCTGTCGGCAGCAGTCGCTGAAATAGTGGTAGAGGCGCTCCGCCTCCTGTGGCTCAGCGCCACGGGAGAAGCTGGGCCGCATGCCCTTTTGTGTGTCGGCAGCCAGCGTAAACTGCGAAACCACCAGTACGCTCCCGCCCGCCTGCTGGACATTGAGGTTCATTTTGCCATTTTCATCGCTAAAAATACGATAGCCCAGCACGCGTTCACACAGGCGCTGCGCTTTTTGCTCATCATCTTCTTTTTCCACACCCAGCAATATCAGCAAACCGGGACCAATCTTGCCCACCGTTTCATCTGCTACCGTAACGCTGGCGCTCAGCACCCGCTGAATTAATGCAATCATGCTTCCTCGCTGCCTTTTTCTTGTCGCTGCTGCTGACGATACTCGCCCAGCGTGACGGTTATCTCCGCCCCTAATAATACGATACACCACGTCCAGTAAACCCACAGGAACAGGATCGGGATCACGGCCAACACGCCGTAAATCAACTGATACGAAGGGAACATGGTGACGTAAAGCGCAAACGCTTTTTTACCTAATTCAAACAGCAAGCCCGCAACCAGCGCTCCGATTAATGCGTCACGCTGCGGCACCCGCGTGGTTGGTACCAGACTATATAACAGCCAGAAGGCCAGCCATGAAAGCAGCAGAGGGAAAAGACGCAGCGTCTGATCGATAAGCCCGGTTACTCCGCTCACGGCCATCCATTTTAACGACAAAAGCCAGGTGCTAATTGCCAGACTGGCCCCGGCCAACAACGGCCCCAGCGTCAGGATCATCCAATAGACCGCAAAAGAGTAAACCAACGGGCGCTTTTTCTGGCTGCGCCAGATGGCATTCAGCGCGCTGTCGATAGAGTGCATCAGCAGCAGCGCAGTGACTATCAGCCCAACCGCGCCTACAACCGTCATTTTATTCACGTTGGCGACAAACTGATCGAGGTAATCCTGCACCACATTGCCTGCGGCCGGGACAAAATTATTAAAGATAAAGTGCTTTAGCTGTACGCTGATCTCGGCGAACACCGGAAAAGCGGCAAACAGCGAAAAGACCACCGCCACCAGCGGCACCAGGGCCAGCAAGGAAACAAAGGCCAGGTTGCCCGCTTCGGTGGTCATGCCATCGTGTTCGATACGATGCCAGAGGAGTTTGAGCCAGGTACCCGTAGCGCGGATACGTGGACGTAAAAAAAACTGCACCATCAGCTAACCACGATGGGCAAACCAGTTCGGCACGACCTGCGCATCGGTAACATGCACGGCGGTTATCCCCAACTGGCGCGCCGCCTCGATGTTCTCAAGATTATCATCAAAGAACACGGCCTCGTCGGGACTAAAGCCCTCTTCTTGCAGCACCCGCTGGAAAATACGCGCTTCCGGTTTGCGCATTCCCAGATCCTGCGAAAGATAGAGCTTATCAGCAGCCTGCTGCACTTCCGGATACTGTGAAGGCCAGTAATCGCAGTGCAGTCGGTTGGTATTAGAGAGGATGACCACGCGTTCGCCACGGCTGCGCAGTTGTTGCATCAGGGTAATCACTTCTGGTCGCAGACCCACAAACACCGCCTGCCAGCCCGCCGTAAATTGTTCGTAGCTGAGCGCGATATCCAGCTCAGCACAAAGGTTAGCAGCGAACTGCTCATCGCTTATTTCGCCACGCTCATGCTGCTCAAAATTTTCGCCCATCTGAAAACGACTTTTTAACAACGCCAGCGGAACGCGACCAAGGTCGCTCCAGACGCCTAATACCCGGCTAAAGTCGATATCTACAATGACATTACCTAAATCAAAGATATACAGCATAGCCATCTCCTTCCCGTCGTAGAGGAGTAACTTTAGCGGGAAAGCATCACTTTGACTATGCGGCATTGCGCATCATGCTCACACAAGGTGAAGAAACCGCGCCAGGTAAAGGGTCACCTGACCGGCCGAAAAGGGTAAGGTACTTGATAAGGCTGGAGGGCAGGCAAAAGCCGTTCTTAATTAGCCAGCCCGTGGCCTGTTTTGCTTATCGGGAATAAAGGTGGATTACGGTAACCGTAATCGTCAGGCATAAAAAAGCCCCGCCTTTACAGGCAGGGCTTTTGCGTAGCAGACGAGAACTTAAACGTCTTTGCTACCGCGTGAAGCGCGTTTACGATCGTTTTCCGTCAGGTGACGTTTACGAATACGTACGGAAGTCGGCGTTACTTCAACCAGTTCGTCATCATCGATGAACTCGATCGCCTGCTCCAGCGTCATCTTGATCGGCGGTACCAGCGTAGTCGCTTCGTCCGTACCGGATGCACGCATGTTGGTCAGTTTCTTACCGGTCAGACAGTTTACAGTCAGGTCATTAGAACGGCTGTGAATGCCGATAATCTGTCCTTCGTAAACTTCCGCACCGTGACCCAGGAACAGCTTGCCGCGATCCTGCAGACCAAACAGCGCAAAGGCAACCGCTTTGCCCTGACCGTTAGAGATCAGAACGCCGTTCTGACGCTGACCCACTTCGCCCGGACGCACGTCGTCGTAATGGCTGAAGGTAGAGTACAGCAGGCCAGTACCGGAGGTCATGGTCATGAATTCGTTACGGAAACCGATCAGACCACGGCTTGGGATCACGTAGTCAAGACGTACGCGGCCTTTGCCATCCGGATCCATGTTTTTCATGTCACCTTTACGTTCGCCCATCGCCTGCATGACCGCGCCCTGATGCTGTTCTTCGATATCCAGCGTCACGTTTTCAAACGGTTCTTGCTTGCGACCGTCAACTTCGCGGAAGATAACTTTCGGACGGGATACCGCCAGCTCAAAGCCTTCACGACGCATGTTTTCGATCAGTACGGAGAGGTGCAGCTCGCCACGACCAGAAACACGGAAAGCATCCGCATCTTCGGTCTCTTCAACGCGCAGCGCAACGTTATGTACCAGCTCTTTCTTCAGACGATCCAGGATCTGACGTGAAGTAACGTATTTACCTTCTTTACCGCAGAACGGAGAGGTGTTGACGTTAAAGAACATGGTTACGGTCGGCTCATCCACGCTCAGCGGCGGCAGCGCTTCTACGTTCTGCGTGTCGCAGATCGTATCAGAGATGTTCAGTTCGCCCAGACCGGTGATAGCGATAATGTCGCCCGCTTCAGCCAGATCGGTATCGATACGCTCCAGACCAAGGTGACCCAGCACTTTGCCGACTTTCGCGTTACGCGTTTTGCCGGTGCTGTCGATAATCGTTACCTGCTGGTTCGGTTTCACCTTACCACGCTTGATACGACCGATACCGATAACGCCCAGGTAGTTGTTGTAGTCCAGCTGAGAGATCTGCATCTGCAGCGGGCCGTCCAGGTCAACATTCGGAGCCGGAACGTGCTTAACAATCGCCTCATACAGCGGGGTCATGTCGTCAGCCATATCGCTGTGCTCAACGCCAGCAATACCCTGCAGCGCTGAAGCATAAATAATCGGGAAATCGAGCTGCTCGTCGGTGGCATCCAGGTTTACGAACAGGTCAAACACCTGATCAACAACCCAGTCAGGACGTGCGCCCGGACGGTCGATTTTGTTGATAACCACAATCGGCTTCAGGCCATGCGCAAAGGCTTTTTTGGTCACGAAACGCGTCTGCGGCATTGGGCCATCCATCGCGTCGACAACCAGCAGCACTGAATCAACCATGGACATCACGCGCTCAACTTCACCACCGAAGTCGGCGTGTCCCGGGGTATCAACGATGTTGATACGATAGTCGTTCCATTTGATGGCGGTATTTTTCGCGAGGATGGTAATCCCACGCTCTTTCTCCAAATCGTTGGAGTCCATTACACGCTCAGTTGCTTCAGTACGGGCATCAAAAGTACCAGACTGTTGCAACAGTTTATCAACCAGGGTGGTTTTCCCATGGTCAACGTGCGCAATAATGGCGATGTTACGCAAATTTTCGATCACAGCTTTGCCTCAGGCATTAGAAATAGCGCGCTATTGTACACGGATTAATCGAAGGACTGAACAGGATCACAAATATCAAAGAAAGAATGCTGCAAGGCTTGCCTTAAACACCACTTTCAGTGCAAAAAATGCACCTGATTGATCAACTGCACCATAACAGTGCCCAAACTCTACTCAATTGCACTACAATGGTGCGCGATATCCATCATGGTGCATCCCTCGTTTGACGAGAGCGCTTATAATAGCGCTTTTTAGCCAAAATAATAAAGTTGGCACAAAATTCGCTTTAATCAGTTCAAGCCAAAACGACAGTTTCCACAACGGTTGATAGCTTGTCTGAGATCTTTATCGCCTACTGTACGCTGATCTTTACGCGTCTGGCAGGGTGAAGTTCTCTTTCCACGACGACAATGACAATTACCAGGAGAGTTGAGTATGTCTGCTGAACACGTTCTCTCGATGATGAACGAACACGAAGTGAAGTTTGTTGACCTGCGTTTTACCGATACCAAAGGTAAAGAACAACATGTGACCATTCCGGCACATCAGGTTAACGCAGACTTCTTCGAAGAAGGCAAAATGTTCGATGGTTCCTCCATCGGCGGCTGGAAAGGTATTAACGAGTCAGACATGGTGCTGATGCCGGACGCGTCCACAGCAGTACTGGATCCTTTCTTCGAAGACTCCACGCTGATCATCCGTTGTGACATTCTGGAGCCTGGCACCATGCAGGGCTACGATCGCGACCCACGTTCAATCGCCAAGCGCGCTGAAGATTTCCTGCGCTCTTCCGGCATTGCCGATACCGTACTGTTTGGCCCTGAACCTGAGTTCTTCCTGTTCGACGATATCCGCTTTGGCAGCAGCACATCCGGTTCTCACGTTGCTATCGATGATATCGAAGCGGCCTGGAACACCGGCAAAGAATATGAAGGCGGCAACAAAGGTCACCGTCCGGGTCTGAAAGGCGGCTATTTCCCGGTACCGCCGGTTGACTCCGCACAGGACATCCGTTCTGCCATGTGTCTGACCATGGAGCAGATGGGCCTGGTTGTTGAAGCACACCACCATGAAGTGGCCACCGCAGGTCAGAACGAAGTGGCAACCCGCTTCAATACCATGGTGAAAAAAGCCGACGAAATTCAGATCTACAAATATGTCGTGCATAACGTGGCGCACGCCTACGGCAAAACCGCGACCTTTATGCCGAAGCCGATGTTTGGCGATAACGGTTCTGGCATGCACTGCCATATGTCCCTGTCAAAAGGCGGCACAAACCTGTTCGCAGGCGATAAATACGGCGGCCTGTCTGAAATGGCGCTGTTCTATATCGGCGGCGTAATCAAACACGCGAAAGCCATTAATGCCCTGGCTAACCCAACCACCAACTCCTATAAGCGTCTGGTTCCGGGTTACGAAGCGCCGGTTATGCTGGCCTACTCAGCGCGTAACCGCTCAGCATCTATCCGTATTCCGGTGGTCGCCAGCCCGAAAGCACGCCGTATCGAAGCTCGCTTCCCGGATCCGGCAGCTAACCCGTACCTGGCGTTCGCTGCGCTGCTGATGGCAGGCCTGGACGGTATCATCAACAAGATCCATCCTGGCGACGCCATGGATAAAAACCTGTATGACCTGCCGCCGGAAGAAGAAGCTGAAATTCCAAAAGTGGCCGGTTCGCTGGAAGAAGCGCTGAACGCGCTGAACGAAGACCGCGAGTTCCTGACCCGTGGCGGCGTGTTTACCGATGATGCTATCGATGCTTACATCGAGCTGCGTAAGGCTGAAATGGATCGCGTGCGTATGACGCCGCATCCGGTAGAGTTCGAGCTTTACTACAGCGTTTAATTGGTTTGCGTTTTTTGTTGCCGTGGAAACTTTCAGCCCATCTTCGGATGGGCTTTTTTCTCCACCTTATCAACGGTCGGAATATCGCGTTATCGAACCTGAAGCTATAATGCACTGATTTGGTGCAGGAGAACGCTGTATGGCAACTGGCCTGTTGCCCGATGCCGGGCAGATTCTCAATTCCCTGATTAACAGTATCCTGCTGATCGATAACGAGCTGGTTATTCATTATGCCAATCCAGCGGCACAGCAGCTGTTAGCACAAAGTTCCCGTAAGCTTTTTGGCACGCCGTTGCCTGAACTGATTGGCTATTTCTCTTTAAATATCGCTGTTATGCAGGAAAGCCTTGCCGCTGGCCAGGGGTTTACCGACAGCGAGGTAACGCTGGTAGTGGATGGGCGCGCCCATATCATGTCATTAACGGCGCAGCGACTGCCGGATGGCCTTATCCTGCTGGAAATGGCGCCGATGGATAATCAACGCCGCCTCAGCCAGGAACAGATCCAGCATGCGCAGCAGGTTGCCGCCCGCGATCTGGTTCGGGGCCTGGCCCATGAGATTAAAAATCCGCTGGGCGGGCTGCGTGGTGCCGCACAGCTACTGGCTAAAGCATTGCCCGATCCGTCGCTGACGGAATATACCAAAGTCATTATTGAGCAGGCAGATCGGCTGCGTAATCTGGTAGACCGTCTGTTAGGGCCGCAGCAGCCCGGTATGCACGTCACGCAAAGCATTCATCAGGTGGCGGAGCGCGTGGTTAACCTGGTCAATATGGAGCTGCCGGACAACATCTCTTTGGTACGCGATTACGATCCCAGCCTGCCAGAACTGCCCCACGATCCCGATCAGATAGAACAGGTTTTACTGAATATAGTCCGTAATGCGTTACAGGCGCTGGGCGAGGAAGGCGGCACCATTACCTTACGCACCCGCACCGCTTTCCAGCTTACTTTGCACGGTACCCGTTACCGGCTGGTGGCACGCATCGATGTGGAAGATGACGGACCAGGCATCCCGGGGAGGCTGCAGGATACGCTGTTTTACCCCATGGTCAGCGGCAGAGAGGGCGGCACCGGATTAGGGCTTTCCATTGCCCGCAGCCTGATCGATCAACATTCCGGAAAAATAGAATTTAGCAGTTGGCCAGGCCATACCGAATTTTCGATTTACCTGCCGATTCGTAAGTAGAGGTTTCTATGCAACGAGGGATAGTTTGGATCGTCGATGACGATAGCTCCATCCGCTGGGTACTTGAACGCGCACTTACAGGAGCTGGTTTAAGCTGTGCCACTTTTGAGAGTGGCAATGACGTGCTGGAAGCACTCGCAAGCAAAACCCCAGATGTTTTATTGTCAGATATTCGTATGCCCGGAATGGATGGCCTGGCGTTACTAAAACAAATTAAACAGCGGCATCCGATGCTGCCGGTCATCATTATGACCGCCCATTCCGATCTGGATGCGGCGGTGAGCGCCTATCAGCAGGGCGCTTTCGATTATTTGCCCAAGCCGTTTGATATTGATGAGGCTGTCGCCCTGGTTGAACGCGCAATTAGCCATTATCAGGAGCAGCAGCAGCCACGAGACCGACCGGTCAGTGGCCCGACAACCGATATTATTGGCGAAGCGCCAGCGATGCAGGATGTGTTTCGTATTATCGGCAGGCTTTCACGCTCGTCGATTAGCGTGTTGATTAATGGCGAGTCGGGGACCGGCAAGGAACTGGTAGCGCATGCCCTGCATCGCCACAGCCCACGTGCTAAGGCTCCCTTTATCGCCCTGAACATGGCGGCGATCCCTAAAGACCTGATTGAGTCTGAGCTGTTTGGCCATGAAAAAGGCGCGTTTACCGGCGCAAATCAGATCCGTCAGGGCCGTTTTGAACAGGCGGACGGCGGTACGCTGTTTCTGGATGAGATCGGCGATATGCCGCTGGATGTGCAAACACGTCTGCTGCGTGTGCTGGCGGACGGGCAATTTTATCGTGTTGGTGGCTATGCGCCGGTAAAAGTTGACGTGCGTATTATTGCAGCCACGCACCAGAATCTGGAGCTGCGCGTACAGGAAGGGAAATTCAGGGAGGACCTGTTCCATCGTCTGAACGTGATCCGCGTACATCTGCCGCCGCTGCGTGAGCGACGTGAAGATATTCCCCGGCTGGCGCGTTATTTTTTACAGGTTGCCGCGCGTGAACTGGGTGTGGAGGCCAAGATCCTGCATCCTGAGACTGAAGCGGCACTGACGCGTTTGCACTGGTCAGGTAATGTACGACAGCTGGAGAATACCTGCCGCTGGCTGACGGTGATGGCTGCCGGTCAGGAGGTATTGATCCAGGATCTGCCGCCGGAACTGTTTGAAAGCACCACCAGCGATACGGCAGTACAATCATTGCCCGATAGCTGGGCCACGCTGTTAGCGCAGTGGGCCGATCGGGCGTTGCGTTCCGGTCATCAAAATTTGCTGTCTGAGGCGCAACCGGAGATGGAGCGTACTTTGCTGACCACGGCACTACGCCATACGCAAGGACACAAGCAGGAAGCGGCGCGCTTACTCGGTTGGGGACGCAATACCCTGACGCGTAAACTGAAAGAACTGGGAATGGAGTAAGCAAGAAAAGCATATTTTTTGCACAATTTTTTATGCTTTGCTCTTTACACCCCGATGCCGTTCAGTATCATTTTGAGCGGTTATCGGGAGGCTTATCATGCTCGAATCGCTATTGGTTTCATTGAGCGCTGCAGGCGATGCAGCTGTCGGCCATCCACCGCAAACCGCTTTAGCGGCGGTGCTGTGTGCCGTAATGGTTAGTTTTTTCAGCTAATTAAAAAGGCCGGCGCATACCGGCCTTTTTGCTGCGCTGCATCGTTAGATCACGCGGGAAAACTGCTGCTGTCGCGCCTTCTGCCGCATATAGACATCAAAACACATGCAGATATTACGAATCAGCAATCGCCCTTTCGGCGTAACCTGTATCCCGCTCTTCTGAATCTCCACCAGCCCATCGGCGGCCAGAGGCGCAAGCAAAGCCAGATCCGCAGCAAAATAGTCGGTAAAGGTTATGCCATTAACCGCTTCAATGTCGCGAAAAGAAAGCGAAAAGTTGCAGATAAGCGACTTGATAACGTCACGACGCAGGCAGTCATCCTGGCTTAGCGTCAGGCCACGCCATAACGCGTTGCCCTGCTTTTCCACGCTGGCATAGTATGCCTTCAGCTCTTTTTGATTTTGAGCATAACAGTCTCCCAGCATACTGATCGCCGAGACACCCATTCCCAGCAAATCGGTCTCGCCCTGGGTGGTATAACCCTGGAAATTGCGATGAAGTTTTCCCTCGCGCTGGGCGATAGCCAGTTCATCGTCCGGCCGGGCAAAATGATCCATGCCAATGTAGTGATAACCCTGCGCGGTCAGGGTAGCGATAGTTTGCTGCAGGATGACCAGCTTTTGCGCCGGGGTGGGCAGCTCTTCATCTTTAATTTTACGCTGAGCGGCAAACAGCGTTGGCAAGTGCGCATAGTTGAAAACGCTTAGGCGATCGGGCCGTAACGTGGCCACTTTTTGCAGCGTATAATCGAAGCTTTCCGGCGTTTGCATCGGCAAGCCGTAAATCAGATCGATATTACTGGAGGTAAAACCCAGTTCGCGCGCGCGTTCGATCAACGCAAAAATAAAGCCTTCGTCCTGAACACGATTGACACGCTCCTGCACTGCTTTATTAAAATCCTGCACCCCCATGCTCAGACGGTTAAAGCCCAGCGCCCGCAGATGATCGAGCACATCTAATTCCAGCTCGCGTGGGTCAACTTCAATGGAGATTTCTGCTTCGCTGTTGAAATGAAAACATTCCCGCAATACCGCCATCAGGCGACTCAGCTGTGCCTTGCTTAACCAGGTTGGCGTTCCGCCGCCCCAGTGCATTTGGGTAACGGTTCTGTTGCTGAATAGCGCAGCACGCTGGCGGATTTCCAGTTCAAGGACATCCAGATAACGATCGCCTTTATGCGAATGGCGCGTTACCTGCTTGTTGCAGCCGCAGAAATAACAAAGGCGGTGACAGAAAGGAATATGGATATAAAGGGAAAGCGGTCGCGTGGGATAACGCTGGGCCGCCTGCTGAAATGCCGCTTCGCTCCAGCCTTCGCTAAACTCCAGCGCGGTGGGATAAGAGGTATAGCGCGGCCCGGCATAGTTGTACTTCTCGATCAGGGCCTGATCCCACTCGGTTAACGGCATTGGCATGTTCACTCCTTCCATTTACGACGCCTTACGGGCCGCGTCAAGGGCAAGGAGGCCTGGCGCTGCCGGTTAGCGGTAGCACGGCGCAACCGTGATTTCAGCTGCGTCAGGCGGCGTAGTTTAACAAACAGCCAAAACAGATAACATGCCAATAGAATGGCGATAATTGATCCAGGCCAAAACATAGTCGAATACCTGACTGACGGGAGCAAAGCCAGCGCCCGTTCCCGTCAATTTAGGTCAGCGAGCTTATTTCTCGCCTTTCAGCAGACGATACATATCTTCATCTGCCTCATCTTCTTCATCATCGTCCAGACCGATACCGAGCTGTTCCATCAGCACATCAATACGATCCAGCGTCTGATCGAGCCAGGCCTGATCTTCTGCTGATAAGACTTCGCCGTTCTCCAGACGATCCAGCAGCCCGTCAAGGCGCTCATCATTTTCCAGCATCGCCAGTTCATCTGCCGGCTCCATTAAGGGCTTCTGCTCAACGGGCGCCTTCTTGATCGGTTTCGCTGCCGTGACCGCAACGCCTTCTTTTAATAACGGCACCGGTTTTTTACTGCCAATACGTGGATCTTTCTCTTTGGCCGCGCTGTTTTTGTCACTCTGAGACATAACAGGGTTCGCGCGGCTACCTGCTGCATGGCCGCGGCGCTTTTTATCGCGCTTCCGATCGCGCGCTTCCTGATTTTTATCTTCGTGCGATTTGCGTTTTACTTTTGGCGCAGCGCTACTTTGTGGCTTACGTGCAGGTTTCATGATCGTTTATCCGGGGTTTTTCTTTAGTATAGAATTGCGGCGGAATCTAGCAGAAAGCGCACAAAGAAAAAAGGCGGCAGGTACCCTGTCGCCTTTTTTCGTACCTTCCGTAGAAGGACAACCTTCCTTTACATCCCTGGTGCAGTCAACATCCCGGTTTTTCCATGTGCATTACGCTCTCGTCCTGAGCGTTTCCTTTTCCCTGACGGCGCATTCTAACGCACCTTGTCCTGTTCCCTGCTCTCTGTTTTCCTGACTACTCCGTGAGCGCTTCATCCTGAAGTGAGCCATCCAAACTCTGTGAATTACTTTAGACGAATAAGTAAAACTAACAAGGTACCTGAGGGATTTCCTGGACTCTTTTTTACAGTAATCCAATTAACTTTTTGAATTTATTTAAAATGTTTATTTGAATGGCGTTTAAAAGCGCCAATAACTGGCAATAATTATGGCAAATATCTTACAATTTTATTAGTCAACCGTACCAGGAAGCGCTTTACGTGCTTTAAGGGTATAATCACGCCATTAAACCCAATGAACTCTTCAGGAGTCACTATTTTGTCTGGCTGGAATTATCACGTCACCCATTTTGTTACCAGCGCCCCCGATATTCGTCACCTTCCGGCTGATGTGGGTATTGAAGTGGCATTTGCAGGCCGTTCTAATGCGGGTAAATCCAGCGCTCTTAATACGCTGACTAACCAAAAAAGCCTGGCGCGTACCAGTAAAACGCCTGGCCGTACCCAGCTCATCAACCTGTTTCAGGTCGCTGACGGCATACGTCTGGTCGATTTACCTGGTTACGGATATGCTGAAGTCCCGGAAGAGATGAAGCGTAAATGGCAGCGCGCCCTGGGCGAATATTTGCAGAAACGCGAGTGCCTGAAAGGTCTGGTGGTATTGATGGACATCCGTCATCCGCTTAAAGATCTCGATCAACAAATGATTGAATGGGCAGTGCAAAGCCAAATACCGGTACTGGTGCTGTTAACCAAAGCTGATAAGCTGGCATCCGGCGCTCGTAAGAGTCAGCTGAATGTGGTGCGCGAAGCCTCACTGGCCTTTATGGGCGATGTGCAGGTAGAGCTTTTCTCTTCTCTGAAGAAAATTGGCGTGGATAAACTGCGGCTTAAGCTGGATAGCTGGTTTAGCGCGCAGGAAGAAGCGCCGTCTTCAGAAGAGGGGCAATAACCCTTCGGGATGCGCAGCGGATTACGCATCCATTTTTACCGAACGCCCAATAAAAAACGCCCCAGTCACAAAATGACTGGGGCGGCTAATATTCAGCCAAATCCGATTACGTGAAGTAAAAGGTCTGAAAGATAGAACATCTTACCTCTGTACCCTACGCCGTAAACTTTACCTGATTTTTTCTGGTCGACAAAGAATTTTTTGTAGTTAATTTTCATAAAACCGCCGTTTTTTCTTAACAGGCGTCACATAAACAGCGCATGAATGTAGCTTAATTACCAAAAAAGTGTTTAAGCGCCATAACGTTAGCATTTAAGTAACGGCATGGCGCACTCGGGCCGGGTGCGCGGCGCGCTAATTACGCCGCAACACCAGCATGGTCTGGTACGGATCAGTGCGCCTGATCCCAGTTATCACCGACACCAATATCTACGCGCAGCGGAACATCCAGTTTCATGCTGTTTTCCATGAGCTGACGAATTTTGGCGCTGGCCTTTTCCACGTCCTGCTCCCTGATTTCAAATACCAGTTCATCGTGAACCTGCATAATCATCGTAACCTGCGGCGCATCGGGCTCCTGCAACCAGGCATCCACGTCAATCATGGCCCGCTTGATGATATCTGCCGCCGTGCCCTGCATCGGCGCGTTAATCGCTGCACGCTCAGCCGCTTTACGACGAATCGCATTGGCGGATTTGATATCCGGCAGCCACAGCCGACGTCCATCCAGCGTCGATACGTAGCCCTGTTCAGAAGCCTGCTGGCGCGTATTTTCCATATACTTCAGCACGCCCGGATAGCGTTCAAAATAGCGATCCATATACAGCCTGGCCTCGCCCGCATTAATATTCAGCTGACGGGATAAGCCAAACGCGCTCATACCATAGATCAAACCGAAGTTAATTGCCTTGGCGCTGCGACGTTGCTCGTTGGTCACTTTATCAACGCTGACGCCAAAGACTTCTGCCGCCGTAGCCCGGTGAATATCCTGACCTTCCGCAAAAGCGGTCAGTAGTCCTTTATCCTGTGACAAATGCGCCATGATACGCAGCTCGATCTGCGAATAGTCAGCCGCTACGATGCGGCAACCTTCTGGTGCGATAAAGGCCTGACGGATACGTCGCCCTTCTTCATTACGCACCGGAATGTTTTGCAGGTTTGGATCGGTCGAAGAAAGACGCCCTGTTGCCGTTACCGCCTGTTGATAAGAGGTATGCACCCGCCCTGACCGTGGATTAATCATCTGCGGCAGTTTATCGGTATAGGTTGATTTCAGCTTAGAGAGCCCACGATGCTCCAGAATCACTTTAGGCAATGGATAATCCAGCGCCAGCTCTGCAAGGACCTCTTCACTGGTCGATGGCGCGCCGCCCGGCGTTTTTTTGGTGGGTTTGATACCCTGTTTTTCAAACAGAATGGTTTGCAGCTGTTTAGTGGAAGAGAGATTGAACGGCTCGCCTGCCAGTTCATGTGCTTTCTCTTCCAGCTCTTTAAGGCGAGCGGTCAGCTCCTGTGAGTGCTTAGCCAGGATATGCTGATCGATCAATACGCCGTTACGCTCAATACGCGAGATCACTGTCAGCAGCGGCATTTCGATCTCTTCAAAAACTTTTCTTGGGCCCGCCTCTTTTTCCAGTTCCGGCCACATTTTTAAATGCAGCTGCAGCGTAACGTCTGCATCTTCTGCCGCATAATGTGCCGCCTGCTCCAGAGCGATCTGGTTGAAGGTGAGCTGATTTTTGCCTTTTCCGGCGATCTCGGTAAAGGTCACCGTTTTATGGTTGAGCCAGCGCGCTGCCAGACTATCCATATCATGCTTACCGACTACGGTATTCAGCATATAGGACTCAAGCATGGTATCGAATTTAATCCCGGCCAGCTCGATGTCATAGTTCTTTAAGACGCTACGATCGAACTTCAGGTTTTGACCGACTTTCAATGCGCTTTTATCTTCCAGCAGCGGCTTAAGCTGTGCCAGCACCGCATCCCGATCCAGCTGATCCGGCGCATCCAGATAATCATGGGCCACAGGCAAATAGGCGGCTTCGCCTGGCGCTACGGCAAAGGATAGACCGATAATATTGGCGGTTAAGGTATCCAGCGAGTCTGTTTCCAGATCAAAGGCAAACAGCGAACTTTGTTTTAGCTTATCCAGCCAGCTATCGAATGTGTCCTGATCAAGGATCGTTACGTAGCCATCCGAAGAGAGCACGCTGACGCTTTCCGGCTGTGGCGCTGCTGTTTCCTCTAACGCCTTCTGTGCGCCGCTGTTACTTTTCCGCCCCTGCAACCATTTCCCTTCTTGCAGATCGGTAATCCAGCGGCGGAATTCATAATGGCGGAACAAGCCAAGCAGCGTTTCTACGTCCGGCTCGTTAACGGTGAGTTGCTCGCAGCCGATATCAAGCTCTACATCCGTTTTGATCGTTGCTAACTGATAGGAGAGCAGCGCAACCTCTTTATTCTGCTCCAGCTTAGCCGCCATGGTTTTCGCGCCACGGAAGCTAAGATCAGCAATTTTATCCAGATTGTCATAAAGCGTCGTAATGCTGCCCAGACCCTGCAACAGCGCCTGTGCGGTTTTTTCACCCACGCCCGGGACGCCCGGAATGTTATCGGATGCGTCACCCATCAGAGCCAGAAAATCAATAATCAGCTCAGGCGGAACACCGAACTTTTCTTTTACTTCATCCGGTCCGAGGATGGCGTTATTCATGGTATTAATCAGAGTGATATTCGGCGTAACCAGCTGCGCCATATCTTTATCGCCGGTGCTGATTAACACCGCACGTCCCTGCTTCTCTGCCTGAAGGGCCAGCGTGCCGATAACATCGTCAGCCTCTACGCCAGAAACCGCTAACAGCGGCAAGCCCATCGCACGCACCATATTATGCAAAGGTTCTATTTGCGCACGAAGGTCATCCGGCATAGGCGGGCGATGAGATTTGTAGTGCTCAAATAATGCGTCACGGAAGGTTTTGCCCTTTGCATCGAAGACTACCGCTACATGGCTGGGTTGATACTGCAGCAGCAAGCTACGCAGCATATTCAGCACGCCATACATTGCTCCGGTTGGTTCTCCGGCACTGTTGGTGAGCGGCGGAAAAGCATGGTAAGCGCGATAAAGGTAGGAAGATCCATCTACCAGAATCAAAGGGTTTTCTGCGATTTGAGCCATAAGTTTCACGTTCCAGGATGATCGTTGGTATGGCATAAGGATGCCACATGATACGGATAAATATGAAATAACCTGGACGGAAGTTTAGGGAAAGCTCAGAAAACGCTAAGCGGAATTTGCCTGACGACCTGTGGATAACTTTGTGTGCAAAATTGCTAACGTATTGTTATTTACGTAAATATACAATATAAGGTGAAAATTATTCTTTTTTTATCAAGCGGTTGGATCAAGAAAACGATCCTGCCAGTGGAAAAGTCAAAATAGATCAAATGTGGATATAAATATCAACGATCCTTTTTTGATCGCCGACGTCTTATTAATTTAATCCCGAAATCATCCGTCACCCCCTGCTTATTTTTTCAACAGAGACTGCGGGAAAGTATACGTCAGGAATAAAAAAACGCCGGGATAACCCGGCGTCTTTTTTAGATCGTTTTTACTGCTTTTGCAGCAGGAATTTTACGACATTGGCATATTGCTGAACGAAGTTATCCATTGAACTGGTATCCAGCCCGCCGTTATTAACCATATATTTGCCATTAACAAACATTGCCGGTACGCCGCGCAGCTCGACATCCGCTGCCGCTTTCTGCTGCTGAGCAACCAGCGCTTTTACCGCAAAGCTATTCCAGGCCGCATCGTATTCTTCTGGTTTAATCCCAGCCGACTTCACAAAGGCTTCTTTCAGGCTGGCAGGATCGGTAATCGTTTGGGTTTTCTGGATACCTTCAAAGATAGGCGCGGTGACCTGCTCTTCAACACCCAGCGCCATCGCAACTGCCCAGGCGTGCGTCATAATCGGACCCAGGTCGCCGCCAAGGAAATCCACATGGTATTTGGTGACTTTAACCCCTTCCGGCAGGGCTTTCTTTACGGCATCACCAACATGATAAATTTCTTCGAACTGATAACAGTGAGGACAGAAAAAGGAGAAAAACTCCATTACCGGAGGCTTACCGGCTACCGGCTTATCCAACGTAACGTATTGCTGACCATCGGTAAACTGCGCAGCTGAGGCACTGAACGCCAGTACGACACCGACCAGCGCAAGCCATAATTTTTTCATTTCGAGACTCTCTCCATAATCAAACATCAATATTCAGGCATTAACCGCAGGGGCGGCTGCTGTAATGCGGTATTTTGCTCTCTGAAGGACGCAATTTGCCTGCGCCAGAAATCTTCTTCCGTCATCCACGGAAAGCTACGCGGAAAAGCAGGATCCTGCCAGCGACGAACAATCCACGCCAGATAATAAACCATGCGCATAGCGCGTAAAGGTTCAATTAATGACAATTCGTTAATATCAAAGTCTCTGTATTCACTATACGCCTCCAGCAGAATATCCCACTGGATACGCTGCTGCTGACGATCGCCGCTTATCAGCATCCAGAGATCCTGGACCGCAGGGCCATTACGCGCATCGTCCAAATCAACAAAAAGCGGTCCGTCACGCCACAGAATATTACCTGGATGACAATCGCCATGCAGGCGTAACGGCGTCCAGCTGCAATGCCAGTATGTCTGTAAAGTGCTCCTCAACGCCGCAATGCTCGTATTGAGATCATTTCGTAACGCAGAAGGGATCAGACCACACTCCTGTAAGATTTGTGCGGGCTCCTCAATATATTCCTGCAGCCCTATGTCAGGGCGAGCCGTAAACAGCTTGCGTTCGCCGGTTTGGTGGATGCGTCCCAGAAAGCGACCTACACTCTCAAGCTGATCGTCATTATCCGTTTCGTATTGTCGACCACCAAGGCTGGGGAATACGGCAAACCAAAAGCCATCATGCTGCTGCAATGTGCTGCCGTTGAGTATCAGCGGCGCAGCAAGCGGCACCTCATCTTGCTGAAGCTCCAGCGCAAACTGATGTTCCTCTTCAATCTGGGCACGGCTCCAGCGCTGCGGGCGATAGAATTTAACGACATAACGCTGCCGCTCTTCATCAGAAAACTGATAGACGCGGTTTTCGTAGCTGTTAAGCGCGGTCAGCCCGGAATCGACGCGCAAACCAGCATCCCAAAGCGCATCAACAATAGTATCGGGATTGAGGGTGTGAAAATGAAAGGCGGTATTTTCCATCGTGCATCTCGGTTCAGTGCCAGCAGCGGGTAAGAATAACATTGATCGGTCAGCACGACAGAAGGCGCAGAAGATTAATCCTTAATTATGCCGCGTGCGCGCAGCAACGCCGTTTTGAAATCTTCCTCGTAATCCTTTTTAAGGCCGGGAATTGCTTCTTGCTTATCTGCACCACGCATTTTTAAATGATAGATCAGGATATCATCGGTTAATGCAGACAAGGGACCGTCAAAGCCTGACTCGTCCGCCAGTTTTTGTAAGAATTGCAGCAGGTTAAGATCCGGCTCGCTTTGCCAGGCCGGTTGTAGCAGTTCCAGTAGTTCATTCAGTCGATGGTATTTCATAAAATTTATCCATAATGGTTAACTGGATGCTACGTTAGCAGGGTTATTCCCACAATAAAAGAGAGGGTTTGCGCGTGAGCAAGCAGCGGGAAACAATATCTGGCGTCATTCTTGCCGGAGGACGTAGTAGCCGTATGGGGGGACAGGATAAGGCGCAATTGCTGCTACAGGGAAAACCTTTGTGGCAGCATGTCTGGCAGCGGCTGGCTCCGCAGGTAGACAACGTTAGTATCAGCGCGAACCGCAACCTGACGCATTATCAACAGAGCAAGCTGCGCATTATTAATGATGTATTGCCCGACTATCCTGGGCCGCTAGCTGGCATGCTGAGCGCGTTTCAGCAAATCGATAGTTCGTGGCTCGCCTTCTCCGCCTGCGATACGCCATTCATACCCGATGATTACGTTATACGCCTCTGGCAGCAGAAACAGCAGGCACCCGCAGTATGGGTGCGTTCAAATCAACGCGATCATCCTGCGCTGGCCTTAATTAATCGTCAGATCATGTCTGAACTGGCCCTTTACCTGGCTAGCGGCGAGCGAAGAGTAATGCATTTTTTACAACAGGTGGGCGGACATGCCGTGTTATTTAACGATGATGAGCAAGCTTTCGTTAATATCAATACGCCAGAAGAATTAGCACATTATGAGGGGAAGCACTAAATGTTGCCCATACTGGCTATCGCTGCCTGGAGCGGAACCGGAAAAACAACGCTGCTTAAGCAGCTCATCCCTTTATTAAAAGAAAAAGGGGTCCGGCCAGGACTTATCAAACATACGCATCACGATATGGATATAGATATACCCGGTAAAGATAGTTATGAATTACGCAAAGCGGGTGCCGATCAGGTGTTAGTCGCCAGTCAACAACGCTGGGCATTAATGACTGAAACGCCGCATAACAGGACAATAGATTTTAATTTCCTTATAAGCCGCATGGATAAGCGTTCTTTAGATCTGATTTTGGTAGAGGGGTTTAAAGATGAGCCGATCCCGCGCATTGTTTTATGCCGCGATCGTAGCGAGGAAGAAATAAAGGAGCTGCTGGATGAGCATGTTATCGCCGTGGCCAGTGATTGTTCACTTGATGTTTCGGTACCGCTGTTGGATCTGAACGATCCTACAGCCATTGCCGGATTTATTGTGCAATGGCTGAAAGAGTGTCCCTGAGAAGGGGCATTGGTCTTGTGTCGCCAAATAATAAATACGAAAAAGCCTCAGCTTTCGCTGAGGCTCTGTCGTTGTTTTGATGCCTGGCAGTTCCCTACTCTCGCATGGGGAGGCCCCACACTACCATCGGCGCTGCGGCGTTTCACTTCTGAGTTCGGCATGGGGTCAGGTGGGACCACCGCGCTCTCGCCGCCAGGCAAATTCTGTTTCCGCACGCCGCCCGCAGGGCCACGCACGCATATCCGTCAACAAGGCTGAAAATACTCTCAGTTCCCAAAACGCTTCCGGCGTTGTAAGGTTAAGCCTCACGGGTCATTAGTACCGGTTAGCTCAACGCATCGCTGCGCTTACACACCCGGCCTATCAACGTCGTCGTCTTCAACGTCCCTTCAGGGGGCTCAGGGCCCCAGGGAAGACTCATCTCGAGGCAAGTTTCGTGCTTAGATGCTTTCAGCACTTATCTCTTCCGCACTTAGCTACCGGGCAGTGCCATTGGCATGACAACCCGAACACCAGCGGTGCGTTCACTCCGGTCCTCTCGTACTAGGAGCAACCCCTCTCAGTCTTCCAGCGCCCACGGCAGATAGGGACCGAACTGTCTCACGACGTTCTAAACCCAGCTCGCGTACCACTTTAAATGGCGAACAGCCATACCCTTGGGACCTACTTCAGCCCCAGGATGTGATGAGCCGACATCGAGGTGCCAAACACCGCCGTCGATATGAACTCTTGGGCGGTATCAGCCTGTTATCCCCGGAGTACCTTTTATCCGTTGAGCGATGGCCCTTCCATTCAGAACCACCGGATCACTATGACCTGCTTTCGCACCTGCTCGAACCGTCACTCTCGCAGTCAAGCCAGCTTATGCCATTGCACTAACCTCACGATGTCCGACCGTGATTAGCTGACCTTCGTACTCCTCCGTTACACTTTGGGAGGAGACCGCCCCAGTCAAACTACCCACCAGACACTGTCCCCACGCCAGATTATGGCGCCAGGTTAGAACATCAAACATTAAAGGGTGGTATTTCAAGGATGGCTCCGTGCGAACTGGCGTCCGCACTTCACTGCCTCCCACCTATCCTGCACATCAAGGCTCAATGTTCAGTGTCAAGCTGTAGTAAAGGTTCACGGGGTCTTTCCGTCTTGCCGCGGGTACACTGCATCTTCACAGCGAGTTCAATTTCACTGAGTCTCGGGTGGAGACAGCCTGGCCATCATTACGCCATTCGTGCAGGTCGGAACTTACCCGACAAGGAATTTCGCTACCTTAGGACCGTTATAGTTACGGCCGCCGTTTACCGGGGCTTCGATCAGGAGCTTCAGGTTGCCCTTAACCCCATCAATTAACCTTCCGGCACCGGGCAGGCGTCACACCGTATACGTCCACTTTCGTGTTTGCACAGTGCTGTGTTTTTAATAAACAGTTGCAGCCAGCTGGTATCTTCGACTGGCTTCGGCTCGGGGAGCAAGTCCCTCCACCTACGCGCCAGCGTGCCTTCTCCCGAAGTTACGGCACCATTTTGCCTAGTTCCTTCACCCGAGTTCTCTCAAGCGCCTTGGTATTCTCTACCTGACCACCTGTGTCGGTTTGGGGTACGATTCGTTGTTACCTGATGCTTAGAGGCTTTTCCTGGAAGCAGGGCATTTGTTGCTTCAGCACCGTGGTGCCTCGTCATCACGCCTCAGCCTTAACTTTCCGGATTTGCCTGGAAAGTCAGCCTACACGCTTAAACCGGGACAACCGTCGCCCGGCCAACATAGCCTTCTCCGTCCCCCCTTCGCAGTAACACCGAGTACGGGAATATTAACCCGTTTCCCATCGACTACGCCTTTCGGCCTCGCCTTAGGGGTCGACTCACCCTGCCCCGATTAACGTTGGACAGGAACCCTTGGTCTTCCGGCGAGCGGGCTTTTCACCCGCTTTATCGTTACTTATGTCAGCATTCGCACTTCTGATACCTCCAGCAGACCTCACAGTCCACCTTCAGCGGCTTACAGAACGCTCCCCTACCCAACAACACACAGTGTTGCTGCCGCAGCTTCGGTGCATGGTTTAGCCCCGTTACATCTTCCGCGCAGGCCGACTCGACCAGTGAGCTATTACGCTTTCTTTAAATGATGGCTGCTTCTAAGCCAACATCCTGGCTGTCTGGGCCTTCCCACATCGTTTCCCACTTAACCATGACTTTGGGACCTTAGCTGGCGGTCTGGGTTGTTTCCCTCTTCACGACGGACGTTAGCACCCGCCGTGTGTCTCCCGTGATAACATTCTCCGGTATTCGCAGTTTGCATCGGGTTGGTAAGCCGGGATGGCCCCCTAGCCGAAACAGTGCTCTACCCCCGGAGATGAATTCACGAGGCGCTACCTAAATAGCTTTCGGGGAGAACCAGCTATCTCCCGGTTTGATTGGCCTTTCACCCCCAGCCACAGGTCATCCGCTAATTTTTCAACATTAGTCGGTTCGGTCCTCCAGTTAGTGTTACCCAACCTTCAACCTGCCCATGGCTAGATCACCGGGTTTCGGGTCTATACCCTGCAACTTAACGCCCGGTTAAGACTCGGTTTCCCTACGGCTCCCCTATACGGTTAACCTTGCTACAGAATATAAGTCGCTGACCCATTATACAAAAGGTACGCAGTCACCTAACGAGTAGGCTCCCACTGCTTGTACGTACACGGTTTCAGGTTCTGTTTCACTCCCCTCGCCGGGGTTCTTTTCGCCTTTCCCTCACGGTACTGGTTCACTATCGGTCAGTCAGGAGTATTTAGCCTTGGAGGATGGTCCCCCCATATTCAGACAGGATACCACGTGTCCCGCCCTACTCATCGAGCTCACAACACATGCATCTTCGTGTACGGGACTGTCACCCTGTACCGTGCGCCTTTCCAGACGCTTCCACTGACACACATGCTGATTCAGGCTCTGGGCTGTTCCCCGTTCGCTCGCCGCTACTCAGGGAATCTCGGTTGATTTCTTTTCCTCGGGGTACTTAGATGTTTCAGTTCCCCCGGTTCGCCTCATGCCACTATGTATTCATGACATGATAGTGCAACGGATTGCACTGGGTTTCCCCATTCGGGTATCGCCGGTTAATAGCGGTTCATATCACCTTACCGGCGCTTATCGCAGATTAGCACGCCCTTCATCGCCTCTGACTGCCAGGGCATCCACCGTGTACGCTTATTCGCTTAACCTCACAACCCGCAAGCGTCTTGCGACACTCGTGAGTGCGAGAATTGAGAGAATCGTGAACAACTGGATTAAAGTTGTTCCGTTTTCAATTTTCAGCTTGTTTCCGGATTGTTAAAGAGCAATATCTTAAAGCCGACTCGTAAGTCAGTTTTAAGATAATTTGGCAGGTGACTTTCACTCACAGACCAGCAAGTGGCGTCCCCTAGGGGATTCGAACCCCTGTTACCGCCGTGAAAGGGCGGTGTCCTGGGCCTCTAGACGAAGGGGACACTGAGTCTGCTTCGCAAGACGCCTTGCTCGTACATTTCATCAGACAATCTGTGTGAGCACTTCACGGCCGGGATTCAGCATGGTAAGGAGGTGATCCAACCGCAGGTTCCCCTACGGTTACCTTGTTACGACTTCACCCCAGTCATGAATCACAAAGTGGTAAGCGCCCTCCCGAAGGTTAAGCTACCTACTTCTTTTGCAACCCACTCCCATGGTGTGACGGGCGGTGTGTACAAGGCCCGGGAACGTATTCACCGTGGCATTCTGATCCACGATTACTAGCGATTCCGACTTCACGGAGTCGAGTTGCAGACTCCGATCCGGACTACGACGCACTTTATGAGGTCCGCTTGCTCTCGCGAGGTCGCTTCTCTTTGTATGCGCCATTGTAGCACGTGTGTAGCCCTGGCCGTAAGGGCCATGATGACTTGACGTCATCCCCACCTTCCTCCGGTTTATCACCGGCAGTCTCCCTTGAGTTCCCGACCGAATCGCTGGCAACAAAGGATAAGGGTTGCGCTCGTTGCGGGACTTAACCCAACATTTCACAACACGAGCTGACGACAGCCATGCAGCACCTGTCTCACGGTTCCCGAAGGCACTTCCGCATCTCTGCAGAATTCCGTGGATGT
Source organism: Pantoea alhagi (assembly GCF_002101395.1). Classification (NCBI taxonomy): domain Bacteria; kingdom Pseudomonadati; phylum Pseudomonadota; class Gammaproteobacteria; order Enterobacterales; family Erwiniaceae; genus Pantoea; species Pantoea alhagi. The sequence continues at coordinate 1,657,781 of NZ_CP019706.1, read as the reverse complement.
CAAGGCCAGGTAAGGTTCTTCGCGTTGCATCGAATTAAACCACATGCTCCACCGCTTGTGCGGGCCCCCGTCAATTCATTTGAGTTTTAACCTTGCGGCCGTACTCCCCAGGCGGTCGACTTAACGCGTTAGCTCCGGAAGCCACGAGTCAAGCTCACAGCCTCCAAGTCGACATCGTTTACGGCGTGGACTACCAGGGTATCTAATCCTGTTTGCTCCCCACGCTTTCGCACCTGAGCGTCAGTCTTTGTCCAGGGGGCCGCCTTCGCCACCGGTATTCCTCCAGATCTCTACGCATTTCACCGCTACACCTGGAATTCTACCCCCCTCTACAAGACTCTAGCCTGCCAGTTTCGAATGCAGTTCCCGGGTTGAGCCCGGGGATTTCACATCCGACTTGACAGACCGCCTGCGTGCGCTTTACGCCCAGTAATTCCGATTAACGCTTGCACCCTCCGTATTACCGCGGCTGCTGGCACGGAGTTAGCCGGTGCTTCTTCTGCGGGTAACGTCAATGAACCAGGTTATTAACCTCGCTCCCTTCCTCCCCGCTGAAAGTACTTTACAACCCGAAGGCCTTCTTCATACACGCGGCATGGCTGCATCAGGCTTGCGCCCATTGTGCAATATTCCCCACTGCTGCCTCCCGTAGGAGTCTGGACCGTGTCTCAGTTCCAGTGTGGCTGGTCATCCTCTCAGACCAGCTAGGGATCGTCGCCTAGGTGAGCCGTTACCTCACCTACTAGCTAATCCCATCTGGGTTCATCCGATGGTGTGAGGCCCGAAGGTCCCCCACTTTGGTCTTGCGACATTATGCGGTATTAGCCACCGTTTCCAGTGGTTATCCCCCTCCATCGGGCAGATCCCCAGACATTACTCACCCGTCCGCCACTCGTCAGCAGAGCAGCAAGCTGCTCTCTGTTACCGTTCGACTTGCATGTGTTAGGCCTGCCGCCAGCGTTCAATCTGAGCCATGATCAAACTCTTCAATTTAAAAGTCTGATGCTCAAAGAAAAACGTCGTAATGAATTACGTGTTCACTCTGAGACTTGATACTGCAATAGTTTTTGCGATATCCCGTCCGTGAGTGCCCACACAGATTGTCTGATAAATTGTTAAAGAGCAGTGCGACCGGCGCTTCGTGCCGTTGTCGCGAGGTGGCGTATATTACGCTTTCCTCTTTCAGAGTCAACCCCTTTTTTCAGAAGTTTTTCTCCGGCGATTCAGACTTCGCTGAACCGCCTGACCCGACGCTGCGTAAGCCGCTGTGCCGTGTCAGTGGAGGCGCATTATAGGGAGTTCTCTGAAGCTCGCAAGTGCTAATTTAAAAAAAATAGCCAAGCGTTTCTTTTTTCGCCAATAGCCTGAATAAACACCGCTAATTGTATATCTCGCAACCAGAACCCCGCGTTGTTTTGCCCGTTTTTGGCGAAGTGCCCGGCTTCGGCTGATGCTATTCTCTATTTCTCTGCCGATTTTGTTGTGGGCCACGTAAACAATAAAGAAGAAGGATGCTTAATGATCAAATCTGCGCGCAGTATGGCGGGGCTTCCCTGGATTGCTGCGATGGCTTTTTTCATGCAGTCACTCGATGCAACAATATTGAATACTGCTCTCCCGGCTATCGCCGACAGCCTCCAGCGTTCTCCACTTGCTATGCAGTCTGCGGTTATCAGCTATACCCTGACGGTGGCGATGTTGATTCCAGTCAGCGGCTGGCTGGCCGATCGCTACGGTACACGTAAGGTCTTTATCGTTGCTGTCTCTCTTTTTACCTTTGGCTCTTTGATCTGCGCGCTTTCCGGCTCGCTAATGGTGCTGGTTATCTCGCGTATTATCCAGGGCGTTGGCGGAGCAATGATGATGCCGGTGGCACGCCTTGCTTTATTACGGGCCTATCCGCGCAGCGAGCTATTGCCGGTGCTGAATTTTGTTACCCTGCCCGGTCTGGTCGGTCCCGTGGTCGGCCCGATGCTTGGCGGCATTTTAGTTACCTATGCCTCCTGGCACTGGATTTTCCTGATAAACATCCCTATCGGCATTCTTGGTATTGTCTATGCACGCAAATATATGCCGGACTTTACAACGCCGCGTCGTCGCTTCGATTCGCTGGGCTTTATCCTGTTCGGTTTCGGCCTGGTGCTGCTTTCATGCGGCATTGAGTTATTCGGAGAGAAAATTGTCGCCAGTACCATTGCTGTTGCCGTTCTGCTGAGTGGCATCCTTTTACTGCTGCTTTATATAGCGCACGCGCGACGTCATCCCACCCCGCTAATTAGCCTGCCAATGTTTAAGACCCGCACGTTTTCAATCGGCATCCTGGGCAATATTGCTTCCCGACTGGGCACCGGATGCGTTCCTTTTCTTATGCCGCTAATGCTGCAGGTGGGCTTTGGTTACTCAGCGATTATCGCAGGCTGTATGATGGCACCGACGGCGATTGGCTCTATGCTGGCGAAATCGACGGTAACCAGCGTGTTACGCAGGCTGGGCTATCGCACTACGCTGGTTGCCATTACCGCAATTATCGGCCTGTTTATTGCCAGCTTTGCGTTGCAGTCGCCGGGCGAACAGATTTACGTGTTGCTGTTGCCGCTGTTTCTGTTGGGAATGGCCATGTCAACGCAGTTTACCGCCATGAACACCATCACGCTGGCCGATCTTACCGATGAGAATGCCAGCAGCGGCAACAGTATGTTGGCGGTAACGCAGCAGCTGGCGATCGGTTTTGGCGTCGCGGTGAGCGCCGCGGTACTGCGCTTCTATGAGAACTTTGGCGGCACTACGGTTGAACAGTTCCACTCGACGTTTTTGACCATGGGCGTGGTCACCGTTCTGTCAGCGCTGGTATTTATGCTGTTAAAACCAGGTGATGGCCGTCACCTGATTAGCGATCGTGAAAAGCGCCGTAAAAAGGCTTAACGTTGCGCGACTGACTGTCGTTCAATCAACTCCGGCGTCAGCACCAGCCTTTGCTGGCTGCCGCCGGGCGATTTAAGTCGATGAATTAACGTATCGATGGCCAGCTCGCCCAGTTCATCCTTTGGCTGATGAATTGTTGTTAACGGTGGTGTCATATAGCGCGCCAGTTCAATATCGTCATATCCCATCACCGCCATATCTTCAGGGACGCGTAACCCCGCCTGATAGAGCGCATGATACGCGCCAACAGCCATCGCATCATTACTGGTGAATACTGCCTGCGGGCGTGATTTACATGCCAGCAATGCATTCATGCCGTTGAAACCGCCCTGGAATTCAAAATCACCATTGATTACATACTCTGGTGGTAAAGGCAGGCCGGCTGCTGTCATCGCCTGTTTAAACCCTTCCAGCCGCAGCCGCGCCGGAGTTTTATCCAGCGGCCCGGCAATACAGGCGATACGCGTATAGCCGCGCGCAATAAGATAGTTGGCCGCCAGCTCACCGCCGAGCAGTGAATTATCCTGAATAATATCGCTGCCGCCGTCGAAGGGTGCCCAGTCCATCATTACTGAAGGAATGCCAGGATAACGCGTCAGGATATCGGCAGAAGGCAGATGACTTTCGGTACACATGATGAGCAAACCATCAACACGCTTTTGCAGCAACGTTTCCAGGCTGCGATTCATGCGTTCTTCATCACCTTCGGTATTGCACAACACCAAACTGTAGCCGCGTTCATAGCAGCTGTTTTCCACGCCACGTACCACTTCAGCATAAAAAGGGTTACTGCTGGCAGTAAGCAGCATACCAATGGTGTGGGTTTGGTTGATCTTCAGGCTGCGCGCCAGAGCCGAGGGCGCATAGTTTAGCTCGAGAATGGCCGCTTCAATTTTTTCTTTGATCGCTTCACTTACAAAGCGACTGTTGTTAATAACGTGCGAGACCGTTGAGGTCGAGACGCCCGCTAAACGGGCGACATCTTTCATGGTAGCCAATCCGCTTACCCCTGCTGCTGTAAAAAGCGGTCAATCTCTTCGCGCCAGGGCACGGATGGCTGCGCGCCGGAACGCGTTACGGCAATCGCTGCTGCCGCATGGGCAAAGCGCACCGCCTGCGGCATCGGCTGCTGTTCCAGCAGTGCGGTAATCAACGCGCCGTTAAAGGTATCTCCGGCGGCAATGGTATCCACCGCCTGAACGCGAAAGCCAGCAATGCGCTGCCCTGTACCTTCTTCGCTAAGCCAGACGCCACGACTGCCGAGCGTGATCAGCACTTGTGCGATGCCTTTTTCATGCAGCACGGCGGCGGCGCGGGCCGCATCCTCATCGCTTTTTATCGCAATGCCGGTCAGCATTTCCGCTTCGGTTTCATTAGGGGTGATCATATCCACCAGCCCCAACAGCTCATCCGGCAAAACAGCCGCCGGCGCGGGATTAAGGATCACGCGCGTCCCATGCTGCCGGGCAATTTTCGCCGCCGCCAGCACGCTTTCCAGCGGTGACTCCAGCTGCATCAGTAATGCGGCAGCATCGGCAATCACTTGCTGATGTTGCGCCACAACCTCTGGCGTCAACGCAGCGTTCGCCCCGGCATGAATAGCAATGCTGTTTTCGCCCTCGCTGTTAACAAAGATAAGCGCTACGCCGGTCGTGGCGGCGTCAATCACAGAAACAGGAGAGGTATCGATGCGGTCAGCAGCTAACTGTTGACGAATACGTTCGCCAATATCATCAGCGCCCACACAGGCAATAAAAGCGATATCTGCGCCGCTGCGGCCAGCGGCCACCGCCTGATTTGCGCCTTTACCGCCAAAAGCGACCTGGTACTGTTTCCCGATCACCGTCTCACCGGGCCGCGGGAACTGTGACAAATTAAGAATATGATCGGCATTAATACTGCCAAGTACAGCGAGTTTAGCGGATTGCGTCATTCGGGGTTCATCCAGAAAAGTGCGCCACCTGAACGGTGGCGCGTTGCCATGCTTTTCTTTGTTATTTGGTGACCAGCTTCAGATCGACCGGATTGATAGCCTGTACTTTCTCGCCTTTTAACGCTTTATCAGCGATCTGTACGCCTACCTGACCAATTTTTTCCGGCATCTGCGCCACGGTCGCGGCCAGTTTGCCGCCTTCTACAGCTTTAACCCCATCATCGGTGCCGTCGAAGCCCACGACCACCACATCAGATTTACCGGCGGTTTGCAATGCTCGTAACGCACCCAGCGCCATTTCATCGTTTTGCGCGAACACCGCCTGCACTTCCGGATGCGCCGTCAGCAGGTTCTGCATAACGTTCAGGCCCTTGGTACGATCGAAGTCGGCAGGCTGGCTCGCCAGGATCTGGAATTTATGCGCATCGGCAGCCTGTTTGAAACCTTCACCACGTTCACGCGCGGCGGAGGTCCCGGCAATGCCCTGCAGCTCTATAATTTTGGCGCCCTCACCCAGTTTTTTCGCGATAAAGTCACCGGCCATTTTCCCGCCGAAGCGGTTATCTGACGCCACGTGACTCATCACTTTGCCCTGCGCCGCTACGCGGTCCAGGGTAATCACCGGAATATTGGCCTGGTTTGCCATTTTAACCGCATTACCTACCGCATCTGAGTCGGTTGGGTTGATCAGCAGCAACCTGGTGCCGCGAACGGTCAGATCCTGAACGTTTGCCAGCTCTTTCGCCGGGTTATTTTGCGAATCCAGAACCACCAGGTTGTAACCCAGCTTATCTGCTTCTTTCTGCGCGCCATCTTTCAGCGAGACGAAGAAGGGGTTATTCAGGGTTGAAACCACCAGCGCGATGGTATCTTTAGCCAGTGCATTGGCGCTAAGCGTGGCGCCAAGCAGTACTGCAATTGCCGTGAGTTTTTTCATTTTCATCTTTATATCCTTAGAGGTAAGCGCTATTTACTGCTTTTGTTATCCACCAGCACCGCCAGCAAAATCACCGCCGCTTTGACGATCATCTGATAGTAGGAAGAGACGCCCAACAGGTTAAGACCATTATTCAGGAAGCCAAGGATCAGCGCACCGATCAGCGTGCCCATAATGCGTCCTTTGCCGCCTGCCAGACTGGTTCCACCCAGCACAACCGCTGCGATGGCATCCAGCTCATAGCCAGTGCCTGCGGTTGGCTGCGCCGAGGAGAGGCGAGCCACTTCAATGGTGCCCGCCAGCGCTGCCAGCATGCCGCTTAGCGCATAGACGATCACTTTTACGCGATTAACATTGATCCCGGAGAGACGGGTTGCCGCTTCATTGCCGCCCAGTGCATAGATGTAACGCCCCAAACGCGTATGGTGCAGCATGTACCAGGCTGCCAAAAACACCACCGCCATCAGCCATACCGGCGTCGGGATCCCCAGTGGACGACCAATACCGAACCAGCCAAACAAATCGGCATTCTCATTAAAGCCGGTATTCACCGGGCTGCCGTCGGTATAAACCATGGTCACGCCGCGCAGCAGCAACATCATTACCAGCGTGGCGATAAAGGCCTGCACTTTTCCCTTCGCAACTATGGTGCCAGTAACCGCGCCAATCGCTGCCCCCAGCCCCAGCGCGGCGGCCACGGCCAGCAGCGCATTAACCTCCAGCCCGACAAGTGATGCCGCTACCGCGCCGGTTAGCGCCAGCAGCGAGCCAACAGAAAGGTCGATGCCGGAGGTCAGAATAACCAGCGTCATACCCACCGCCATAATGGCGTTTACCGAGGTCTGCTGCAGGATATTGAACAGGTTATTAACGGTAAAAAAGTTCGGGCTCTGGCTGGCAACGACGGCAATCAGCACAATCAGGGCAATCAGCGACTTTTGTTCCAGCAGCCAGGCCTTGCTGAACCAGCGGCGGCGGGCTGGTAAGGTTTGGGTACTCATAAATGTGCTAACTCCTCGCTGTGTTGCTTGCCTACGGCGGCAGCCATCAGGACTTCCTGCGTGGCCTGTTCAGTGGAAAACTCGCCGCTCAGGCGGCCTTCATGCATAACCAGAATGCGATCGCTCATCCCCAGCACTTCCGGCATTTCAGAAGAGACGAGAATGATGCTCAGCCCTTCCTCTTTAAACTGGTTGATCAGCTGATAAATCTCTTTCTTGGCACCGACATCCACGCCGCGCGTGGGCTCATCAAGGATCAGTACGTTGGGCCGAGTCATCAGGCCGCGGGCAATGGCAACTTTCTGCTGATTACCGCCGGAAAGCAGGCCGATGGTCTGATCCATACCCGGCGTTTTGATATTAAACAGACGAATAAAATCGCTGACTGCCAACTGTTCGGCGCTGTGCTTTAACGCGCCGCCGCCGTTACTGAAATAGCTCAGCGCGGTCAGTGACATGTTCTCTTTCACCGACATGCCCAGTACCAGGCCGTCGCGTTTACGATCTTCTGAAATATAAACGATGCCGTTAGCCAGACCGTCCTGCGGCGTACGAACGTTAATTTCGCGCCCGTTTAACACCACTTTGCCGGCGCTACGCGGCAGCGCGCCGTACAGCATTTTCATCAGCTCGGTACGGCCAGCGCCCATGAGTCCGGAGACCCCTAAGATTTCGCCTTTGCGCAGCGTAAAGCTGACGTTATCAATACCCGGCCCGCTGAGGTTTTCTACCTGCAGGCGAATTTCGCCTGGCGCTTTATCCAGTCGTGGATATTGATCTTCCAGCTTGCGTCCTACCATCATTTCAATCAGCGAGGCTTCTGTTAGCGTATCGACGCTGCGCTCGGCAATAAACTGACCGTCGCGGAAAACCGTAACGTCATCGCAAATTTCAAAAATTTCTTTCATGCGATGAGAGATATAAACAATGCCGCAGCCCTGCGCTTTGAGTTCGTTGATCACCCGAAACAGCGATACTGTTTCGGTATCGGTTAGCGCATCGGTGGGTTCATCCATCACGATCACTTTTGACTCAAAGCTGAGAACTTTAGCAATCTCCACCATTTGCTGGTCGCCGATAGAGAGGTCGCCCACCAGTCGATGACTGTTAAAGCGCAGATTAAGGCGTTTGAGCAACGTATCCGCTTCGGCATGCATCTTTTTCCAGTCGATGCGGCTAAAACGGTTAACAAACTCGCGGCCCAGGAAAATGTTCTCGGCGATAGAGAGCTGTGGGATCAGGTTCAGCTCCTGATGGATAATGCCGATGCCTGCTTCCTGTGACGCTTTCGGCCCGCTGAAGTGCGTCTCTTCGCCCAGCCACTGCAACGAGCCGGCATCACGTTTATAGATACCGGTCAGCACTTTCATCATGGTGGATTTGCCCGCGCCGTTTTCGCCTACCAGCGCCATCACCCGACCTGGATAAACGGAAAGCGCAGCGCCATTCAACGCCTTTACGCCCGGGAATGATTTTTCGATGCCTTTTAGTTGCAGTAGCGGTTGCATAGCAGCCTCAGAAGGTCACGCCGGCGGTCAGGATAATATTCGCGTAGGGCGTACATTCCCCACTGCGAATGACCGCCTGGCTCCGTTGCGTTAAAGTTTTGAATTGTTCATGAGGAACATAGGCGATGGTGATGTCATTGCCCTGCTGACGTTGCAGCACTTCCAGCAGCGCGATCAGTTCGTTATGCAGCCTGGCGTTATGCGTACGGATCTCTTCAGCAATAATGGCGCTTTCCACTTGCATTTCGTGCGTAACGGCCTGCGCGACCTGTAAAAAGCTGGGAATGCCATGCGTTACCGCGAGATCGATCCGCTGTGGGCCGGCGGGAATGGGCAGTCCGGCATCGCCAATTGTCAGGCTGTCGGTGTGCCCAAGACGAGCGATAACCGTAGAAATTTCCGCGTTAAGTAAGGTGCCTTTTTTCATGATGCGCTCCTGAGCGAAACGTTTCGCCAAAACGGAGTTTCAGAAAAATCGGGGTTGTTGACAACAGGAAGGTAACAGAATTGTGATCGCCATCGAAACGTTTCGCTGGCGGGTGAGGAAATTTGATTTAGGTAAAGAAACGGGCCGGTTAAGGCCCGTATCAGCGGATTAACTGAAGACCATACCGCCATCAATAAGCAACGCCTGGCCGGTCATATAATCGGAATCCGGGCCTGCCAGGAACGCGACGCAGGCAGCGACATCTTCTGGTTCGGAAAGGCGGCCCAGCGTGATGCGTTTAGCAAACTCAGCGGTACCGTATCCCGGAGCCTGGCCTGCAGCAGCTGAAACCTGACGGTCGATTTCATCCCACATCGGCGTTTTTACAATGCCAGGACAATAGGCGTTTACGGTAATGCCCAGCGGCGCCAGATCGCGTGCGGCTGTCTGGGTCAGACCGCGTACGGCAAACTTGCTGGAGCTGTAAACGGCCAGCTCCGGGTTCCCTACGTGGCCCGCCTGCGAAGAGGCGTTGATAATTTTGCCGCCGTGCCCCAGCGCTTTAAAAGCTTTGACCGCCGCCTGAATGCCCCAGATCACCCCTTTCACGTTGATGTTGTAAACCTTATCGACGATTTCCGGCGTAATATCTTCAATCAGCGTGGTAGGCGCAACGCCCGCGTTATTGACGATCACATCAAATCCACCCAGCTGCTGCCGGGCCTGCTCAACTGCCGCAAATACCTGATCGCGATCGGAGACATCCGCCTGCAGCGCAATGGCTTTACCGCCCTGCCGCGTAATCTCTTCGGCAGCCTGACGTGCGGTTTCCGCATTGTAATCCACTACCGCGACGGCAAATCCATCTTTCGCCAGCCGCAGGGCAATGGCTTTACCGATGCCCTGACCGGAACCGGTCACTAATGCAACTTTGCTTTCCATAACTGCTCCTTGCTGAGTTGATAAAGGGGTATTACAGGATCTGGCTCAGATGCAGCTGCCCCATCAGTTTGGGGTTGTCGGCATAATCTACCGGCACCGCAACCACAGCAGGTCCCTGTACATCCATCGCCTGACGCAGTATTGGCTCCAGCTGATCGGCGCTTTCCACCGCGAATCCTGCTGCGCCAAAGGCTTCTGCGTAGGTTTTGAAATCGATCGGGCCAAACTCCACGCCGGAAAGACGCTGGTATTTTTGCTCTTCCTGAATCGCCACCATGTTGTAACCGTTATCGACCCAGATGATGTGCAACACGTTGGCGCCAAGGCGCACCGCCGTTTCCAGCTCCATGCTTGACTGCATAAAACCGCCATCGCCGGAGACCGATACCACTTTACGGCTCGGATCCACCAGCCATGCGCCAATCGCCCACGGCAGCGCAACGCCCATGGTCTGCTGACCGTTGGAGATCATGATCTGGCGGGCTCGGAAGCTGTAAAGGTAGCGGGCAATCCAGATATGGAAGCTGCCCATATCCACGGTCAACGTCACGTCGCTGTTAATGATGTCCTGCATCGCGCGCACAATACGCAGCGGATGCAGGGCAAACTGGTTCAGCTGGTGACCGCGCATCGCCAGCAGCTCACGCTGCTGCTGACGATCTTTCAGAATGTGTGCGGATTCAGGGCTAAGATGCAGCGGCGCCTCGATACGTGCGGCCAGCTTATCCAGCGTGGCGGCGATGTCACCAATCAGTTCGGCATCTGGCTGATAACAGTTGTCGGTTTCCGCAGGCAGTACATCTATATGCACCAGCTCGGCGTTACCGCTGTTCCATTTCGCAGGTTCATATTCCACCGGACTGTAGCCGATAGTGATAATCAGATCTGCCTGCAGCAGCAGGCGATCGCCCGCCTGGTTATTAAACAGTCCCACACGTCCGGCAAAGCGAGAGAAGTGCGATTGCGATACGGCACCGGCTGCCTGGTAGGTGCTGGTGACCGGAATATGGCTGCGCTCCAGCAGACGATGCAGCGCTTTGGCATTTTTCGGCTGACTGGCCATCAGGCCGAGCAGGATAATTGGGTTTTTCGCTTTCGCGATTTTATCAGCGACGCGGTTAATGGCGCAGTCTGGCGCAGAGCCAAGCAGCAGCTCGCCTGCTGGCGTCAGCACATTACCGCGTACCGGTCCATCGACGATGTCCTGCGGCAGGCTGATAAACGCGCCGCCAGGGCGACCCAGCTCCGCATAGCGAAAGGCGTTGGCAAGGATTTCACCCAGCGCATCCGGCGCGCCCACTTCTACCGCATATTTGGTGATCGGACGGAACATACCCACGGTATCCATGCTTTGATGGACCAGCTTGGCGCTATCCGCACGTTTTACCGCGCCGCCCAGCGCCACCACCGGATCGCCTTCAGAGGTTGCCGTCGCCATGCCGGTGATCAGGTTAGAGCAGCCGGGACCGGAAGTAACCAGCGCCACGCCCGCTTTACCGGTTAAACGCCCTACCGCTGCGGCCATAAACGCGGCGTTGGCTTCATGGCGAACCGGAATGGTTTGAATAGAGGAGTCCACCAGCGAGTCGAAAACTTTATCAACCTTAGCGCCGGGGATACCAAACACCTGTTTAACACCCTGCGCCTCCAGCTGGGCGACAACCAAATCGGCGCCGTGCGCCCATTCTTTCTGCATATCGCTTTTCATTTTTTCTCCTGTGGCGGGATTCAGCTTTCTACGGCGCGAATGGCGCTGTCGAGATCGTCCGGGTTGAGATCGGCCTGTAAGAAGTCACGATCGTCCGGCAGATCGATTACCAGCTTGCTAATGGCACCGAAGGTCAGTACGCCAGACTCCAGGCTATAATCGAGTACATGACCGCCGCCCTGACGGTCATCGGTAATGAAGTGTTCGTGATAGCCCGCTACGTTAATGCCCTGCATATACTGCGGCGTGCGAAAGCCAATCAATACGCCATCGCGCTGGTTAAAATGGAAGGTTGGCTGTTGTTCAATAGCCTCCATCATCGGTTTATAAGGACGATGCTGGCAGGGCACGGTACGCGTCTGAACCTGGTGAAAACGGCCATCAATGCGCAACGCACAGAACTGGTTATCCGATACGATTTGCTGATTAATGATTTCATGCACCGCATCGCGATCGGCAACGCCACTAAAACGATGCTGATACTGCGGACGGAAAAAGGTCATTACGGCAAACGGCGTACGTTGATCAGGCTGGGCCGCATTGGCGCTGCCATCGGCGCGCAGTTGATATACGTTGCTGTTAAAAGCGATCATCTCACCATCAAGGTGATTAAAGGTTCCCAGGCCGAAATCTCCTTTCTTCAGCAGATCGGCAATGGTTTTCGAACCTTCATAAACGCCGCTCAGCAGAGCGCTCATCAGCGAGGTCTGATAGATTACGCTTTCTGGTTGTTCCTCGCGCAGCGCACTGATGGTTTCAGCAAGCTGTTTCTCGCATGAACAATCAGTTACAGAATGTGACATGATTCTCCCCTCTGCACAAAAGGTTAACACTGTTTAACTATATGTTCGCGCTATTCAGTGGGAGAATCCAATACAGAAAGCCCTTCACTTTGAGACGTTTTAGATATGGAACTACGGTATCTTCGTTATTTCGTCGCTGTTGCGCAGACGCGTAACTTCACTCGCGCGGCTGAGATGCTGGGGATTTCCCAGCCGCCGTTAAGCCAGCAAATATTGCGTCTGGAGCGAGAGATAGGGACGCCGCTGCTAAAGCGGCTGACACGAGGCGTGGAACTCACAGAGGCCGGGGAGGCGTTTTATCAGGATGCCTGTCAGATCCTTGATTTAACCGGACATGCGCTGGAAAAAGCGAAAGGCATTGCGCGGGGCGTTACGGGTAAGCTGTCGCTGGGTTTTGCCAGCTCGGTGGCCTTTCATCAGGATATTTTCCGCCTGCTACAGACTTTTCAACAACAGTTTCCCTCGGTAACGCTGTTGCCTCGTGAGGCCAGTATGTCTTCACTGATGCAGGATCTTCAGGAGGGATTGCTGGATGCCGCTTTTGTCCGCCTGCCCTGTGAAACCAGCAAGACCTTTAACCTCAAGCTGATCGCCAGCGAAAAGATGCAAATTGTCCTGCATAACGCTCATCCGCTCAGCACAAAGCAGGAAATTTCGCTAAGTCAGCTCAGCGATACGCCAATGGTAATGTTTCCATGGGAGATTGCGCCCAGCCTGTATGAATCCATTATCAGCGCCTGTGTGCGGGCGGGCTTTCAGCCACAAACCGGGCCGCATGCGCCGCAGCTCTCTTCGATTATCGGCATGGTTTCAGCCGGGTTTGGCTTTGCGCTGGTGCCACAATCGCTTAGCTGCGTCGCAATGCCTGATATCAGCTTCCATCCTTGTCAGGAGGCGTCGCTGACCACCGATATTGCGCTGGCCTGGCGACGCTGGGATCGTTCACCAACGTTGCAGCATCTGTTGGATACGCTAACGCAGCAGCTGAACGTTGATACTTAACCCTGGATTTTACGTACCTGTTTAACTTCCAGCTGCGCATCGTTAAAGGCTTTATCCAGTTCGCCCTGTAGCTCAACTTTATCTCCAGGACTTATGCTCTGGCCTTTCCAGTCTTCCTCATCGATCTCTACTGAAAGTGTGCCGGTTGCATCCTGGAACAGATAGTCATCGTCGCTGAGGCGCTTAACAATATTGCCGCGTACGGTAATCCAGCTGTCATCCTTCATCTCTTTGGCTTCTTTTACCGTGACCACATTTTGTGGGCCTTTAAAGCCGCCTTTCTGGGTCTGGGTATGCGGTGCGTTCGGATCGACAAAACCACCGGTCTGCGCCGCCAGTGCCGGCATTGTGAACAGAGCGACAATCGCAACCATTGCAACATGCTTCTTCATTGAATTTCCCTCGTTTGTTAATGGCTCGGATAGAGGCTTCTAAGTACAGCACAGGGTTCTTAACAGGATCTTAAGTGAGTCCATCTTTTTATGCGTTTGTTGTCTGGTCGCAACATTTGCCCCCTTCTTCTGTACAAGCGAAGCGTTTTTTCCGTATAACGGCGACAGTGAGAGAGATCGGGAACCCCCATGCGTATTCTGTTAATTGAAGACGATCGTTTAATTGGTGATGGCATCAAAGCCGGGCTGGGCAAGCTGGGTTTTAGCGTTGACTGGATAATGGATGGCGAGCAGGGAATAGCAGCGCTAAAGGCAGCCACCTATGATGCCGTTGTGCTGGATCTCAGCCTGCCACAGCGCGACGGTATGGATATTTTGCGCAGCTGGCGTAGCCACGGCGAAGATATTCCGGTACTGATTTTAACCGCACGCGATGCGGTGGCGCAGCGGGTAGAGGGGTTGCAGCAGGGCGCGGATGATTATCTCTGCAAGCCTTTTGCGTTGAGTGAGGTGGCGGCACGCCTGCAGGCGTTGATCCGTCGACGCCACGGCCAGTTACAGCCTACCTTAACCCACGGCGCGCTGACGCTTGATCCCGCTGCGCGTACCGTCACGCTGGATAATGAGCTGATCGAACTGAAGCCGCGCGAGCTGGCGCTGCTGGAGCTGTTTATGCTCAATGCAGGACGGGTGCTGACGCGGGCACAGCTGGAGGAGAAGCTTTACAGTTGGGATCAGGATGTTTCCAGTAACGCGGTAGAAGTACATATTCACCATCTGCGTAAAAAGCTGGGCAGTGCTTTTATTCGCACGGTGCATGGTGTGGGCTATACGCTGGGAGCAACGCCATGAAACAGATGAGCCTGCGCGCCCGGCTGATGAGCGGCTTTTTGCTGTTAACGGCGATCTGCTGGGGAGCGGCGAGCATCAGCGCCTGGTTCCAGGCACGTCATACCATTAACGAGCTGTTTGATACACAACAGATGTTGTTTGCTAAGCGGCTAATTACCCTTAACCCGGCGGAGCTGAACCGCGCCACGCTGCCCGCGACGAAAAAAGTGTTGTCCGATCATCGTGGCCAGCAGGAGGACGATGCGCTGGCTTTCGCCATTTTTAATCGTGCAGGAAAGCGGGTATTTGACGACGGCGAGAAGGGCAAAGATTTTCTTTTTGAGCCAAATTATCGCGGTTTTCGCGACGGAAGTCTGCGTGATGATGACGATCTCTGGCGTATGGTCTGGCTGAATACGCCCGATGGGCAGTATGTGGTGGCCGTAGGTCAGGAGTGGGAATATCGCGATGAAATGACCGGCGCGGTGGTACGCAGCACGCTGCTGCCGTGGCTATTCGCCTTACCGCTGATGCTTATCCTGCTGCTATGGCTGCTGCAACGCGAGCTGGCACCGTTAAAACAGATAGCCCACCAGCTTCAGCGCCGCTTGCCGGATGATAGCGCCTCCCTTAATGCCGCCAGGCTGCCCTCTGAAGTCAGGCCGATGGTTGATGCCCTGAATGGCCTCTTTTCGCGCATTCATCAGATGCTGCAACGTGAAAGGCGTTTTACTTCCGATGCCGCGCATGAGTTACGCAGTCCGCTGGCGGCGCTAAAAGTGCAAAGCGAAGTAGTGCAACTGGCACATGACGATGCAGAGATGCGTCAGCATGCGCTGGTCAATCTGGACGCCGGTATCGATCGTGCCACGCGACTGGTGGATCAGTTGCTAACGCTTTCCCGTCTGGATGCGCAGCGAACGCTGGCGGAAAGTGAAACGGTCGATTTAGCGCAGCTGACGCAGCAGGCGATTGTGGAACAGGATAGCGTCGCGCAGCGCGCCGGCATTACCCTGCGGCTGGAAAACCTGGTGGGCGAACGCTTTCCTTATCAGGGACATGCGCTGCTGCTCTCGCTGCTGCTGCGTAATCTGCTGGATAATGCCATTCGTTACGGACGTCGCGGCGGCACGGTGACGGTGACGCTGCGTCAACAACAGCTGGAGATAAGCGATAACGGACTAGGCGTTAGTGAAGAGGCGCTGCAGCGCATCGGCGAACGTTTTTACCGTCCGCCAGGACAGGAGAAATCGGGCAGCGGGCTGGGACTATCGATCGTACAGCATATCGCCGCGATACACGGCATGCAGATCCGGCTGGCGAATCGACCGCAAGGCGGCTTCCGCGTGACGTTCGATCTGCCATAAGAAAAAATATGGATGTCTTTATGGATAATATTAAATAGCCATAAAAAATCGATGTACCTCATTTTCAGACAACGCGGAAATCCAAAGCGCGGGGAAGTTCAGGCATAAGAGTAAAGCGCCCCGCGCCATGGACGGCGCGGGCCGAGCTGTCCGCTAGATTTCTACCTGCGTGCCCAGCTCAATCACCCGGTTCGGCGGGATCTCAAACTGATCGGGTGCGCGCAGCGCGTTACGCTGCAAGGCCAGGAACAGCTTGCCGCGCAAATGCAAATACCAGGGTCGTTTGCCAATGATCAGCGATTCGTGCGACATAAAGAAGGAGGTTTCCGTCATGCGGCAGTTAAGCCCTTCCAGACCGCAGCGATGGAAAATCTCTTCCATATTGGGCGTTTCCCGCCAGCCATAGCTGCCTACCACACGCCAGAAGGTCGGCGAAAGCTGCTCAATGGTCACGCGGCGAACGTTATGCACGTAAGGCGCATCTTCGGTACGCAGCGTCAGTAGCACCACGCGCTCATGCAGCACCTTGTTATGTTTCAGGTTATGCAGCAGAGCAAAGGGAATAACATTCAGCGCGCGCGACATATAAACCGCCGTACCCGGCACGCGCACCGGCGGCGATTTCTCCAGCGAAGCGATCATCGCCTCAAGGGAGTTGCCGTGCTCATGCATGCGGCGCAGCAACCGGAAACGTTCGCTTTTCCAGGTGGTCATGATGATAAACATCGCCAGCCCCAGACAGAGCGGCAGCCAGCCGCCGGAAAAAACTTTAATCAGGTTGGCCGAGAAAAGCGGAATATCAATACATAACAGCCCTGACAGGATTGCTCCCACCAACAGACGGTTCCAGTGCCAGTTTTTAACCGCCACCGTACAGACCAGAATCGACGTCAGGATCATGGTTCCGGTCACGGCGATACCGTAAGCCGCCGCCAGATTGCTGGAGTGTTCGAAGCTGATAATCACAATCAGCACCGCATAGTAGAGCAGCCAGTTAATCACCGGGATATAGATCTGGCCGGACTCCTCTTCTGAAGTATGAATAATGCGCATCGGCGGCAGATAACCCAGGCGTACCGCCTGACGCGTCAGAGAAAACACGCCGGAGATCACCGCCTGTGAGGCGATAACCGTGGCTAACGTAGCGAGAATCAACATGGGAATCAGCGCCCAGTCCGGCGCCAGCAGGAAAAAGGGGTTTTTAATCGCTTCCGGATGCTCCAGCAGCAGCGCGCCCTGACCGAAATAGTTCAGCACCAGCGACGGAAGAACAACGCTAAACCAGGCCAGACGAATCGGTATCTTACCGAAGTGCCCCATATCCGCATACAGAGCTTCCACGCCGGTTATCGACAGCACCACCGCGCCCAGCGCAAAGAAAGAAACCTGTTTATATTCAAGAAAGAAATGCACCGCCCAGCTGGGATTCAGCGCCTGCAGAACTTCGGGGTTATGAAAAATGCTGCGTGCGCCCAGCACCGCCAGTACGCCAAACCACAGCAGCATCACCGGAGCAAACAGCTTGCCAACCATGCCGGTGCCATGTTTCTGAATAATAAACAGCAGCGTCAGTACGGTAATCGACAGCGGCACAATATAGGCATCCAGCGAAGGCGCTGCGATTTCAAGACCCTCAATGGCCGACATCACTGAAATAGCAGGCGTAATTACGACTTCGCCATAAAAAAAACTGCCGCCAATCAGCCCCATAATGACCAGCACGGCGGTCGCGCGTCCGCCCGTGTTGCGGCCTGCCAGCGACATCAGCGTGAGTATTCCCCCCTCTCCGGCATTATCGGCGCGCATGACATAGCTGATATATTTCAGCGACACCACCAGAATCAGCAACCAGAAAATCAGCGATAAAAAGCCAAATACGGCTCCTCGCTCTACGCCAAAGCCAAACTGCCCGGACAGGCACTCGCGTAGGGTGTAAAGCGGACTGGTGCCAATATCCCCGTAAACCACACCTATTGCCGCCAGCGTTACGGCGGCGAGAGGCTGCTTCTTATCAGAGCTCATAATGTCATCTTTTGTTGGAGCGAAGTAACGCATCTCTGCGCACGGCTCAAGCCATCAAAAAGCGCACAGTATGCCTAATTTTCTGCAAAAGCCCACCCCTGAACCTGGGCAGCTTTTGGCATCTTTAAGCAATAAAAGCGCCGCTTCACCGTTTCACGATAAAAAAGCTGACGACTATCAACGCATTCAAGCATGATAGCCAGTAGTGTTTGCGCTCGCTAATCGGGTATTGCGTGTGCAGTAGTAACAGGATAATTGACTGATTATGGCTCAACCACATCTACTGGCGGAAAGAATTTCTCGTCTCAGCAATGCGTTAGAAAAAGGCTTATATGAACGTCATCATGCTGTTCGCCTTTGTTTGCTGGCGGCGCTTAGCGGAGAAAGCGTTTTTTTACTTGGTCCGCCTGGCATTGCCAAAAGTCTGATTGCCCGCCGCCTGAAATTCGCTTTCCAACATGCGCGCGCGTTTGAATATTTGATGACGCGCTTCTCCACGCCGGAAGAGGTTTTCGGCCCGCTTTCCATTCAGGCGCTGAAAGATGAAGGCCGTTATCAACGGCTCACCAAAGGTTACCTTCCCGACGCGGAAATCGTTTTTCTGGATGAGATCTGGAAAGCGGGCCCTGCAATCCTCAACACGCTGCTTACCGCTATCAATGAACGTCGCTTCCGTAACGGTGATTGCGAAGAAACGATACCCATGCGGCTGTTGGTCACCGCCTCCAACGAACTGCCTGAAGCAAACAGCGGGCTGGAAGCGCTCTATGACCGAATGCTGATTCGTCTGTGGCTGGATAACGTCCATGAAAAGCAAAATTTCCGGAATATGTTAATCCACCAGCAGGATGAAAACGCGAATCCTGTAGACAGCACGTTGTGCATTAGTGATGAAGAGTATCAGCAGTGGCAGGCCAGTATCATGCAGGTGGCACTGCCGGAGCCAGTATTCGAACTGATTTATCAACTGCGTCAGCGGCTGGAAGCGTTACCGGATGCGCCTTATATCTCTGACAGACGCTGGAAAAAAGCGATTCATTTGCTGCAGGCCAGCGCCTTTTTCAGCGGCCGCCAGGCTATCGCGCCGGTGGATCTGATCCTGTTAAAAGATTGCCTGTGGCACGATCTCCCCTCAATGACGCTGTTGGATCGCGAAATCGACACGTTAATGACGCAGCAGGCCTGGCAGCAGCAGTCGATGCTTATTCAGCTACAGCGCATTAAAGCGCGTCGTCTGACGCTGGCGCAGCAGCAAAGCCTCGATCGGGCAATTCAACTCAAGAAGCATGGCGGGAGATTTAGCCGCAAAGCGCACTATGAACTCCCTGCTTCGCTTACCGCAGAGATGCTGACGTTGATGCTGCAACAGCCGCTGGTCCTGCATGAAATGCAGGTTACTCATGTGACCATCGCCCACGATGCCCTGCAACAGTGGCTGCAAAAAGGGGGCGAGGTGCGCGGTAAACTGAACGGCATCGGTTTCGCCCAGCCGCTGAATTTGCAGGTAGACAGCAGCGATTGTCTGGTGCTGCGCGACGTCAGCCTGCAATCGTCCCGGCTGGCGTTGCCCGGCGACCTCGATCATGCCGCGCTACCGGCGGAAATCAGCGAGGCGCTGGACGCGCTGGAAGAGCAACTGCGCAACCAACGCGCTCTCTTTACTCAGCATCAGCGCTGTCTGTTTATCAGCGACGACTGGCTGACCCGTATTGAAAATAGCCTGCAGGATGTGGCTGAACAGCTAAAACAAGCCAGACGATGATCTCTCTGGATACGCTCAACGCGCTGCTGTCGATTAGCGAAGGAGACCTGATTGAAGATCTGGTGATTGTGCTAATGGCTTCGCCGCAGCTGGTACTGTTTTTTGAAAGCTTTCCCGGCATGAAGCAGGCGCTGATGCGTGAAATGCCAGGCCGCAGAGCGGAAATCATTGCGCATTTAAAGGCGGCGCCGGTGCCTGCTACGCTGAATCAGGAGTTTAAACTGTTTCAGCACTATCAAACTTTTGACCCACTGCATTTTACTGCCGCATTGCCTACTTTGCTCAACGACCTCGAAAAACTGGCTTCGCCTTTTGCGGAACAGGCCCGAACACTGGCGGACAACAGCGATCGTCAGCGGTTAAGCCCGGCGCAGCACATGCTGTTTCTTCAGCGCTGGCGACTCAGTCTGACGCTGCAAACCATGACGCTGAATGAGCAGCTGTTAGAGGAACAGCGGGAAGCGCTGCTGGCTGAGCTGCAGCAACGTATGGCCCTCAGCGGGCAGCTGGCGCCGTTACTGTCAGAAAACCAGGAGTCCTGCGCGGGCCGTCTGTGGGATATGAGCGCCGCGCCGTTACAGCACCATGATTATCAGCGGCTGGTGGAGTATGGCGAGTTCCTGGCCGGGCAGCCAGAGCTGATGAAGCTGGCACAGCAACTGGGCCGCAGCCGCGCCGCAAAGGCGGTTCCGGCACAAGAAGCACCGCCGGAAGCGCTGCGTCAGCAGATGCGCGAGCCTGCCAGCGTGCCGGAGGAGGTCAACGGGCTGCATCAGAGCGAAGATGTGCTGCGGCTGCTGCCTGCCGAACTGGCGACGCTGGGGATCGGTGAACTGGAGCTGGAATTCTACCGGCGTCTGGTTGAGAAACGTCTGCTGACCTATCGCCTGCAGGGTGAAAGCTGGCATGAGAAAGTAACGCAGCGCCCGGTTAAACATCAGCAACAGGAAATATGTCCGCGCGGTCCCTTTATTGTCTGCGTAGATACCTCCGGCTCAATGGGTGGCTTTAATGAACGCTGCGCAAAAGCGTTCTGTCTGGCCCTGCTCAAAGTCGCGCTGGCAGACAAACGTCGCTGCTATATCATGCTGTTTGCGCATGAGGTAGTGGGCTATGAACTGACGGCGGAAGATGGTATCGCTCAGGCGATTCGCTTCCTTAACCAGCGCTTTCGCGGCGGCACCGATCTCGCCGCCTGTCTGGAGGCGGTACTGCAACGTTTGCAGGGTGAAGCGTGGCGGGAAGCGGATGCGGTGATCGTGTCTGATTTTATTGCTCAGCGACTGCCGGATGGGCTGATCACAACGATCAAACATCACCAACAGCAGCATCAGCAGCGCTTTCATGCCGTCGCCCTGTCGGCACACGGTAAGCCGGGCATCCTGCGTATTTTCGATTATATCTGGCGCTTCGATACCGGTCTGAAGCAGCGCCTGCTGCGTCGCTGGAAGCGTTAGCGTCACCGGTAGATTGCCTTTGCTTTCCTCGTCGGCAACGGTAGGATGCCTCAGGTCAGTCGGGCATCTTTTTGTTCGGCTCAGCGAATTATTCTTCTTTTTAATACTTAACCAACCGTGGAGCCTAACCGTGGCAGAAACGCTACAACTCGACAATCTGGATCGCGGTATCCTTAATGCGCTGCTGGACAATGCCCGTACCGCCTATGCCGAACTGGCCAAACAGTTCAATGTCAGTCCCGGCACGATTCATGTACGGGTGGAGAAAATGCGTCAGGCCGGCATTATCAAAGGCACACGGGTAGAGATCGACCCCAAACGGCTGGGTTATGACGTCTGCTGCTTTATCGGCATCATTTTAAAAAGCGCCCGCGATTATCCGGCGGCGCTGGCCAAACTGGAAGCGCTGGATGAAGTAGTGGAGGCCTGGTATACCACGGGTCACTACAGCATCTTTATTAAAGTGATGTGTCGATCTATCGATGCCCTGCAATTAGTGCTTATCAACAAGATCCAGACCATTGACGAAATCCAGTCTACCGAAACCCTGATCTCCTTACAGAACCCGATCATGCGCACCATCAAACCCTGAGCTGTGCATAAACTTATCCCGAACGTGGAACCGCGCCGGACAGGCGGATCCACGCATTAACCCACATTAATCTTCCTGTTTTCCACAGGTAGATCCCAGCCTGATCACAGCGTACAATGCTCGCTCTTGATGACAGCGCGTTGCAGGATCGCACCATGGCAGATATCACTCTTATTAGCGGCAGCACTCTTGGCAGTGCGGAATATGTTGCCGAACATCTGGCTGACAAGCTGGAAGAAGCGGGCTTTTCAACCGAGACGCTGCACGGCCCGGCGCTGGACGAACTTTCATTGCAGGGGCTGTGGCTGATTGTTAGTTCCACGCATGGCGCAGGCGAATTACCAGATAATCTGCAGCCGTTATATGAAGCGCTGGAACAGCAGCGCCCGGATCTTTCCGGCTTGCGCTTTGGCGCGGTGGGCATTGGCAACCGCGAATACGATCTTTTTTGCGGTGCGATCAAGCAGTTTGAGCAGTTGATCGTTAGCCTGGGGGCGAAACGCATCGGCGAACGACTGGAAATTGATGTCCTGGAACATGAGATCCCTGAAGATCCGGCAGAGGTTTGGTTAGAGAACTGGCGCTCACTCCTGTAAAAGGCACGATCAAAGCTGGGATCTCCACCCTTTTTTCGGTCGATCCCCAGTTTTTTCCACTCTTTTTATCCCAGGATCTTCCATTAAACTGTGGATAACTAGACTTGAAAGGGTCTGATAACCGGTAGTTATCCAAGGTATAACCTGTGTTGCTTTTTTGTTCTGTGCATAAGTCGCCATTTTGATCCCAGCTTATACGGATCAGGATCACCGATCATTCACAGCAAACGATCCTTACCAACTGTTTGATCTGGCACTCAAAGCAGACCTTATCCACAGAAACCGGCGATCCTAATAAGAGATCTAACAAAGAGATCCTTTAAAGAATAAAGATCTTCTATTAATTACCCTGCGATCCCGACGCTTTCGTCACGCTATGAATTTGAGTAGAATCCACGGCCCAGGGCAATGATCCCTGATCGAACACTAACGAGGTATTTCCCATGTTTTATCCCGATCCTTTTGACGTCATCGTCATTGGCGGTGGTCATGCAGGCACTGAAGCCGCTATGGCTGCGGCCCGGATGGGTCAACAAACGCTGCTGTTAACCCATAACATCGATACGCTGGGGCAAATGTCCTGTAATCCGGCGATCGGCGGCATCGGAAAGGGACATCTGGTGAAAGAAGTGGATGCGATGGGCGGCCTGATGGCCAGCGCGATCGATCGTGCCGGCATCCAGTTTAGGATACTAAACGCCAGCAAAGGACCCGCAGTCCGCGCCACTCGCGCTCAGGCTGACCGGGTGCTTTATCGTCAGGCGGTGCGCACTGCGCTGGAGAATCAGCCCAATCTGATGATCTTCCAGCAGGCGGTAGAGGATCTGATCGTAGAAAACGATCGCGTGGTTGGTGCCGTTACCCAGATGGGACTTAAATTCCGCGCTCGTGCCGTTGTGTTGACGGTCGGCACTTTTCTCGACGGCAAAATTCATATCGGCCTTGATAACTACAGCGGCGGTCGTGCAGGCGATCCACCGTCTATTCCGCTGGCGCGCCGCCTGCGTGAATTGCCGCTACGCGTCAGCCGTCTGAAAACCGGTACGCCGCCGCGTATTGACGCCCGCACCATCGATTTCAGTGTACTGGCCCCGCAGTATGGCGACGATCCAATGCCGGTTTTCTCGTTTATGGGCGATGCTTCGCAGCATCCGCAGCAGGTTCCCTGCTACATCACCCATACCAATGAGCAAACGCATGAAGTGATCCGCAATAACCTCGATCGTAGCCCGATGTATGCTGGCGTGATCGAAGGGATCGGTCCGCGTTACTGCCCGTCGATTGAAGATAAAGTGATGCGCTTTGCCGATCGCAATGCTCATCAGATCTTCCTTGAGCCGGAAGGATTGACCAGCAACGAAATTTACCCGAACGGAATTTCCACCAGCCTGCCGTTTGACGTACAGATGCAAATCGTGCGCTCAATGAAGGGCATGGAAAATGCGAAGATTGTGCGTCCGGGCTATGCGATTGAGTACGACTTCTTCGATCCGCGCGACTTAAAACCCACGCTGGAAAGCAAATTTATTCAGGGCCTGTTTTTTGCCGGTCAGATCAACGGTACTACCGGTTACGAAGAAGCGGCAGCACAGGGCATGCTGGCAGGTTTGAACGCCGGTCGCCTCTCTGCCGGGAAAGAGACCTGGGCTCCGCGTCGCGATCAGGCCTACCTTGGCGTGCTGGTTGACGATCTGTGCACCCTGGGCACCAAAGAGCCGTACCGTATGTTTACGTCACGTGCCGAGTATCGTTTGATGCTGCGCGAAGACAACGCCGATCTGCGTCTCACGGAAACCGCTCGTGAATTGGGGCTGGTTGATGACGCCCGCTGGGCACGCTTCAATCAAAAGCTGGAAAGCATTGAACTGGAACGTCAGCGTTTGCGTGATATTCATGTTCATCCTAAATCCGCTGATGTTGAGCAGGTAAATGCAGCACTGAATACGCCGCTGACCAAAGAGGCGAGCGGAGAAGATCTGCTGCGTCGCCCTGAGATGACCTATCAGCGCCTGATGGAGCTGGAAGGCTTTGGTCCGGCGCTGACCGATCCGCAGGCTGCTGAGCAGGTTGAGATCCAGGTTAAGTATGAAGGTTATATTGCCCGTCAGCAGGAAGAGATAGATCGCCAGCAGCGCAATGAAAACACGCTGTTGCCGGTGGATCTGGATTATCGCAACGTCAACGGACTGTCGAATGAAGTGATCGCCAAACTAAACGATCATAAACCCGGTTCGATTGGACAGGCGTCTCGTATCTCCGGTATCACGCCGGCAGCCATCTCTATTTTGCTTATTTATCTGAAAAAACAGGGCTTGCTGCGTAAAAGCGCCTGATAATAAGGCGGGAAACCGCCTTATTTTTTCATCGGCGACCGCTCGCGGCTGGCAGAGTAAGATCGCGGTGACTTCTCCGCCTGCCCGCCTTTAGCAACTGGAATATCTTGTGATTAATAAACTGACTCAGCTGCTCAGCGCAGCCAACATTTCTCTGTCCGATCAGCAAAAACAGCAGCTGATTGGCTATGTTGAACTGCTGCATAAGTGGAATAAGGCCTATAACCTCACTTCGGTTCGCGATCCGCAAGAGATGCTGGTGCGCCATATTCTCGACAGCATTGTGGTTAACCCTTCTCTTATCGGGAACCGCTTTATCGATGTTGGCACCGGCCCGGGATTACCCGGCGTACCCCTGGCGATTGTACGTCCCGATGCTCATTTCACGCTGCTGGATAGCCTTGGTAAGCGCATACGCTTTTTGCGCCAGGTTCAATTCTCGCTCGGCTTACAGAACATCGAGCCAGTACAGAGCCGTGTGGAAGACTTCAGCGGCGAGCCCGCTTTTGACGGCGTCATCAGCCGGGCATTTGCTTCACTGAGCGATATGGTGAACTGGTGTCACCACCTCCCAGGCAGGGAAGGGCGCTTCTATGCGCTAAAAGGACAGCATCCAGCAGAAGAAATTGCAGCGTTGCCACCTCAGTTTAAGGTTACGGATGTGGTAGCGCTGAAGGTTCCACAACTGGAAGGTGAGCGTCATCTGGTCATTATTGAGACGCTTTAGCTCTTCGTGCCATTCGGTGGTCACCTGATGGCGCTTTTATCGCGGTTGTCCTGCTTAAAAAATGGCCGTTTGATTCTGTTTATTTTCACGCTTGTTCGGCCACTTTTGTTGCATTCACGTTAAATGAACCCGTAGTCATTATCTGAAACTTTTTGTAATATTTAACGTGGAATTTACAAATATTTATCAAGGTGATCACCTTATCTTTGAGCAAAACTGCGATAAATAGTCACTGTTGAAAATATATCGACTTTATCACTCAACCGAAGTAACGATATATTGTTGTCAGAATTTTTAATCGTGATGTCAAATTAAGCGTTTTATTGTTCTTCAGGGCATAATATCATTTTGCTTTTATTATCTAATTGAATAATAAAGCTTTTAATCTTCAGCCGTGCAGGTTTTCTAAGATTAATCCTGCGTGTTTTATCAGTACTATATTAATGAATTGTGATCTAACGCACGCTTTGTGAGCGGAAATTTGACGGAATTGTTGTAATACACAGTTGGTTTTCGCAGAAAGCGACTTTTCAAAAATAGGGCTGTCGAAAGAAATTTAAATAATTGTTCACCTTTTCGCTACTTATCGATTGAAATCGCAGGTGCGGCCCGTATAATTTGCTCGTTTTTTGCTGCTTGACTCAAAAGAGCAAAGGCAGTTTTATACGACACGCGACATACCCCGATCGGGGCAGGAGAGTTTCAGCGTCATGTCAGTGTCTCTTTACAGTGTGAAATTAGCCCGGACCGTGCTGCTATGGCAGCTGGCGACTTTGCTCGTTATCGGCGCGCTCTGTTTTGCCCTTAAAGATTTCACGTGGGGCGCATCTGCCATCGCAGGTGGACTGGCAGCCTGGCTGCCAAACGTGTTGTTTGTGATTTTGGCCTGGCGCCTGGGCGCGCAAGCCCCTGCAAAAGGGCGTATAGCCTGGAGCTTCGCGCTCGGTGAAGCGGTGAAAGTGTTTGTCACGATTTTATTGCTCATTCTGGCGCTGGGCGTGCTTGACGCGGTATTTGTGCCGGTTGGGTTAACCTGGTTATCGGTGCTGGTGGTTCAGATTGTGGCACCGGCTGTAATTAACAACAAAGGGTAAGAGGCATCATGGCTGCAGGAGAAATCTCTACTCCGCAAGAATACATAGGTCACCATCTGAATAACCTTCAGCTGGACCTGCGTACTTTCGAGCTGGTGAATCCGCACGACGCTCCGGCGACGTTTTGGGTATTAAATATTGATTCCATGTTTTTCTCCGTGGTGCTGGGTCTGATTTTCCTGGTACTGTTCCGCAAAGTGGCCAATAGTGTCACCAGCGGCGTTCCGGGGAAATTACAGGCGGCTATTGAGCTGGTGGTCGGTTTCGTTGACGGTAACGTCCGCGATATGTACCACGGTAAAAGCAAACTTATCGCCCCGCTGGCGCTGACCATTTTCGTCTGGGTTTTCCTGATGAACTTTATGGATCTGCTACCCATCGATTTCCTGCCATATATTGGTGAGCATGTATTTGGTCTGCCTGCGCTGCGCGTGGTGCCGTCCGCTGACGTAAACGTCACGCTCTCTATGGCACTGGGCGTCTTTATTTTGATCCTGTTCTACAGCGTCAAAATGAAAGGTGTTGGTGGTTTCGCTAAAGAGCTGACCTTGCAACCCTTTAATCATCCGCTTTTCATTCCCATCAACCTGATTCTGGAAGGGGTAAGCCTGCTGTCTAAACCGGTCTCTCTCGGTCTGCGACTGTTCGGCAACATGTATGCGGGTGAACTGATCTTTATCCTGATTGCGGGTCTGTTGCCGTGGTGGTCACAGTGGGTTCTGAGTGTGCCTTGGGCCATTTTCCACATCCTGATCATTTCGCTGCAGGCTTTCATTTTCATGGTCTTGACGATTGTCTATCTGTCGATGGCATCCGAAGAACATTGATTTTTTATTAACACTACTGCGTTTTAACTGAAACAAACTGGAGACTGTCATGGAAAACCTGAATATGGATCTGCTGTACATGGCTGCCGCTGTGATGATGGGCCTGGCGGCAATCGGTGCTGCGATCGGTATCGGCATCCTCGGAGGTAAATTCCTGGAAGGCGCTGCGCGTCAACCGGATCTGATCCCTCTGCTGCGTACGCAGTTCTTTGTTGTTATGGGTCTGGTGGATGCAATCCCGATGATCGCTGTAGGTCTGGGTCTGTACGTGATGTTTGCTGTCGCGGGTTAAGCGACAGGGCCAAACGAGAGTTCATCGGCCTGGAGCGATAAGCCTCAGACGATGAGCAGATTCTGCAGGTTGTCTTTGATAACGGCAGAGTAAGTTAACTTAACAAGAGGCATTGTGCTGTGAATCTTAACGCAACAATCCTCGGCCAGGCCATCGCGTTCGTCCTGTTTGTCCTGTTCTGCATGAAGTACGTATGGCCGCCGATTATGGCTGCCATCGAAAAGCGCCAGAAAGAAGTCGCTGAAGGCCTTGCTTCTGCAGAACGCGCCAAAAAAGATTTGGATCTCGCACAGGCAACTGCGACCGACCAGCTGAAAAAAGCCAAAGAAGAAGCTCAGGTTATCATCGAGCAGGCGAACAAACGCCGCGCTCAGATCCTGGACGAAGTGAAAGCTGAAGCTGAGCAGGAACGTAACAGGATCGTGGCACAGGCGCAGGCGGAAATTGACGCCGAGCGTAAACGTGCTCGTGAAGAGTTGCGTAAGCAAGTCGCGATGCTGGCTGTGGCCGGCGCCGAGAAAATCATCGAACGTTCCGTGGATGAAGCTGCTAACAGCGACATCGTAGATAAACTGGTCGCTGAACTGTAAGGAGGGAGGGGCTGATGTCTGAACTAATTACTGTAGCTCGCCCCTACGCCAAAGCAGCTTTTGACTTTGCCGTTGAGCATCAAAGCATTGAACGTTGGCAGCAAATGCTGACGTTCACTGCAGAAGTCGCTCGCAACGAACAGATGGCCGAATTGCTTTCCGGTGCTTTGGCACCGGAAACCTTATCTGCCTCGTTCATCGCAGTCTGTGGTGACCAACTCGACGAAGCAGGTCAGAACCTTATCAAGGTTATGGCAGAGAACGGACGTTTGTCCGCGCTGCCAGCAGTACTGGAGCAGTACATCCACCTGCGTGACGCCTGGGAGGCGACCGCGGAAGTGGATGTCATCTCTGCCAGTGCGCTGAGCGACGAGCAGCTGACTAAAATCAGCGCCGCAATGGAAAAGCGTCTGTCACGCAAAGTTAAGCTGAATTGCAAAATCGATAAGTCTGTAATGGCAGGCGTTATCATCCAGGCGGGTGATATGGTCATTGACGGTAGCGTACGCGGCCGTCTTGAGCGTCTGGCAGACGTCTTGCAGTCTTAAGGGGACTGGAGCATATGCAACTGAATTCCACCGAAATCAGCGAACTGATCAAGCAGCGCATTGCTCAGTTCAATGTCGTGAGTGAAGCTCACAACGAAGGTACTATTGTTTCCGTCAGCGACGGCATCATCCGCGTACACGGCCTGGCCGATGTGATGCAGGGTGAAATGATCGCGCTGCCGGGCAACCGCTACGCTATCGCCCTGAACCTGGAGCGCGACTCCGTAGGTGCAGTGGTTATGGGTCCGTATGCTGACCTCGCCGAAGGCATGAAAGTTAAATGCACCGGCCGTATCCTGGAAGTTCCGGTTGGCCGTGGCCTGCTGGGCCGCGTGGTTAACACCCTGGGCGAACCTATCGACGGCAAAGGCCCGATTGAAAACGATGGTTTCTCTCCGGTTGAAGTTATCGCGCCGGGCGTTATCGATCGTCAATCCGTTGATCAGCCGGTTCAGACTGGCTACAAATCTGTGGATGCGATGATTCCAATTGGTCGTGGCCAGCGTGAGCTGATCATCGGCGACCGTCAGACCGGTAAAACTGCTCTGGCTATCGACGCCATCATCAACCAGCGCGACTCCGGCATCAAATGTGTGTACGTGGCTATCGGCCAGAAAGCGTCCACCATTGCTAACGTGGTGCGTAAACTGGAACAGCACGGTGCGCTGGCTAACACTATCGTAGTGGTTGCCTCCGCTTCTGAATCCGCTGCGCTGCAGTACCTGTCTCCGTATGCAGGCTGCGCAATGGGTGAATACTTCCGTGACCGTGGCGAAGATGCACTGATCGTTTACGATGACCTGTCTAAACAGGCCGTTGCTTACCGTCAGATTTCTCTGCTGCTGCGTCGTCCGCCGGGTCGTGAAGCGTTCCCTGGTGACGTGTTCTATCTCCACTCTCGCCTGCTGGAGCGTGCCTCCCGCGTAAACGCCGAATATGTTGAAGCGTTTACCAAAGGTGAAGTTAAAGGTAAAACCGGTTCACTGACCGCTCTGCCGATTATCGAAACGCAGGCGGGTGACGTTTCCGCGTTCGTTCCGACCAACGTAATCTCTATTACCGATGGTCAGATCTTCCTGGAATCTAACCTGTTCAACTCCGGTATTCGTCCGGCTGTTAACCCGGGTATCTCCGTATCCCGTGTTGGTGGTGCCGCACAGACCAAGATCGTGAAGAAACTGTCCGGTGGTATTCGTACCGCGCTGGCACAGTATCGTGAACTGGCAGCCTTCTCTCAGTTCGCTTCCGATCTGGACGATGCGACGCGTAAACAGCTGAGCCACGGTCAGAAAGTGACCGAGCTGCTGAAGCAGAAACAGTATGCGCCGATGTCCGTTGCCCAGCAGGGTCTGGTGCTGTTCGCCGCTGAGCGTGGTTACCTGAATGACGTCGAACTGGCGAAAATCGGTAGCTTTGAAGCTGCGCTGCTGGCGTATGCCGATCGCGAACACGCCGAGCTGATGCAGGAAATCAACCAAACTGGTAACTACAACAACGAAATCGAAGAGAAGCTGAAAGGCCTCCTCGAAACGTTTAAAGCAACCCAGTCCTGGTAATGTCTGGCGGCTTGTCTGAAAAGGCAGGCCGCAAGGCTTTGAGGAGAAGCTAATGGCCGGCGCAAAAGAGATACGTACCAAGATCGGAAGCGTGAAAAACACGCAGAAGATCACCAAAGCGATGGAAATGGTCGCCGCCTCCAAAATGCGTAAAACGCAGGAACGCATGGCGGCCAGCCGTCCGTATGCAGAAACCATGCGCAAAGTGATTGGTCACATTGCGTTAGGTAATCTGGAATACAAGCACCCTTACCTGGAAGAGCGCGACGTTAAGCGCGTCGGCTATTTGGTCGTTTCTACCGACCGCGGGCTTTGTGGTGGTTTGAACATTAACCTGTTCAAAAAATTGCTGGCAGAGATGAAAGCCTGGTCTGATAAAGGCGTTCAGAGCGATTTGGCGATTATCGGTTCTAAGGGGCTGGCTTTCTTTGGTTCCGTAGGTGGCAATGTCGTGGCGCAGGTGACCGGTATGGGTGACAACCCTTCCCTGTCAGAACTGATTGGCCCGGTAAAAGTCATGCTGCAGGCCTATGACGAAGGTCGTCTCGACAAGCTGTATGTGGTCAGCAACAAATTTAACAACACCATGTCCCAGACTCCAACCGTTACCCAGCTGCTGCCGTTACCGCCAGCGGAAGGGGAAGAAGAGTTAGAGAAAAAAACCTGGGATTACCTGTACGAACCGGATCCGAAATCGCTGCTGGACACCCTGCTGCGTCGTTATGTCGAATCTCAGGTTTATCAGGGCGTTGTGGAAAACCTGGCCAGCGAACAGGCCGCACGTATGGTGGCGATGAAAGCGGCGACCGACAACGGCGGCAACCTGATCAAAGAGCTGCAGTTGGTATACAACAAGGCTCGTCAGGCCAGCATCACCCAGGAACTTACCGAGATCGTCTCGGGGGCCTCCGCGGTTTAACCAGGTATACCCCGTCACTGGCGCGGCTGTCGACAGGTTGACCGATCAGCTGAGCGTAACGCGCGATCGACACTGCGACGACCATGACGATGGGTAGAAACGAATTAGGTAGAGGATTCAAGATGGCAACTGGAAAGATTGTCCAGATCATCGGCGCCGTAGTTGACGTCGAGTTCCCTCAGGACGCTGTACCGCAGGTGTACAACGCCCTTGAGGTTAAAAATGGTGATGCGCGTCTGGTGCTGGAAGTTCAACAGCAGCTGGGCGGCGGCGTGGTTCGTACCATCGCTATGGGTACTTCTGACGGCCTGAAACGTGGCCTGGAAGTCGCTGATCTTAAAAAGCCGATTCAGGTACCGGTGGGTAAAGCTACCCTGGGCCGTATCATGAACGTGCTTGGCGAGCCGATCGATATGAAAGGCGAACTGAAAGATGAAGACGGTGGTGCCGTAGAGATCGCCTCTATTCATCGCGCAGCGCCTTCATACGAAGATCAGTCAAACTCGCAGGAACTGCTGGAAACCGGCATCAAGGTTATCGACCTGATGTGTCCGTTCGCTAAGGGCGGTAAAGTGGGTCTGTTCGGTGGTGCGGGCGTAGGTAAAACCGTAAACATGATGGAGCTGATCCGTAACATCGCGGCTGAGCACTCAGGTTACTCGGTATTTGCCGGTGTGGGCGAGCGTACTCGTGAGGGTAACGACTTCTACCACGAAATGACCGACTCTAACGTTATCGATAAAGTTGCGCTGGTTTATGGCCAGATGAACGAGCCGCCGGGCAACCGTCTGCGTGTAGCGCTGACCGGTCTGACCATGGCGGAGAAATTCCGTGATGAAGGCCGTGACGTTCTGCTGTTTATCGATAACATCTACCGTTACACCCTGGCCGGTACTGAAGTATCCGCGCTGCTGGGTCGTATGCCGTCTGCAGTAGGTTATCAGCCGACGCTGGCGGAAGAGATGGGTGTGTTGCAGGAGCGTATTACCTCCACCAAGACGGGTTCAATCACCTCTGTACAGGCCGTTTACGTACCTGCGGATGACTTGACTGACCCGTCTCCGGCGACCACCTTCGCCCACCTTGACTCTACCGTTACTCTGAGCCGTCAGATCGCGTCTCTGGGTATCTACCCGGCCGTTGACCCGCTGGATTCCACCAGCCGTCAGCTGGATCCGCTGGTTGTAGGTCAGGAGCACTACGATACGGCGCGTGGCGTGCAGTCTATTCTGCAGCGTTACCAGGAACTGAAAGACATCATCGCCATCCTTGGTATGGATGAACTGTCTGAAGAAGACAAACTGCTGGTGGCTCGCGCACGTAAAATTCAGCGCTTCCTGTCTCAGCCGTTCTTCGTGGCAGAAGTATTCACCGGTTCTCCGGGCAAATACGTTTCGCTGAAAGACACTATCCGTGGCTTTAAAGGCATTATGGACGGTGAGTTCGATCACCTGCCAGAACAGGCCTTCTACATGGTTGGTGCCATCGAAGAAGCCGTGGAAAAAGCGAAGAAACTGTAATAACTTCCCCAGCCTGATCAAGGCGCAGGGTGGCAAGCAGATATCCCGGATCGCTGACTTAAGACGGCGATCCGGATAAAGCAAAGCCGCTCAGCCTGAAACGGCGCGGGGTCGTTTTCCGGGAGGTTGAAAATGGCTATGACTTATCACCTGGATGTTGTCAGCGCAGAACAGCAGATGTTCAGCGGACTGGTACAGAAAATTCAGGTGTCAGGTAGCGAAGGTGAGCTGGGTATTTTCCCTGGCCATACGCCGCTGCTGACCGCCATTAAGCCTGGCATGGTGCGCATCGTTAAACAGCACGGTGAAGAAGAGTATATCTATCTCTCCGGCGGCGTGCTGGAAGTACAGGCAGGTACGGTTACCGTGCTGGCTGATACGGCGATTCGCGGCACCGATCTTGATGAAGCGCGTGCGTTGGAAGCAAAACGCAAAGCGGAAGAGCATATTCACAAAGCGCATGGCGACGTGGACTATGCTCAGGCTTCGGCAGAGCTGGCGAAAGCCATTGCCAAGCTGCGCGTCATCGAACTGACCAAAAAAGCGATGTAATCAGGCTTAACAGCAGCTAATCATGCCAGCCCAAACGGGCTGGCATTTTTTTATCGTCCCCTGCCCCTTTCCTCTCTTGCTACACAGCTAAAATTAAGCGGCTAAAAATCGCCTTTTTTCGTTGTATTTATCATCAACGGCGGTGCATTCTTTGCCGTGGTAATAATCGGAAAGCCGGTTAATTTCGCCAGGAGAAAAATGTAGTAATCTCAGGGCGAAACCGTTTAACTTTCCTCTGTAAAAATTCTATCAGGATGGCTATGTCTAACAGCGCAATGAGTGTGGTGATCCTTGCTGCCGGCAAGGGAACACGCATGTATTCCGATCTTCCTAAAGTCCTGCATACTCTGGCAGGAAAACCCATGGTTCAACACGTTATCGATGCGGCAAAAGGTGTCGGTGCGCGCGCAATTAATCTGGTTTACGGTCATGGCGGCGATCGGCTGAAAGCCACGCTGGGTGATGATGCGCTGAATTGGGTGCTGCAGGCTGAGCAATTAGGAACCGGGCATGCGATGCAGCAGGCCGCCCCTTTCTTTGCCGATGACGAAGATATTCTGATGCTGTACGGCGACGTGCCGTTAATCACCGTAGATACGCTGGCGCGCCTGTGTGCAGCGAAGCCTGCGGGCGGAATCGGCCTGTTAACCGTGAAGCTGGATAACCCCACCGGCTATGGACGCATTGTGCGTGAAAACGGTGAGGTAACCGGCATCGTTGAGCAGAAAGATGCCTCGCCGGAGCAGCTGACGATTTCTGAGATCAACACCGGCATTCTGGTTGCTAACGGCGGCGATCTGAAGCGTTGGCTAAGCCAGCTCACCAATAACAACGCTCAGGGCGAATACTACATTACCGATATCATTGCGCTGGCATCGGCGGAAGGGCGTCATATCGCTACCGTTCAGCCGTCTCGCATTAGCGAAACCGAAGGCGTTAATAATCGTCTGCAGCTGGCGACGCTGGAGCGGATTTATCAGGCTGAGCAGGCGGAAAAACTGCTGCTGGCTGGCGTGATGCTGCGTGACCCGGCGCGCTTTGATCTGCGCGGCGAGCTGCAGCATGGCCGCGATGTGGAAATCGACACTAACGTTATCCTTGAAGGTAAAGTCACGCTGGGCAATAACGTGAAAATCGGTGCTGGCTGCGTGATCAAAAACAGCGTGATCGGCGACGGTTGTGAAATCAGCCCGTACAGCGTTATTGAAGATGCTGAACTGGACGCCTCCTGTACCGTTGGGCCGTTTGCGCGCCTGCGGCCGGGCAGTCAACTGGGTGAAGCCGCACACGTCGGCAACTTTGTTGAAATGAAAAAAGCGAGGCTGGGCAAAGGCTCGAAGGCTGGCCATCTTAGCTACCTGGGCGATGCTGAAATCGGATCTGGCGTGAACATTGGTGCCGGCACCATTACCTGCAACTACGACGGCGCTAATAAATTTAAAACCATTATCGGCGACGATGTGTTTGTAGGGTCAGATACGCAGCTGGTGGCACCGGTAACGGTCGCCAGCGGCGCTACCATCGCAGCGGGCACGACCATTATGCAGGATGTAACCGCCGGTGGGCTGGTTTACAACCGTAAAGAACAGATTCAGAAATCGGGCTGGCA
The DNA here is from genome assembly GCF_002101395.1 of Pantoea alhagi. Classification (NCBI taxonomy): domain Bacteria; kingdom Pseudomonadati; phylum Pseudomonadota; class Gammaproteobacteria; order Enterobacterales; family Erwiniaceae; genus Pantoea; species Pantoea alhagi. The sequence continues at coordinate 1,623,012 of NZ_CP019706.1, read as the reverse complement.
ACGCCCGGTTAAGAAAAAATAAAACAATAACCCCCACTCTCTACAAGGCTCGGGGGAACCAGCAAAGCTGGTATATCAGGTCAGATGACAACGCTGGGCGCATGAGCGCCATGAGTCAGGAATAGAACTATGTGTGGAATTGTTGGCGCGGTTGCGCAACGTGATATCGCAGAGATACTGCTGGAAGGCTTGCGCCGCCTGGAGTATCGCGGCTATGACTCCGCAGGTTTAGCGGTGGTGGATCGACAAGGGCACGTTACGCGCCTGCGTCGCGTTGGTAAGGTACAGAAACTGGCTGAGGCGGCTGAGCAGCATCCGCTGATTGGCGGCACCGGGATCGCGCATACCCGTTGGGCAACCCACGGCGAGCCGTCTGAGGTGAATGCGCACCCGCACGTTTCTGAACATATCGTAATTGTGCATAACGGCATCATCGAAAACCATGAGCCACTGCGTGAGCTGATGATCGAACGCGGCTATCACTTCGCTTCGGAAACCGATACGGAAGTGGTCGCGCATTTGGTGCACTGGGAGCAGAAACAGGGCGGCAGCCTGCGTGAAGTAGTACAGCGCGTGATTCCTCAACTGCGCGGTGCGTATGGCATGGTGATTATGGACAGCCGCGATCCGTCACTGCTGGTAGCGGCTCGTTCAGGTAGCCCGCTGGTCATCGGCTGCGGCGTTGGCGAGAACTTTATTGCCTCCGATCAGCTGGCGCTATTGCCGGTAACCCGTCGCTTTATCTACCTGGAAGAAGGCGATATTGCCGAAGTTACGCGTCGTGAAATCACCGTCATTGACCGTGCAGGCGCGCCGGTCAAGCGTAGCGAGATTGAATCCGCCGTACAGTATGACGCTGGCGACAAAGGCGGCTACCGTCATTACATGCAAAAAGAAATTTACGAACAACCTAACGCGATCAAAAACACCCTGAGCGGGCGCTTTAGTCATGGCGAGGTTGATCTTTCTGAGCTGGGGGCCAACGCCAACGATCTGTTGAGTCAGGTAGAGCATATCCAGATTATCGCCTGTGGCACCTCCTATAACTCCGGCATGGTGGCGCGTTACTGGTTTGAGTCACTGGCTAACCTGCCCTGCGATGTGGAGATTGCCTCTGAGTTTCGCTATCGCAAATCTGCGGTTCGTAAAAACAGCCTGCTGATTACGCTGTCGCAATCGGGCGAAACGGCAGATACGCTGGCGGCGCTGCGTTTGTCGAAAGAGCTGGGTTATCTGGGCTCGCTGGCTATCTGCAACGTTGCCGGCTCTTCGCTGGTACGTGAATCTGACCTGGCGCTGATGACCAAAGCCGGAACGGAGATCGGCGTGGCCTCTACCAAGGCATTTACCACTCAGTTGACGGTGTTGCTGATGCTGGTGGCGAAAATTGGTCGCCTGAAAGGCGTCGATGCGCAGGTAGAGCATGATATTGTCCATGCTTTGCAGGCGCTGCCGAGCCGTATTGAGCAGATGCTGGCGCAGGATAAGCTGATTGAAGCACTGGCGGAAGATTTCTCTGATAAGCATCATGCGCTGTTCCTTGGCCGTGGCGATCAGTATCCCATCGCCATGGAAGGGGCGCTGAAGCTAAAAGAGATCTCCTATATTCATGCGGAAGCCTACGCCGCTGGCGAGCTAAAACATGGCCCGCTGGCGCTGATTGATGCCGATATGCCGGTGATTGTCGTTGCGCCGAACAACGAACTGCTGGAGAAGCTGAAGTCCAACATTGAAGAAGTACGCGCACGCGGCGGTCTGCTGTATGTGTTTGCCGATCGGGATGCGGGCTTTAACGACAGTGAAGGCATGAAAATTATCTCTCTGCCGCATGTAGAAGAGGTTATTGCACCGATCTTCTATACCGTGCCGCTACAGTTGCTCTCCTATCACGTTGCGCTGATCAAAGGCACCGACGTTGACCAGCCGCGTAACCTGGCAAAATCGGTTACTGTGGAATAAAACGTATCTTATATAAAGCGGCCACGGACGAGGCCGCTTTAACGTTACGTTGGACTGAAACGGTAAAATGAAAAATCCGGTCATGCTGTTAACAGCATGCCGGATTTTTTTATGCGTTACGCAAACGCTGCGCCAGCTGCATCCCCGTTCGGGAGATAAAATACCCTGAGATCTCTTTCATAATTTTTGATTGATTTGAGCAAATAGCTCAGCTTTCAATCGCCTCTTTACATGAGTATCCTTTCTCTCATCGAGGCTGATTGCCTCATAACGTATAAAACATGTTGGAGAGATTATTATGAAAGCTATCAAAAATTTTGTTGCAGATTCAGCGGTATCACTGGTTAAAAACGCCGTTGCTGTTTCAGTTTTGTCTCTTATTTCCTTTGGCGGTTTTGCTCAAAGCATTAGCGCGACCGCTGCTACTCTGGATAGTGCTGAAGCTAAGATCGCCGCTCAGGCAGTTCAGGCTGGTGCCTCCTATAAAATTACCGGCGCACGCGTTAACAATGGCGCTTACGTAACGGCAGTACTCAGCAAATAAAAATGAACTGGAGAGAGTGCTTTGTAAGGGCACCCTTTCCAGCAACGGATGGTCTTTCTCTCTTCTGCCGCCATTCACTGAATTGTCAGCACGGCCGAAAAGAGCATAAAAAAGCAAGTGTAAATATGAACATCATCAAGAGTGCTTTTTCATCTTTTTTTACCGAAACGAAACATTCAGCTTCGCAGGCGCGTTCTAATCCGATCACTGGGAGCGAGCAAGAACATGCTGAGGGCTTTTTAGCGCTGGCTAAAAACCGCCGGACTATTTACGCCCTGGGTAACAGGTTGACGCTGGCGGAAGAGGAGATTATCGAGACGATTAAAGAAGCAGTAAGGCAGGCGCCTTCGGCATTTAATTCCCAAAGCTCCCGGATATTGATCCTGCTGGGGCAGGAACACCATCGGTTCTGGGAATTAACCCGCGAACAATTAAGAAAAATTGTTCCGCCAGAAAATTTTCAGGGCACCTCAGATAAAATCGATGGCTTTGCGGCTGCAGCTGGCTCGGTACTGTTCTTTGAGGATCAGCAAGTTATAAAAGGCCTGCAGGAACAGTTTGCTTCCTATGCGGATAACTTTCCAGTCTGGTCTGAACACAGCACCGGTATCGCCCAGTATGCGGTTTGGCTGGCGCTGACGGAAAAAGGAATTGGCGCTAATCTACAGCACTATAATCCTTTAGTTGATGCTGATGTGCAGCGCACCTGGAATATCCCGGAGAGCTGGCTGCTGCGAGGGCATATGAACTTCGGTTCCATCAACGCGCCAGCTGGTGAGAAAACTTATATGGATGATAACGCACGTTTTATTATTGCCAGATAATCCTGTCAGGCCGCCGCTGGCGGCCTTTTCCGCATTGACTCTTATTCCACGACTCTGACGCCAGTCAAAACCGCCCTTCCCGGTGATATCAATCTTACTGCTGCTGAATGCTGAGCCGCGTCCGATAAATGCGGTAAAGCGAAACCAGCGTACTGCTGATAAAAGTGAGTTCCATCATTGCGGCTACCGGAGAATGGCATAGCAGATTATTGGTCAGCCAGAACAGACTGCCCGCCAGGGTATAAAGCCTGAGCTTTACCCGATCCTGTTTAAAGGCGGCCAGCGTCATTAACAGGCTGCCCGCCAGCGGAAGCAGATCGATGGCATTACGCCATGTCAGAATCGTGCAGATTATCGCGATCAGGCAGAAGGACCCGGCGATGGCTGGGTTTGTTGTCCTGCTCGCAATAACATATCTGACACTGGCTAACAGCATCATCGCGGCTGCGCTTTTCTGCTCCAGCAAAGCAAAATGCGCCGCAAGCAGAGCGGTAGAAAGCGCCAACAGGCGCAGCACCGCCACGCGTCCGGGCAGAAAAAAAGCCACCAAATCGCAAACAAATGAGCCGCCAGCGATAAGCTGCGAAAGCATAAAGACAGACACGGTTTTTCCTCTTCTTCATTCAAAAGAAGAGGATGAAACAAGCCTCAGGAAGGCGCATTAACCTTTGTTAATGCGTTGTCGAATGCGTGAAAGGCTGACAGGCGTAATACCAATATAGTTGGCCAGTTCACGCTGAGTCAGACGCTCACTCCATTCAGGGAAATGCTCAAGCACATAGGCGTAGCGTTTTTCCGGCGCATGCAAAAGCATCATTTCCTCTTTACGCTCTTTATAAATAAGCTGCTGGCGCAACAGAGCATCAGCCAGCTCTGCGCCTTCCGACGTATCAAGATAAGCCAGCGGCAGTCGCTGGTACGAACAGGGCGCGATCGCCTGCAAGCTGTAGCGGGATGGCACTCTGGCCAGCCAGCTAAGGTAGAGAAAACAGGACTCCCCGGCAAAATAAAACTCTTTTACCCGTTCGGTGCCATCTGACAAGACATGCACCGCGCGAACGATCCCTTGTTGCAGAAAAAAAATATTTTCCTGCTGCTCCCCCTGGCGCAGAAGAAAGTCGCCTTGCCTGGCATGCATCGCTGTTTGTTTAAGGTAGCGCTCAGGAAACATAATGCTTCTCCGTTAAAGAACCTGTGTTCTTCTCTGACCAGCAAGTAATGGCTCACTATACCCGGATAACTTACTGCGTTTCGCTACGCTCTGATCTTTCATTGTTCTATTTTGTAGAACCTAATCATCGAAATTAGGTGGGTTTTTAGTTAAGCAGATTGCGCGCATGATGATCTTACCGCGGCTTACCAAAGGGGTAAGTCTGTGACTCACGACAAGGCAGAACATCATGAAAGCGATACGCGCAATGCATTACGGTAAAACCGATGAGCTTTTTTTACAGGAGCTTCCGGCGCTGGTTCCGGGCCAGAATGAGGTTCTGATTGAGGTAGCGGGCAGCGGCGTTAATCCCATTGACGGGAAGCTTCTCTCTGGTGCCATGAAAGCCTTTGTTCCGCTTGAGCCACCCTACACGCCTGGCGTAGAAGTTGCCGGACGCGTTATCGCAACCGGTGAAGCAGTGCAGCAATTTAAGGCAGGTGATGAGGTCTTTGGGTTTATCGGTATCACAGGCGGCTATGCCACTCAGGCTCTCGCGATGGCCGATCGATTAGCGCATCGACCGGTACGTTTGTCTGCGCTACAGGCCAGCGGTGTACCGGCCGCAGCCCTGACGGCCTGGCAGGCGCTGCATGAGCACGCAAAAATTAAGCCTGGTCAGACATTACTTATCCATGGTGCCGCTGGTGGCGTGGGAAGCATGGCAGTGCAGATGGCACGCATTGCTGGTGTCAGGGTGATCGCTACCGCATCGGCACAGAATGAAAATTACCTTAAAGCGCTTGGGGCTGAACAGGTTATTGACTATACCCACGCCTCTTTCGAAAAAGTGAGTGAGAAGGTCGATGTTGTACTGGATCTGGTGGGGGGCGAGACGCAGACTCGCTCATGGTCATTAATTAAAGCGGGCGGCGTGTTGGTCTCAACCGTCACCCCACCGGATCAGGCGATAGCGGAAGCGGCGGGCGTAGTGGGCAAACACTTCGCCACGCGTTCGGACGGAAGCCAACTGGCGCAGATTGCTGCCCTGTTTGCTAACGGTGCATTGACCATTGACGTTGAGGTCGTGCCTTTAAGCCAGGCCAGGGTTGCATTGAGTCGGGTTATGGATGGTCATACCCGCGGCAAACGGGTGCTTGATGCCAGCCTGTGAATAGCATGGTCATTCCGCGACCTGTTCGCAGAAGCGGGAGACCAGCCAGGTTGCCGCCGGGCCTGGCGGCGAGTCGTTACGGTAAATGACATCAAATCCGTAATCGCCGCCCGGGCAGTCAGGAAGCGTCAGCGGAACCAGGCGGCCGCTGGCCAGATCGTCACGCACCATGGGTTCAGGCATATTGCCCCAGCCGATACCTTCACGCAGAAGAATATGTTTGGCACCTAAATCCGCCAGCCGCCAGGTATGTGTACCTACTACCGCGAATTCCTGGCCCTGAGTGAGCGTGGATCGATCTGTCAGAACCAGTTGCACATGCTCCCGGCCTGCGCCAGGCCTCTGCGGATGTTTTGCCGCCAGTGGATGAGTGGGCGCCGCCACCGGGATCAACGTCACCTTGCCGGCGCTGATACGCTCAAGGCCATCAACGCGCATAGCGAGCTGGCCGCTAACCCCCAGCGTTGCGCTGCGTTCAAGAACCCGCTGCATTACCCCGCCCAGCGCTTCAATTTGCAAATGCAAAGAGACAGTTGGGAAGCGCTCGCGGAAAGCCTTAAGCGCATCCACCACCCGTTCGCCAGGCAACATTACATCTAATACCAGATGAACCTCAGCTTCCAAACCTTGCAACAGGCCGCGAACTTTGGCGCGTAGCCCGTCGACTCCGTTATAGATTGTTCTGGCTTCAGCCAGTACCGCATGACCCGCCTCAGTCAGCTGTGGTTTACGAGTACTTTTGCGATCGAAAAGAGTAACGCCCAGCTGCATTTCCAGATTAGCGATTGAATAACTCACTACGGATGTGGCGCGATACAGCTTGCGGGCCGCGCCAGCAAAGCTGCCCGTTTCGACTACCGTAAGAAAAACCCGCAGCTGATCCAGCGTAGGGGTACCTGGTTCTGAGATCATTTTTTCTTTCCTGGATGTACCGACGCGCAACGATCGGCGTTTATGAAAGGAACCATGCCTTTAAAGAATCAGGTTGTCTAGCGGATGAGCATTCAGTGCCGCCGCGTTCAGCGCGCATCGTTTTACAGGCGCAACATCAATCACGGCTGGGGCAAGGAAAGAGATAAACGGCTGCGGCTAAAGGTTTTTACTTTTGTTAAGCCACTCTTTTATTTTTGAGCGATAGCGGAGTGAGAATGCCGTTACCCGGCACCGGTTTAATATTAGTGAAGTTAAAGCTTGCAATGTGGATCGGACCCAGGCTAGTATAGCGTCATCGGTTTGAAACACAGACCTTATGTAAGCAGTTTTAGTAAAGCAGTCCTCAGTTCAAGCGCTATCTATTGATATCCTTCCTCGTGAGCTCCTCCTAAGTGCCCCATAAGTAAAAATCTGCAAAGCAGACCATATTCGTCACCAAGAGTGGCTCAAAAAACAAGCAAGGAAATATCAATGTCTAATAAAATGACTGGTTTAGTAAAATGGTTCAACGCTGAGAAAGGTTTTGGCTTTATCACTCCTCAGGACGGCAGCAAAGATGTATTCGTACATTTCTCTGCTATCCAGAGCAACGATTTCAAAACCTTAGATGAAGGCCAGAAAGTAGAGTTCTCTATCGAGAACGGCGCTAAAGGCCCATCAGCGACCAACGTTGTCGCGCTGTAAGCGTAGATGACCTCGCTAACGCTTACGATAGCGATGACGGCAACAGCCTGAGCAGTTAAGCGTTAGTGATAAAAACCCGCCCTGAGCGGGTTTTTTTGTTTTCAGAAATTGATAAATGAATGGCAACTATTTCCTGCCGTACATTTTTCGGTGATTGTTAAAGCTTGCTTTTTTATCTGATCGATTTTCATCCGCCCGATCGGCATCCGCTTCGTTATTTTGCTTGTCTGCCTGTTTTATTTCGCCGCCCTGAGCAAAGTTGTGAACAAATCCACGCTGTACGTTTTGCCTTCGTCACAAAACTGTCATATTACGTACATCTCGCTGTCACTAAACTGTCCTATTTTCCCTCCTGCAGCAATACTAATCCTTACTACAACGGCATACACCCTGACCTTTACTCCCCTGGAGGGAATATGACACTGATGCGTAGCACCGTAGCCAAACTTGTTGCCGCCACCCTCTCGCTGAGCGCGGTTTCTGCTTTTGCAGCGACCGATCTTACTGGCGCAGGCGGTACCTTTCCGGCTCCGGTTTATGCCAAGTGGGCAGCGGATTATCAACAAGCGACCGGCAGTAAAATTAACTATCAGGGCATTGGCTCCTCTGGCGGCGTTAAACAGATAATCGCGAAAACAGTTGATTTTGGTGCGTCCGATGCGCCAATGAAAGATGAAGATCTGCAAAAACATGGCCTGTTTCAGTTTCCTACCGTGATTGGCGGCGTGGTACTGGCGGTAAACCTGCCGGGTATCCAGTCTGGTCAGCTGACGCTGGATGGTCAGACCGTGGGTGATATTTACCTCGGCAAAATCAAAAAATGGAACGATCCGGCAATTGCTAAGCTGAACCCGGGCGTGAAACTGCCAGAAACCAATATCGCCGTGGTACGTCGCGCTGACGGCTCCGGTACGACCTTCGTATTCACCAGCTACCTCGCTAAAGTAAATCAGGAGTGGAGTGAGAAGGTAGGTAAAGGCAACACCGTTAACTGGCCAACGGGTCTTGGCGGTAAGGGCAACGATGGCATCGCGGCATTTGTTCAGCGTCTGCCAGGCTCTATTGGCTACGTTGAGTACGCCTATGCCAAACAGAACAAGCTGGCCTACACTAAGCTGATAGATGCCGATGGTCAGCCAGTTAGCCCGACCGAAGAGAGTTTCAGTAATGCCGCTAAAGGGGCTGACTGGAGCAAAACCTTCGCTCAGGATCTGACTTTCCAGAAAGGTAAAGACGCCTGGCCTATTACTTCTACAACATTCATTCTGATGTATAAAAATCAGGCTAATGCGGAAAAAGGCGCTGAAGTGCTGAAATTCTTCGACTGGGCTTATAAAGACGGCGATAAAACAGCAAACAGCCTGGATTACGCAACGCTGCCTGACTCGGTGGTCGAGCAAATCCGCGCCGCCTGGAAAGCAGAAATCAAAGATAGTTCTGGCAAAGCGCTGTACCAGTAACACGTTTCAACAGTGCTCTGCACTGTCGCAGGGGTCGGCTGAAAGCCGACCTGCAGTATCCGGGCGGCTGAATGCCGCCCCTGTGAATTTTATCTGTCGAGAAATCTATGGCTGAATCCAGGCCGTCATTCAAGGCCCCAGGAAAACAAGGCGACATTCTGTTCGGCGCGCTGGTAAAGCTGGCAGCGCTGGTTGTGCTTTTGTTATTGGGCGGCATCATTATCTCCCTGATTATCTCTTCCTGGCCCAGCATTGAGAAATTTGGTTTCTCTTTCCTGTGGAATAAAGAGTGGGATGCCCCTGCAGAGAATTTTGGCGCACTGGTGCCGATTTATGGCACTGTTGTCACCTCACTGATTGCGCTGCTGATCGCGGTGCCGGTGAGCTTCGGCATTGCGCTGTTTTTGACCGAGCTGGCGCCCGGCTGGCTGCGTCGTCCGCTGGGCGTCGCCATTGAACTGCTGGCTGCGATCCCCAGTATCGTTTACGGCATGTGGGGATTGTTTGTATTCGCGCCGCTGTTTGCTGAATACTTCCAGACGCCAGTTGGCAACGTCCTTTCCACTATTCCGTTTGTTGGCGCGCTGTTCGAAGGACCAGCTTTTGGCATCGGTATTCTGGCCGCTGGCGTGATCCTTGCCATCATGATCATTCCTTATATCGCTTCAGTAATGCGTGATGTCTTTGAGCAGACGCCGGTTTTGATGAAAGAGTCAGCCTACGGCATTGGTTGTACAACCTGGGAAGTGATCTGGCGTATCGTGCTGCCGTTTACCAAAAACGGGGTGATTGGCGGGATTATGTTGGGGCTGGGACGTGCGCTGGGGGAAACCATGGCGGTGACCTTTATTATCGGTAATACCTACCAGCTTGACAGCGTATCGCTCTATATGCCGGGCAACAGTATCACGTCAGCGCTGGCTAATGAGTTTGCAGAAGCGGAATCAGGTGTGCACGTCGCGGCTCTGATGGAACTGGGCCTGATCCTGTTTGTGATTACCTTTATCGTACTGGCTATTTCAAAACTGATGATTTTACGGCTGACGAAAAATGAAGGGGCGCGTTCATGACGACAATGGATATGCACGCCCGAACAGAGCTGGCGGCTTCACGCCGCAAAATGCAGGCGCGCCGGAGCCTGCGGAATAAAATTGCTCTGATGCTGTCATTATTAACCATGGCGTTTGGCTTGTTCTGGCTGGTGTGGATCCTCTTCACCACCATTACGCGCGGCGTCGATGGCTTTTCGCTGGCGCTGTTTACTGAAATGACGCCGCCGCCCAATACGGCAGGCGGCGGGCTGGCTAACGCCATCGCCGGTAGTGGCCTGTTGATCCTGTGGGCGACCCTGTTTGGCACGCCTTTGGGCATTATGGCGGGGATTTACCTGGCGGAATATGGCCGTAAATCCTGGCTGGCGGAAGTGATCCGCTTTATTAATGATATTTTGCTGTCAGCCCCATCTATTGTGGTTGGCCTGTTTGTTTACACCATCGTGGTGGCGCAGATGCAGCATTTCTCCGGCTGGGCTGGGGTGATAGCGCTGGCGCTGCTGCAAATTCCGATTGTTATCCGCACAACGGAAAACATGATGAAACTGGTGCCGGATAGCCTGCGTGAAGCGGCATATGCGCTGGGTACGCCAAAATGGAAGATGATTTCCGCCATTACGCTGAAGGCTTCAGTTTCCGGCATCATTACCGGTGTGCTGCTGGCCATTGCACGTATTGCCGGGGAGACCGCCCCGCTGCTGTTTACTTCATTGTCGAACCAGTTCTGGAGCACCGACATGATGCAGCCGCTGGCCAACCTGCCGGTTACCATCTTTAAGTTCGCCATGAGTCCGTTTGCCGAGTGGCAAAGCCTGGCCTGGGCTGGCGTTCTGCTGATCACGCTGTGCGTTCTGCTGCTGAATATCCTGGCGCGCGTGATTTTTGCCAAATCAAAACATTAATTACCGTGTTGTGATAACGACGCGGCGTTAAGAGAAAGAGAAGACTATGGTTAATCAGACATCCGGCAAAATTCAGGTTCGCGATCTGAACTTCTATTATGGAAAATTCCATGCATTGAAAAACATCAATCTGGATATTGCCCGTAATCAGGTCACCGCGTTTATCGGTCCTTCCGGCTGCGGCAAATCGACTCTGTTGCGCACCTTTAATAAAATGTTTGCGCTTTATCCGGATCAGCGCGCCGAGGGCGAAATTCTGCTGGACGGCGAAAACATTCTGGCCGATACGCAGGATATCGCGCTGTTGCGCGCACAGGTTGGCATGGTGTTTCAAAAGCCAACGCCCTTCCCGATGTCGATTTATGACAACATCGCCTTTGGCGTCCGACTGTTTGAAAAGCTGCCACGTGCCGAAATGGATGAGCGTGTTCAGTGGGCACTGAGTAAAGCGGCGCTATGGAATGAAACCAAAGACAAGCTGCATCAGAGTGGCTATAGCCTCTCCGGTGGTCAGCAGCAGCGCCTGTGCATTGCGCGCGGTATCGCTATTCGTCCGGAAGTGCTATTGCTGGATGAGCCCTGCTCGGCGTTGGATCCTATCTCAACGGGTCGTATCGAAGAGCTGATTACCGAGCTGAAGCAGGATTACACCGTAGTGATCGTTACGCATAATATGCAGCAGGCAGCACGCTGTTCCGACCACACCGCATTTATGTATCTGGGCGAATTGATTGAGTTCAGCGATACCGACACGCTGTTTACCAAACCGCATCAGAAACAAACTGAAGACTACATTACTGGCCGTTATGGTTAACTGGAGATCGATGTGGACAATTTAAACCTGAACAAGCATATCTCCGGCCAGTTTAACGCTGAGCTTGAGCATATCCGCACCCAGGTCATGATAATGGGCGGCATGGTTGAGCAGCAGCTCACCGATGCCATTACCGCGATGCATAACCAGGACGCAGAGCTGGCGAAGCAGGTTATTGATGGTGACCAGAAGGTCAACATGATGGAAGTGGATATTGATGAGGCCTGCGTGCGTATTATTGCCAAGCGGCAGCCGACCGCCAGCGATTTACGTCTGGTAATGGCAATTATCAAAACCATTTCTGAGCTGGAGCGTATTGGCGACGTAGCGGAAAAAATCAGCCGCACGGCGCTGGAGAAGTTTAGCCAGCAGCATCAGCCGTTACTGGTCAGTCTGGAGTCGCTGGGACGGCATACTATTCAGATGCTGCACGATGTGCTGGATGCCTTCGCGCGTATGGATCTGAGCGCGGCGGTAGAAATCTATCGTGAAGATAAAAAAGTCGACCAGGAATATGAAGGCATTGTGCGTCAGCTGATGACCTACATGATGGAAGACCCGCGTACGATCCCCAGCGTACTAACCGCTCTGTTCTGCGCCCGCGCGATCGAGCGCATTGGCGATCGCTGTCAGAATATTTGCGAAATTATTTTCTATTTCGTGAAGGGGCAGGATTTCCGCCACGTCGGCGGCGACCGTCTTGACAAGCTGTTAGCTGGAGATGATAACGGCAGCAGCCCCGCCTGATTGAGATTACCCGCAGTGCGTGCCTGGCATGCGGGTAAACTTTTCTTCATACCAGAGCGTAAAACCGTCCCGTGAGATTTAAGATATAAAGCGCAGACTCAAACGCTGCTGTCTCTTCTTCTGGTAATTAATTTCCAGCCTTATATTGAAGTTCAATTAACCATAGCCGTTAGCTTTTACCCGATTTTTATCAGCGACTTATTAGCATATCGTTAACTGATATAACGTTCTTCTACGGTTTTTTTTGATGGTATGCATCCTTTTGTTGGTTCAATAATCACCTTTTCTTTCTCTACGCGCTTGTCAAAGCACAGGTTACATTTCATTTTTAAATAAAGTTATTTAACAGAGCGAGATAATATAAGGTTAAGTATATCAAGCTGTTTTGTCTTAATTAAACGGTAAAAGATTCCAGAATGTTGTCCCGTGAATATATAAAGATGTTCTTTTTTATTTACACGGGACGTAAATGTTTGAAGATTAAATTAATTGCTTTAGCAGTATCTGCGATGACGATGAGTGGCGCATGGGCCCATGGCTATCTCATTGAAGGTCATGGACGCGTACCGGCTGTTAATAGGGCGCACGAATCTGATGTTCCTGCGCGTACCGGCTATCAGGCCAGCTTTATGGTAAAGATTTGCGCCCGGGTGACAAAGTTAAGGTTCGCTTCTTCTGGGATAATGCAGAAGTTATCTCTTTTGCCACCACGCTTACTATTACTGAAGAGCTTACCGATAAAAACCGCTGGTGCTGCAGCCTGAAAACGGTAAAGTTTATCAATGTAAACCTTTCCCTTACTCAGGATATTGCTCACAGTGGTCGGGCAGTGCGAACCAGTTTGAGCCGGGTGTAGGTACCGCCTGGTCAACAGCATGGATTGAAAAATAACGGCTGTCTGAATAAAGCCTCAGCCCTGACGACAGGGTTGAGGCTTTTTTATGAGCGGTGAAATCAACGAGTAAGATGCCAGCCCCGCGCGTTCCACAGCGCTGGCAGCCGCGTCAGATCATCAAACGGGGTAACCAGCGGGTGATCGAGCGGCGCGTTATGCGCATCGGCGCAATAATAGAAAACCGGAATGCCTGCCGCAATACCGGCACGCGCCCCTGCCTCTGAATCATCAATCAGCAGGCAGCGTTCAATCGGCACCTGCATTTGCTCAGCAGCATGAAACATCAGCTGTGGATCCGGCTTCCAGTGGCCGATATCGTAGCCGCTGTACAGGCGATCGCCAAAAAAAGGAAGCAGGCCGGTCAGCCCAAGAGAGTGCTGCATCTTTTTTACCGTGCCGTTAGAGACCACGCACGCCGGTACGTTAATCTGCTCCATTAAAGCTCTGGCGCCGGGGATCGGCTGTAGCTGTGCGTCGAAAAGGCGAGCCACCTCTGCACGATATTCTTGTTCAAAAGTTTCCACTGCGACATCAAGCGGGTGTTGCTGGTTAACGTCAGCGATAATATCGTAGAGTTTGACGCCCTTATATTTTTCAAACATCTCCTGTAATGGCAGATGCACGCCGTAGCGGGAAAAGGTGGAAACATACGCCTGGGTACAGAGCAATTCGCTATCCACCAGCGTTCCGTCACAGTCGAAAAACAGACATTCAATCGTCATTCTGCCTCATCCTTACCAGGGAAAAAGCCCACTTTACCCGACTGAGCGTAAAATGCGACCCAGCCGCCCGCCGGAAACCGCAACCGTTTGCGAAAAATCAGTGTACTGTTGCGTCAAAATCGCTAGCATACGCGGCGACCTCTTTTCCCGTTCGGATGTAACAAATGACTAAACAAGGCTTACTACAGCGTCTGTTCCGGCTGCAGGAACATGGCACTACGGTGCGTACCGAGTTGATTGCCGGTTTTACAACTTTTCTGACGATGGTCTATATCGTCTTTGTAAACCCGCAAATTCTCGGTGCGGCAGGCATGGATACCCAGGCGGTATTTGTCACTACCTGTTTGATCGCCGCGCTGGGCAGCATACTGATGGGGATCATTGCTAACCTGCCCGTCGCGCTGGCACCTGCGATGGGTTTGAACGCCTTTTTTGCTTTTGTGGTAGTGGGCGCAATGGGCTATTCGTGGCAGGTAGGCATGGGGGCGATCTTCTGGGGGGCGACGGGGCTGCTGCTGCTGACGCTCTTTCGCGTGCGGTACTGGATGATTGCCAATATCCCTCTTGCTTTGCGTACCGGCATTACCGCAGGGATCGGTCTGTTTATTGCCATGATGGGGCTGAAAAACGCCGGTATTATCGTGGGGAATGAAGCCACGCTGGTAACGGTAGGCGACTTATCCTCGCACAGTGTTCTGCTGGGGGCGCTGGGCTTCTTTATTATCGCCGTGCTGGCATCACGTAATATCCACGCAGCGGTGCTTATTTCTATTGTTATCACCACGCTGGCTGGCCTGCTGCTGGGCGACGTTAAATACAACGGGATCTTTTCCGCACCGCCAGCGATTAACTCAGTTATCGGACAGGTGGATCTGGGCGGCGCATTTACGCTCAATATGGCCGGCGTGATTTTTTCTTTTATGCTGGTTAACCTGTTTGATTCATCCGGCACTCTGATTGGCGTAACGGATAAAGCAGGGCTGGCCGATAAAGACGGTAAATTCCCACGCATGAAGCAGGCGCTGTTGGTGGATAGCGTTAGCTCAGTTGCCGGTGCGGCAATCGGCACCTCTTCCGTGACGGCCTATATTGAAAGCTCGTCAGGCGTCTCCGCTGGTGGACGTACCGGGCTGATGGCGGTGGTTACCGGCATTTTATTTCTGCTGGTAATGTTCTTGTCGCCGCTGGCATCGATGGTGCCGGGCTACGCTGCCGCAGGCGCGTTGATTTACGTTGGGGTATTAATGACCTCAAGCCTGGCGCGCGTAAAGTGGGACGACCTGACCGAGGCGGTCCCGGCTTTTGTAACTGCTGCCATGATGCCGTTCAGCTTTTCAATCACCGAAGGCATCGCGCTGGGTTTTATTTCCTGGTGCGTGATGAAAGCAGGAACCGGACGCTGGCGCGAAATCAATCCCTGTGTTGTGGTGGTAGCACTGTTGTTCGTGCTGAAAATCGCTTTTATTGATTCACATTAATCAGATGGCGCTGCGGCTTAAGGCTGCAGCTGCCTTTCTGTTGGCATACTGGTCAGTCTTAAGGTCTGCGGTCCCATATTCGCTTTATTCATCTCAATATCCCTTAACGCATTCCAGTTCTGCTGTTCATCAATTTCCCACAATCGTAAGCGGCTGGTCGCAGCAGACAGGGCACAGGACCAGATAAGTAGCGGTTCGACATCACATACCGCCTGTATGTCGGGAAAAGTATGCGAGCGCAAACGGCCTGAAGCGGGATGCAGACGCAAAGTACTATCACAGGCGTTGTTCTCCCCGGTTAGCTTGAGCACGCTTTGCCGCAGCGTCCAGATTTGCGTAATGGCTTCCAGCGGATCCTGCTGGGCATTAATCCAGGCTTTTTCGCCGGAAGAGAGATACTGCAGATGATGTTCCAGCGTCTGACGGCTATGTGCCCGTACGATTTCCATATCCAGCCCGGCACGGCTCTGCTCTTCCGCCAGCAGCACACCAACCATATTACCGGCGTAGGCAATGCTAAAATCGGGCAGGTCGGGATCGGTAAAACAAGGACGGCCGCTGCTGGTGGTGGTGAGGGCGGGAAGCTGGGACATACCATAAATACGCAACATAAGTTCGGCCAGCAGCATACGCGCTGCAAGATAACGGCTGCGGCGTTTATCGTTCAGAAATCGCGCTTGTTCCACTATATCTGCCGGGATACGCTGTACGTCTGCCCGATTTTGGGCAAGCGTCCAGCGTACAAAATGACTTGCCATCTGTCGCTCCGTGAAAATGGTCGGATAATCATCAATCGCATTGTAAGAATTTTCCGATGCTTTTGCACCCGGCTTTACTTTGTACAGGGTGCTTTTCGGAATAGGTTTAAACAAGTGCGGTAAAAAAGCACGGAGACGAGTCAAAATGCGCCGGATAAAGCTTCAGGCGAAACGGCAGGCTTCAGTAAACGGCAGACGAGGCAGACGCGGATGCAGCTTACTCGCTTCGCCATAACCCAGATTGATCAACAGGTTGGCTTTCCAGTGGGTCTGTGCAAAAAACAACGCGTTAACCTTCTCCGCATCGAATCCCGACATGGGGCCGGCATCCAGGCCCAGCGCGCGGGCCGCCAAAATCAAATAGCCTGCCTGTAGACTGCTGTTGCGAAAGGCAGTCTCAGTAGCCAGCTCCGGGCTGCTGGTAAACCAGCTGCGGGCATCAGCTCAGGGAAAGAGTTCTGGCAACCGATCATAAAATTTACTGTCGGAAGCCACAATTACTGTAACTGGCGCTGACAGCGTTTTCTCCACATTGCCGCTCGAGAGCGCAGGCTTCAGTTTCTCCTTACCCGATGCGCTGGTAATAAAAACAAAGCGTCCCGGAGAAGCATTAGCTGAGGTAGGTGCGAGACTAACCAGCTCATAAAGCCGATGCAATAATGCTGAATCGACCGCTTTATCCTGCCAGTGGCTATGGGTTCTGGCCTCGGTAAACAAGGTGTTTAGCGCCTGAAGATCAAGAGGAACTGCCATGCTGGCTTCCTTACTGTGAGTTAACGGTACAGAAAACGTTAACGGCAGGCTCACTCTTTGACCAAGATGATTTTTGTATGGCAAAGATGCATCCCTCATTTTACAGCGTTAGCCCCAGGCGTAACCAGGAAAGTTATTAGAACCTCTCAAATAATTAAGCAAAAAGACATTAATAAATCCATATGGTGCCAGTGCTTACACTATTTATCAGAGTAAACGCATGGAGCCCGCTGTTGCCGGGTAAACAGATACCGGATATATCACTATGTTGAAAATTAACCTGGCTAATTGTTTCTTTAGTGGGGGCGATAACCAACGTCGGTACGCTTTTTACCTGCAACCGCATGCGCAGATTATTTTCAACGATCTGAAAACCGTACGTTTAACGGAGCAGAACGGTACCCGCATAACCAATAAAAATAATAATTTTATCAGCCGCATTGGGGTGCGTGGCTGGATAGCGGAATCAAAACAGCCCGGCGAAAGCGATCTGAGGCCCTACGTTGAGCTTAACTGGCTGCATAACAGCGATCCTTATCAGGTGAGGCTAAATCAGCTCAAGGCACAGCAAAATAGCGGGCGTAATGTGGCGGAGCTTAAAAACGGCGTAGAAGGGAAAGTGAGTGATAACTTACAGCTTAACGGCAGCATTGCCTGGCAGCAGGGCGTTATCACTATCAGGACGCCAGCCTGATGCTGGGCGCGAAGTATAGCTTCTGATGATATTGCCATAAAAAGAGGCCGGGCAGGTTGCTGCTTCGGCCTCTTTTTGAGCTTCCGGCTACGTTCAGCGTCGCGCTTATTTACCAATACAGAAGCTGGAGAAGATGCGGCCCAGCAGATCGTCAGAGGTAAACTCGCCGGTGATTTCACTCAGCGCCTGCTGTGCCAGGCGCAGCTCCTCAGCCAGCAGCTCGCCCGCCCAGGCACCCAGCAGCTGTGCTTTGCCCTGCTGTAAGTGAGTATCTGCTATCTCCAGAGCCTGGAGATGGCGGCGGCGCGCCAGGAAACCGCCTTCCATATTATCGTTAAAGCCCATGCTCTGTTTCAGGTGATCGCGCAGCACATCAACCCCTTCGCCGGTACGGGCGGAAAGACGAATAAGTGAGTGACCATTTACTTCTGTCAGGCCCAAAATTTCGCCGGTTACATCAGCCTTATTGCGCACTACGGTAATCGGCAGCGACGCTGGCAGACGGGCAATAAAATCGGGCCAGATCGCCGCAGGCTCGGTAGCCTCGGTGGTGGTGCCATCTACCATAAACAGGACGCGATCCGCCTGTTCAATCTCCTGCCATGCCCGCTCAATACCGATACGTTCCACTTCATCGCTGGCATCGCGTAAACCGGCGGTATCAATAATGTGCAGCGGCATCCCATCGATATGGATATGTTCGCGCAGCACGTCACGCGTGGTGCCGGCAATATCGGTCACGATAGCGGCTTCGCGTCCGGCCAGCGCATTTAGCAGGCTCGATTTACCGGCATTAGGACGCCCGGCAATCACCACCTTCATCCCTTCACGCAGCAGGCTGCCCTGGCGCGCTTCCGCACGTACCGCGTTCAGGTCCTGCATCACGGCGTTCAGCTGCGCCTCAATTTTGCCGTCCGAAAGAAAGTCGATCTCTTCATCCGGGAAGTCGATTGCTGCTTCTACATAGATTCGCAGGTGAGTAAGTGCTTCCACAAGATGATTAACACGCGTGGAAAAAGCACCCTGTAAGGAATTCAACGCCGAGCGGGCAGCCTGTTCCGAACTGGCATCAATCAGGTCGGCAATCGCCTCGGCCTGCGCCAGATCAAGCTTATCGTTCAGAAACGCGCGTTCAGAGAATTCGCCGGGATTGGCGATGCGCACGCCGGGTAACGCGGCAATGCGTTTTAACAGCAGATCGAGGATAACCGGGCCGCCATGCCCCTGTAGCTCCAGCACATCTTCACCGGTAAAGGAGTGGGGCCCGGGGAACCAGAGCGCAATGCCTTGATCGAGCGTGCTGCCATCTGCGGCCTTAAACGGCAGATAATCAGCGTAGCGCGGTTTCGGCAATTTACCCAACAGCTGTTGGGCGACCTCTGCCGCTTTGCTGCCGGAAATACGCAGAATACCCACGCCGCCACGACCTGGCGGTGTGGCCTGGGCGACAATCGTATCGCTGTGGCTCATGGAAACTCTCTCAATACGGTAATAATATTAATTATGATGACCGGACGGCAACAAATAAACAGGGGCGGTAAAATTCCGCCCCTGCCAGGTACTGCCTGAAACTAAATTAATTCAGGCCGTTACGCTTTCGTTTTGTCGCGGCTGTGCAGACCACGTTTTTCCAGCCCGCGATAAATCACCTGCTGCTGGATAATGGTTACCAGGTTGCTGACGATGTAGTACAGCACCAGACCTGACGGGAACCACAGGAAAAACACCGTAAAGATGACCGGCATAAAGGTCATGATCTTCTGCTGCATTGGATCGGTGACGGTGGTCGGCGACATCTTCTGAATAAAGAACATCGTAACGCCCATCAGGATCGGCAGAATATAGTACGGGTCCTGTGCAGAGAGGTCATGGATCCACAATGCGAACGGCGCATGACGCAGCTCTACCGAGCCCATCAGCATGTAATAAAGCGCAAGGAAGATTGGCATCTGGATAACCAGAGGCAGACAGCCGCCCAGCGGGTTAACCTTCTCTGACTTATACAGCACCATCATTTCCTGACTCATGCGCTGCTTGTCGTCACCTAAACGCTCACGCATCGCCTGAATTTTCGGCTGCAGCATGCGCATCTTCGCCATCGAGGTGTACTGCGCTTTGGTCAGCGGGTACATGATGCCGCGTACGATAAAGGTGATAACGATAATCGAGAAGCCCCAGTTACCGATAAAGCTGTGCAGGAACTTCAGCAGCTTAAACAGCGGCTGAGAGATAAACCACAGCCAGCCGTAGTCAACGGTCAGGTCAAGATGGGGAGCAATCGCCGCCATTTTGTCCTGAATTTCCGGGCCAACCCACAGCGTAGCGGCCAGCGTCTGCTGAGCCCCCGGCGCAACCGCTACCGGCGCGGATTTATAACCTACTGCCGCCAGGCCATTGCCCAAGTTGCTGGTATAGAGCGTATTCGCACCGGCGGTACGCGGTACCCAGGCGGTTGCAAAATATTGCTGCAGCATGGCAACCCAGCCGTTGGTGGTAGTAGCGCTCAGGTTTTCGTTGTCCGCGATAGTGTCGAACTTGTACTTCTCATATTTACTGTCGCTGGTGGAGTACGCCGCGCCACGGAAAGTATGCAAAGCAAAGTTATTGCTGCCGGTATCACGATGCTTCGGCAGTTCGATCGTCTGCTTCAGCTGACCAAACATCGCCACTTCCAGCGGTTGCTGGGAGGTGTTGTTGATCTGATACTCCACGTTGATGGCATATTCGCCGCGCTTCAGCACAAACGTCTTGGTATAGACAACGCCGTTCTCTGCGGTGAAAGTCATCGGGATACGCAGTTCGCTCTGACCGTCAGCGAGCTGGAAGCTATCCTGAGTGGTGTTATACAGCGGACGCGCGCCGTTATTTGGATTATCCGGCCCGTTTCTGCCGGTCAGGCCGCTCTGCGCCTGGTACAGGAAGGCAGGGGTCGTTTCCAGCAGCTGGAAAGGCTGAGAAGAGCCCAGTTTATCCGGGTAAGTCAGCAGCTGCGCCTGTTCCACATCGCCACCACGGGTGTTGATGTGCAAAGACAGGACATCAGTCTTAACGGTGATCGTTTTGCCCTGACCGCTGGCAGGCACACCCTGGTTAGCGGCATCACCGGCTACTGTCGTGTTTTGCGTGGTCTGAGTTTGCTGCGGCTGCGGAGCGTGGTCCGTTTGCCAGGCTTGCCAGATCATGAAAGACACGAACAGAAAAGCGATGAGAAAAAGATTGCGTTGCGAATCCATCGTTAATGTTCTCTGTTATCGTCGGTTTTTGGCGGCACCGGATCGTCACCACCCGGGTTTAAAGGGTGGCATTTTAATACGCGTTTAACCGTCAACCAACTGCCTTTTATCATTCCGAACCTGCGCAATGCTTCAACTCCATATTGCGAGCAGGTCGGGTTAAAACGGCAGTGTGGTCCCAGAAGAGGGCTAATGACGCGTTGATAAACGCGGATCAGCCCAATCAGGAGCCGCGCGCCAGGCGACAGTGACGACGCCATAATTTCTCCAACGCTTCCATTAGCGCACGGTTATCGAGGTCAGCGACCCCTTTCTTGGCCACGACCACAAAATCCATTGCAGGGAGTTCGTGTTGGCGTAGGCGAAAGCTTTCGCGGGTCAATCGCTTGATCCGGTTACGCTCATGCGCACGCTTAACATTTTTTTTCGCGACGGTAAGACCGATACGGGGATGCCCCAGCGAATTAAGGCGGCCGAGTATGGTAATTTGCGGCGTGCCAGCCCGTTGTGGCTGCTGGAAGACGAAAGTGAAATGAGTGGGAGTTAGCAAACGTAACTCCCTGGGAAATGCGAGCTTAACCACTTATGGGTTAGCTTTATTACTTGGAAACGGTCAGACGAGAACGGCCTTTAGCACGACGACGTGCCAGAACCTGACGACCATTTTTAGTTGCCATACGAGCACGGAAGCCGTGAGAACGGTTGCGCTTCAGTACGGACGGTTGAAAAGTGCGTTTCATGGCGATTTCTACCTAAACTTGAAAAATTTCACGTGGTGACGCGTACCCGTTTCAGTAAAACGACCGACGCCTCAGTGTATCTTTAATAAAGAGGCGGGATTGTAATAATTGTACAGTCCCGAGTCAATTTACTTCGCTTATTGCGCGCGCCTGCTGCCCGAATCGACCTGCAAATCCTGTCGAAATCGACAAGGCGCATCACGCCGGGACGAGAATTATACGGGGTCCATAATAAAGCGCAAGGATCGCACGGGATCTTCTGCCGATCGTTTGCAGTAACGTTGCGATAATAACGTGACGGTTGCCAGAAATTTGCATCAAGGTGCGCGATCCCGGCATGTCTTTCACTCAGCCTGGAGTAAACTTAGCCTCGTTTAATGCCTGTGGATAAAATGGATCAAAACTGTGTAGAAAGTGAAGATCTCTGTCTCGCTTTGCGCTATGATCCGCCCTTCCGCTAACGATCCTCTCTGCGATCGGGATCGGAACAACCGCGGACAGCGGTTCGTATGCCTGTCACTGGCATACGTCAACAATGATGATTGATCTGTTTCAGCGCCTATTTTCTTATCGATTTTGTTCGAGTGGAGTCCGCCGTGTCACTTTCGCTTTGGCAACAGTGTCTTGCCCGTTTGCAGGATGAGCTACCTGCCACTGAATTCAGCATGTGGATCCGTCCGCTACAGGCTGAACTGAACGACAATACGCTGGCCTTATATGCCCCGAATCGGTTCGTACTCGACTGGGTAAGAGATAAATATCTCCATAATATCAACGCCTTGCTTAATGACTTCTGCGGCACTGAAGCGCCGCAGCTGCGTTTTGAGGTGGGCAGCAAGCCGGTGGTGCAGACGGTGCCGCAGGCAAGCATGACCAGCGCCAGCGTGGCGGCGCCGGTGATGACAAGCATACCGCCAACCGCGCCAGCGGCACGCCCCAGCTGGGACAGCGTGCCTGCGCCCGCTGAGCGCTCCTGGCGCTCAAACGTTAACGCCAAACATAACTTTGATAACTTCGTCGAAGGTAAATCGAACCAGCTGGCGCGCGCGGCGGCGCGTCAGGTTGCCGATAACCCCGGCGGCGCCTATAACCCGCTCTTTCTGTATGGCGGCACCGGCCTTGGTAAAACCCACCTGTTACATGCGGTCGGCAACGGCATTATCGCCCGTAAACCCAATGCAAAAGTGGTTTACATGCATTCAGAGCGTTTTGTGCAGGACATGGTAAAAGCGTTACAGAATAACGCGATCGAAGAGTTCAAACGCTATTACCGTTCGGTGGATGCGCTGCTTATCGATGATATTCAGTTCTTTGCCAATAAAGAGCGTTCGCAGGAAGAGTTTTTTCATACCTTCAATGCGCTGCTGGAAGGTAATCAGCAAATTATTTTAACCTCAGACCGCTATCCCAAAGAGATCAACGGCGTGGAAGATCGCCTGAAATCACGCTTTGGCTGGGGCCTGACGGTTGCCATCGAGCCGCCGGAACTGGAAACGCGCGTCGCGATCCTGATGAAAAAGGCCGATGAAAACGATATTCGTCTGCCGGGCGAGGTCGCCTTCTTTATTGCCAAGCGTCTGCGCTCTAACGTGCGTGAGCTGGAAGGGGCGCTGAACCGCGTGATTGCCAACGCCAACTTTACCGGCCGCGCCATTACCATTGATTTTGTGCGCGAAGCGCTGCGCGATCTGCTGGCGCTGCAGGAAAAGCTGGTCACCATCGACAATATCCAAAAAACGGTGGCGGAATATTACAAAATCAAGGTGGCCGATCTGCTCTCTAAACGTCGTTCGCGCTCGGTTGCGCGTCCGCGTCAGATGGCGATGGCGATGGCAAAAGAGCTAACCAACCACAGCCTGCCGGAAATCGGTGATGCTTTCGGGGGTCGCGACCATACTACCGTGCTGCATGCCTGCCGTAAAATCGAGCAGCTACGTGAAGAAAGTCACGACATTAAAGAAGATTTTTCAAATTTAATCAGAACATTATCTTCCTGACGCTATGAAATTTATTGTAGAACGCGAGCAATTACTTAAACCGCTACAGCAGGTGAGCGGTCCGTTAGGTGGCCGTCCGACGCTGCCTATCCTTGGCAACCTGCTGCTGCAGGTGAATGATGGCAGTCTGTTGCTGACCGGTACTGATTTAGAAATGGAAATGGTGGCGCGCGTAGCATTAACGCAGCCGCACGAACCGGGCGCCACTACCGTACCGGCGCGTAAATTTTTAGATATTTGTCGTGGCCTGCCGGAAGGCGCGGAGATCAGCGTAGTACTGGAAGGTGACAGAATGCTGGTGCGCTCAGGGCGCAGCCGCTTTTCGCTCTCCACGCTGCCCGCCAGTGACTTTCCGAATCTTGATGACTGGCAGAGCGACGTTGAATTTACCCTGCCGCAGGCGACGCTGAAACGTCTGATTGAGGCGACGCAGTTCTCCATGGCGCATCAGGATGTGCGTTATTACCTTAACGGCATGCTGTTTGAGACCGAAGGGGAAGAGCTGCGTACCGTAGCGACTGATGGCCATCGCCTGGCGGTCTGCTCTATGCCGGTCGGCCAGTCGCTGCCGAATCATTCGGTGATTGTGCCGCGTAAAGGGGTTTCCGAGCTGGTACGTCTGCTGGACGGTGGCGATACGCCGCTGCAAATTCAGATCGGCAGCAGCAATATTCGCGCGCACGTCGGCGATTTTATCTTTACCTCCAAGCTGGTTGACGGTCGTTTCCCGGACTATCGTCGCGTGTTGCCGAAAAACCCGGATAAAACGCTGGAAGCGGGCTGCGATCTGCTGAAGCAGGCGTTTGCGCGCGCCGCTATCTTATCCAATGAAAAATTCCGCGGCGTGCGGCTCTATATCAGCCAGAACCAGCTGAAAATTACGGCGAACAACCCGGAACAGGAAGAAGCAGAAGAGATTCTGGACGTTACCTATGGCGGCAGCGATCTGGAAATCGGCTTTAACGTCAGCTATGTGCTGGACGTGCTGAACGCGTTGAAATGCGAAAATGTGCGTCTGCTGCTGACAGACTCCGTTTCCAGCGTACAGATTGAGGATGAGGCCAGCCAGAGCGCTGCGTATGTCGTGATGCCGATGCGTCTCTAGTTAACCCGGCGCGCTGGAGCAGGGTTTCCAGCGGCCAGTTTAACCGTTCAGGCACAAGGGAAACAGAGGCTGGAATGATTCGCTCAGAGCGTGTTTTTCCCGCTGCCAAAGCGGCTCCAGCCCTTGTAAAATGCCGGATCATCCCCATATTGTGTAGATAAGTAAGCCTTTGCTTATTGCCTGTGCGCTAAGCAAAGTCAGCCTTGAGATAAGGCTGCCTGCTGTCACTCCATCTCTTTGGATTATTTCATGGCTTTAACCCGCCTGCTGATTAAAGACTTCCGTAATATCGAGCAAGCCGACCTGGCGCTGGCGCCGGGCTTCAATTTTTTGATTGGCGCAAACGGCAGCGGTAAAACCAGCGTGCTGGAGGCCATCTATACGCTGGGTCACGGGCGCGCGTTTCGCAGCCTGCAGGCGGGCCGCATTATTCGCCATGAGCAGGACGCGTTTGTCCTGCATGGCCGGATTGACGGCACCGAGCGGGAAACGGCGGTGGGCCTGACAAAAAACCGCGCCGGCGACAGCAAGGTGCGTATTGACGGCAGCGATGGTCATAAAGTTGCCGAGCTGGCGCAGCTGCTGCCGATGCAGTTGATTACGCCGGAGGGCTTTACGCTGCTGAACGGCGGGCCGAAATACCGTCGCGCCTACGTTGACTGGGGCTGTTTTCACAACACGCCCGGCTTTTTCCTGGCGTGGAGCAATCTGAAACGCTTGCTCAAGCAGCGCAATGCCGCGCTGCGTCAGGTATCGCGCTACCAGCAAATTGAACCCTGGGATCGTGAACTGGCGCCGCTGGCGGAACAGATTAGCCGCTGGCGCGCGGAGTACAGCACGGCGATAGCGGCGGATATTACCGCCACCTGCAGCCAGTTTTTACCGGAGTTTGCGCTGGATTTCTCTTTTCAGCGCGGCTGGGATAAAGAGAGCGACTACGCCGAACTGCTGGAGCGGCAGTTTGAGCGCGACCGGGCGCTGACCTATACCGCCAGCGGTCCCCATAAGGCCGATTTTCGTATTCGCGCCGAGGGGACACCGGTTGAAGATTTACTGTCTCGCGGACAGCTGAAATTACTGATGTGCGCGCTGCGTCTGGCCCAGGGTGAGTTTCTTACCCGGCAAAACGGACGTCGCTGCCTCTACCTGATCGATGATTTTGCCTCTGAGCTGGATGAGAGCCGTCGCCGCCTGCTGGCGGACCGGCTTAAAGCCACGCATGCCCAGGTTTTTGTTAGTGCTATTGGTGCCGATCATGTCATCGATATGACTGACGAAAAGGGCAAGATGTTCCGCGTAGAACAGGGTAAAATAGCGGTTCAACCTGAAGATTAAATGAGCGAGAAACGTTGATGTCGAATTCTTATGACTCCTCAAGTATCAAAGTCCTGAAAGGACTTGATGCGGTACGCAAACGCCCGGGAATGTATATCGGCGATACGGATGACGGCACCGGTCTGCATCACATGGTATTCGAGGTCGTGGATAACGCCATCGACGAAGCGCTCGCAGGCCACTGTAAAGAGATTACCGTTACTATCCACGCTGATAATTCCGTATCGGTGCAGGATGATGGCCGTGGCATTCCTACCGGGATCCACCCGGAGGAAGGCGTTTCGGCAGCGGAAGTGATCATGACCGTACTGCACGCGGGCGGTAAGTTCGATGACAACTCCTACAAAGTCTCCGGCGGCCTGCATGGCGTGGGCGTTTCGGTAGTTAACGCGCTTTCTGAAAAGCTGGAACTGACCATTCGTCGCGAAGGTAAAGTGCATCAGCAGACCTATGTGCACGGCGTGCCGCAGGCACCGCTGGCGGTCACAGGCGAAACCGATTTGACCGGTACGCGCGTGCGTTTCTGGCCAAGCCATCAGACCTTTACCAACGTTGTGGAATTCGAATATGAAATCCTGGCCAAGCGTCTGCGTGAGCTGTCGTTTCTGAACTCCGGCGTGTCTATCCGTCTGGAAGACAAACGCACGGATAAAAGCGATCACTACCATTACGAAGGCGGCATCAAGGCCTTTGTTGAATACCTGAACAAAAACAAAACGCCTATCCATCCCAACGTGTTCTACTTCTCTACCGAGAAGGATGGCATCGGCGTGGAAGTGGCGCTGCAGTGGAACGACGGTTTCCAGGAAAACATCTACTGCTTCACCAACAACATTCCGCAGCGCGACGGCGGTACGCACCTGGCGGGCTTCCGTGCGGCGATGACGCGTACGCTGAATGCCTATATGGATAAAGAAGGCTACAGCAAGAAAGCGAAAGTCAGCGCCACCGGCGACGATGCGCGTGAAGGCCTGATTGCGGTAGTCTCCGTGAAGGTGCCGGATCCGAAATTCTCCTCTCAGACCAAAGATAAACTGGTCTCTTCCGAGGTGAAATCGGCAGTTGAATCGCAGATGAACGAGCTGCTGGCGGAATACCTGCTGGAAAACCCCTCCGATGCGAAAATCGTCGTTGGCAAAATTATCGATGCGGCGCGCGCGCGCGAAGCGGCACGTCGTGCACGTGAAATGACCCGTCGTAAAGGCGCGCTGGATCTGGCCGGTCTGCCGGGCAAACTGGCCGACTGTCAGGAGCGCGATCCGGCGCACTCAGAAATTTACCTGGTGGAGGGTGACTCCGCAGGCGGTTCAGCCAAGCAGGGTCGTAACCGTAAGAATCAGGCGATTCTGCCGCTGAAGGGTAAAATCCTGAACGTAGAGAAAGCGCGCTTCGATAAGATGCTCGCTTCGCAGGAAGTGGCAACGCTGATCACCGCGCTGGGCTGCGGCATTGGCCGTGACGAATATAACCCGGACAAGCTGCGTTATCACAGCATCATTATCATGACCGATGCGGACGTCGACGGCTCGCACATTCGTACGCTGCTGTTGACCTTCTTCTATCGTCAGATGCCGGAAATCATCGAGCGCGGCCACGTTTATATTGCGCAGCCGCCGCTGTACAAGGTGAAAAAAGGCAAGCAGGAGCAGTACATCAAAGATGATGAGGCGATGGATCAGTATCAGATCGCCATTGCGCTGGATGGCGCAACGCTCCATACCAACGCCAGCGCCCCTGCGCTGGGCGGTGAGCCGTTGGAAAATCTGGTTTCCGAGTACAACAGCACGCAGCGCATG
Source organism: Pantoea alhagi (assembly GCF_002101395.1). Classification (NCBI taxonomy): domain Bacteria; kingdom Pseudomonadati; phylum Pseudomonadota; class Gammaproteobacteria; order Enterobacterales; family Erwiniaceae; genus Pantoea; species Pantoea alhagi. Next base: position 1,595,263 of record NZ_CP019706.1, on the reverse strand, counting down.
ATCAAGCGTATGGAACGTCGTTTCCCGATGGCGCTGCTTAAATCGCTGGTTTACCATCCGACGCTGGAAAGCCTGGATAACCAACAGACGGTTACCGAGTGGATCGATACGCTGGTTACCCGGCTGAATGAAACAGAGACGCACGGCAGCACCTATGTTGCCAGCGTGCGCGAAAACCGCGAGCTGAATGTTTTTGAACCGGTACTGCGCGTGCGTACGCACGGCGTGGATACTGACTATCCGCTGGATAGCGAATTTATTCAGGGACCGGAATATCGCAAAATCTGTACGCTGGGCATGAAACTGCGCGGTCTGTTGGAAGAAGATGCCTATATCGAACGCGGCGAACGTCGTCAGCCGGTAGAGAGCTTCGAACAGGCGCTGGAGTGGCTGGTAAAAGAGTCGCGTCGCGGTCTGTCAGTACAGCGTTATAAAGGTCTGGGCGAGATGAACCCGGAGCAGCTGTGGGAAACCACTATGGATCCGGATAGCCGTCGCATGCTGCGCGTAACCATTAAAGACGCGATTGCCGCCGATCAGCTGTTTACCACGCTGATGGGCGATGCGGTTGAGCCGCGCCGCGCCTTTATTGAAGAAAACGCCCTGAAAGCGGCCAATATCGATATTTAACCGGTTCAGCGTTTTCAGCAGTCTGACGCCAGTCCTTGTGACTGGCGTTTTTTTATCTGGCGCGCCATAAGTTTGCGTCATACTGGTCATTGTGAGCTGGATCGCGCTAGCATTAAACCAAACCGAAAAACGAACGAGGACGTTATGGCGATAAAATTGATTGCAATTGATATGGACGGCACGCTGCTTAATCCCCAACACCAGATTACGCCGCGCGTTAAGCAGGCTATCGGGCAGGCGCGTGATAAAGGCGTGCATATCGTGCTGACCACCGGACGTCCTTATATCGGCGTGGAACGCTACCTGATGGAGCTGGATTTGCAGCAGGAAGGCCAGTACTGCATCACCAATAACGGCGCGCTGGTCCAGCGGGCGGTAAATGGTGATTGCGTCGCAGAAACCACCCTCTCGTTTGACGATTATCTGAAGTTTGAACAGCTGGCGCGCGAGCTGGGCGTGCATTTTCAGGCGCTGGATAAATCCTCGCTGTATACCCCGAACAAAGACATCAGCGAATACACCATTCATGAAGCGTATTTAACCGGGATTCCGGTGCGCTATCGCGCAGTAGAGGAGATGGAGCGTTCACTCACCTTCCCGAAACTGATGATGATCGATCATCCCGAACTGTTGGATGCGGCGATTGCCCGCCTGCCGCAAGAAGCGCAGCAGAATTACACCATCATGAAAAGCGCGCCTTATTATCTTGAAATTCTCCATCCGAAGGTGAATAAAGGCACCGGCGTTCATGCGCTGGCGCAGCAGCTACATCTGGCGCAGCATGAAGTAATGGCTATCGGCGATCAGGAAAACGACCTGGCAATGATTGAATATGCAGGTACCGGCGTGGCGATGGGCAATGCGATCGACTCGGTGATCGCTATCAGCCAGTTTGTCACTAAAACCAATGCGGAAGATGGCGTGGCGCATGCTATCGAAAAATTTGTGCTGTAAGCCATGGAAAAGCAGATAACTCATGCGGCGCGCAATCATCAGTTGACCAATACCAACGTCTGGACCGCCGACAGTCAGTGGCTGGTTTATGATGTGCGCCCTTCCGGTGCCTCTTTTACCGGCTTAACCATTGAGCGCGTTAATGTAGTCAGCGGGGCGACGGAAATCCTCTATCAGGCTCGGGACGGCGCTCACGTTGGCGTGGTTACCGTTAGCCCCGATATGCCGCCGCGCTATGTCTGTATCCATGGGCCGGAGCATCCGGACGCTGGCTGGCGCTATGATTTTCATCACCGCCGTGGCGTTATTATTCAAAACGGCAAGGCGGAAAATCTGGATGCCTGCGATATTACGCCGCCGTTTACGCCCGGCGCGCTGCGCGGCGGCTCGCATGTTCACGTTTTCAGCCCGGACGGCAGCCGGATCAGTTTTACCTATAACGATCATGTGATGCACGAATGGGACAGCAAAGAGGATTTGCGTAACGTCGGGATTGCCGTACCGCTGCATGCGGTTTGTCCTGTGAAACAGCATCCGCGTGAGTATGATGGCAGCCACTTTTGCGTGCTGGTCAGTAAAACCACCTCCACGCCACGGCCCGGCAGCGATGAGATCAGTCGTGCTTATGAAGAAGGATGGATCGGTCAGCAGGGCTATCTGCAGGCGGATGGCCGCCGTCAGCGCTGGGCGCTCGCTTTTATTGGCGATACGCGGGCCATTGATGGCAGCACGGTGCCGGAAGTATTTATTGTCGATCTGCCGGAAAAGCTGAACGATTACGCTCAGCCGGGCGATGCGCCGCTGGAAGGCACCGAAACCCGTTTGCCCGCGCCGCCACGCGGTGTTGTTCAACGCCGCTTAACCTTTACGCATCAGCGCCGTTTCCCCGGGCTGGCGACACCCCCGCGTCACTGGCTACGCAGCGCGCCGGATGGCAGTGAAATTGCCTGTTTGATGCGTGACGACCAGGGCGTGGTACAGCTATGGGGCATCCCGACCAGCCACGGCGAACCGCGCCAGATCACGCACGGCGAGCATGATATTCAGTCAGCGTTTAGCTGGCATCCCGATGGCGATCGGCTGGCTTTTATCTGCGATAACAGCGTAATGGTGTGCGAGCGCAACAGCGGAAAATTGAGGCGTCTGACGCCACGAAGTGAAACGCCGCCTTCAGGCGATGCGGTGGTGTTTTCGCCCGATGGCCGCCAGGTCGCCTTTATGCGTGACCTGGACGGCTACCGGCAAATTTTTACGGTTGCGGTGAGTTAATTGCCAACGGCGCGGCTTCCGCCAGATGTTCCTGGGTATGCGCCAGCTTCTCTGCTTCTATAACGCGCGCGCGCGGCGAATCGATAGATGGACTATCGTCAGCGCGCATATAGTCCCAGGGCAGCAGGAGGGTATCCAGCACGGCTGAGAAAGGGAGATCCACCAGCGCCAGGGGCTTCAGCGCCCAGCTGCTTTGATCGTCGGTCAACATTTCCGCGCTGGCGCGGGTGCCGGGATAATAGCCCTGACTGGCACCGGTGTGTGACATCATGCTGGAGCAGCCGGAGGTGCCGACCAATAGACTACAGGCCAGAAGCCCTGCTAAACGGTATTTCATTATCGCTTTCATCTTTTTATCCCTTCAGCCATAGCAGATTGCCTGACTGAGATTCCTTATCTGCGACGGGGAAAATCCCGGTCACTCTGTGGTGACTCTCGTCTGGATGTATGACGACATTTTCCCCTGAGTGTATGACATTCTCTGGTGTTTGCTTAAAAAAAAATCGCAAAACTCCCCTTGAAAGATAGTTAGCTATCCCCATTTTTTTATTACGGTCAGCGCGGCATTCGCCGAATGGGTTTGCCAGCGTGACCAGATAGCCTGTCCATCGTGGAAGGCTACGTTTAACCCACTCGCTGAAAATCAGGAGCTTTGTATTATGCGTAACTTTGACCTTTCTCCGCTCTATCGTTCATCTATTGGTTTTGATCGCCTGTTCAATCTGCTGGAATCTAACCAGAACCAAAGCAACGGCGGTTACCCTCCGTACAACGTAGAGCTGGTGGCGGAAAACCATTACCGCATCACGATTGCCGTAGCGGGTTTCGCACAGAACGAACTGGATATTACCGCACATGACAATATGTTGATTGTGCGTGGCGCACATCCTGAAGATCAAAACGAGCGTAAATATCTCTATCAGGGTATTGCCGAACGTAATTTCGAACGTAAATTCCAGCTGGCTGACCACATTGTGGTACGCGATGCCCGCCTGGAAAACGGCTTGCTGTACATCGATCTGGAACGCATCGTGCCGGAAGAGATGAAACCACGCCGTATCGAAATCCTGAGCTAATAAGCAAACCTGACGCCGCGGAAACGCGGCGTTGTTGTATTCGCACCCTGCAAAACATTAATCACGCTGCGCATGCACCGTACGCAGCGGCGTTAAGCGCCCGCCAAAAATATTAATCACCAGACCGACCACAATGATCATGGCACCAGTAATCTGACGCACAGAGAGCGTCTCTCCCAGCATCAGCGCCGCGCTAAGAATGCCTACTACCGGCACCAGTAGCGAGAGCGGCGCTACGCGCCAGGTTTCATAACGGCTCAGCAGTGTGCCCCAAATGCCGTAGCCGATAATCGTGGCGATAAATGCCAGATAAACCAACGCCAGCACCGTTTGTAGCTGGATATGCATCAGGCTGTGCATAATCGCAGCCTGACCTTCGAACAGCCATGAGCAAAGCAGAAAAGGCCCAACGGGGATCAGTGCACTCCAGACCACCAGTGACATAATGGGTACGTTACCGTTACGCATAATGACCTTATTGGTGATATTGCCCATGCCCCAACAGAGCGCGGCGGCCAGCGTCAGTAACATCGTGGTTACCGTCACGCCGCTGGCGGCCTGAACGCCATGCGCGGTCGTGGCTAACAAAAATATGCCGCCTGAAGCGATAACCATGCCGACAATATGATGCCAGCGCAGTTTATCCGCCAGCAGTAGCGCGCCGAGCAGCAGAGTGAAAAAGGCCTGAGCCTGCAGCACCAGTGAAGCCAGTCCGGCAGGCATGCCAAGTTTGATAGCTAAAAACAGAAAAGCGAACTGTCCGAAGCTGATGGTAAGTCCGTAGAGTGCCAGCCAGCGCAGCGGAACGTTAGGGGGACGCACAAAAAAGATAGCGGGCAGCGCGACCAGCGCAAAGCGCAGAGCCGCCAGCAGAAACGGCGGCATATCATGCAGCCCGACCTTGATAACTACAAAGTTAACGCCCCAGGCGACAACAACACACAGTGCCAGCAACAGATCTTTTACGGACATTGCCTCTCCCACTATCCATAGTTAACAAATTGTTAACTAACTTACTCGCATAGCTGACTGTTTGCTATACAGAGTTTGTAGCCATAAGGGAGAGGTATGGCTGAAAAGGCAGAGCGCGATAGCCGCTATTACAGCGCCCGCTCACTCCAGGCGCGATCCATCTCTTCAGCAAGAATTTTTACGGCCCGCTCAATTTTCTCACCATCCGGAACATAGTTCATGCGCATACACTGGTGCATATGCGGCCAGTCATGCGCCAGTCCAGGGAAAAAGAAGTGGCCGGGCACCATGAGCACGCCCCGCTGTTTCAGGCGCTGATAGAGCAGCTCGGTGGTGATAGGCAGCTCCTTAAACCACAGCCAGAGGAAGATAGCGCCTTCCGGCTTATGGATCAGGCAACGATCTTCCGGCAGATAGCGACGAATGATGCTGATGGTTTCCCGTACCCGTTGCTGGTAGAAGGGTTTGATGACCGTTTCCGACAGCCGCAGCAGATCGCCGCGCTGGATCATTTCCGTGGCGATGGCGGGGCCAACGCTGCCCGGCGCCAGGCTGATAATGCCGTTCATATTACTGATGGCGTCAATTACCTTTTCATCCGCCACGATAATCCCGCAGCGTGCACCCGGCAGGCCCAGTTTCGACAGGCTCATGCAGAGAATGATGTTGGGGTTCCACAGCGGACGCGCCTCGCTGAAAATAATGCCGGGAAAAGGCAGACCGTAGGCGTTATCAATCAACAGGGGAATATCATGCTGCTGCGCCAGCATATCCAGATGCAGCAGCTCCTCATCGGTAATAACATTGCCGGTAGGGTTGGTAGGGCGCGAAACGCAAATCAGACCCACTTCCTCGGTAATCGACAAATGGTCGAAATCGACGTGATATTTAAACTGGCCTTCCGGAAGCAGTTCAATATTAGGCCGGGCGGCCATAAACAGGTCTTCATCCAGCCCTGCATCGGCATACCCCAGGTATTCCGGCGTCAGCGGAAACAGAACGCGCTTTTTGGTGCCGTCAGCACGGCGTCCGGCATACAGATTAAACAGATAGAAGAAGGCGCTCTGGCTGCCGTTAGTCAGGGCGATATTTTTGGGCGAAATTTGCCAGCCCAGCTCTTCGCGCAGCAACGTTGCCAGCGCCTCCAGCAGCAGCGTTTTGCCGCGCGGGCCATCATAATTGCATAGCGCCTCGGTGAGCTTTCCCTCCTGGTGCATCTGCAGCAGCAGCTGATGAAAATAATCATCCATTGCCGGGATCTGCGCCGGATTACCGCCGCCAAGCATTACCGCGCCAGGCGTGCGCAACCCTTCATCCATGTCTTCCATTAAACGTGCAATGCCGGTATGGCGGGTAAATTTGTCACCGAAGAGAGAGAAGCTCATAGCTGTAAATCAATTGTGATGGGCAAGTATGGCTCTACCTTACCGTCAGGCGAAAGCCGATGCAAACGGCTTACCTGACGGTTATGGCGACAAAGCCTACGTTGCCCGCCGCTGAAACAAACGTTACCCAGCGCTGAAACGTATCAAGCTAATGCCTGTTTAGATCACATTTATATTGTCGCTGGATGCAAAAAATTCTCTAAAAGTGCGTTAACAATCTTATTTCATTATGGAAACAGGCGGTAAAAACGTGCAGGTGACTGCCATCACTGTTTTTCATATCCGTCGTTTGTAACCTGCTGGCTGTCTGGCTAAATCAATTCAGCTAAAGGATGAAAAAATGAAAAAAACTCTGGCAGCAATGACGATATCGATACTGTTTTCCACACCTGTTCTGGCGCAGTCATGGTTGCTGACGGATGCTGAAAGCGGCATGGACAAAGGCAACTGGTCTATCAGCAGTCAACAGCTGAAGCTGGATGGGCAACCCTTCAGCATTGAGCAAAAAGTTTTGCACGGCGGTAAGCAGGAGGGGACAAAAGTGATTACCCTGCGCAGCGATAATGGGCTGACTATCGCCCTTAGCCCCAGCCGTGGGATGGATCTGCTGCATGTTAACGGACACGGCGTGCGTATGGGTTGGGATTCGCCGGTAGATGAAGTGGTCAATCCCGCTTATATCAACCTGGAAAGCCGCAATGGCCTGGGCTGGCTTGATGGCTTTAACGAAATGATGGTGCGCTGCGGCTTTGAATGGACCGGTCATCCGGTAAGCAAGGATGGCATGCTCTATACGCTGCACGGCAAAGCGGGAAATACGCCTGCATCACGGGTTGAGATCGTTGTTGATGATCATGCGCCGCATGAAATCCGTATTCGCGGCCTGCTGAAAGAGCACACCTTTAAAAAAGCGAACTTCAGTACCTGGACAGAGCTACGCTATATTCCTGGTAGCGACAGCTTTACCATTCATGATGAGCTGACCAATCAAAGCGACTATCCGCAGGATTACCAAATTATCTATCACAGCAACTTCGGCACGCCAATTCTGGAAAAAGATGCCCGCTTTATTGCGCCGGTGAAAAGTGTCTCTCCCTTTAATGATTATGCGAAGCAGGGGTTAAAAAACTGGAGTACCTACGACGCGCCGACCAGGGGATTTGATGAGATGGTATTCAACCTGATGCCGCTGGCGGATGCGCAGGGCAAAACGGTAGCGGCGGTTATCAACAGTAAAGGCGATAAGGGCGCGGCCATTGAGTTTGATACCCATCAACTGCCGTTGCTGACGTTGTGGAAAAACACCGATACCCTGAAACAGGGTTACGTTACCGGTATTGAACCCGGCACCAACTACGCCTATCCGGTCACCATTGAGAAAGAGCAGGGACGGGTAAAACAGCTTCAGCCGGGGCAAACTCAGGCCTTCACTCTGACCTATACGCTGCTGAAAGATGCGCAGGCGGTACAAAAAGTAGAGCAGCGGGTTAAAACGTTACAGGGCGCTAACGCACCGCAGCTGGAAGAGAAACCGCTGGCAGTAGAATAAATATGTTGCAAGCGATCGCATGGGGCGATCGCTTTTACTGGAGCGGGTCGCTTAGCGCAGCACCTGGGGATTAACGCAGTTCTTTTCCACCTTGCCCGCCAGCGCGGCGATCAGGTTTTCTACCGCATCACGTGCCATGCCGTAGCGGGTTTCATGCGTTGCAGAGCCAATATGCGGCAGCGCCACGACGTTGGGCAGCTTCAGCAGTTCTGAATCGGCTGGCAGCGGCTCCTGTTCAAACACATCCAGTCCGGCAGCATGAATGGTTTTATCTTTCAGGGCCGCAATCAACGCCTGCTCATCCACTACCGGTCCACGGCCCGCGTTGATTAAAATGGCGCTCGGCTTCATTTTTGCCAACTGTTCCCGGCCAATCATATGATGCGTTTGCCCGGTCAACGGCAGGCTGATACACAGAAAATCGCACTCCTGCAGCAGTGTATCAAGATCGCAATATTGCGCGTTAAAGCGCGTTTCAGCTTCTTCATGATGTCTGCGGGCGTTATACAGAATCGGCATGCCGAAGCCGTGATGCGCGCGCTGCGCCAGCGCCAGACCAATGCGCCCCATGCCAAGAATACCCATCTTTTTGTGGTGCACATCGATGCCAAACCAGTCCGGCCCGATGCTGCGTTGCCACTCACCGGCCTTAACCCGCCCGGCAACTTCCACCACACGACGGGCGCTGCTTAACACTAATGCCATCATGGTGTCGGCAACGGTTTCCGTCAGCACGGTTGGCGTATGCATCAGCACAATGCCGCGCTGGTTCAACGCATCAACGTCGAAATTGTCATAGCCTACGGAAATCGTCGAGGCGGCGCGCAGCTTCGGCATTTTCTGCAGCAGCGCGTCATCCACTTTACAGCTGGAACCGATGATGCCCTCCGCACGGGCAAACAGATCCGCATGTTCATCTACGATTTCCGGCGTCAGGCCTTTAATGGTGGTTACGGTAAAGTGCGCATCAAGACGGGCACGTAAATCATCAGGCAACGTTTTGTACAACACCACTTCAGGCTTCATATCAGGCTCCATCCGCCGGTCAGGCGGTAAAACGAAAAGGAATGATTTGTGGTTTGAGGCCGGGCGAGCCCGGCCTTTACGCACGGGCTAATCAGGCGTGCCTGGCCGTGCGCCCGGGCGAGGGGGAGCGTTTGTTCTCCGCCGGTTTAACGATCAACGTCAGGAATACCGCCACCAGCAGCGCCACGCCCATGAAGATATAGGATGCCGCCGGGCTACCGGTTGCACCGTTAAGGTAGCCGACGATCCATGAACCCACAAACGAACCGAGCGCGCCCATGCTGTTGATTAGCGCCATCGCGCCGCCCGCCACGTTACGCGGCAGCATTTCAGGAATAATGGCGAAGAAGGGGCCGTAAGGTGCATACATTGCCGCACCGGCAATCACCAGCAGGCTGTAAGAGAGCCAGAAGTTACTGGAACCGACCAGCCATGAGCCAAGGAATGCCAGCGCGCCGATCAGCAGCAAAGGCCAGACGAACAGCTTACGGTTTTGCATCCGGTCAGAAGCCCATGACACCACAATCATCGCAATCGTTGCCGCCAGGTATGGCACGGCAGACAGCCAGCCCGCTTCAACCATGCCCATTTCGGTACCGTTGCGTAAAATTGACGGCAGCCACAGAACAAAGCCATACACGCCGATGCTCCAGGCGAAATATTGCATACAAAGGATAATCACATTGCGCGATTTAAACGCTTCCCGATAGTTGCGTACCGCTTTGATCCCCTCCTGCTCTTTACGCAGTTGCTCCTGCAGCGCAGCTTTTTCCTCTTCGCTCAGCCAGCTTGCCTGAGAGGGTTTATCCTGCACCAAAAACCACCAGCACACCGCCCACAGAACCGCCGGCAGCCCTTCAATAATAAACATCTCGCGCCAGCCGAAGGCGTTGATCAGATAGCCAGAGACCACCGACATCCACAGCACGGTCACCGGATTACCCAGGATCAAAAAGGTGTTAGCACGCGAGCGCTCCGATTTGGTAAACCAGTTGCTGATATAAATCAGCATTGCTGGCATTACTGCTGCTTCCACCACGCCCAGCGCAAAGCGGATTGCCGCCAGCATCGGGATATTGCTCACCACACCGGTCAGCGAGGCACAAAGCCCCCACAGGATCAGGCACCAGAACACCAGCTTTTTCACGCTGCGACGTTCAGCGTACACGGCGCCGGGGATCTGGAAGAAAAAGTAGCCGAGGAAGAACAGCGCGCCCAACAGGGAGGACATCCCTTTGGTAATGCCTAAATCTTCATTAATACCGGCTGCCGAGGCGAAGCTAAAGTTTGCACGATCGAGGTACGCCAGGCTGTAGGTGATAAAAATGATGGGGATGATATACCACCAGCGTTTCGGCGCGATTGTATGCTTGGTCATGAGCTTATCCTCTGTTGAGGCGCATATTCTGATGACGGCGTCATAGACATGCATCGTTATAACGAGTCGTAGGGTTTGTCGCTCAGTAGTCGCCCAGTTCGGCACGCGTCGGTAAACCTTCGCTATCACCGATCGCCTGGATAGCCAGCGAGCCAATCTTGTTGCCACGACGGATAGCCTGCGGCAGCGGCTTGCCTTCCAGCAGTGCGCTAATCACGCCAACGGCAAAACCGTCACCTGCGCCCACCGTATCCACCACCTTCTCGACGCGAATGGCCGCAACCTGTCCTTTATCGCCCGTGGCGGTTTTATACCAGGCTCCGTCGCCACCGGTTTTAATAATCACCGCTTTGACGCCTTTATCGAGATAAAAGTCAGCGATCGCCTCTGGCTGGCGGTAACCAGTGAGGATCAGGCCCTCTTTCTCACCCGGCAATACCCAGTCGGCATAGCTGGCCAGCTGATTAAGCTGTTTCACCATCTCCTGTTCGCTCGGCCACAGCACCGGACGCAGGTTAGGATCGAAAGAAAGGGTTTTACCCATGGCGCGCATCTCCTGCGCCGTATGGTTTAACAGCGCCAGCGAGCTGGCGGAAAGGGCTGCCGCCACGCCGCTTAAATGCAGATGACGAGCTGCGCCAAAATAGTCGCGGTCGAAATCTTCTACAGAGAGATGGCTGGCGGCGGAGCCTTTACGGAAATATTCCACCATTGGGTCGGAGCCATCCTCAACTTTCGATTTCAGTTGAAAGCCGGTGGGATAGCGCTTATCCGTGGTAACGCGCTGATGGTCGATGCCCTCTTTTTCCAATTGCTGATGAACAAAGCGGCCAAAGGCATCATCGCCAACCCGGCTTACCCAGCCCACTTTCAGACCGAGACGCGCCAGGCCGATAGCAACGTTAAGCTCCGCGCCGGCAATGCGTTTGGTAAAGGTTTCCGCTGCAGCCAGATCGCCTGTCTCTCTGGCGACGAACATCGCCATCGCTTCACCGATGGTCACCACATCCAGCGTGCCCTGCGGTTGGTTTTGGTTACTCATGATTTACTCCCCACGCAGCAGGTCAACATAATGGCGCGTCACGGCCACCAGATCGTCACCCTGGAGCGGAAACTCAATACCGCGCGGCACGTTACCGGGCAGCAGGTTTAACAACTCTCGCCAGCTGTTATCGGCATCGTCGAGCGCAATAGCACGCCAGCTGTCGCTATGAGGTACAGCCGCTTTCACATGAATATAGCTGACATGAGGTGCCAGGCGACGCGCTGCGGCCACGGCATCATCACCGGTCCACTGCCAGTTGGCCATATCAAAGGTCATCTCAAAATGAGTATGCGGCTGCTCAAAGAAAGGCGCGATGGCCGCAAGCGTACCGTATTCGGTCTGATCGTTTTCCACCACCAGGCTGACATTGCTGACAGGCAGCGTGATCTCTGTGCCCGGCTGATAAGGACCCAGCGACACTTTCAGCCGCTGCGCGCGCAACTGCTCTGCCTCATGCAGATAGCGTTCCAGCAGTGGATTCACCCTGCCGCCTTCGACAAATAACGCATCGGGAACAGAATAAGAGGCTTTCAGCCGATGTTCAGCAACGGCTTCAGCCAGCTGTGGCAGGCTTTGCAGCTCGGATTCCGCCAACAGTTCACGCCGGATTTCTACGCCGTCAGCACCCGCTTCAGCGATGACGGGTAATAACGCCAGTTGACCACCCAGCTCGGTGACTTTTTGATGACCGTACGCAGCGGTCACGATAATAATTTCTGGTTTCATCTTTTCCTCCGGGCTACAGCATGTGAACCCGCCTAAAGAAAAGCTAATTGGAACCGGTTCCAAAGCAAAGTTGGAAAGTATGGAATTATGATCGCGCTCACGATGTAAGCTATTTTGTTCCACGAATCATCTGATTTGTCACAGAAGGGGCTCCCGACGCAACAAGCTGTGCTGGCCGGGATAGAAAATGAATTAACCTAAAGCACGGCTGGAGCCGCGGATCACTAACTCGCCGCTGAATGCCTTCTCTTCAATAGTTGTGGCTTCGCCTTCAATACGCTGGATCACCCGCTCCAGCGCCGCATAACCAATCTGCCAGGTGGGCTGCCTGAGCGTAGTAATGCCGTCGCCCGCCAGCTCAGCCCACTCCAGTTCGTCAAAGCCCAGCAAGCCGATTTGCTGGCCCCAGTTCAGGCCCAGCCGTCGCAATGAGCGCGCTACCTGCAGCGTCAACGCGCCGTTAGCCACCAGCAATGCTGCAGGCTGTTGAGCATGGCGCTGGTAAAAGTCATCGATAATACGATCCATGGCGCTGGCGTCGCTGAGCGCCGCCTCTGCATTTTCACTGATGATGGTTGTATGACGCGCACAAACCTGGCGGAACGCCTGCAGGCGCTCCAGACGGGTATTAACCAGACCAAGCGGCTCACTGAGAAACAGCAACGCCCGGTAGCCGTTCTTCACTAAATGCTCGGTTGCAACGGTCGCCGCCTGGACATTATCCAGCCCGACCACGTCACAGGAAAAATCAGGAATTTTGCGATCGATCAGCACCATCGGCAGCAGCGACTGCTGTAGGCGATTCAGCGCATCTTCGCGCATCCCGACGGCGTTCACCACAATACCTTCCACCTGATAGCTGCTGAGCAACTGCAAATAGTGTTGTTCCTGATCGATTTCGTTATTGGTATTACAAACCAGCAGTGTAAAGCCATGAGCGCGGCAGGCCGCCTCAATACCGCACAACACATCCACTGAATAGGGATTGGTAATATCGGCGATAATCAGTCCGATAAGACGGGTGCGTCCTCGTTTCAGGCCGCGTGCCATTTGATTAGGGCGATAATTAAGCGCGGCGATCGCCTGCTCAATCCGCTGTTTCAGATCTGGCGAAAGCGCATGCTGCTCGCCGTTGAGGTAACGGGAAACGCTGGTTTTGCCGGTTTTTGCCACTCGGGCAACATCACTAATGGTGGCGCGTATAGCCTTTTGCTTCATCTCTTTCTTCACTCCGCGAATTCGATGAGAGACTAACACAGCTTACTGTTGGGAGTTAGCATCAGGACAGGAACGGTGAAAAGGGGGAAGCGTACAGATAAAAGGGGGCTACGGCCTGCCTGCCCCCTGAAGCTGTGTTATGACAGCGGGCTAAGCGTAATTTCAACGCGACGGTTTTGCGCTTTGCCTTCTTCTGTGCTGTTGGAAGCGATTGGGTTATCCGGGCCCATGCCGCCGGTGCGTAGGCGATTGCTGGCAACGCCCTGCAGGATCAGCGCGCTGGCGACGCTATCGGCACGCTGTTGCGACAGACGCATATTCAGCGCGCGCGTACCGGTGCTGTCGGTATAGCCAACCACGTTAACGGCGGTTTTCGGATACTCTTTCAGTACCATCGCAACACCGGTCAGCGTCTCCGCGCCCGCAGGTTTTAGTGTGCTGCTGCTGCTGTCGAAGGTGACATTATTCGGCATATTCAGAATAATGTTATCTCCGCTGCGCGTTACGCTAACGCCGGTGCCGCGCATTTTGTCACGCAGTTTGGCTTCCTGCACATCCATATAGTAACCCAGACCGCCACCCAGCGCTGCGCCGGACGCTGCGCCAATCAGCGCGCCCTTGCCGCGATCTTTTTTCGACGAAGAGAGCACGCCAACGCCTGCGCCAACCAGCGCCCCCATACTTGCGCCGATACCCGATTTCCCTGCCTGCGACTCCCCGGTGTAAGGGTTAGTGGTGCAGCCGGAAAGGGCTACGGCCCCGCTCAATAACAGTGACAAGGCAATAATATTTTTTTTCATCTTCTATCCTGTAAAAACCAAATAACAAGCGCACCCGCTTAAAGCGGCCATTATGCCGCGTAGTACTTCAGGAAATATCCAGGAATTTCCTCAGATTTATAAAGATTCAGCGCGGCTGATTATCAGGATGGCGGAAACAGGTCGTTATGTGGTCATTAACCAGTCCGCAGGCCTGCATAAAGGCGTAACAGATGGTGGAGCCGACAAATTTAAAGCCGCGCTTTTTCAGCGCTTTCGACAGAGAGATCGAAACCAACGTCTGGGCGGGAACGGCGGCGCCATCGGCAAAATGGTTAATTTGCGGTTGCCCATCAACAAACGACCAGATAAAACGCGAGAAATCCTCGCCGTTTTCCTGCATTGCCAGATAAGCGCGCGCGTTGGTTACGATGGCATTGAGCTTGGCACGATGGCGAATCAGCCCGCTGTTTTGCATCAGGCGATCGATATCGCTTTCGTTCATTAACACCACTGCATGCGGGTCGAACTGATAAAAGGCGGCGCGGTAGTTTTCTCGTTTTTTCAGCACCGTAATCCATGACAGCCCCGCCTGCTGCCCCTCCAGACAGAGCATTTCAAACAGTATCCTGCTTTGGGTTTGCGCAATGCCCCATTCGTGGTCGTGATAGGTTTGATAAAGCGGATCGGTTGAAACCCAGCCACATCGTTGCATCTGTACCTTCCTGTCCGGTCAGTCTGATCGAGACTGGCAGCTTATCATGCTGCCGCCCGGCGTTTTTAACGCATGAAATGAGAAATATGGTTATTTAGCACGCATATAATCAGCGCGCTAATTATTTTCAGGGAAATTTCATGTCCGACGATATAAAAATTATTGCTGTAAAATTTGCTGGCTTTTTTGGCTGCGCGATCTTTCTTGCGTTGATGATGGGGTTGGTTTTTATTGATGTGAACTGGATGAACGATGCGCTGCATGAGACGTCGTTTACCGAAATTTTTCAGGAAATCCAGCTGGCGGTGATTGCCCTGATGTTCTTTGGTCAGGCGTTCAGGCAGAAAAATCTGCGCTACAGCCTGTTGCTGATTGGCGGCTTCTTTACCTGTATGCTGATCCGCGAAATGGATTTTCTGTTTGATCGCATCCACCACGGTACCTGGGTCTGGCTGGCGCTATCCGTGGCGCTTATCTGCATCTGGCGAGCCGTGCTGCATCCCTCCGCCACGCTCTCCGGGCTGGTTCATTTCCTCCACCATCCCAGCTGGAATATGATGGCTGCGGGCCTGCTGACGATTTTAATTTTTTCACGTTTGTTTGGCATGCATGAACTGTGGGAAACGCTGATGCTCGACGGCTATAACCGCACGGTAAAAAATATGGCGGAGGAGGGCACGGAACTGCTGGGATACAGTTTTTGTCTGCTTGCCAGCCTGCGTTACCTTTGGGATTTACGCTACGTGAAACAGGAAAAAATCGGCATCGCCTGGCAGTCTCAGTATTAAGCAACAGGCGATTCCAGGCGCTAAACTTGATAGAATAGCGCCTGTTTTGGCGGCTACGGCAGCCAGTTACGTTTTGCCTGCAACAGAATCCGGAAATCACCATGTCTGTCAAGATCTTAACCTCAACTGTCATTGGCCTCGACGCGTTTCGCCAGGATCCGATCGGCGCGCTTTCTGCCGCAGGTGCAGGAGCGGTTGCCGTGTTCGATAATAATGCGCCGGTGCTGTATGCGGTAACTCCTGACCGGCTGGCACAGCTTCTGGCGCTGGAAGCGGCGGCACGCCAGCCGCAAAGCGATGTGACGCTGGATGAACAGCTCTATAATGATACGCTGACGCACCCGGTTTCAGTGCCGGTCGGCAAGTTTATGATGTACCCGGGCTGGCGACCGGACGCCGATTTTCAGCGCCAGGCCGCCATCTGGGGCATTGCGCTAAGCGAGCCGGTTACGCCCGCCGAGCTGGCCGCCTTTATCACCTGGTGGCAGGCTGATGGACGTCCTTTCCATCATATGCAGTGGCAGCAGAAACTGGCGCGCAGCGTCCAGCAGAGCCGGGCCGTTAACGGCAGCAGAGCGCAGCGCGATGTTAATCAGCTGCCTGAACCCGATCACACAATCCCTGATGGTTTCCGAGGTGAATAATGAAAACGCCCGCTGAGTTATTTAACCGTCTGCAACGGATGATGCCGGCCCATATCAAGCCTAAATTCCAGAACGGCGAAGAGCTGCTGGCCTGGAATCAGGAGCAGGGTCGCCAGCGTTCGGAGGCGATTGCGCGTGAAAATCGGGCGATGAAAATGCAGCGTATTCTGGGTCGCTCCGGCATCCGCGAGCTGCATATGAACTGCTCGTTCGATAACTATCGGGTAGAAAACGAAGGGCAACGTAAAGCGCTGGAACAGGCACGCCGTTATGCTGATGAGTTTGATCACAGTATCGCCAGCTTTGTGTTTTCTGGCCGTCCCGGCACCGGGAAAAACCATCTGGCGGCGGCGATTGGTAACCACCTGATTTTGCGCGGTAAAAGCGTGCTGATCGTGACGGTTGCCGACCTGATGTCGATCATTAAAGGCACCTTCAACGGCGACAGCGACCGCACCGAAGAACATCTGCTGCACGATTTCAGCACCGTGGATCTGCTGGTGATTGATGAAATCGGGATGCAGACGGAATCACGCTATGAAAAGGTCATTATCAACCAGATCGTTGATCGTCGCTCCTCTTCCAAACGTCCAACCGGCATGCTGACCAATCTCGATCACAGCAATATGGTTAAGCTGCTGGGCGAGCGCGTGATGGACCGCATGCGTCTGGGGCAAAGCCTGTGGGTGAACTTCAACTGGGATAGTCATCGCGGGCGTATTACCGGCAACGAATATTAAGCTTTACGCCTGCGCGCACCGGCGCGGGCGCTTTTCCTCTTCTGCGCTGCCCCAACTTCGTCAATTATTGTAAACTGGACGCTCACCTGTCAGGCTACCGCTCGTCTGCGCCCGGGATCCCTTTCTAAAACAACATCGCCGGGACCCTTTTCGGCGTTCTCGTCCGTGCTGCCTGTTTCATCATTGCACTTAGGATGATTATGGCTTCACCTGCTGAATCGCTGTTACAGCACCGCTCGTTTGTTGCGTTCTGGCTGGCGCGCACCTGCTCCAGTTTTGGTTTCCAAATGCTGTCAATAATTGTCGGCTGGCAAATTTACGCTATTACCGGTAAAGCCTTCTACCTTGGGCTGATCGGGCTGGTGCAGTTTCTGCCCTCCGTGACGCTGGCGCTCTGGGCCGGTCATATTGCCGACCAGCGCGATCGACGTCGTATCGTCTTTTTTTCCCAGTTAGTTGAATGGCTGGCGATTGTGGCGTTAACGCTGCTAACCCTGCTGCATCACAACGACGTCTGGACGATTCTGGCGCTGGTCTTCGTGCTGTCGGTAGCGAAAGTCATGGAAGCGCCTGCCATGCAGTCTATGCTGCCAGCGCTGGTACCGCCGCGCCTGTTGGCCCGGGCTACCGCTGCCAGCGCCGTTGGCGGCCAGGCGGCCATGATTATGGGACCGGCGTTGGGGGGGCTGCTGTATGTGGCGGGCGCGCAGGTGGTCTATATGGTCACCGGCCTGCTCTATTTACTCTCTATCGTAATGGTAAGCCGTCTGCGCTATGAGCAGACGCCACCGCCGCGTACGCCCGCTACGCTTTCTACGCTGTTTGCCGGCGTGCGTTTTATTCGCGAACGTCCTGACGTGCTGGGCGTGATTTCGCTGGATCTTTTTGCTGTGCTGCTGGGCGGCGCGACCGCGCTGTTGCCAATTTATGCGCATGACATTTTACACACCGGCCCGCTTGGGTTAGGGCTGTTGCGTGCCGCGCCAGCGGTAGGCGCACTGCTGGTGGGATTCTGGCTTAGCCATCGTGCGCTGGAGCGTCATGTGGGGATGATCATGTTTATCTGCGTGGCAGGCTTCGGTGCGGCAACGCTGCTTTTCGCGCTATCCACCTGGTTCTGGTTATCCATGCTGGCGCTGTTTGCAACCGGCGGCTTCGATATGGTCAGCATGGTAATTCGCGGCGCGCTGGTGCAGCTTGATACGCCAGATGAGATGCGCGGACGCGTTAACGCGGTGAACTCAATATTTATCAATACCTCTAACCAGCTGGGAGAATTTGAGTCAGGGATGCTGGCCGCCTGGCTGGGAGTCGTGCCGGCTGCAGCGATCGGCGGTATCGGCACGCTGGTGGTGGTGGGATTATGGATGCACTGGTTCCCGGGGCTGCGTCGCCGTCAACGTCTTGAAAATGAGGTGGCGTGATGATTGTTCGTCCCCATCAGCACTGGTTCTTCCGCCTGTTCGTGTGGCATGGATCGGTGCTGCCCGATATTTTGTTCCGGCTGAGCCTGAACCTGATCATGTCAGTTATCGCGGTTATCTGTTTTCACTGGTATGAGCGTATCGGCATTCATTTGACGACCGCGCCATTCAGCCTGCTGGGTATCGCGATCGCGATCTTTCTTGGCTTTCGTAATAATGCCAGCTATGCGCGCTATACCGAAGCGCGTCAGCTGTGGGGAACGTTGTTGATTACCCAGCGCTCGCTGCTGCGTCAGGTGAAAAGCGTGTTGCACGATGAACAGCATATTCTTCTGTTCAGCAAATTGCTCATTGCCTTTGCCTGGAGCATGAAGCATCAACTACGGCATACCAGCCCGCAGGCTGATTTACGCCGCCTGGTGCCTGAGCCATATTTAGCGCAGGTTGAGGCCAGCCCCCAGCCCACCAACCGTCTGCTGTTATGCATGGGCCACTGGCTGGGCGAGCAACGCCGCGCCGGGCAGATAAGCGATCTGCTTTACACCAGCATTGATGCCAATCTCAACCGGCTGTCGGAAGTGCTGGGCGGCTGCGATCGCATCGCCAATACGCCGATTCCCTTTGCCTATACGTTGATTCTGCACCGTACGGTTTACCTGTTTTGCACGCTGCTGCCGTTTGCGCTGGTGGCCGATTTGCATTATCTGACGCCGCTGGTATCGGTATTTATCTCCTACACCTTTTTATCGCTGGAGTCCCTGGCGGAGGAGCTGGAGGACCCCTTTGGCACTTCGGCTAATGATTTGCCGCTTAGCGCTCTGTGTAACGGCATTGAAATTATTCTGTGTGAAATGCTCGATCGACCCGGACCAGAAAGGATACGCCCGGATGCAAACTGTGTGCTGACGTAACTTTATCTGGCTGCCTGCCTTCTCTGCTGGCTGCCCGCCTTCTCTGCTGGCAGCCAGACGGGCACCGTTACAGCCAGATCAGTGGGATGCCGGAAGATATTTATTTATCAAATTGGTTACTGATATTTAACAATTCAGTGACTTTACTTTTTTATCCTTGACTGCCCTGTTCTGGCGGCAATAAGTGAAATTAAACGCTTCATCTCCTGTTAATGGCCTCTCTTTGCTCAAAGCCTCGCTTTTTATTGGTAAATTTCCTAAAGCGTGGCTTAACCAAGTCGATAACCCTACATCGTCCCAGTTTTTAACATAAAGGTGAGCTATGAGCGGTTTGGCGGCGTTGGTGGCAGGTTTTAATAATTTAAGCGTGGGTAAGAAACTCACATCTGGTTTTATTCTGGTGCTCTTGATCATGGTTGTGATTGCGGGAGCCGGTATTAAAGGCTTTGACAATACCCAGACGGATGCGCAAAAACAGCAAATTATCGTAAACATGGTGCAGCAGCTTAATGTGGCTCGCCTTAACCGCACGCTTTATCAATATACCGGCGAAAGCCGCTACAGCACTGAAAATACGCAGGCTTTACAGCAGGTAAAACAGCTGGGGCAGTCACTTTACCAGTTTAGCTGGCACCCTGAAGGGAAAGCGAAGCTGGATATGATGAAACAGGTAACAGAAAGCTACCTTACGCAGCGAGACAGTTTTGTCAGCGCAGTTAATCAGCGTAGCGCGCTGTTAAAAGAGATGAATATTCATACGCTGGCTGATTATGGTCGCAGCAGTGAAGCGCTATCTGGCCAGGTGGCTACCGATGCGGGCATCGTACTGGCGGCTTCTCGTCTGGAAAGTGCTATTCAGCATGCGTTGAAAGCCTGGCCAGACTTCATTGCTAAGCCGGATGAGGCGCAAAAAGCCAATATCGTGAATAAGCTCAGCGCGGTAACCCAGCGCGCCGAGCTGCTGAAAAGCCATCTGACGAGCGGTGAAACCAGCTGGGTTGCCGGGTTAATACTGGATACGGCGCGCCTGAGCGCAACGCTGGATAGTTATCAGACTGCTTTTTCTCATCAGGAGAGTCAGTCCGCCGGGTTGACCGCCATGGCAGGAAAACTGAATGCTGCGGTCAACGATCTCTACGAGGGACAGATGGCGAATGTGACGAACACCATTACGCAAGCCAATGTCATTATGTATGGCGCGGCGATACTGGGCGTGCTCGCAGGATTAATCATCGCCTGGCGAATTACGCGCAATATTACCCAGCCGTTACGTGAAACCTTGCAGGTAGCCAACCAAATTGCCGCAGGCGATCTGACTGCCCATATCGATACGCAGCGAGGCGATGAGCCAGGCCAGTTAATGCAGGCGGTAGGCCGCATGAACCAGAACCTGAAAGAGATTATCGTTCAGGTGCGTCAGGGGGTAGATAACGTGGCGCGCGCCTCGGCAGAAATCGCCGCCGGAAATATCGATCTCTCTTCACGTACCGAGCAGCAGTCGGCGGCGGTGGTGGAAACGGCCGCCAGTATGGAACAGCTTACTTCTACCGTGAAACAGAACGCAGAAAATGCGCATCAGGCCAGCAGCCTGGCGCAGGAAGCGACGCTGAATGCCGGACGTGGCGGTAAAATCGTGCAGGATGTGGTGATAACGATGGAAGAGATCAGCACCAGCTCGCGCAAAATTGCCGACATCATCAATGTGATTAACGGCATCGCTTTCCAGACCAACATCCTGGCACTGAACGCAGCGGTAGAAGCCGCGCGCGCCGGTGAACAGGGACGTGGCTTTGCCGTGGTGGCGGGCGAAGTACGCAGCCTGGCCCAGCGCAGTGCAACGGCGGCCCGTGAAATCGAAGCGTTGATTAACCAGGCGGGTGAAAAGGTGAATAACGGTTCACGTCTGGTGAGCAGCGCCGGTCAGGCAATGGAAGATATTGTCCGTTCGGTCTCACAGGTGAGCAGCATCATGCATGAAATCGCCCACGCTTCTGAAGAACAGAACCGGGGGATTACGCAGATCGGTCAGGCGATGACGGAGATGGATACTACAACGCAGCAGAACGCCGTGCTGGTGGAAGAGTCTTCTGCTGCGGCCTCTTCGCTGGAAGAACAGGCGAGGCAGCTGGAACAGACGGTGGCCGTGTTCAAAACGGCCCCGCAGAGTGTTGCCACACGTAGTGCTGTTGCCCAGGAATCACGCTACGTTGTCGCTGCGAAAAAGCAGGCCGCGCCCGCCGCCGCCTGCGGTTGGGAGCAGTTCTGATTACAGGCTCCGCCTTCGGGCGGAGCCTTTACGTTGTGGCTGGCGGCTCCGGCATCACGCCTTTAGCCGTTGGCCACCGCTTTTGCCAGCGCATCTGGCTGCATCGGTGATACCGCCTGCACCAGCGATTCGCGCGTGATTTCTGCAATTGAGCGCGCGCCGGTTAAGGTCATAGCCACACGCATCTCTTTTTCTACCAGGTTCAGCAGGTTAGTGACGCCTGCTTCGCCCGCTGCCGCCAGTGCATAGAGAAAGGCTCTGCCCAGCAGGACCGTATCCGCGCCCAGCGCGATCATGCGCACCACATCCAGTCCGCTGCGCACGCCGCCATCGGCCAGAATCGCCAGCTCGCCCTTCACCGCATCCGCTATGGCCGGCAACGCCCGCGCAGAAGAGAGCACCCCATCCAGCTGACGTCCGCCGTGGTTAGAAACCACAATGCCATCGGCGCCGAAGCGCACCGCATCACGCGCATCTTCCGGATCGAGAATGCCTTTAATCACCATTGGGCCTTTCCAGAAATCACGGATCCATTCCAGGTCGCGCCAGGAGATCGACGGGTCAAAATTGTTGCCCAGCCAGCCAATATAATCTTCCAGTTTGGTCGGTTCGCCGCGATAGGCGGAGATGTTGCCCAGATCGTGCGGGCGACCATGCAGCCCGACATCCCAAGCCCATTGTGGATAGAGCGCCGACTGAATATAACGACGTATGGCTGCATTTGGACCGCTCATGCCGGAATGGGCATCGCGATAACGTGCGCCTGGTACCGGCATATCCACGGTAAATACCAGCGTCGAGCAGCCCGCCGCCTGCGCCCGTTCCAGCGCATTGCGCATAAAACCGCGATCGCGCAGCACATAAAGCTGGAACCACATCGGACGCTGGATAGCCGGGGCAACCTCCTCTATCGGGCAGAGAGATACGGTGGAAAGCGTAAAGGGAATGCCTTTTTTATCAGCTGCCCTGGCGGCCTGTACTTCACCCCGTCGCGCATACATGCCGCACAACCCTACCGGTGCCAGCGCCACCGGCATCGACAGGGTTTCGCCAAAAAGCCGGGTCTCCAGGCTCAGCGAAGACATATTGCGTAAAATCCGCTGGCGCAGCGCAATTTGCGCCAGATCTTCACTGTTGCGACGCATGGTATATTCGTCATAGGCGCCGCCGTCAGCGTAATGAAACAGAAAGGGCGGTACTTTAGCCCTGGCGGCGGCACGGTAATCTTTTGCTGATGAGATAATCACGGTTGTCCTCGCTTACTGTCCGGAATGCGCATACTGCGCGCCCGTCGCGCCTCTTCTTCATGCAGGTTACGCATGGTGGCGTCGACAAATTCAAGATGGTGGATAGTGACGCTGCGCGCGCGGTCGGCGTCGCCTGTCACGATAGCCTGACAGATCGCTTCATGCTGCACTGCCAGCTGACGGAAAATCTCCGGCGCGGTATACATCCGCTGGCGGCTCTGCATGACTGACGACTGCAGCAGATCAAACAGGCCGCGCATCGCCTGCAACAGCACCAGGTTATGTGATGCTTCAGCGATCGCCAGATGAAAACGTACGTCAGAATGGGCGGCCAGGTCAGGATCGTCACGGTCGCTGACCTGTAGCATCATTTGGCAGCAGCGCTGAATATGCGCCTTATCTTCCGGTGTGGCGCGCCGTGCCGCATGCCAGGCGGTGCTGGACTCAATCGCAACCCGCGCTTCCAGTACGTCATAGCGGTAACCTGGATCGTCAGCCAACAGCGTACTGAGCGGCATTACCAGCCGGGCAGAGGGCCAGTCGTCGCGCTGATCCGCCACAAAATTGCCGCCCCCGCGTCGGCTCATCAACGCGCCTTCGCCGATCAGCTTTTGTAGCCCTTCACGCAGCGAAGAGCGCGAAACCGCCAGCTGCTGCGCGAGCAGCCGCTCTGCAGGCAGTCTCGCACCAGGCTGTAAACCCTGTTCGGCGATAAACTGACGCAGCTGCTCTGCCAGCCGATCGGCCAGCCTTATTTCATCCGGCATCGGGGATCATCCATGGGAAAACCCAGGCCTGTAGCGAAGTAATCACCCCGATAATACAGGTAAAAATCAGGCTGTGTTTGACGGTAAAGCGGAAGAGATCGGCCTCCTTACCAACCAGCCCAACCGCCGCGCAGGCGATAGCGATCGACTGCGGTGAAATCATTTTGCCGGTAACGCCGCCGGTGGTATTAGCAGCGACCAGCAGCACTTCAGGCACGCCAATCTGTTGGGCGGTCGTAGCCTGTAGCGCGGCAAACAGCGCATTGGAAGAGGTATCAGAACCGGTAAGAAAAACCCCCAGCCAGCCAAGGAAAGGTGAAAAAAAGGTAAATGCGTTGCCGGTATGCGCCAGCGCCAGTGCCAGGGTGGTGGAGAGGCCCGAATAGTTGGAGACAAAAGCAAAGGCCAGTACCGCGCCGATAGAATAAATGGGTAATGCCAGCTCGCGCAGCGTCTCGGTAAAGGCGCTTACCGCCTGAGCGGGACGCATTTTTAACCAGATAATCGACAGCAGCGCAGCGATAAAAATTGCGGTACCGGTGGCAGAGAACCAGTCGAATTTGTAAATAGCGGCATAAGGCGTGGCGGCATTCACCACGGGTGGCATCTTAATCACCTGCTGATCGAGGAACGGCACGGCGAAGGTAAAAACCCAGTCATAAAACGCACCGCCGGAGGCAAACAATGCCTTAAACGGTGGGATACTCCACAGCGTGACGGTAATGGTTAAAAACAGGAACGGCATCCAGGCGCGGGTAATCTGCGCCGCGCTGTAGCGGGTAGCGCTGCGCGCGGAAGCGTCAGCGTTTTCCTGATTATCGAAGCGGAAAATACGTACCGGCTTCCAGACGCGCAAAAACAGCGTCAAACAGAGCAGAGAGACCAGAGCAGAAATCACATCCGGCAGCTCCGGCCCCAGAAAGTTAGAGGTCAGATACTGGGCGATAGCAAAAGATCCGCCGGAGACCATTACCGCAGGCCAGGTCTCTTTTACGCCGCGCCAGCCATCCATAATTGCCATCACCCAAAACAGCACAATCATGGTCAGGAGCGGCAGCTGGCGTCCGGCCATTTGGCTGATGGCCATCGCATCTATGCCGGTAACCTGCCCGGCGACAATAATCGGAATACCCATCGCGCCAAAGGCGACCGGTGCCGTATTGACAATCAGGCACAGCCCGGCGGCATAAACCGGTTTAAAACCCAGCCCGACCAGCAGCGCAGCGGTAATCGCCACCGGCGCGCCGAAGCCTGCGGCCCCTTCCAGAAAAGATCCAAAAGCAAAGCCGACGATCAGCATCTGCAACCGTTGATCTTCGGTAATAGAAAGAATGGAGTTACGAATAACTTCAAATTGTCCGGTTTTCACCGTGATTTTATAAACAAAAACGGCAGCAACAATAATCCAGGCGATAGGCCAGAGACCGTAGAGAAAGCCGTAAATGGCGGAAGCCAGCGCCCGATCGAGCGGCATACGATAAAACAGCAGGGCCACAGCCAGCGCGATTAACACGGTAATAGTGCCAGCGATATAGCCTTTCAGCCGCAGCCGCGTCAGGGCGAAAAAGAAAAACAGAATGGGAAGCGCGGCAATCAGGCTTGATAGCCAAATATTATCCAGCGGATCGTAGAGTTGCTGCCATGTTTGCATGCTTACGGTTCTCCTGAGCGTTACGCCTTGTTATCCGATACGGCGGAAAGCGATACCGCAGTCAGACTGGGCATAACCCATTGCTGGTCTGACCAAAAGGAATAGAGATGTTAAATTATTGTTTATCTGACGGTGAACAGAATGCAATCTTTGCTTAACGCTTTAATTTAATGGTGGAAGAAAAGTCACAAACAGCTGGTTTTGGTAGGACCAATTTGCAGGCATAAAAAAGCGGCAAGGGAAGTTTTCCTGCCGCCGTTAGGGTCTGCTGAAGTTTTGATAGCAAAAAAAAGCTTTCTGGTCAGAAAGCTGGCAAGTCACACAAGAGAGACATATTGTTTTTATATAGTAATATTGTAAGCGCGCGCTTTTCCGTTATTTTCGGACTGTCCACCTGCGGTATACAGCCCGGGCGACGCGGCAGATTTATTCAAAATTTTGCTGAAGCTTTGTAATTTCTTCATGTGAATATCAAGCAAATGGCTGGCTTGCAGATTCATGTCTCGTGCTTTTTGGGTTGACTGCAATATCCTGTTCCAGTGGCCCATCAGCGTCGGCTGTTGCTCATAGGGCGCCTGCAGATGTAGATCTTTTTCTGTCTGCTTCCTTTGTTCATCATGCCACGCCAGCGTAGCTAACAGGCTGCTTTTGATATCAGAGAGCTGTTGCAGCGCAACAGCATTAACCTGAGCATGGCTTAATTGCTTAATTTCCTCGGCCAGTACTGCGTCCAGTTCATTAAGCGTATCCTGTAGTTTAATCAGCGTCGTCAGTAAGGTTTGCATCATTATTTCTTTTATCGATCGTCGAGAATATTTTGCATCAGCACCTGAGCGATTTTTTCGTAATCCATTTTCAGTTCGCCGTTACGGATAGCATCTTTAATTTTTTCGACGCGATCCAGATTGATATCGCGCGAGTCATCGGCTTTGATCTGTTGCGTTAAGGCGCTGAGTTTGACATCAGTGCCTTTCTCAGACGTGGCATTTTCTTTTGGTGCGCTGTTAGCCAGATTCCGTTGAGCGAGCTTTACTTCCTGCTGAACATGGGCTGGCGTAACAAGTTGCGTTTTCAGCGTATGGTTAATGCTCATATTTTTTCTCCGAAACCTGGATGTTTACCTCTTGCGTTACTAATAATATCGGTGTTTTTACGGATACCTAAAGATGAAACTACAAATTTATCCGCACGCTACCGTCGTTATTAACGCTACCCGTTACCAGTTGACCACTTTTCATACGTACCCGCACAGGATCGTTAACTGCCGCATTATCCAGCGCTTTTCCTCTGGCCATGATATGAAAGCCGTTGCCATAAGCGATAACGTCTGTTTCTTCGCCACGATTGATACGCCAGCTTTTACGCAGCTGATTTTTTGTTAATGGCTGGCCGGTACGCACAGGGCGGGTTAAGACCGCGCCCTGAAGAGCGCTGGGTTGCATAACGAGATCTGCGGGCAAATTTGTCAGCGATCCGCTGCGCTGAATGAGATCGTCAGGGCCAAGCACACTGCCTTTTTTTAAATCCCTTGCCGCAACCCACCAGCTGCCTTCTGCTTCTATCCGCACCTGAAGGAAATGCTTTTTATTGCCGCAGCGGGCAACGACCGTTCTCTGGCCAGTCAGGCGCTGATTACCGCTCAGAGAAAGATGTGGATCGGCACATAGCGAAGCTAATTTCTCAGAAGATGTTAATAAAATTACATGGCGCGTGACATTGGCTGCGCTATTTTTTGAGGAGCCATTCACTAACGCATTAATTTTCTCTGTTAACGTATTTTTATCAGCCTGTACTGCAAACGTAAATAATATACAAAATAAAGTTAATAGTGTGCTTCGCCAAATATGACGTATTTTTTTCATACGCAACCAGCAGGGAAAGAAATCAGATTAAATTGATTTACTTGTTTTACGGAAAGGCAGTGTAACGCTATCCTGAAGTAAGTTAATGCGCTAAATAACGTCGCTTTTGTCGCTTATTAAAAATATTGAGGCGATATTTATATCATTTCATAAAATGGATAGAGATTTGTCTTGTTTTCGCGGTATAGATTATTTCTGATTCACTTTATAGTCTCTGCGTTAATCCCTATGTAGCAAATAAGGGCACTCTTTCCATGATGGATAAACTCGATAAGGCATTATATTTTCAGCAGGAAGCATTGAATTTACTGACCCGCAGGCAGGATATTTTAGCATCAAATATCGCTAACGCCGATACGCCGGGTTATTTAGCCAGGGATATCGACTTTTCTCAGCAGCTTAAAAAGGCTGTGGTGCAAGAACGCCATCAGGCACAATCTTTAACCCTTAGCCTGACGGAAAAACGACATATTCCGGCAGCCGCGCCTGTGCATAATCGGAACGAATTATTATATCGCGTTCCCGATCAGCCCAGCGCCGATGGCAATACCGTTGATATGGATCGTGAACGCGTTAACTTCATGGATAACAACATCAAATATCAAACCAGTTTAACCCTTCTCGGATCTCAAATTAAAGGGATGATGAGTCTTATCTCGCAAGGGTAATTATTATGTCTTTATTCAGCATATTTGATATTTCAGGTTCTGCAATGACGGCGCAGTCAAAAAGGCTAAATGTCAGTGCCAGTAATATGGCAAATGCCGATAGCCTGGCCGGCCCGGATGGTCAGCCTTATCGCGCGCGTCAGGTTGTTTTTCACGTTAATCAGGCGGCTGGCCAGGAAATTGGCGGTGTAAAGGTGAGCGACGTGATTGAAAGCGATGCGCCGGATCGTCTGGTCTATGAGCCGGGCAATCCGCTGGCAGACGCTAAAGGCTATGTGCATATGCCAAACGTCAACGTAGTGGGCGAAATGGTGAATACCATTTCCGCTTCGCGCAGTTATCAGGCCAACGTGGAAGTTATGAATACTGCCAAGGCAATGATGCTTAAAACGCTGACGCTGGGTCAATAAGGAGAGTTGAAATGGCCGTTTCGCCGGTAACCAGTACCTATGACGCTTCCAGTAGAAGCAACGGTACCAGCATCGAAGATATTACCAATAATTTTATGAACCTTCTCGTTGCGCAGATGCAGAACCAGGATCCTACCAATCCTATGGATAACAATCAGCTTACTTCGCTGATGGCGCAGTTTAATACCGCTTCGGGCGTTCAACAGTTGAACAGTACGCTGGGCAATGTCGGCACGTTGGTTAACAGTATGCAACAGATGAACGCGGCTCAGTGGGTGGGACGCGGTATCTATGTTGAAGGGGACAGTCGCGTTGCCTCTAACGATGATACCTTTGCTTTTTCCGTCAACAATGATGTCGATAAAGTCAGCGTGGTTTTAACCGACCAGTCCGGCAACGTCTACACCGCTGACTTAAAAGATGTCGAAGCGGGTGTGCATAAATTTACCCTTGATGATTTAAGCGGTTTCCAGCCGTCTGAGCCGGGATTTGATAACAAAGAGATCTATAAAGTCTCCTATACCGCCGCCAGTCAGGATGGTTCTACTCCAAAAATTATCTCATTAAAACACGCCAAAGTAGAAAGCGTCTCCTTTACCTTGTCCGGTGCAGTATTGCAGCTGGGGCTGGGCGGCAGCGCCACTTTGGGCGAAGTTTATTTGATTGAGTAATGTCTATTTCAGCGTTGAATGTTAGCGACCAGGAAGGTTACGTATGAGTTTTTCACAGGGTCTTAGCGGACTGAATGCGGCTTCACAAGCTTTAGATGTTGTTGGTAATAATATCGCCAACTCCCAGACCATCGGCTTTAAATCGGGCTCTATCTCATTTGCCGATGTTTTTGCCGGTTCGCAAATCGGTATGGGCGTACAGGTTTCTGGCGTCAGGCAGAATTTTAGCGACGGTGTGCTGGGACAGGGTACCGGCAGTCTGGATATGGGGATTCAGGGAAACGGTTTTTTCCGTTTGGTGAACCAGGCCGGTCAGGTGTTTTATAGCCGCAACGGCCAGTTCAAAACCAATGAAAATGGTTACATCGTCAATGATACGGGAATGTTGTTAACCGGTTATCAGGCCAGCGGAACGCCGCCGACCATTCAGCCGGGCGCGGCGATTGGTCCAATCCAGATCCCAACCGAACAGATGCCGGCGCGAGCTTCTGACAGCGGCTCGATGAAAGGGAATCTTGATTCAGGCGCGAAAATTATTGACCCGGAACTCGAATTCGATCCGAAAGACAGCAATACCTACAGCTCAGTAAATAAGATTGACGCTTATGACAGCCTGGGTAACCGTCATGAAATTAACGTTTACTTCGTTAAAACAGCTGATAACAAATGGAAAGTTTATACCAATGATAGTACCGCGGAGGTCGTTGATGGAGCAGGCAAGGTACAGTATCAGGAGATAGATATCGCGTTTGACAGCGCTGGCCAACTCACGACCAAACCGGCCAGAGTACCGATCGTCGGTGCCGCCTATAACGGCGCGGAAGCACTGGGATTCGAGCTGGACATAACCGGCATGACCCAGCAGGCCAGCGAAACGGCAATGGAAAGTCCGAGCACTTCTGGCTATGCGCCAGGTAAGTTAAATGGTTATACCGTGGGCAACAACGGACAAATTATCGCCTCTTACAGCAATGGTCAACAGCAGCCGTTGGGGCAGGTGGTGCTGGCGAACTTTACCAATGCTGGCGGCCTGGCCTCAAGCGGCAATAACGCCTGGACCGAAACGCCATCTTCAGGTCAGCCGGTCGTGGGTATCGCCGGAAGCGGCAACCTGGGCAATCTGTATGGTAATAAGGTTGAAGCGTCCAATGTCGATTTGAGTCAGGAAATGGTCAATATGATCATTTTCCAGCGCAACTATCAGTCCAACTCACAGACGATTAAAACACAGTCTGAATTGTTACAGACATTGGTTAATCTTGGCTAGTGGCGGACTGATATGGATCGTGCAATTTACACCGCAATGGGCGCGGCGAATGCCGCGTTAAATCGTCAGGCCGTTACGGCAAATAACCTGGCGAATGTTTCTACTAACGGCTTTCGCGCTCAGCTAACGGCTTATCGTGCGGTACCGGTTAACGGTCCCGGAGATGCGACGCGCGTTCTCTCCACGGAATCTACGCCTTATAACGACTACACCATGGGATCGGTTAATCAGACCGGTCGCAGTCTGGATGTAGCAATGCCGCAAAACGGCTGGCTGGCGGTTCAGCTTCCGGACGGCAGCGAGGCCTATACGCGCGACGGTAATATCGAAGTCGACAGCGAAGGGCAGCTGCGCATTAAAGGCTACCCGTTGATGGGCGACGGCGGACCGCTTGAAATCCCGCCGCAGGCGCAGGTTACCATTGCACCGGACGGCTCTGTCACCGCTTTAGGGGCGGGTGATGAACCGACCGCATTGGCCCAGATTGGGCGATTGAAGATGGTTACGGCACAGCCTTATCTGCTTCGTCACGGCGATGACAGCCTGTTTCATGTCGATCCCACCGTGGATGAAAACCCGGTATTGCCTGCCGACCCGGCGCTGAGGCTGATGCCCGGCGCGCTTGAGAGCAGCAATGTCAGCCCGGTCAAAGCGATGGTGGATATGATCGCCACGGCACGCGGTTTTGATATGCAGATGAAAGTGATCTCAGCCGTCGACGATAACGAAAAAAATGCCAACCAACTGCTTAGCATAAGTTAATAAAGGCAAGGAGAAGCCACTCATGATGCACGCCTTATGGATTGCCAAAACCGGTCTGGAAGCGCAGCAGACCAATATGGATGTCATTACCAATAACCTGGCCAACGTGAGCACCAACGGCTTTAAACGCCAGCGTGCGGTATTTGAAGATTTGCTTTATCAGACCCTGCGTCAACCGGGCGCACAGTCTTCAGAGCAGACCACCATCCCTTCTGGCTTGCAAATCGGTACCGGTGTGCGTCCGGTGGCGACGGAACGTATTCATAGTCAGGGCGGCATGACGCAAACCAGTAATGCGAAAGATGTCGCTATCAGCGGACAGGGTTTCTTTCAGGTGCTGATGCCGGATGGCACCACGGCCTATACCCGCGACGGCGCGTTTCAGATCGATCAGAACGGGCAACTGGTCACCTCAAATGGTTACCCCATTCAGCCAGCGATTACCCTGCCACAGGATGCAGGCACGCTAACCGTGGGCAGTGATGGTCTGGTCAGCGTAACCCAGGCAGGACAAACGGCGCCGCAGCAGGTAGGACAGCTGACGCTGGCAACCTTTATCAATGATTCCGGACTGGAGAGCATTGGTGAAAATCTGTATCGCGAAACCCAGTCTTCCGGCGCACCGAATGAAACCACGCCGGGCATGAACGGCGCGGGCGCACTGAAACAGGGCTATGTGGAAACCTCAAACGTCAACGTGGCGGAAGAGCTGGTCAATATGATCCAGACGCAGCGCGCGTATGAAATCAACAGCAAGGCGGTGACCACTTCCGATCAAATGCTACAGCGCCTGGCGCAGCTCTGACGGTAACGGACCCGGGTTGCAGCCATTAGCGCCGCTGCCCTTTTTAACTGCTTTTACGTAGTGAATATCATGATAAATCCGCCTGACTTTGCGTTGCCCGGGGCGCATCAAGATGCCGCTCACCGTGCTGTTTTTCTCTGCTTAGCCCGTTTGCCAACGCTGCTTATCGCCGGCGCGTTGCTGGCAGGCTGCGCGGATATAACACATAAACCTCTGGTAGATGGGATAACCAGCGCCAGCCCAATGCAGACGATGCCGGGAACGGACAATGGATCGATTTTTCAGGCTGGTCAGGCGATGAATTATGGCTACCAGCCTCTGTTTGAAGATCGTCGACCGCGCAACATCGGCGATACCCTGACCATCTTGCTGAAAGAAAACGTCAGTGCCAGCAAAAGCTCTTCTGCTAATGCCTCAAAAGATGGCTCTACCGGGCTGGGCTTTAGCGCCATGCCGCGCTTTATGAGCGGCCTGTTTGGCAGCGACCGGGCAGAAACGGCTATTGAAGGCAGCAACGAGTTCAGCGGTAAAGGCGGAGCCGCTGCCAAAAACACCTTTAGCGGCACCATTACCGTTACCGTGCAGCAGGTGCTGGAAAACGGCAACCTGAGAGTGGTGGGCGAAAAACAGATCGCCATTAATCAGGGCACTGAATTCATTCGTTTTTCAGGCGTAGTGAACCCCCGCACTATCAGCGGTAGCAACACGGTGGTCTCTTCGCAGGTTGCTGATGCGCGTATTGAATATGTCGGCAGCGGCTACATCAACGAGGCTCAACAAATGGGCTGGTTGCAGCGTCTGTTCCTTAACCTCTCTCCTTTTTAGCAGGCTGACTATGAGAATTTCATCTTCCCTCTTTTGTCTGCATGGGCTCTGTTTCAGCCTGGCTCTGCTGCTAATACCGCCAGGCTACGCCGAGCGAATCCAGGATTTGACGACGCTGCAGGGCGTACGCAGCAACTCACTGCTTGGCTATGGGCTGGTGGTAGGGCTGGACGGTACTGGCGATCAGACCATGCAAACGCCGTTTACCACGCAAAGTTTAAACAATATGTTGTCGCAGCTGGGTATTACCGTGCCGAGCGGCACCAATATGCAGCTAAAAAATGTGGCGGCGGTGATGGTAACCGCTGATCTGCCGCCCTTTGCCCGCGCCGGTGAAAAAATCGACGTGGTAGTTTCCTCGATGGGAAATGCGAAAAGTCTACGCGGCGGTACGCTGTTAATGACGTCCCTTAAGGGCGTGGATAACCAGATTTATGCACTTGCGCAGGGCAACCTGTTAGTTTCCGGCGCAGGCGCGCAAAGCGGCGGCAGTCGGGTGCAGGTTAACCAGCTCAACGGCGCGCGCATTAGCGGCGGCGCTACCGTTGAGCGCGAAGTGCCGACGCAGTTTGGTCTGGAAAATGTGCTGAGGCTGCAGCTAAAAGAAGAGGACTTTGCGCTGGCCCAGCGCATCAGTGATGAGATCAACCATCGCTACGGCGCAGGTACCGCAATGGCGGAAAACGCCCGCGTCATCAAGTTATTCGCTCCCAGCGACAATACGGAAAAAGTGCGCTTTATCGCACGTATTCAGAACCTCTCCGTCAAAACCGGCCCCCGGGAAGCGCGCGTGGTGGTTAACTCACGCACCGGTTCCGTGGTGATCAACCGCCACGTTACGCTGGAAGCATGTGCTGTAGCGCAGGGCGATCTTACGGTAGAGATTTCCCGCAGCAATCAGGTCAGCCAGCCGGATACGCCGCTGGCCGGAGGCGAAACGGCTGTGGTGCCGGATACGCAAATCTCATTACGTGAGCAGAATGGCGCTTTGCAGAAAGTGAATACCAGTGCCGATTTGAATGCGGTTATCAGGGCGCTGAACGGCCTGGGCGCCACGCCAAACGACCTGATGTCGATCCTGCAATCGATGAAAAGCGCGGGCTGCTTACGTGCGCAACTGGAGATGAACTAATGAAAAGTACCGCTTTCATGCAGGGCGCCGCTTTTGACACCGCATCTCTGGATTCATTAAAGCATCTGGTCAAACAGGATGCGCAACGCGGCTTACAGGCCGCAGCGCAGCAAATGGAAGGGCTGTTTGTTCAGATGATGCTGAAGAGCATGCGGGCTGCCAGCTTCAAAGATGGCTTGTTTAACTCGCAGCAGTCAGAAATGTTTACCGCTATGTACGATCAGCAACTGTCCCAGGATATGGCGGCTCACGGGAAAATTGGACTGGCTGACGTCATGGTACAACAGTCTGGCGGCGTTCCAACGATAACCACAGGCGGTACGCCAGCCGAATTTTCCTCACGTCAGCTTCCTGCCGGGCGGACATTCTTCCCACCGCCTGCCGCCAGCATGGCAGCCCCTGTCGGGCAAGCAACGCTGGCCGCGTCAGGCGGCGGATTTATTTCGCGCCTGTTAGCGCCTGCGGTAGAAGTTTCTCGTCAGACG
Source organism: Pantoea alhagi (assembly GCF_002101395.1). Lineage (NCBI taxonomy): Bacteria > Pseudomonadati > Pseudomonadota > Gammaproteobacteria > Enterobacterales > Erwiniaceae > Pantoea > Pantoea alhagi. The sequence goes on along the minus strand of NZ_CP019706.1, from coordinate 1,561,237 downwards.
GGCATCCCGCATCAATTAATACTTGCACAGGCTGCGCTTGAATCGGGCTGGGGAAATAAAGAAATACCTCGGGAGAATGGTCAGCCAAGCTATAACCTGTTTGGGGTAAAAGCGACACCGGGCTGGAAAGGTGAAACCACAGAAATAACCACAACAGAATATATTAACGGCGTAGCGAAAAAAGTGAAGGCAGCATTTCGGGTTTACCATTCTTATACCGATGCGTTGCACGATTACAGCAAATTACTCATCAATAATTCACGCTACCAGAATGTTACGCTGGCTAAAACGCCGGAACAGGCAGCACAAGCGCTACAGGATGGCGGATATGCAACCGATCCACAATATGCAAAGAAATTGATCGGCATCATTCAACAAATTAAAAATAGCCTAACACAGGCGGCAAATGCTTATAAAGTTGACCTGACATCAATATTTTAGCAGCAGAAATTTTAGAGATTTTAACTTACGCCGATAAATATAATAGTCTCTATTTATTCCGATTTTCTCAGAAATTTCGCACACATGGAATGCGGGTAATTTATGAATCTCTTGTATCTGGCACAAAGCGGACTGAGTGCCGCTCAGGCAGCATTAAACGTTGTAGGTAGTAACATGAATAATGTTGCTACAGAGGGATATAGCCGTCGGAATATTATTCTGGGCGAGGCAGGGGGAAAAACAACAGCAAATGGCTTCTTTGGCTATGGAGTTCAGGTTAACAGTGTAAAACGTGCTTATGATGGTTTTATTAATAATCAGCTGCGCGGCGCGCAAACATCTTATAGCACTTTGTCCAGCCGTTATGAACAGCTTAGTCAAATCGATAATATGCTGGGCGACAAAAGCAGCAATGTTTCCGTTTCTCTTAATAATATCTTTGGCGCACTGGAAAAAATAAGCAGCGACCCGGTAAGTATGGCCGCGCGTCAGGAAGCCATGTCGCAATTTAAATCAACCGCCTATCAGTTTCAAAGCAACGCGCGCACGCTTAACGGGCTGGAAAAAAGTACTAACACCCAAATTAACCAGACCGTGACCGATATTAACTCCTGTGCCAAAGCACTGGCGACGGTTAATGAGGCGCTCTATAAATCTCATGCACAAACCGGCGGACAGCCTGCAGACCTGCTTGATAAGCGCGATATGCTGCTGAATGAGTTAAGCAAACTGGTCGGCGTCAAGGTAGATGAAAATCAGCTGACCGGCGAAGTCAATGTTGCACTTTCCAATGGGCTGCCGTTGGTAAGCGGCGATCGTACCTGCCTGTTTGAAACGGCGCCTTCCGCAGCCAATCCTGCACAGCTGGAAGTCTCTTATATCGACGCTTCCGGCAATACCATCAAGCTGGATGAAGAGAAGATCAGCAGCGGAAAGCTGGGCGGCCTGTTCAAATTCCGCAACGAGGATCTGGTTGATGCCCGCGATCAGCTTAATCAGCTGGCGCTGCAGATGGCGAATCGTTTTAACGAAGTGAATAAAGCCGGTTTTGACAGTAATGGCGAAGCTGGCACAGATATTTTCACTATTGTCGATCCAATGGCCTTAGTAAATCGTAATAACCAGGGTGATGCCACGCTTGATATCAGCTTCAGCGATATCTCACAGGTTAAGGTACAGGATTACACGCTGGTATATGAAGGACCAGGCGCCAGTGACTGGTTAATCACTGACAGCAGCGGCATGAAAATTACCCCCGAAATCGGCGAGCAGGGCGAACTCACTTTTGATGGCATTACTATTCAGCCACAGGGCACGCCTGAGGCAGGCGACAGCTTTATTTTCAATTCCGCAGACGGCGTAGCTGAAAATATTGCGGTGGCGATCAAAGCTGGCGATAAAATTGCTGCCTCAAGCTCCGGCGAGAATGAAGAAGAAAGCAATAACGAAAATATCAAAGATATGATCGCTATTAAAAATGAGGCGCTGATTGGCAAGGCAACGTTAATTGAAGCATATGCCAGCCTGGTGAGTTCAGTAGGTTCTTCAGTTAATGATCTCAAAGAAAAAAAGCAAGTTGCGGAATATGTTCAGGATCAGTTTGCCCTGCAGCGTCAGGAAATAGTGGGCGTTAATACCGAAGATGAAGTTATTTATCTGCAAATGTATACCCAGTATTACCAGGCCAATGCACAGGTATTACAAACTGCAACCACTATTTTTGATGCAATTTTAAATATCCGATAATATTATTTTTTTTGGCCACCAGAAGCCAGGGGAAAAAAGGAAGGAAAATGCGTATTAGCTCACTCTACATGTTTCAACAGCAAATAAATAATATGTCTACAAGCAATACGAGATTTAATAATATTGCTACCCGACTGGCATATGGGCAAACCTTGCTCAAACCTTCGGACGATCCTGCCGGTGCATCACAGGCGGTGATTTATCAAAACGCACTGGCAAAAATCGAACACTATGAAATCGCGCGTCAGTACGCACAGGATACGCTGGGGCAACAGGACGAAGTACTGAATTCAATTAGCTCGCTGTTGACAAAAAATTTGTCAGAGAAAATCGTTGCTGGCGGTAACGGAACTTATTCAGCGGAAGATCGGGCCGCATTGGCAAAAGAACTGGAAGGTATTCGTAATAACCTGATGGGCCTCGCCAATAGTCGCAGCAGCAACGGGCGTTATATCTTTGCGGGTTATAACACCGGTAGTGAACCCTTCGCAAAAGATGGCACCTATGTTGGTGGCACAACACCGATTGTACAGGTGGTGGCCGACAGTACAGAAATGCAGGTGAGTCATACCGGGAATGATGTTTTTCTCTCCGGCACGCCGGACGATCTTTTCGCCGCGCTGGATAGCGCAATTGAAGCACTAAAGGCTCCGGTAACGGATGATGCAGGGCGTGAAGCGCTACAGCTTACGCTGGATAAAGCCAATGTTTCGATTAAAAAGAATATCGATAATTTGGGCAAAGTGCAGGCTACAGTGGGTACGAATCTTCAGCAGCTGGAGATGCTGGGTACCAGTGCCGATACGCATAAAATAGATGTTGAAAGCAGCCTGCAGGAAACATTGGGCGCAGATGGAAAATCTTATCAGAACCTGATTGGTCAAACGATAATGGCCGAGTTTTCCTTAAATGCCTCATATATGGTATTTCAGACGATGCAAAAAATGTCGATATTCAACATGATGAGGTGATCTCTTAGCAGAAAAGTAATGGAATAATCATTTTTTTCTGTAAAACGATAACTCAGGCAGAATGGTTAAGGATAATCAATGCTCAATAATTTAAAAATCGCCACCGGAATTAATATTGCTATCTTTAGCCTGATATTTTTATTATTGGGTATAGTGGGTTTAGGTTATTACAGCGCCAATACATCAGGCCAACAATTTTCACATTTTATGGAGGTCAGTGAAAACGCATCGGTTCTGAATGATGCGGATGAGGCAATAAATAGCCTGCTGGGGAAAATCTACGCGTTAAGTCTGACCACCAGCAAAGGAGAAAAGGCAACGACACAGCAGCTCAGTGAAGCCCGACGGTCGCTTGCTTTGGCTCAGGAGCAATTAAAGCGTTTCTATGCACAGCCGTATCAACAAGATGCTCTTGTAATTGTTGATAAAATTAAACAGCAGGCAGATACGTTAATGGCGCTGCTTGTATCGCGACTGGAAAATATCAACCAGGCCGATAATGCTGTTCACGAAATGAATAAAATTTCCGCCGCTCGCAACCTTTTTGAAAACGAAGTGAAGCAGTACAGGGCCCGCTTCGAAGCATTAATCAATACGATAGAGGTGGAAGCGAACGCCAATAACAGCCGCTTCAATATGCTGGCCATTAGCACCGGGATTATTGCGCTGGGGATGGTGATTTGCATGCGCCTGTGGCTTAAGCGCGAGCTGTTTCAACGTCTGGATGAGACAGTAAAAACCTTTCAGTCTATGGCGACCGGTAAGCTGGACGAAGAGATCCCTGCGGGCAAGATGAATGAAATCGGCTTGATGTTTATTGAGCTGGAGAAATTGCGTCAGTGAGTGACGATGACCGTTTCGTCTATTCGAAATGGTGTAAGCCGCATTAACGCTTCAGCACAGGAAATTGTTAGCGGCAATAACGAGCTCTCCTCGCGAACGGAACAACAGGCTTCTTCTTTGCAGCAGACCGCAGCCAGTATGGAAGAGCTGAAAATTACGGTGCGACAGAATGCGGATAATGCGCATACGGCGCGTCAATTGGCTGAAAGCGCCAGCGGCAGTGCACGTAACGGCGGTAAGGTCATGGATAGCCTTGATGCCATTATGCATCGGATCATTATCAGCTCACGTCAAATTGACGATATCAATAGCGTGATTGACAGCATCGCCAATCAAACGAATATCCTGGCGCTGAATGCGGCGGTGGAAGCGGCACGAGCTGGCGAGCAGGGGCGTGGATTTGCTGTAGTGGCAGGGGAAGTACGTAACCTGGCGAAGCGCAGCGCTGATGCGGCGAAGGAAATTCGCTCGCTGATTAATACCTGTGTGGCGGATATGCATTCCGGGTCGCAGGAAGTTGAGCAGGCGGGAACGGCAATACAGCATATTATTCAGTCAGTTTCGCAGGTGACGGATATTATGGCCGAGATTGCTTCCGCTTCCGACGAACAGAGTACTGGCATTAACCAAATTGCTCAGGCGGTGAACGAACTCGATTCGGTTACCCAACAGAATGCCACGATGGTCGAGCAGGCGGCAGCGGCGGCAATCAGTATGGAAGAGCATGCGGGGCAGTTGAGCAGTATGGTTGCGCATATCAGGTTAAAAGATGAAACAAATTATACGGCTATAGACTATCAGCCGCTATTAACACCCACTGTGCTTTTACCTGAAACACAGCGCAAAAAAAACGAAATGGATCACATTAATCCTGTAGAGGAATGGGAAAGCTTTTGAATTAATTACTTTTAACGTTAAGGGTAGTGTAATTTCCCAATAATCCGTATGGAAATCGCTTTTATGTATGGAATTAGTGGAATTTATGCGACCTTATTGAACTATATATACCCTGGCCAATGAAAGATAATTAAACTATACCCGTGGCAGGATGGACAATGTCATTGTGAATGAATTATATACCCCTGAAGGTATGGTAGACAAAAATGCATTATGGAAAAAGTATGCTTTCCTGGTACGTCATGAAGCGCTAAGGTTGCAGGTGCGTTTACCCTCCTCTGTAGAACTGGATGATTTGATTCAGGTGGGCGCAATCGCTCTTCTCAATGCCATCGATCATTTTGATCCTAAAAAAGGCATTGTTTTTAGCACTTACATTACACAGCGTATACGTTGGGCTTTAATAGATGAACTGCGCGAACGTGATTGGGTACCGCGTCGTATTCGCAGTAACGCCAGAGAAATTGCCGAGGTGATTCATCGCATTGAACAAGCCACTGGCAAAGCCGCTAAAGATGCAGATATTGCTGCTGAGATGAATATAACCCTTAGTGATTACAGGCAGATGCTGGCAGATACTAATGCCAGCCAGATATGTTCACTGGATGAACTGCAGAAAGAGCTGGCGGACAGGTTCGAACAACCTGATATACAACATGAAAAGCTTAATCCGTTTAATAAAATCACTCAGCAAAAGCTACTCAAAAAGATTGCTGATGAGATAAAGGTACTACCCGAAAGGGAGCAGGTATTACTGAATCTCTACTACCAACAAGAGTTAAATATGAAAGAAATCGGAGAAATACTTGAAATAACGGAAACACGGGTAAGCCAGTTGCACAGTCAGGCAATAAAAAGAATACGTGCACGTTTGCAATGATTGCTTTGATTGCTTTGATTGTTAAATTATATAAGTAATTTAGTGATTTTAATCATCTTCTTTAAGCGAGTGATAACATTTAAATTCCTCATTGTTGCTGGTTGGTTTAGACTGATTCGTTAATGCGAGAGGCAGATCTCTTTATCGCATTGATTGCGTTTAAAATTATCAATATAAATGAATATACATTAAAAAGTTCTTGAAAAAGGTTGATTTATTATATGATGATCGGGATCCAAATAGGAATTGTCTTGAAAATGCCAATGTCAGGGAAATAGCCTGCCGGATGCTAATGAAGCAGTGACGCTTTTATAGTTATTTTTTTAATCTTATTAGTGATATTTGTCTGACTTAGCCGGATGCGTAGACCATTTATTGACACTGAAATTTGCGCAAAATAGCAGGTAGACATTCCATATTGTTTGGCCTTCATCTCATGCCGATATTTTAAATATTGGCAGGATTATTTAACACGAAACCAATGTGGAATATAAATATGCATAGCTCCGATACTAACGATCAGCTTCAATCTATACATGATTTGAACCTTACTTATTTAGTCCTGGCGCAAAGGCTTATACGCGAAGATAAGTTCGCTGCAGGATTTCGTCTGGGATTAGACAGTACTATTCTTGATACGCTAAGCGAGCTTACTCTGCCGCAACTTATCAAGATGGCTTCAACCAGCCAACTGATATGCCGTTTGCGCGTGGATGATAAAGAGATGATTGACTGCCTGACGAAAGCATCGCGTATTGATGCGCTACAACAAATTCATACTGGAATTATTTTATCAACGGAGTTGCTCAACTCACTTCCCGAGCAAAACCATTCTACTTGCTGACGGAGCTAGCAATCATGAGTGAAAAAAGTATCCTGGACGAAATTAAAGAAGTTCAGATGGCAATGGAGCTTATTACTTTCGGTGCCAGAATGCAGGTGCTGGAAAGTGAGATCAGCCTAAGCCGCAGAAGGCTTTTAAGGCTTTACAAGGAACTGCGCGGATGTCCCCCGCCGAAAGGCATGTTGCCTTTTTCTGCGGAGTGGTTCATGTCGTGGGAGCAGAATATCCACTCATCGATGTTTTATAATATTTATCTTTTTATTAGAAAAATTGAAAATTGCCGCCCTATTGAAGCATTAATCAAAGCATACCGTTTATACCTGGAACAGTGTCCGGTTAAAGCCACGGAAAAACCGGTGCTGGGTTTAACCCGGGCATGGACATTATTACGTTTTATTGAGTGTGGCATGATAAGTCGTACGGAATGTATTGCCTGCCACGGCGCTTTTGTGATTACTCATGAGCATGCAAAAGATCCTTTCACCTGTAGCTTATGCAGTCCGCCTTCGCGTGCGGCGAAAAAATGTGAAGCTTATGATATTGCCGGTTAACCAGCGCGCTGCACTATAACGTTGATGGTAAGAAACCAGGATCGTGAATAACGTATCTGTATATCCGGGTACGTTAACGCCTGAAACGTTAGTCATCATTAATAAATATAAAAAACAGGCGTGTTTATAATAAGGAGACAGCATGCTGGTTATTCTTGGGTATGTAGTTGTTTTTGCCACTGTTTTTGGTGGCTTTGTTTTATCTGGCGGACATCTTGGTGCGCTCTATCAACCGACTGAACTGCTCATTATCGGTGGGGCAGGCGTAGGCGCCTTTATTGTGGGCAACAATGGTAAAGCCATTTCTGCCACCATGAAATCCTTTCCTCTGTTGTTTAAAGGTTCCCAATATAATAAAGCCATTTATATGGAATTAATGGCGCTGATGTTTTTATTACTGTCAAAAGCAAGGCAAAACGGGATGATGGCACTGGAAAATGATATAGAAGAGCCGCAGAACAGCACTCTTTTTTCCAACTACCCGCGCCTTATCGCCGATAAATTACTAATGAATTTTCTGGTCGATTATTTACGTTTGATGATCAGCGGCAATATGAGTCCACATGAAGTTGAAGCATTGATGGATGAAGAAATTGAGACCTGTGAGCATGAGCTTGAGGTGCCCGCTGGCAGCCTGAATTCGGTGGGTGACGCTTTTCCTGCTTTCGGCATCGTGGCGGCCGTCATGGGGGTAGTCAACGCGCTGGCTGCGGCCGATCGACCCGCTGCTGAACTGGGCGAACTGATCGCACACGCCATGGTAGGCACCTTCCTGGGGATTCTGCTGGCGTACGGGTTTATTCTGCCTCTGGCTGCGCTACTGCGTCAAAAAAGCAGCGAGAAAGTGAAGATGCTGCAATGCATCAAAGTGACGCTGCTTTCCAGCATGAACGGTTATGCGCCGCAGATAGCGATCGAGTTCGGACGTAAAATTCTCTTTTCTACTGAACGTCCTACCTTTATTGAGCTTGAAGAGCATGTGCGCCAGGTAAAATCGAATACTGGCAGTGATTCGGGAAGCGCGCCATGAGTAAAAATAAGCATCCTGTGATTATCGTTCGCAAGCGGAAAAAGCAGGGCCACGGTCATCACGGAGGCTCATGGAAAATTGCCTACGCCGATTTTATGACAGCGATGATGGCTTTTTTTCTTGTGATGTGGCTGATCACCAGTACCTCCCCGCAGCAGCGACAACAAATTGCAGAATATTTTCAAACGCCATTAAAGGTTGCGCTCTCTCAGGGTAACCAGCCCAGCCTGAGTGAAAGCGTTATACCGGGCGGTGGCAGCGATGTGGTACATAAGACGGGGGAAGTTAAACGATCCACTCCACGCGATAGCGCCGATCTCAAACGGTTAAAACGCGCTCGCGATCGGCTGCAAAACATGATTAAAACCGATCCGCGCCTCAACAACTTTCAATCAAACCTGCGCATGCAACTCACCGAAAATGGATTGCTCATTCAAATTATTGATAGCCAGGACCGTCCAATGTTTAAGTTGGGCAGCAAAGAGCTGGAGGGATATTTAAGGGGCATTTTCGAAACGCTGGTACCGGTTATCAATCAGCTACCCAATCGTATTAGCCTGACGGGACATACTGATTCGCTTCCTTATGCTCATGGCGATACCGGCTACAGCAACTGGGAGCTTTCCGCCGATCGCGCAAACGCCTCGCGCCGCGCATTGATAGCAGCCGGTCTGGCGGCCAATAAATTTCTACGGGTAGTAGGAACGGCTGATTCAATGGTGCTGGATAACACGCAGCCACACAACCCCATTAACCGCCGTATTAGTATTTTGGTCTTAAGCCAGGATAAAGAAAAATCGCTAATCAGGGACGATAGCTTAATCCAGAGTGTTACCGGCCATGAAAATATTGATGCGATAAAAGATGAGTTGAAAATTACGCCGCAAACCAATGAAGATGCCGCCGCGCTTGCGAATTAAATCAGGATAGGGTTGAACAATATGGATGTAAGCGATTTTTATCAGACTTTTTTTGATGAAGCCGATGAGCTGTTAGCCGATATGGAAAAATATCTGCTACAGCTTGATGTCATTTCGCCCGACAAGGAAATGTTGGATGCTATTTTCCGTGCAGCGCATTCCATTAAAGGCGGTGCTGGAACGTTCGGTTTTAAAATATTGCAAGAAACTACTCATTTAATGGAAAACCTGCTGGATGACGCGCGCTGCGGTATCCTGCGGCTAACCGGCGAAATCATTAATCTGTTTCTGGAGAGCAAGGATATTATGCAAGATCAGCTTGATGCCTATAAATCTTCTCAGGAACCGGACGAAGAAACGTTTCACTATATCTGCGGGGCGTTGCGGCAAATTGCGCAACAAAGTAAAGATGGCTCGGCAGATCGGACAACGACGGCCGTAGCAGCGCCGGTAAATACACCAGCAGAACGCGCCTTCCTGAATATTACCCTGTTAAACGTTAAAGAAGATGAGGGGCGTCTGCTGGTTGATGAGCTCTCTAATCTGGGGAAAGTGCTTAGCCAGCAACAGCAAGAAGAGCGGCTACAGGTTCAGTTAGAAACCACGGCCAGCGCCGATGAAATCGAGGCGGTGCTCTGTTTTATTGTTGAAGCGGAACAGGTAGCCATTACAGCGGGCAGCGCACCGGCAGAGGCAGACTGCAGCGTAACGCCAGCCGCAGCTGTTGAAAGCTCTCCGGCAGCAGCGAAAAGCGCGCCCGTCAGGCCCGCCGCTCGTGCGCAGGCCGCCGAGTCCAATAGCATCCGCGTTGCGGTAGAAAAGGTTGATCAGATCATCAACCTGGTCGGCGAACTGATTATCACCCAGTCGATGCTTTCGCAGCTTTCCGCCACTCTGGAGCCGTCAGCAAATGACGTGCTGTTAAACAGCATCGTCCAGCTGGAGCGCAACGCGCGCGATCTGCAGGAGTCGGTGATGTCCATTCGCATGATGCCGATGGAGTATGTATTTAGCCGCTTCCCGCGGCTGGTGCATGACTTAGCCGGCAAGTTGGGCAAAGAGGTCGAACTGACGCTGGTAGGCGGTTCCGCCGAACTGGATAAAAGCCTGATTGAACGTATCATCGATCCTCTGACGCATTTGGTTCGTAACAGCCTCGATCACGGTATTGAAAGCCGTGAGGAACGCATAGCGAAAGGCAAATCCCCGATGGGCAACCTGACGCTGTCAGCAGAACATCAGGGCGGGAACATTGTTATTGAAGTCAGCGATGATGGCGCAGGCCTGAACCGCGAAAAGATCCTTGCACGTGCGCACGCTCAGGGAATGGCAATTAACGATAACATCAGCAATGAAGATGTCTGGATGTTAATTTTCGCGGCCGGCTTCTCCACGGCGGAAAAGGTAACGGATGTCTCCGGGCGCGGCGTCGGCATGGACGTGGTCAGACGTAATATTCAGGAAATGGGCGGTCATGTAGAGATTACCTCTGAGCAAAATAAAGGCTCGACGATCCGCATTATTCTGCCGTTAACCCTGGCGATACTTGATGGTATGTCGGTTCGTGTTGCCGATGAAACCTATGTACTGCCGCTTGGTGCCGTTATGGAGTCGCTGAAACTCACAGAAGATTCTCTTTATCATATGGCAGGCGATGAGCTGATGCTGCAGGTGCGTGGCGAATATATCCCGCTCATTACGCTGCACTACATATTTGATATGGCAGAGGAGCCTGCCGCGATTAATGACAGCGTTGCGGTGATTTTACAAAGTGCTGGTGTGCGTTACGCCCTGATGGTCGATCAGCTCATTGGCCAGCATCAGGTAGTGGTAAAAAATCTTGAGCTTAACTATCGCAAAGTGCCTGGTATCTCTGCCGCAACCATTTTAGGCGATGGCAGCGTGGCGTTGATTCTTGACGTCGCTGCGCTGGCGAAACTGTGTAAATCCAAGCGCGTCGCGACGAAAGCCGGGCAAGCGCTCCCTGTTTAAGGACAAACAAAATGACAGCTTCCGCAACTGAAAAGAAAACAGCAACCGACAATCATGGCAACGAATACCTGGTCTTTACGCTGGGTAATGAAGAGTACGGCATCGAAATATTAAAGGTGCAGGAGATACGTGGCTGTGAACGGGTAACCCGCCTCGCCAATACGCCGGAATTTATTACCGGTGTCACTAACCTGCGCGGCGTCATTGTACCGATCGTTGATTTACGCATTAAATTCGATTTGGCTGGTACAGAGATTAATGAAAAAACAGTCGTGATTGTATTGAGCCTGGCGCAGCGGGTGGTGGGCATTGTCGTGGATGGCGTTTCCGATGTGCTGTCGCTGAATGCTGAAGAGATCAAGCCGGCACCAGACTTTTCCGTTACGCTTTCCACTGATTACCTGCTGGGCCTGGGTTCAGTGGATGAAAGAATGATTATCCTGGTAGATATCGAGAAATTACTCACCAGCGAAGAGATGGAACTGGTTGAGAAGAGCGTCAACGAGACGCTGTAATTTTTTCTGGGCAGCAGCGGCAACAGATGCGCCGCTGCTGCCCTTTTTTATTTCCGCGTTTTACCCCTCTGTTGTCCTCCTTTATATTTTTTCTTACTCTTACTCTTACTCTTACTCTTACTCTTACTCTTACTCTTACTCTTACTCTTACTCTTACTCTTACTCTTACTCTTACTCTTTGCCAGCCTGCTTAGTCTGTCATGAGGTCGCTTATCTACTGCCGACGCAAAGTCGATTATCTGCTGCTGTCATGATGTTGCTTACCTACAACCGACGTGATGTCATTTATCTACTGCCAACGTGATGATCGGCAGCAGTCAGGCGGTAAGCCACAGACATAAAAAAACGCTCTGCCGGTAAGGGCAGAGCGTCAACGTAAACAGCAGGACCGTTAAGGTCGCCGCGTTAACCTTAGCGCAGCAGGGACAGCACGTTCTGCGGCACCTGGTTGGCCTGGGCCAGCACGGTGGTACCGGCAGACTGCAGGATGTTGGCGCGGCTCATGTTAGAAACTTCAGACGCGAAGTCCGCATCCAGGATACGTGAGCGAGACTCAGACAGGTTGTTTACCGCACTGTCCAGGTTGCTGATAACCGACGCAAAACGGTTCTGGGCGGCACCCAGGCTTGAACGCAGGCTATCAACCTGTTTCAGCGCTGCGTCAACGGTTTCCATCAGCTTGGCGCTAGGATCGTTGAAGGCATTACCCGTTGTAACACCGCTCATGGTAGTGCTCGCTCCGGTCCCGGCAATTGTTGGCGTAAGTTCGTTAGAAACTGCAGTGCCGTCGGCTTTAGTGCCTACCGCCCTGATGACGCCTTTATTATCAATAAAGATATCACCGGTACCGTTAGCGCCAAAGGCCGCCTCTTTCATTTTCGTCAAGTCACCATCAGTCACCGTATGCGACTTGGCGGTCGCACCAGTACCGGTAGTAATGGTCATACCTGCGGCTGCTTTGTTACCTAAATCAACACGGTCAGCATATTTGTTAACGTCAAAATCGGCCATTTTCAGCGTGTCGGAGTTAATCTGCTCCAGATTCAGGCTAATGGTTTCGCTATCGTTCGCGCCCACCTGAATGGTCAGGCTCTGATCGGTCTTCAGTACTTTTACGCCGTTGAAATCGGTCTGTTCAGAGATACGGTCGATTTCAGACAGACGCTGGGTGATTTCGTCCTGAATGGACTGACGGTCAGATGCAGAGTTGGTGCCGTTGGAAGCCTGTACGGTCAAACGACGAATGTTCTGCAGGTTATCATTGATTTCGTTCAGCGCGCCTTCCGTGGTCTGAGCCAGGGAGATACCGTCGTTCGCATTACGTGAAGCCTGAGTCAGGCCGGTGATATTAGAGGTAAAGCGGTTACTGATCGCCTGACCTGCTGCGTCATCTTTTGCGCTATTAATGCGCAGACCAGAAGAGAGACGCTGAATAGCAGAACCCAGAGAGCTCTGTGATTTATTCAGATTATTTTGAGCCATCAAACTCAGGGCGTTAGTATTAATTACCTGTGACATGTTGTTCCCTCATATATAGGTTGAGTTCTTCTATTGCAGGCTCTCTGCAATTTTAGGATGCGTTAACAAGCGCATACTAAAAACATCGGCCTCAGATAAAATTTCTAAAAAAATAATTGGAAAAAATTTCAACCGAACAATATTTCGACGCGTGCCATCTATTAGTAATAGAAGTGTTTAAATTATCCTTTGATTTTATCTGTAAAAAACAAAACAGATAAAAGCCAACACGAATGCTTTTTTATAGAGGGTTAGATTTTTAAAAAAAGATGCGATAATTAAGGCTTTTATAAGGGCGTTATTTATGGGCGGAGCGGCGTAGGTAATGGGTTGGCCAGGTTTATATAGATGTATATCAGGGGAAGAAGTTTGTCAGGAAAATAATAGAGGCGAAACCCTGCATTTATCCGGCGGTATAAGAAGAAAATACTTATCTTCGCGCTGTTTAAACCGAGAACTTAAAGAGTAGGTTTAAATAATAATTCCCAAAGGAGTATATCATGGCAACCCTGTCTTCCCTTGGCGTTGGTACCGGCGGCATCGATACCGCCAGCATGCTGACGCAGATGAAAGCGGCAGAACAGACCCGTCTGACGCCCTATACCAATTTAAAAAGCAGCTACGAAAACAAAATTTCCGCCTGGGGGAAAATCTCCAGTGCGCTTGCCACCCTGCAGGGCAGCGTTAAAAAGCTCAGCGGCGAAGCCTTTAACACGCTAAAGGTCAGTGATAATAAAGCCTTTTCCGCCACGGCCACCGCGGAAGCGGACGCCGATGCGCATGATGTCACCGTAATGAAGCTGGCGGTGTCCCACAAACTGCGTACCTCCGGCTATGAAGACGCCAGTAAGAACCTGGGCGAAACCACGGGTACGACGCGCACTATCACCATTACGCAAAAAAACGGCAAAGAGCTGAAAGTCGAGCTGGCGGATGATGAAACCTCGCTTAATCAAATGGCGAAAGCGATCAACAAGCAGGAGGGCGATGTTCGTGCTTCGGTACAGCGTACCGACAGCGGTTACCAGCTGGTATTAAGTTCACGCACCTCCGGTACCGAAGGCGAAATGTCCGTAAGTGTCCAGGGCGATGATACGCTGGGCGCGCTGTTGAATACTCAGGAAGGGGGGCGGCAGGTTAATGCGGATAATGACGATGCTGTCATTCCGGGTGAAGCTGGCGCAAACGACGGCATGATCTCCGTTTCCAGGGCGCAGGATGCAGAATTGAAAGTTGACGGCATCAAGTACACGCGCTCCAGCAATAACATCACTGACATTATTGAAGGCGTAACCTTAAATCTGAAAGCGGTCTCTGAAGAGGGTAAGTCAGAGCAGCTGACGCTCAGCGTCGATAACTCGGCGATCAAAAGTACGCTGCAGGATTTCGTCAAACAGTATAACGCGCTGTTAACGCAAACCTCCGCCTCCAGTAAATATGTACCGAATGATGCCTCCGGCTTAAGCGATGATGAGGTCGCTAAACCCAACAAAGAGAACGGCGCGTTAATGGGCGACGGTACGCTGCGCGGTATGGTGGGCGAAATACGGGCCGCTGTTAACAGCGCCTATGGTGACGGTAACGCCGACTATAGTTCACTGACCTCGCTGGGGATCACGTTCGATTCCAGTACCGGGCAAATGACGCTGGATGAGAAAAAACTGGACGAAGCGATCGCCGACAGCCCCGATCAAATCGGCAAGATGTTTAAAGACCATGCTGGAAATCAGGGCCTGGCGTCAACGCTGAACGATATTATTACCAGGTATACCGGTGATAAGGAAAGCAAGACTGACGGTTTGATTAAAAGCACCACCGATACGCTGGATGAGCAAGTTAAGCGGGTAAAAGAGCAGATAGATAAAACGCAAAAGCTGATTGATGCGCAGGTAGAGCGTTATCGTGTTCAGTTCCAGAATCTGGACACGACCATGTCGCAAATGAACAGCTTAAGCAATCAGCTAATCTCATTATTATCCACGGTTTAACGTCTGCAAAAAGAGCCCAAATAAGCAGGCGCATACCTGCTTATTTTTATGGAGACTAACATGTACGCAAAGCAGGGAACCCACGCCTATGCGCAGGTCGATCTCCACAGCAAGGTGGCTGGCGCGACGCCGCATCAACTGATTACCATGCTGTTTGAGGGAGCGCACAGCGCTATTGTGCGGGCACAGCTTTACTTTGAAAACGGCAATATTGCCAAACGCGGCGAGATGATCTCAAAGGCGATTAACATTATTGATAATGGGTTACGATCTGCTTTGGATCATGAACAGGGGCAGCAGATCGCCCGCGATCTGGATGCCCTTTACCACTATATGTCGCGTACGCTGCTACAGGCTAACTTAAATAACGATCCCTCACAGCTGGCACATGTTGATGAGATATTAATGAATATCGCTCAAACATGGAAAGAAATTGAACCAAGTTAAATACAGGCAGGCTATGACTACATTCCTTATTGAAGAACACAATAATATTTATAAAATGAATCAGGCTATGCTGGTTATGGCGCAACAGGGAGAGTGGGACGCATTCATCACGACGGCAGAGCGCTATATTATTACCTTACGTGCTGTGCTGGATAAAGTTCCTGATACGTTAGCCAGCGATGAAAGAGAGCAGTTTTTTAATTTTTTAACAAAATTGCAAAATAATGAAGAAGAAATAAATCGAGCCCTGGAAGGGCGTATGTCGATATTAAAAAAGCACATATCGTCACTGCATCACGGTAAAAAGGGCAACAAGGCATATCTCTCACAAATTACCTCGCCTTTTCAGTAACGCCATCACTGTATTATTAATAAAATGCGCCTTCCCGCAACCGCTTCATCTGGTTAACGGTCAGATCGATTAGCCCAATGATAGTTAATCGTGATTTGATTAGTGACAATACGAACGGGCGGCGTTAACTGCCCTGGGGTGTTAACCGCATAAACAAAGCGCAATGCTTCGCCTGGGGAAAAGGGCAGCGGTGCCGCTTTTTGGCCCGCCAGCCGATCCAACGCAATGCAAGCCGTTACGCTACAAAGCTTGATGTCCAGCCTCGCCGGCGGCGGTGAAAGTAAACTGATACGCCAGCTAATGCCGCGCAGTACAGCCTCAGGCGGTATCGGGGCCGCCGGCCGCAGAGGCGGCGCAGCATAAGTCTGTCTGCCAACGTTAAGTTGCGGCCCGGCCGCTGCCGCGCTCCAGGCGCCGTGCGTAGCCAGGGCTGGCAACGATACGGCCATCAACAGCATCGTTAAAAAAGCGTCTCTTTTCACGTTCTACCGCCGATTACATAAGTCATGCGCACCGTACAGCTGTGGGTCAGCTCAAGATTAGAAAGCACTGCCAGCTGTGGATAAACGCGACGCAGGAAGCGGGACAGCATCAGCCTGAGCGGCTGATTGACCAGCAGCACCAGCGGTGCGTCAATCGCCTCCTGCTGCTGAATAGCGCGTTCGGTTTGCGCTATCAGATTTTCCGCAATGCCCGGCTCAATAGCGCTGCCGTTCTGAATCGCCTGCGTTAGCAATCGCTCCAGCTCTGTATCCAGTCCGATGACCTGAATTTCCTGATTATTCTGGAACCATTGCTGGGTAATGGCGCGGCCAAGTCGAATACGAACCTGTGCCGTCAACTCATCGGCATCATTCTGCCCCGGCGCGAATTCGGCCAGCGTATCGATGATGGTTCGCATATCACGGATAGAAACGCGCTCCGCCAGCAGATTTTGCAGGACCTTATGAAAGGTATTCAGCGACAGTATGGCTGGAATGAAATCTTCCACCAGCTTAGGCATCTCTTTACTGACCTGCTCCAACAGCAGCTGCGTTTCCTGTCGGCTGAACAGTTCATTGGTATGCAGACCAATCAGATGATTAAGATGCGTGGCGACCACCGAGCTGGGATCCACAACGGTATAGCCCTGGATGGTCGCCTGTTCGCGCAGTACCTCATCAATCCATACCGCAGGCAGGCCAAAAGCGGGCTCCTGGCAGGCTACGCCTGGCAGCTCGCCTTCCGCACAGCCGGGGTCGATCGCCATTGAACGCTCAGGCTGAATAGCGCCACGACCAATTTCAACGCCTTTTAGCAAAATGCGATAATCGCCGGGCGCTAAATCGAGGTTATCGCGGATATGCACCGGCGGCGGCAGAAAGCCCATATCCTGGGCAAATTTCTTGCGGATACCGCGAATTCGCGCCAGCAGCTGTCCGCTTTGCGCGGTATCCACCAGCGGAATCAGGCGATAACCCACCTCCAGGCACAGCACATCCTCCAGCTGAACGTCTGCCCAGGACGCTTCTGCCGCCTGAGCCGCTTCCGCTTTGGCTTTCGCCGTATCACGATCCAGCGAGCCTTTTAAGGGCGCGCCGATCGCCGCCGCCTGCAATTCACGCCCGCGCAGCCACCAGGCGGTGCCGAGTAGAGCGGAGGTAAAAAGTAAAAACACCAGATTGGGCATGCCCGGAATAATACCCAGCAGGCCGATAACACCGGCGGAGAGCAGCATAACGCGTGGATTTGTCATCAGCTGGCTGACCATCTGTTCACCCACGTCCTGCTCGGTGGCAACACGCGTGACGATGACACCAGCAGCGGTAGAGATAATCAGCGCCGGGATCTGACCAACCAGCCCGTCACCGATGGTCAGCAGCGTGTAGGTTTCGCCAGCCTGAGCAAATGACATATCGTGTTGCAGCATACCGATCGTCAGGCCGCCAATAATATTGATGGCCATAATCAGCAGACCGGCAATCGCATCACCACGCACAAACTTGCTGGCACCATCCATAGAACCATAAAAGTCAGATTCCTGGGTCACTTCGTTACGACGGCGTTTTGCTTCATCTTCGCCAATTAACCCGGCATTCAAATCGGCATCAATCGCCATCTGTTTGCCTGGCATGCCGTCCAGCACAAAGCGCGCGCCGACCTCCGCAATACGTCCGGCACCCTTGGTGATGACCATAAAGTTAATAATGATCAGAATGGCGAACACGATAATGCCGATAGCGAAATTACCGCCAACCAGAAAGTGACCGAATGCTTCGACCACCCGGCCAGCCGCCGCTCCGCCGGTATGGCCCTCCAGCAGGATCACACGCGTGGAGGCAATATTCAGCGCCAGTCGCAGCAGTGTTGAAAACAGCAGCACGGTAGGGAAGGCGGAAAATTCCAGCGTTTTCTGTGTAAACATCGCCACCAGCAATATCATCAGTGACAGCACAATATTGAAGGTGAATAACATATCCAGTAAGAACGCCGGCAGCGGCAAAATCATCATAGCCAGAATCAGCATGATCAATACCGGGCCGGCCAGAATTTGCCACTGCGTCTGTTTAAACTGCGGCAAGTGTAGTTTGCTCGCTAAATTTGTCATCATTCCTGGCTCTTAGGTTTGAAATCCAGCGCTTCAGGCACCGGAAGATTGACGGGTTTTTTTGGACGTATGCCGCCTGTGTTACGCCAGCGGCGCAGGCCATAAACCCAGGCGAGAACTTCTGCTACTGCGCTATACAGGGCGGTAGGAATCGGCGCATTCAGTTCGCAGTGACGATACAGCGCACGCGCCAGCGGCGGTGCCTGCAGCATCGGAATATTGTGTTCTTCAGCCACGGTGCGAATACGCATCGCCGTTTCGCCTGCACCTTTAGCGATTAAAACAGGCGCGGCCATTGCGCCCTCTTTGTAACGCAACGCAACGGAGTAGTGCGTGGGGTTATTGATGACCACGTCGGCCGTTGGCAGCTCCGCCATCATGCGGCGCGTTGCCGCAGCACGCTGCAGCTGCTTGATACGCGCTTTAATATGGGGATCGCCTTCATGCTGCTTATGCTCGTCACGTATTTCCTGTCGGCTCATACGCAGCTTTTTCATATTGCTGAAGAGCTGGTAGAAAACGTCATAACCCACCATTGGGATCAGCGACAGGATCACCATCAGCAGACAGTCCATAATCAACTGGCCAAAATGACGCAGCGCATAGTTCAGCGGCTGATTCATCAGGTGAATCAGTTGCTGCTTATGCATAAACAGGTAAAAACCGCAAACGCAGCCGACCAGCGTGACTTTCAGCAAACCCTTTAACAGTTCAGAGACGAACTGACCGGAAAACATGCGCTTAAGACCGGAGAGCGGTGAAAGCCGCTTCAGATCCAGCTTAAAAGACTTACCGCCGAGCTGCAGACCACCCAGCAGCATGGGCGTCATTAACCCGGTCAGGAACAGTCCCGGCAGCAGCAGCAGCAGCGCGCTCATGGCGAGTTCGCCCAGATTGCGCAGATGAAGCCAGAGTTGTGCCGGATCGCGCGCCAGCAGCGCATCGAATGTCAGCCCGCCTTTCAACAGATGGGTAAGGTGTCCCACCACATTCTCACCGCCTGCCAGCATTAGCGACCATCCCACCAGCAGCATCATCAAAGAGGTCAGCTCTTTGGAGCGCGGGATCTGCCCTTCTTCCCGAGCCTTTTGCCGCCTGTGGGGTGTGGGGTCTTCTGTCTTTTCTACGTCGCTTTCTTCAGACATAGCTAAAAGCCGAGGCTTTCCAGCAGATCATCAACCTGATCTTGCGAAGCGACGACGCCTGCTTTGGTATGATCAAGCTGTGGGCCATTTTTCAGGTTGCCCGGATGGTTGGTGGTGGTCTGTGGTTTTTCCGGCATATTGTCCACCAGCATCTGTATCAGACCCTGCTCAATATGGGCGATCATATCCATCATCTTTTTGATCACCTGACCGGTAAGATCCTGAAAATCCTGCGCCATCATGATTTCCATTAATTGCTGATTGGTCTGCTGAGCAATATCCGGCGTCTGTTTTAAAAACTGGCGCGTATCGATGACCAGCGAACGGGCGGTGGTCAACTCAATCGGATTTTCAAACCATTCATCCCAGCGCGCCGCCAGGCTGTCTGCCGTGCTGTTGAGGTTGTCCTGTAAAGGGCGGGCGATTTCCACGCAGGTGAGTACCCGATCGGCAGCCTGTGAGGTTTTATTGACCACATAATTCAGGCGATCGCGGGCGTCTGGCATCACCTCTGCCACATCCATAATGGCGCGATCGAGGCTCAAATTATTCAGGCTGTCACGTAACTGACGCGTCAGATGTCCAATTTGTGAGAAAATAATCCTTAAGTTTTCAGCTGATTGCGCATTCTGCTCTGCTTCCATGCTTCCTACCATCCCAGTTTTTCGAAGATTTTAGTCAGTTTTTCTTCCAGTATGGCGGCGGTGAAAGGCTTAACCACGTAACCGCTGGCACCCGCCTGCGCCGCCGCAATAATGTTTTCTTTTTTGGCTTCCGCCGTCACCATCAGCACCGGTATCGTTTTGAGGCGTTCGTCTTTGCGGATTTCATTGAGCAGTTCCAGGCCATCCATATTGGGCATATTCCAGTCGCTGATGACAAAATCGAACGGTGAAAGCTGTAGCTTACCCATCGCATCGTTGCCGTCTTCTGCTTCTTCTACGTTGTGGTAGCCCAAATCTTTTAAAAGATTACGCACAATACGACGCATGGTTGCGAAATCGTCGACCACTAAAAAACGTAAATTCTTGTCTGCCATTTTTATTGTCTGTCCATAGTGAAAGTGAAATAACAGGGTTTGGTCATGTTGATAAACTGCTATATACGGCGCGCCTGCCCGACCACATTGCTCAGGATGTGCTGACACATCTGATCGATATCGACAATCTCATCCACACAGCCGAGTGCAACGGCTTCGCGCGGCATGCCGTACACCACGCAGGTTCTCTCGCTTTGCGCCAGGGTACGGGCACCCGCCTGGTGCATCGCCTGCATTCCCTGCGCACCGTCATAACCCATACCGGTTAAAATCGCTCCGACCGCATTCTTCCCGGCATATTTCGCGACGGAATGAAAAAGCAGATCCACGGAAGGACAGTGGCGGTTTACCGGCGGGAGATCCTGCAGTTGGGCGTGATAGTTCGCTCCGCTACGGGTCAGTCCAAGATGAATGCCGCCGGGAGCCAGATAAGCATGACCGGGCAAAATCCGGTCACCGTTTTCCGCCTCTTTCACTGTAATTCGGCATAACTTATTCAGCCGTTCAGCAAAGGAGCGGGTAAAACCGGCAGGCATATGCTGAGTGATCATGATCCCGGGGCAGTTAAGCGGCATGGCGGTTAATACCTGACGCAATGCTTCAGTACCGCCGGTCGATGAGCCGATAGCAATGATTTTCTCACTGCCGATTAAGGGGCTGGCTGGCAGGCGTGCCGGAGCAGAGGTTTCGCTATAGCGCTGAAAATTACGCACCCGGGCAGCCACGCGAATTTTATCTGCGATCAGTTCGCTATATTTCAGCATGCCGTCCTGCAGCCCCATCTGAGGCTTGGTAACAAAATCAATGGCGCCCAGCTCCAGCGCATTGAGAGTAATTTCTGACCCTTTCTGCGTCAGGGAAGAGACCATAATCACCGGCATCGGACGCAGGCGCATCAGGCGTTCCAGAAAATCCAGGCCATCCATGCGCGGCATCTCTACATCCAGCGTCAGGACGTCAGGCGAATGACGCTTGATCAGATCGCGGGCGATAAGCGGGTCGGGGGCCGTCGCCACCATTTCCATATCGGGCTGTTCATTAACGATTTTGCTCATAATGCTGCGTATTAGCGCCGAGTCATCAACGCAAAGAACTTTGATTTTATTCATGCTCGCTCCTGAGTCAGGCAGTAAACCGACTGTCCGCGCAGACGAAATGGCCCGTTTATATTGCTGAAGTTTTCTGAATGACCGACAAACAGCAGGCCGCCCGGCTTTAGCATGTTCTCAAAGCGTTGCAGAATGCGAAGTTGGGTTGGTTTATCAAAATAGATCATGACATTACGGCAAAATATGGCGTCGAAGCGGGTATCAAAGGGGGCGGGGACACGCCACTCAGGTGACAATAAATTGAGCTGTTGATAATGAATGGTGGAGAGCAGCGCGGGCTTCACTTTAACCTGCTCGCGCTGCGCGCCGGTACCGCGCAAAAACCACGCGCGTTTTTGTTCTGGCGTCAGATTTTGAATATCCGTATGTCGGTAAACGCCTGTTTTAGCTTTTGCCAGCACTTCGGTATCAATATCCGTTGCCCAGATACATGGACCGTTGAGATGGGGTCCCAGCGCTTCATGCAGCGTCATAGCGATAGAGCAGGGCTCTTCGCCTGTCGCAGCGGCGGTACACCAAACGCTATAGTTGCTCTGCCTTGAGCGGGCATGTTCAGCCAAAACGGGAAAATGATAGGCCTCCCGGAAAAAAGAGGTCAGATTGGTTGTCAGGGCATTAATAAACTGTTGCCATTCATCGCTAAAGGGATTTGACTCCAGCAAATTTAAGTAAGCGGTAAAGGTTTTCATGCCCAGCTGACGCAAGCGGCGCGTAAGACGGTTATAAACCATGTCATGTTTTTGATGCGTCAACACAATGCCTGCGCGCTGATAAATCAGCGCGGTGATTTTTTGCAGTTCTGCTCCGGTTAAAACAAAGTCGCTCTGGATATTCACAGTTGTATTGTTCAATTGAATGATTTCACTTGTCTTACTGCGCTGTTTTCTGCAGAGAGCAGTCATATTCGAAACCAACGCGTAGCCTGTGGCAGAAAGCAACCCTCTGATGACGGATAATAAATACCGCAGAGAGGGCTGCCGATTGCGATGTCAGCCAGGTAAGAAATGCCTGAAATAAATAATGAACGTTTCCCGTTACACGGACATATTCATTATTTCCTGATAAGCACTCACTAATTTGTTACGAACCTGGATGCCCAGATTGAGCGCAATGGAAGATTTTTGCATGGAAACCATGACGTCATTGAGGCCAATTCCCGGGGTGCCAGTCATGTAATTTTCTGACAAACTTTTGGAATGGTTTTGTAACTGGCTAATGTTGTTAAGGCTGTTAAGTAAAAGGCCGGAAAATGATACTGGTTCGCTATTTTTTGTATCATGAACAGACAGGCTATTTCCTGATGTTGAAATCTTATTCGCCTGAAATTGAATCTGTTCCAGCACACCTGTAGATTGGATTGACATAGCATTCCCTTATAAATAAACGCTGACAGACGCGAACGTCATACCAGGTTTTTTCCTTTTATTAACTTCTGATTAATATTGAGAATATCATGTTTTTGAATGTGGCAGATAATGCAAATAGCCCACATAAGCTCGCATTTATTAGCGCTTAATATTTTTATCAAATGGAGGATAATCCTTAAAGGCGCGTTGCCGGTAAAAGGCATTCCGCCTGTTAATACTGGTATCGGAACTGGCGCGCAGACTAATGGCTTATGGTGCAGATTGCATCATCTTTTATTCAGGTAGGATGACCGCATGGATGCCAGTGATAACAGTAGTAAACCTAAAACCCAATTGAACTTTACCTCGATGGTAGAGCGATTTCGTGCGAATCCTCGCTTTCTGTTTATTATTCTTGCCGCTGCATTTATATCAGTGATTATTGCGCTGTTATTTTGGGCGAAAACTCCCGATTACCGTGTTCTGTATAGCAATATCAGCGATGAAGATGGCGGTGCCATTGTCGCGCAGCTGACACAGATGAACGTGCCCTATCGTTTTCAGGAGCATGGCGGTGCCATCATGGTACCGGCCGATCGGGTATATGAGGCCCGCCTGAAACTGGCCCAGCAGGGATTGCCAAAAGGCGGACAGGTGGGTTTCGAGCTGCTCGACCAGGAAAAGTTTGGTCTTAGCCAGTTTAACGAGCAGATTAACTACCAGCGCGCGCTTGAAGGCGAACTGGCGCGCACCATTGAGAAACTGGGCCCGGTACGCAGCGCGCGCGTGCACCTGGCGATCCCTAAGCAAACGCTGTTTGTACGCGAGCAAAAGTTACCTTCCGCCTCGGTAACGCTGGATTTAAATGCGGGCCGCTCACTGGATGCAGGGCAGGTTAATGCGATTAGCTGGCTTATCTCCAGCGCGGTGCCCGGCCTGAATGCCGATAATGTCACGCTGGTCGATCAGCGTGGTAATTTGCTGACTCAGCGCGGCGCTCAGGCGATCCAGACCAGTCAGCTTAAATATATCAATGAGATCGAAGCGGATTACCGCCAACGTATTCAGGCTATCCTGGCACCGGTGGTAGGGGCGGCCAATGTCAAAACACAGGTCACCGCGCAGATCGATTTCACTACGCATGAGCAAACGGCAGAGCAATATCAGCCGAACAGCGCGCCGGAAAACATGGCCGTACGTAGTCGTCAAATCAACAGCAGCGAGCAGGGTAATAAAGCAGCGCCGGGCGGCGTGCCGGGCGCGCTGAGCAATCAGCCCTCCGCTCCCCCTTCCGCGCCGATTGAGCAACCCGCTGCGGCAAATAATGCACAGACGGGCGCTAAGAGCGAGGCCGTACCAACTCAGCCTTACAGTCGCCAAAAAGATGAAACCACCAACTACGAACTGAACCGTACGCTTATCCATACCAAACGCAGCCCCGGCACGATCGAACGTCTCTCGGTGGCGGTAGTGGTGAACTATCAGCTGGATAAGGAAGGCAAGCCGGTCGCGTTGGATAAAGAACAAATGGAGAAGATCCAGGCGCTGGTTAAAGAGGCGATGGGCTACTCCAGCGAGCGCGGCGATAGCTTAAACGTAGTCAACTCCCTGTTTACTGATGAGCCGGCCGAGCCGGAAACGCCGTTCTGGCTGCGTCCTGTCTTTATCGATTCGATGTTGATCGCGGGTCGCTATCTGCTGGTGCTGCTGGTGGCATTGGTGCTATGGCGCAAGATGCTGCAGCCTTTCTGGATTAAGCATCAGGAGCTGGCGCTACAGCGTCTCGAACTGGAAAAGGAAGCGCGTCAGGCCAGGCTGGATGCACAGCTACGTAAAGCAGAAATGCGTGAGCAGGCGAAAGCGCAGCAGCGTGTGGAAACCGAAGTCAATGTACAGCAGTTGCGCAGTATGGCTGAGCAGGACCCGCAGGTTATCGCTCTGGTACTCCGTCAGTGGATGAATAAGGAACAGTCATCATGAATGCATGCGAAAAAAGCGCGATCATCATGCTAACGCTCGGCGAAGAGCGTGCTGCGGAGGTCTTTCGTCATCTCAATACCCATGAAGTAACGCAAATCAGTAGCGCGATGGTCAGCATGAGTGGCTTTACCCATGAACAACTGGCTGAAGTGCTAAAAGAGTTCCAGAACGATGCGGGCGATTTCGCCGCGCTTACCGTTAATACCAACGATTATCTGCGCAATGTGCTGATACAGGCGCTGGGTGAAGAGCGCGCTTCCAGCCTGCTGGAAGATCTGCTGGATACCCAGGGCAATAATAGCGGCATTGAAACGCTGAACTTCATGGAGCCGCTGGCGGTATTTGAACTGATTCATGAAGAACATCCGCAAATCATCGCTACCATTCTGGTGCATCTGAAACGCGCCCAGGCGGCGGACGTGCTGACGCGCTTTGATGAGCGCGATCGTAACGACATCATGCTGCGTATAGCCACCTTCGGCGGCGTACAGCCTGCGGCACTGCAGGAACTGACGGAAGTGCTGAATAATTTGCTACACGGCCAGAACCTCAAACGCAGCAAAATGGGTGGGGTTCGTCCGGCTGCAGAAATCCTTAACCTGATGAAATCGCAGCAGGAAGAAGCAGCTATTGAGGCGGTACGTGAATTTGACCATGAGCTGGCGCAGAAAATTATCGACGAGATGTTCCTGTTCGAAAATCTGCTTGAGACCGACGATCGCAGTATCCAGCGTATCCTGCAGGATGTGGATAACGAAACGCTGATTATTGCCCTCAAAGGGGCGGAGGCGCCGCTGCGCGATAAGTTCTTCCGCAATATGTCGAAGCGTCAGGCCGATATTATGCGCGAAGATCTCAGTGCACGCGGGCCGGTACGTATGTCGCAGGTGGAAGCCGAACAGAAAACCATTCTGCAGATTGTACGCCGCTTAGCGGAAAGCGGTGAAATTAACATTGGCGGCAGCGAGGATGTCTATGTCTGATCCTCAGCAGTTAACCGGCTGGCAGATCTGGCAGCCCGAAGATCTGTGTAAGGCAGATATGCTGTCTGACGATGTGCAGATCATGGACAGCGAATCGACACCAGAGCAGCAGCAGGCAGAGCTGCAACGGCTGCGACGCCAGGCAGAACAAAAAGGTCTGGCGCAGGGCCTGGCGCAGGGCATTGAGGAAGGTCGTAAACAGGGGCACCAGGAGGGTTTTCAACAGGGGCATCAGGCCGGCATTGAGCAGGGTCTGGCAGAAGCCAG
This sequence comes from Pantoea alhagi, assembly GCF_002101395.1. Lineage (NCBI taxonomy): Bacteria > Pseudomonadati > Pseudomonadota > Gammaproteobacteria > Enterobacterales > Erwiniaceae > Pantoea > Pantoea alhagi. The sequence continues at coordinate 1,534,846 of NZ_CP019706.1, read as the reverse complement.
AGAACGCCAGCAACAAACCACGGCGCAATTTACCGAGCTGTTGCACTCGTTCCAGGCGGCGATTGATAACCTTGAGAAGGTGATTCCGTCGCGTCTGGTGCAACTGGCGCTGGCAGCAGCCCGTGCCACCCTGGGTAAAAACCTGGCTTTCGACAACAACCTGCTGCTGGAGAAAATCCAGTCGCTGTTGCAGCAGGAGCCGCTGTTCCAGGGGCCTGTTCAGCTCTGGGTAAATGCCGACGAGTTTTCGGCGGTGCAGGAGCAACTGGGTACCGTACTGGCGAAACAGGGCTGGGAGCTGCGCGCCGATAACGATATGTTGCCCGGCGGCTGCCGCATCACCTCGGCAGAATGCGAACTGGATGCCACCGTTTCCAGTAGCTGGCAGGCGCTGTGTCAGCTCAGCCGTGAGGATTATGGCGCATGAGCCAGCGACTTGCACGGTGGCTGCAGGCCATTGATGACAAAGAACAGCGGATGGCGAGTTTATCCGGCATACGCCGCTACGGCAGATTAACGCGAGCTACCGGCCTGATATTAGAGGCCGTGGGCTTAACGCTGCCGATCGGCACATTGTGTCGGATAGAGCGTGACAGCGCGCACGGCGGCGACAGCGTGGAAAGCGAAGTTGTCGGCTTTAACGGACAGTTGCTTTATCTGATGCCGCTGGAGAATACGGATGGCATTCTGCCGGGGGCGCGAATTTATGCCCCGGATACCGGCACGACCAAAGGCAAAATGTTACCGCTGGGAGAGGCATTGCTGGGCCGGGTGCTGGATGCGCGCGCCCGACCGCTGGACAACCTGCCTGCCCCCGAAACGCGCCAGCGCGGCGCGCTTTTTTCCATGCCTTTTAACCCTTTGCTGCGTGAGCCGATCAAGTCTGTGCTGGACGTGGGCGTATGCGCTATTAATGGCCTGTTAACCGTCGGGCGTGGGCAGCGAATGGGGCTTTTTGCCGGCTCCGGCGTGGGGAAATCGGTGCTGCTTGGCATGATGGCGCGCTATACCAAAGCGGACGTTATTGTGGTTGGGCTGATTGGCGAGCGTGGCCGAGAAGTTAAAGATTTTATTGAGAATATCCTGGGGAAAGAAGGGCTAAGCCGTGCTGTCGTAATCGCCGCACCGGCCGATGTTTCACCTATCTTGCGGATGCAGGGAGCCGACTACGCGACGCGCATCGCGGAAGACTTTCGTGACCAGGGGTTAAACGTATTGCTGATTATGGACTCGTTAACCCGCTATGCGATGGCGCAGCGTGAAATTGCGCTGGCAATTGGCGAACCTCCCGCCACCAAAGGCTATCCGCCTTCGGTTTTTGCTCGCTTGCCTGCGCTGGTGGAGCGTGCCGGCAATGGCGTGCAGGGAGGCGGCTCGATTACCGCGTTTTATACCGTACTCACCGAAGGGGACGATCAGCAAGACCCGATTGCCGACTCGGCCCGTGCGATTCTGGATGGTCACGTGGTGCTGTCGCGTCGGCTGGCGGAGGCGGGACACTATCCCGCCATCGATATTGAAGCCTCTATCAGCCGCGCCATGACCGAGCTGATCCCACCCCAGCACTACAAAAAAGTACAGCGTTTCAAACAGCTGCTTTCTGCCTGGCAGCGTAACCGCGATTTGATTAGTGTCGGCGCCTACGCCGCCGGCAGCGACCCCTTGCTGGATCAGGCGATTGAGCTTTATCCACAAATGGAGCATTTCTTGCAGCAGGGAATTTATGAACGCAGCGAATATGAAGCCTCGTTCGCCGCGCTCTCTGCGCTGTTTCCCGATTTACCTGACCACCAGAAGGAGAGTAGCGAATGACACAGCGTTCCCCAATGAAGGTGTTGTGCGAACTGGCGGAACAGACCTTAAGCGATACCACGAACCAGCTTGGCAAGGTGCGCCAGGCTCACGCCAATGCCGCCGCACAGCTTGAGCAGTTAACCCGCTATGAGCAGGAATATGGGCGACAGTTACAGACAACGATGTCAGCTACCGGCATGCCGGTGATCAACTTGCTCAGTCATCAATTTTTTATCTCGTCGCTTGGTCGGGTTGTTAAACAGCATACCGGCCATGTTGCTGCCTGCCAGCAGTCGGTCGATCAGGCGCTGGATCGCTGGAAAAAAGATAAGCGACGGCTGAATGCCTTTGAAACCCTGGTGAGCCGGGCCGATAGTGTAAAGCAGGCGAAAGAAAATCGTCTGGAGCAAAAGTTAATGGATGAATTCGCGCAGCGCGCAAGCTTAAGGAATAGCGGTTTATGATGATTAACACCATCGCCTCCCTGCCGGGTGCGGCCCCCGCAGCGACGTCAGGCAACAGTATCGATACCGGTTTCGCCAGTGTGCTGGATAGTGAACTCGCTGCGGTTACGGACAGGCTTATGCCCCTTATACAGGGAAAAGAGCCACGACCAGCCAGCGACAAACTGAACGAAGAGGAGGTTGATGCGGTTGCGGCCTGGCTGATGCCGGTCGTTCTGCCTGATGCCATGGTTGCCTCTCTGCCGTCTGCAGCCGTGGCAGAAACAATAGCCGCTGGGCAACCCGCTATGGCCAGCCTGGCTAAAGCTGTCGCCGCACCGCAAATCGCGCAGCCTGGCAATGCGCTAACCAATGACACCGATGCGCTTCAGGTCACAACAGAAAAAGGCTCATTGCAAACGGCGCGTCAAAACTCTGCCGACGAGATGCTGCGTATGATCGCCAGCCCGCAGGCCGCTCATCACAGCGGAAAGCCTGCCGAGCCGAAGACGCAGCAAAGCTCTGCCCCTGACGCCTTTATCAAGCAAGCTATCGGCGTAGCGCAGGGGCTTGAAGGTGAAGGTGACAACGCTGTTCTGCCCGTTGATAACCGTGTGCAGACAGTGCCTCTTACCGCCGCACCCGCTACCTCTCCGGTATCGCTGGCAACACCCGCTGCTGCATCCTCTACGTCCAGCACCCTGCTACCGGTCGCGTATGGTGTGCTGGAACCGGAAGTTGGATCGCCAGCCTGGCAGCAGGCGCTTAGCCAGAAAATTAACGCCTTTACCCGCAATGGCGTTCATCATGCCGAGCTGCGTTTGCATCCTGAGCATTTAGGGCCGTTACAGATCAAGCTGCGGCTGGATCAGGATCAGGTTCAATTACATTTCATTACCGATCATCAGCCGGTGCGCGCTGTGCTGGAGACCGCGATGCCTCATCTGCGTACCTCGCTGGCCGAAGCGGGAATTCAGCTGGATCAGGGCAGCGTTGGTCATGATAGCGCTGCAGCATGGGGTTCTTCAGCAGATTCTGGCTCAGGGCAATCTTCTCCTTCTCAAAAAGAGACTGGTGTAGAACCGCTAATCGAAGTGGAAGAGGAAATTACGCCTCAGCGAATTTACTCTCCTATGGGAATAAGCATTTTTGCCTGAAGAATAACGTCAATGATTTACCATCACTAATTACTTCTTTTTGAGGCATTGTTCAGGGGCTTGCTTGTAATAGAATTTGCTATTCAATGGATCTGTCTCATTGAGCGTCAGGTAGTTTATAACAGGAATTGTTAATTCGATGTCAAATAAAAAAAAGTCGACGACGACAGGGAAAAGTAAAGCAAGATCGTTATTTATTTTTTTCATTTTACTTTTGGCGATAGCTGCCTGTGCCATCGCCGCCTGGACTATGTACGAAATGAAAAATATGCAGGCGCGCCTGTTGTCAGATGATACGCCGCCTGAGGTCATCGAAGTTGTTGAGCCGGTAGCACCCGTTTATGTCCCGCTGGATACCTTTACCGTTAGCCTGAAGCCTGGCGGTGAAGAGTTCGATCGCGTTCTTTATATTGGCTTAACGCTGCGCGTAAGTAATGAAGAAGATAAAATAAAGATAGAAAAATATTTGCCGGAAGTACGCAGCCGTTTATTAATGCTATTTTCCGGACGCAGCGCGGAAGAGTTATCGGTTAACGAAGGCAAGTCGCAATTAATCCAGGATATTAAACAGATATTAAACATGCCTCTTGATGAAAAACCAGGAGTGACTGTTACGGATGTTTTGTTTAACGCCTTTATATTACGGTAACGCTTATGTCTGACAGCATATTATCGCAGGCTGAAATTGATCGCTTGCTCAACGGCGGCGGCAGTAGTGAACCTGAAAAAGTCGAGAAAGAGCTGACTGGCGATGAAACCATCAAGCCTTACGATCCCAACACTCAGCGCCGCGTGGTACGCGAACGTCTGCACTCGCTTGAGATTATTAATGAACGCTTTGCCCGGCAGTTTCGGATGGGGCTGTTTAATCTGTTACGACGCAGTCCGGATATCACCGCTGGTAATATAAAAATACAGCCCTACCATGACTTTGCCCGTAATCTTCCGGTGCCGACCAACCTCAATTTAGTGCATATGAATCCGCTACGCGGAACAGCACTGTTTGTTTTCTCGCCCAGCCTGGTTTTTATGGCGGTTGATAACCTGTTTGGCGGCGACGGGCGTTTTCTCACCAAAGCGGAAGGACGTGAATTCACGCCAACCGAGCAGCGTATTATCAAGCGCATGTTGTCGATGGCGCTGGAAGCTTATGATTACGCCTGGAGCTCTATTTTTAAATTAGAAACTGAATATGTGCGCGCTGAGATTCAGGTTAAATTTACTAATATCACCTCATCCCCTAACGATATTGTAGTTACCACGCCCTTTTATGTGGAAATAGGTTCGCAAAGCGGCGAATTTGATATCTGTATTCCTTTCAGCATTATTGAACCGCTGCGTGAGCTATTAAGTAATCCGCCACTGGAAAATTCGCAGCAGGAAGATGCTCAGTGGCGCACGGTATTGGCTTCGCAGGTAAAAGATACCGAACTGGAGCTGGTGGCGAATTTCACCGACATACAAACACGCCTGTCAAAAATTCTCGCGCTGCAAAAGGGCGATGTTATTCCGTTGGACAAGCCGGAAAATATTGAAGCATGTGTTGATGGTTTCCCGGTTCTTTCGGGCAGCTATGGCTCTGTTAACGGTCAATATGCTCTTAAAATCGAGAAACTATTAAAGCCTAATTTACCGTCATCAAATAAGGAGCAATATCCCCATGAGTGACGCAAAACAGCCGTCGGAGACTGACGATCAGTCTACAGACAACCTTTGGGGGGAAGCGTTAGCCGAGCAGCAGACTACGGAAAGTCAGGCTAATGCACCGGTTATAACAAAAGACACACAGGTTGCTGCATTTAGCGAAGATCTCAAGCTTATCCTTGATATCCCGGTAAAAATGACCGTGGAGCTGGGCCGTACCAAAATGACCATCAAAGAGTTGCTGCGTCTGAGCCAGGGCTCAGTGGTCACTCTCGATGGTTTAGCTGGCGAACCACTGGATATTCTGATTAACGGCTACCTTATCGCCCAGGGCGAAGTCGTCGTGGTTTCCGATAAATTCGGTATTCGTATCACCGATATTATTACGCCTTCTGAACGTATGCAGCGTTTAAGCAGGTGACGGCTAACCGGAATGCAGATCTGTTATGAATGATACTTCTACCACCCTCTCGCTGATCACTCAGGTGAGCGGCGCGTTGGCGATTGTCGTCCTGCTGATTATTTTCTGTGCCTGGCTGGCGCGTCGCTGTGGCTTTGTCAGTCATGGCCGCACGCAGGGAGCGGCGATCGTGGTGAAAAGCAGCCATTCGCTCGGCCAGCGCGAGCGTCTGGTGGTGATAGAGGTAGATGGTCAACGATTGCTGCTGGGCGTTACGCCCGGCGCGATAACCCGTCTTAGCCGCCTTGCTCACCCCGCTGAGGCACAGGCTGCGGCGGCGCCAGATTTTCAGCTTACCCTAAGGCGCTTGCTGAAACGCGGCAAAGCGGAACCTGAACAATGAGTTCTTTCATTTTTACCGTAAAGCGTTGCCGGCTGGCGCTGGCGTTGTGGTCTTTACTGCTGCTGCCGCATGCGGCCCTGGCCGCCAACGGCGATATCCTGCTGACGCGGGGCGGCGGCGGCGAAAGCTGGTCTTTGCCGATCCAGACGCTGGTTCTGCTCACTTCTCTGACGTTTTTACCTGCCATCCTGCTGATGATGACGGGGTTTACCCGCATCATTATTGTGCTGGGCCTGCTGCGGAATGCGTTGGGTACGCCTTCCACGCCGCCTAATCAGGTGCTGCTGGGGCTGGCGTTGTTTATTACCTTTTTTGTGATGTCGCCGGTATTTAATCAGGTGTATGAGAATGCCTGGCTGCCGCTGTCGCAGGATAAGATCACCATGGAAGAGGCACTGCCGCGCGCGGCGAAGCCGATGCGTGAATTTATGCTGAGCCATACGCGCGAAGCCGATCTGGCGCTTTATACCCGCATGGCGAAGGTAGATAACTACGCCAGTCAGGATGAGGTGCCGCTGCGTATTTTGCTGCCCGCTTTTGTTACCAGCGAACTAAAAACCGGTTTTCAAATCGGCTTCGCGGTATTCATTCCATTTCTGATTATCGATCTGGTGATCGCCAGCGTGCTGATGGCGCTGGGGATGATGATGTTGCCGCCCGCCACCATTTCTCTGCCGTTCAAGCTGATTCTGTTTGTGCTGGTGGATGGCTGGCAGCTCATTATGGGTTCGCTGGCTCAGACTTTTATCAACTGACGGGATAACAGATGACGCCAGAAAGCGTAATGGCGATGGGTTTTCAGGCCATCCGGGTAGGACTCATGCTGGCCGCGCCGCTGCTGCTGGCGGCACTGGTCACCGGCCTGATCGTCAGTATTTTACAGGCTTCCACGCAAATCAATGAAATGACGCTGAGTTTTATTCCCAAAATCCTGATGATTGTTGCGGTGGTCGTCGCGCTTGGACCGGGCATGCTCTCAACGATGCTGGATTATATGCGGGCGCTCTATACTACTCTTCCTCAGATGATTGGCTGATATGCAAAGCCTGTCGCTGGATGCGCTGCCGCTGCTGGTGAGCCACTACTTTTGGCCGCTGATGCGTGTGCTGGCGCTGTTTAGCACCGCGCCGGTATTTAATGACAAGTCGATCAGCGCTCGGGTTAAGGTGGGGCTGGCGGCGATTATCGCCCTGCTGCTGGGGCAAAATCTGCCTGATGACGCTATTCCACTGATCTCCATTATGGGGCTTTGGGTCGGCTGCCAGCAGTTGCTGATCGGGGCGGCGATGGGCCTGACTATCCAGTTACTGTTTGTTGCCGTGCGCTATGCCGGTGAGATCATCGGGCTGCAAATGGGCCTCTCTTTCGCCATGTTTTACGATCCTAACGGCGGCGATAATATGCCGGTGGTTTCCCGTCTGCTGAATCTGCTGGCCATCCTGCTGTTTCTGCTGTTTAACGGTCATCTGCTGATGCTGGAAGTGCTGGCGGAAAGTTTTCAGTTGCTGCCGATAAGCACCGCGCCGCTGAACCGCGACGCATTTAGTGCCATTGCGACTTCCGGCAGCCTGATTTTTCAGTTCGGCATTGCGCTGGGGCTGCCGGTGATCACGCTGTTGCTGGCAATCAACCTGACGCTTGGATTACTGAACCGCCTGACGCCGCAGCTATCCATTTTTGTGGTGGGTTTTCCGTTGACGCTCGGCGTAGGGATGCTGGTAATGTTGCCGTTAATGAATTATTTCGCGCCTTACTTTTATCATCTAATGGAAATGGTATTTACCCGCCTCTCGCAGATTATGCTGCTGTTCAGATTGGGCTAAAAAAGGCCGCAACCTTATTATTGCGGCACTGATCACCTGTTTACTGACCTTAAACACGCACCCAGCTCACGTCATAGTGATAATGGTTGTCCTGTAGCAGATATTCCGACGAGACGCTGGGACTCCAGGAATCATCGCCACCTACGCCCATATGGAACCCGTCCAGATTCAGCCAGCTTCCCGGCTCCTCCTGTAACAAATGGCGGTGCGTAACGTCGCGCAACTGCGCCTGGCTGTAGCGGCTGAGATTAAAGTGGAAGTGACCGCGCCATTCGTTGTCGCCATACTGCAACCATTCGCTGTCGCAGCGCAGGCCGTTCTCGCTGGGAAATACATACGGGGTATAGAGCGCCGCCAGCGGCAGCTGCCAGCGATCGTAGCGGGCGGACTGTTTGCGATCTGGATAATTTTCATGCGGGCCAAGGCCGAGCCAGCTTACCTGCGGCTGCACCTGCGCCAGCTGGCAGGTAAGTCCGATACGTGCCGGCGCCGGGATGCCTGGCGCGACATCCACATCCACGCTGATATGCAGTTCGCCGGTGTGGTCGATGCGATACGTTTTACGGCTGATAAACAGGATTTGGTTCTGATAGCGCCAGCTGTGCACCGTATGCAGTTGTACTTCACGGCTGAGACGCTCTGCTACGCACCGTTCCAGCTGCGGCTCCATCTGATAGAAACCGGCCGCTTTCCAGCGCTCTACCCAGGCGTTGGGATCGATGCGTGCGGCTTCGCTAACGCCAATATCATTATCCAGCGGCGCACGCGTAAACTGATCCTCTAATGGCTTTAGCAGCGCCGCTTCCCCACCTTTCCACCACTGTGTCAGCAGGCCATTTTCCCGGCTGAACTGCCAGCGCTGTGCGCCAAGCTGAATATCAAAGGCGTGCTCGCTGACGTGAAGCTCGGGAGCTTCGCCCGCACTGTGCGACGCAGCGGGCAGCGTTAATGGCGAGGCCAACTGCCACTGCTGCCAGGCGCAGATATGTCCTGCCTCAGACCAGGCGGTGGCGGCAATTTGCTGCACCTGCACCGTCAGCCATACCTGACCGCTGGCGGTGATCGCAGGCAGATCGCTGAGGGTAATCAGCTGCGTGCCTTCAGGCGCAATATCCAGCTGAATCGTGCCGCTGGCCAGAGTGCGGCCTTCCTGCGCCAGCGTCCAGATCAGCTGTTCGTTATCGCAGTGGCGGAACAGGTATTCACTGCTGATCTCCAGCTCTGGCGGCTGCGTGCTGTTCAGCGTAAAGCGGAAAAACTGCTGCGCCTGCTGCGCTTCAAATAGCGCCGGATGCGGCGTGCGATCGGCAAAGACCAGGCCATTCATACAGAACTGACGATCGTTTGGCTTATCGCCGAAGTCGCCGCCGTAAGCGGCCCAGGGTTTGCCGATATCGTCATAGCGGGTCAGTGATTGATCGACCCAGTCCCAGACAAAACCGCCCTGCAGACGTGGATACTGACGAAACGCCTGCCAGTATTTATGGAAGCCGCCAAAGCTGTTGCCCATGGCGTGTGCGTATTCGCACAGAATCAGCGGACGATGCTCATCCGGCATGCCGATCCATTTTTTTATCGACCACTTCGGTACCTGCGGGAAAGGCTGATCCTGATCGACACGCGCATACATCGGGCAAATAATATCGGTAGCCGCGCTGTTAGCGCCGCCGCCTTCATACTGCACCGGTCGCGTCGGGTCGTTAGATTTAATCCAGCGGTAAAGCGCATCATGATTGTCGCCGTGTCCCGACTCATTGCCCAGCGACCAGATGATGATGGAGGGATGATTGCGGTCGCGTTGCACCATGCGCGTCACGCGCTCGCTCATTGCGGGCAGCCAGACGGGATCGCTGGAGAGGCGGTTCATCGGCTCCATGCCGTGCGTTTCGATATTGGCTTCGTCTACCACATACAGTCCGTAGCGATCGCACAGTCGGTACCAGAGTGGATGATTCGGATAATGCGAGCAGCGTACCGCATTAAAATTATGCTGTTTCATCAACAGAATATCGCGGCGCATGGTCTCTTCATCCATTACCTGACCGTTCTCTGGATGATGCTCATGGCGGTTGGTGCCGCGGATCAGCAGGGGTTTGCCGTTCAGCTTCAACAGACCCTGCGAGATTTCTACCTTACGGAAGCCAACATCACAGGCCTCCGCCTCCAGCAATGTACCGCTACGGTCATACAGCAGCACCACCAGACGATAAAGCGTGGGCGTTTCGGCGCTCCAGAGCTTTGGCGCGGAGACCGGCAGGCGCAGCGTGGTGCGATCTTTCCAGGCACCGCGCTCATCAACGATCTCGCTGCCGAGCGGCTGCTGACGCTCGCCCAGTAACGCTTCGCCGAACCAGAGCTGCATCGTAACCTGCACGCCCGACAGCGACGCGCCGTTAACCACTACCAGCGCCTTAAGCTCGGCATGGCTAAAACTTTCATTAAGCTGGGTGACCACCTGCAGATCGCTAATGCGGGTGTGGGGCTTATGCAGCAGCGACACGTCGCGGAAGATGCCGCTCATGCGCCACATATCCTGATCTTCCAGATAGCTGCCGTCGCTCCAGCGCAGTACCATAACTGCCAGGCGGTTCGCGCCGGGCTGCAACACGTTGCTGAGGTCGAATTCAGAAGGCAGGCGGCTGTCCTGGGCATAGCCGATCCAGTGGCCGTTGCACCATAAATGGAAGGCGGAATTCACGCCGTCAAAAACAATCCGTGTCTGACCAGTGGCGAGCCAGTTTTCATCCACATAAAATGTGAGCGAGTAACATCCTGTTGGATTATCTGCCGGAACAAAGGGTGGGTTAACCGGAATCGGGTAGGCCACATTGGTATAAACTGGCGCATCGTAACCCAGCATCTGCCAGTTTGAAGGCACCTGGATATCATCCGCGTCAGTCAGATCCTGTTGCAGCCAGCTTTCCGGCACTGCTTCCGGTCGAGGGAAATAACTAAAAGCCCAGCTTCCGTTCAGGCTCCGCAGGCTGGTGGAAGAAGTATCATTCCGCGCCGCCTCAGGCGATCGCCAGCTGCAAAACGGCGGATGGGCTGGGAGCTGATTTATTTGGGTTACCGCCGGGTTTTCCCAGTCGCGGCGTGCCAGGATGGCGCTTAGCGTGGCGGCAGAGGTGCCAGCTTTTACCGTCATATCCTTTTCCTTATGCTTTTGTGATGCGCTCACATTTGATGGCAATATGGTTTTGACTGATGGCGAAGTAAAGGCACGTAGCCAGGATTGGTGATGGGATTCACAAATAATCGTGGAAGGGAAAACCGAAAAGGGGCTGGTGGGCGGCTTTGCTGGCATCAGCCTGCCGCAAACGGGCGAGGCCGTGGCCTGACCCGCAACTAAATGGATAATGGGGAGAATTGGCTAAGATTATGAAATATATAATAATATTATTCTGATTTGTCAGGGGATCAGCGCCTCGGGGCGACTATTTCAGACGTGCCGCCTGGCGCGCCAGCTGCATGAGCGCCTCTGACAGCGCCTGCGGAGAAAGCGTTTCTCTTCCCGGCGCGGCGGTGGTTTTGCGCACCACCAGGCTGACCGGCAGCAGATCGGAACGGATCGGCGCATCCGGCTGATGGATCATTTCGATCATCCGCGCCACGCTGTTTTTACCCAGCGTCCGGAAATCCTGCTTAATAGTGGTCAGTGGGGGAATAAAGCAGGCGCTGTCGGCGGTATCGTCATAGCCGATAACCGATATATCGTGCGGTACTTTAAGGCCCGCTTCAGTGATAGCCCGTAGCGCGCCTAATGCCATTTGATCGTTAGCTACCAGAATGGCACCGGGCTGTAGGCCTTCTTTCAACAGACGGGTCACCTGTTGATAGCCGGAAAGCGCGCTCCAGTCTCCTTCCATTACCGCCGTGGCTTGAAGCTGTTGTTGCGCCAGCGCCTGCTGCCAGCCTTCAAAGCGCAAACGCGCCGAAACTGAACTTCGCGGCCCGGCCAATAGCGCAATTTCCCGATGCCCCAGTTCCAGCAGATGCGCCACGCCCAAACGTGCGCCCTGGTCAGGATCGAAAATGACGCTGTTGGCGTCCAGCTGTGGCGAGACATCCAGAAACAGCGCCGGCACATCCTGACAGAGCGCCGCCAGGCTTTGCGCCTCTTCATCCTGTAGCGGAATATTCACGATCATCCCATCTACCCGCTGCGCCAGCAGGCTGTTAATCGCCGCTTTCGCCGCCTCCAGCCCGCTTTTTTCAGTCATAGAGATCACCACGTTAAAACGTTCTTCACCGGCGCGGGATTTAATGGCGGCGGCAATTTGCGACGGCGCATGCAGCGAAAGATCAGAGGTCGCAAGCCCGATAGTGTGACCAGTTTTACCCGCCAGCTGCTGTGCCACACGGTTAGGCACGTAATTCAGCGCCACCATTGCCGCTTCCACCCGCAGCCGGGTCTTTTCTGACACGTTTTCTGCCTGGTTTATTACCCGCGAAACGGTCTGGTAAGAGACGCCGGCATACTGTGCCACATCATAAAGGGTTGTCGACTTCGCTTTCATCCCGGCTTCCTTAATAGATTCGCGCGGACCGTTCGGTCACTCATGGCGGAATAGTATGCCGGGCGGTGAATAAAGTAAAAACCAGGATGAGTAAACCAGGACAACGTTCTGTCAGAGCAGCAACGAGGGGTTATCGGTGTGAGCGATGATTTTGCAGAGAGTTTAGCGGCATCGGTAGGATGCTCACTATGAAGTAGCCAGCTACGTTGAATAAAAATTAATTGTAATATGATGGCGGTCAATACATCTTGCTCTGGGATTGAATAAATTATCGACGTTTTTTCTCTCGTTAAGCTGTTGCATCAAATAGAGTAACCTCGAAACTTAACTCAAATAACAAGAATTATCTTTTTAATCCGCAGGAATGAGATATGGAGAACTTAGCATTTTAACAGATTAAACGGATTTTTTATTAATGACCTGCCGGATGCCTAAAACACAAGAAACATAATTTTTGCTAAACAGCTATCGTCATAAACATTGTTTTATTAAGATATGCGCGAAATTATCTGCATACCGTTGGCAGCGTTTTGACTGCACACCCGTTTTATCGGGGAAATTAAGCCAAAGCGAAATTTCATTTCATCAGTAAATTACTTTGAATGGAGTTTTTATGAAAAAAGCAGCGAAGATGTTTGCAGTGTTTGCGGTTATGGGGGCTTTGGCAGGCTGTGCGCGTACTGCGCCGGTTGATAATGTTCATACCACCATTAGCGCTGGGTATACCCAGGCGCAGGTTAAAAACGCAATTTTAAAAGCGGGCGCGCAGCGTCAGTGGATTATGAGCGAAGCGGGGCCGAACGTTATCAAAGCGCGCCAGCAATCACGTGACCATATGGCTGAAGTTCTGATTAATTATTCTGCTACCGGCTACGCCATTAATTATGAAACCAGCAATAATTTATTGGCATCCGGCGGTAAAATTCACAAAAACTATAACCGTTGGGTACGCAATTTAGATAAAGATATTCAGGTCAACCTCGCTACCAGCACCCTGTAATAAAAAATTATTCTAAAGTCGGGCCAGCAATGGTCCGATAACCCTATTTTTCCCAAGACAGGATTGCTCTTCATGTACGAAACGGACACGCTCAGCGCACTGGATGCTATCACTGAAGCGCAACGAATTGCTTTTGCGCCGATGCTGTTTCAAACAGCGTTATGTCTACGCAATGCGGGCGTGCTGGCCTGGCTGGATATGAAAGGAAAGCAGGGCGCTACGCTGGATGAGATTGTCGCCAACTGTCATCTGAGCGAATACGCTATTAGCGTCTTGCTGGATATGGGATTAAGTGGCCGTATCGTGACCTGCCAGGATAAATATTACCGTCTGGCTAAAGTGGGGCATTTCTTGCTGCATGACACCATGACGCGCGTAAATATGGATTTCACGCAGGATGTCTGTTATCAGGGGTTATTCTTTTTAGAGCAGGCGTTAAAAGAATCCAAACCATCTGGGCTGAAAGTGTTTAGCGATGCAGAGACGATCTATCCGGTGCTGTCGCAGCTGCCTTCGCCCGCGCGCGAAAGTTGGTTTGCATTCGATCATTACTATTCCGATGTAGCCTTTAACGCTGCGCTACCTTATATTTTCGCCAACAGGCCGAAAAAATTATATGATATTGGCGGCAATACTGGAAAATGGGCGCTGAAATGTTGCCAGTACGATCAAAATATTGCAGTTACGCTTCTTGATCTGCCACAACAAATTGAACTTGCTCGCCAGAATATCGAAAATGCAGGGCTATCGCATCGTATCGGCTTCCACGCGGTCGATATGCTTGGTGACGCGCCGCTTCCTGCAGAGGCCGATATTTGGTGGATGAGTCAGTTTCTCGACTGTTTTTCTCCCGATCAGATTATCGCTATGCTCAGCCGTATTGCAGATAAAATGAAGCCCGGCGCGCGACTATGCGTGATGGAACTTTTCTGGGACGCGCAGAAATTTGAAGCTGCATCGTTCAGCCTGAATGCGACTTCACTCTATTTTACCTGTATGGCTAACGGCAATAGTCGTTTTTACAGCGTAGAGAAGTTTTATCGCTATCTTGAGATGGCTGGCTTTAGGGTCGAGCAACGCATCGATAACCTCGGCGTTGGCCATACTTTATTGATATGTGAAAAGTTTTAATATTCCTGTCGGTTCCTGCGTTGTTTAATGCGCCGCAGAGCTGCTAACTGATTGCGGACGCCGTTGATGAAATTTAGCTTAAACCTTATCGACTGGCAGGCCAGAGCGCCTGGACTCAGTGACGCTACGCAATGGCAACGTTGGGCGCGTCAGCCGCATGCCATTGACCCCGATGCACCACCGGCAAAACTGACGGAACTTCCGATGATGACCGCCCGGCGTCTCTGTTCTGGCAGTAAATTAGCTGTCGAGTGCGGGCTGGCAATGCTGCGCCGCCATAGCATTGACGCGGTGCTTTTTAGCAGTCGTCACGGCGAGCTGGAGCGCAACTATCGCATTCTTCAGGCACTGGCGCGTAATGAAGACGTTTCGCCGACTGATTTCGCCATGTCGGTACATAACTCTGCGGTGGGCAATTTAACCATCGCCGCAAAGCAACCGGTGGTTTCTTCCTCACTATCTGCAGGCATGGATACTTTCCATCAGGGCTTGTGCGAAGTGATATGCCTGCTACAGGCGGGGTATCAACGTGTATTGATGGTGGATTTCGACGGCTTGCTGCCTGCGTTTTATCACCCCAGGCTGCCACCGCAAATGCCGACCTGGGCATGGGCTGTGGCGCTGGTATTTGAAGCGGGTAGCGCGCTGCACTGTACAACCGAGAGCGGAGGCGACGGAATGGAGCCGCTACTGCCGCAGAGCCTGCAATTTATGCAGCATTACTTGGACGATGTTGCTGAATTCACTATCCCAGGTGAAAAAACGCAGTGGCGCTGGAGCCGCGTATGATGCACGCCATCGCCTGGTTAAACCGCCTTTGGCGTCTGTTGATGACCGGTTTCTGCTTCACGCTATTCGGTCTCGGCGGGCTTTTACTGTCTCTGGTCTGGTTTAATCTCCTGTTGCTGATAGTGCGCGATAAAAACCAGCGCCGACGCCTCGCTCGCCGCTCTATATCAGCCAGCTTCCGTTTTTTCCTGGCAGTGGCTAAAGGCGTAGGGGTACTGGATTATCGTATTCATGGCACAGACATTTTACGTAGCGAACGCAGTTGCCTGGTGGTGGCGAACCACCCAACTCTGATTGACTATGTGCTGCTTGCTTCAGTCATGCCGGAGACCGATTGCCTGGTAAAAGGCGCGCTGCTGAAAAATCCCTTTGTTAGCGGTGTGATTCGCGCAGCGGATTATCTGGTTAACAGTGAGGCCGATCGCTTACTGGCTCAAAGCCAGGCGCGGCTGGCGCATGGCGATACGCTATTAATCTTCCCTGAAGGTACGCGTACGCGACCCGGAGAAGAGATGACCCTACAACGAGGGGCGGCCAATATCGCGGTACGCTGTTGTAGCGATCTGCGCATTGTGACCATTTGTTGCAGCGAACATCTGCTCGACAAACAAAGTAAATGGTATAACGTGCCCCCGGCAAAACCGCTGTTCGAGGTTACCGCAGGCCAACGGGTGCAAATTGAACATTTTTATCAGGCTAATTCACAAGAACCGGCGCTGGTGGCAAGGCAGCTCAATCGGCATCTTTTAATGCAATTACAAACAGTTGGGAATACTTTCAGGACGCAATAATGCAATCGCTTTATTTAGAAATTAAACATCTCATTATCAAAACATTAAATCTGGATGAGCTGACGGTCGATGATATCGATACTGATGCAGCGCTGTTCGGTGATGGGTTAGGGCTGGATTCTATCGATGCCCTGGAATTGGGACTGGCAATGAAAAACCAGTACGGCATCGTACTCTCTGCTGAGAGCGAAGAAACGCGTCAGCATTTCTTCTCTGTCGCGACGCTAGCCGCTTTCATCCATTCACAACGCGTCTGATAACGAGCCTGCTATGACAGAACAACAAGCAATATATCAGGAAGTCTCCGCGCTTCTGACTAAACTGTTCGAAATCGATCCTGACGATATCAAACCTGAAGCCCGTTTATACGAGGATCTCGAACTGGATAGCATTGATGCCGTCGATATGATTGTGCAACTGCAGAAAAAGACTGGCAAAAAGATCAAGCCGGAAGAGTTTAAAGCGGTGCGCACCGTCCAGGATGTCGTCGACGCGGTAGAGCATCTGTTACGAGAAGCCTGATTTACCGTGAGTGGCTGCAAAAAACTACCGGGCATTCAGGTAGCAACGGGAATAACACTGTTGGCCTGGCCATTTGTGGTCTGGTTCGGCCTGACGCATAACAGCCTGCACTGGCTGCTGCCGTTGATAGCGCTGCTGCTGGTTTTACGCTTGTGGCAAGCAAAGCGAACGGCGGGGCCGATGCGCATTGTCATGCAAAGTGTGGCACTGGTTGGCATTATTTTATGCATCGCCAGTACGCTGCTAAAAACCCATCAGCTGCTGCTGTTTTATCCGGTAGTTGTCAACCTGCTGATGCTTGCCCTGTTTGGGGGATCATTGTGGACGGCTATGCCGTTGGTTGAGCGGCTGGCGCGCCTGCACGATCCCCTGCTTCCCCCTGAAGGCGTACGCTATACCCGGCGAGTCACCCAGGTATGGAGCCTCTTTTTCATCATCAATGGCAGCATCGCCCTTTTTACTGCCCTGCAGGGCAACATGCGTTTGTGGACGGCATGGAACGGCATTATCGCTTATGGGTTGATGGGAGTGCTAATGGCCGTTGAATGGCTGGTGCGTCGTCAGGTAATAAAGCGGAAAATTCCATGAATCAGACCCTTCCTTTGTCACATTGGCTTAGTGCATCTCGTCCGGATAATACTGTCATCGCCTGGCTTGGCAATCATACCTGGACGCTGGGACAGTTGCGCTATGATGTCGCCCTGTTGGTAAATGACCTGCAGCGTCAGGAAGGCGAACGCTGGGCGCTCTGCTTCGAAAACAGCTATCTGTTTATTGTGGCGTTGCTGGCGACGCTAAGCGTGGGCAAAACACCGGTGATCCCCGGCCACTGTCGCGTTTCTCTACTGGAAGAGCAGCGCTCGTTGTTTTACGGTGTATTGAGTGACCAGCCGCTGGAATGGCGCGGCATACTGCATGTGGTCTCTTCGGCAAAAACGAGCGCGCCGACAGCGGCGGCGTTGCCCGACATTGCGCCCAGTCGTTGTATCGAACTCTATACTTCCGGCTCCACAGGTCAGCCCAAACGGGTAGTGAAAAGTGTCGCTACGCTTGATAAAGAAGCTGCCCTGCTGGCCGCCCGCTTTGCCGACCGGCTGACAGGATGCCGGGTGGTTGCTTCTATTGTGCCTCAGCATCTGTATGGGCTGACTTTCCGCATCTTTTTACCCGTATCGCTTGGGATGCCGCTCCATGCCGCCATGCTCTATTATGCCGAGCAGTTGGCCGCGCTGGATCATCAGTACCGATATCTCTTCGTCAGTAGTCCCGCCTTTCTCAAGCGGCTGGATCCTAACCTAACGCCGCCGCCCGTCAGCATGATCCTTTCTGCTGGCGGCATGCTGTCGTGGCAGCATGTCATCGACACGCAGCGCTGGTTTGGCATCTGGCCCGATGAAATTTATGGCAGCACTGAAACCGGCATTCTCGCCTGGCGCCAGCGTCAGCAGGATATTATCCCCTGGCTCCCCTTTCCGGATGTACACATTGCGGCTGAGGGCGACGCTTTTCGTGCCTTCTCGCCGTTAATTGCCAGCGAAGAAGGACTGCTGCTGGATGATATTTTACAAATTGAAAATAGCGGACGTTTTCATCTGGCCGGGCGGCGTGGAAGGGTAGTGAAAATCGAAGAGAAACGCATTTCCCTAAGTGAAGTGGAACGCCGCCTAATGTCGTTGGACGGTATCCGTGATGCAGCGGCATTGCCGGTCACGCGTGGCGGTCGTCAGGGAATTGGCGCGGTGCTGGTGCTGGAAGAGGCACTGCGCCAGACGCTGCAGCAGACAAACATCAAAGCGCTGGAACTCTCATGGAGACGCGCGCTGCTTCCCTGGCTGGAACCCGTCGCCGTTCCGCGCTATTGGCGGATAGTCGATGAAATTCCGGTTAATAGCATGAATAAGCGTGTCTATGCGCAATTACAGGAGTCATTTAATGAAAGCCCGTGAAATTGAACGCCATCAGATGCTGCCCGGTCAGGCCGCTATTGTGCTGCATCTTGATCCGGCGCTGTTCTGGTTCCGGGGCCATTTCGCCATACAGCCGTTACTGCCTGGCGTGGCGCAGCTTGACTGGGTAATGCACTATGCCGGGATGCTGCTTGCGCCTGGCTTTCGCTTTCACAGTATGCAGAATATTAAATTTCAGGCGCCGCTGCTGCCAAATAATACCGTTACGTTAACGTTGAGCTGGCAGGAGGAGCGCCAGATCCTGACGTTCAGCTATCAGCGTCATGAGGGAGAGGCGCGCCATACGGCCAGCAGTGGAAAGCTTCGCTTATGCCGTTAAACTTTTCGCCCTGTGTCGTCATTCCCTGCTACAACCACGGCGCCATGATGGCAGGCGTGCTTGCACGTCTCGCCCCGTTCCAACTGCCGATTATTATTGTGGATGACGGCAGCGATAAAGAGACGCAGCAGACGCTGGCGGCACTTGCCGACCTTTACCCACAGCTGACGCTTATCCGCCTCGGACAAAACGCGGGCAAAGGCGCGGCGGTGATCCGCGGCCTGGCGGCGGCGGATCAGGCGGGTTTTACCCATGCGGTGCAGGTAGATGCTGACGGGCAGCATGCCATTGAAGATATTCCAGCTCTGTTGGCACTTTCGACACAACATCCCGATGCGCTGATTTCCGGTCAACCTATTTATGACGACTCGATTCCGCGCTCGCGCCTGTATGGACGTTGGATAACGCATATTTGGGTATGGATTGAAACGCTCTCATTGCAGTTAAAAGACAGTATGTGTGGCTTCCGCGTCTACCCGATCATGCCAACATTGCAACTGGCGCAACGCATCGCGCTGGGCCAGCGTATGGATTTCGATACCGAAGTGATGGTACGACTCTACTGGCAGGGCAATACCAGCTACTTTATACCAACCCGCGTTACCTATCCGCAGGATGGGCTGTCGCATTTTGATGCGCTAAAGGACAACATTCGAATATCGCTTATGCATACCCGGCTGTTCTTCGGCATGCTACCGCGCATGCCGTCGCTGCTGATGCGGCGGCGCGCGCAGCACTGGGCAAAGCAGCGCGAAGCGAAAGGATTATGGGGAATGCGTGTTATGTTGACGGTTTGGCAATTGCTGGGGCGTCACGCCTTTTCTCTACTGCTGTGGCCGGTCGTTGCCGCTTACTGGTTAACAGCTGCTTCTGCCCGACGTGCATCACAGTCATGGCTTGCACGCGTACGTAGCCGGCTGCAGGAACGTCATCTGCCAGTGCCAGCGAATCTCAACAGCTATCGTCATTTTCTGCGTTTCGGCGATGCCATGCTGGATAAAGTGGCCAGTTGGCGCGGCGAACTTCAGCTCGGGCGCGATGTGTTTTTCGCTCCGGAGGCGGAAGCGGCGCTTAGCACGGATCAACCGCAGGGTAAATTGCTGCTGGCCTCTCACTTAGGCGATGTTGAAGCTTGCCGCGCAATGGCGCAGCTGCAGGGCGGGAAAACCATCAATGCGTTGGTATTTAGCGAAAATGCCCAACGCTTTAGGCAGATTATGGCTGAGAACGTGCCGCAGGCCGGGCTGAACCTGATACCGGTTACCGATATCGGCCCGGACACGGCCATTATGTTGAAAGAAAAACTGGATCGTGGCGAATGGGTGGCGATCGTCGGCGATCGCATTGCGGTTCATCGCCAGCGAGGCAGCGACTGGCGAGTGGTCTGGAGCCCATTTATGGGTCAACCTGCGCCTTTCCCGCAGGGGCCGTTTATTCTTGCCGCTCTGCTGCGCTGTCCGGTACTGCTGATTTTTGCTCTTAAACAACAAGGCAAACTCCATATTCATTGCGAGCCGTTCGCCGATCCACTGCTGCTGCCCCGCACGGATCGCCACGCAGCTTTGGAGCAGGCAGTCAACCGCTACGCAGCCCGCCTTGAGCACTACGCGCTGCAAGCCCCGCTGGACTGGTTTAACTTTTTTGATTTCTGGCATTTACCTGACGCCAACGATAAGGAATGAAAATGCTTGATGATCCTCGTTTTACCACGGAGATAGAAATCACCGTACCGTTTCATGATGTGGATGTTATGGGCGTCGTATGGCACGGCAACTATTTTCGGTATTTTGAAATCGCCCGTGAAAAGCTACTGAACCAGTTCAACTACGGCTACCGCCAGATGAAAGCCTCAGGTTACATTTGGCCAATAGTCGATACGCGCGTTAAATATCGCGACGCCGTGACTTTTGAACAGCGTATTCGGGTACGCGCGCAGCTGGAGGAGTATGAAAACCGTCTGCGTATCGCCTACCAGATTTTCGATGCCGTTACTGGCAAGCGCACCACGACTGGCTACACCATTCAAGTCGCCGTAGAAGAGAGCAGCCGGGAGATGTGTTTCGTCAGCCCGGGCGTGCTGTTTGAACGTCTGGGAGTCGCCCAATGAAATATTGGCCTTTACTTGTCCTGCTGATCACTCCATGGGTCAGCGCAGTTACGCTGGATGAACTGCAGCAGCGCTTTACTGAACAACCGGTTATTCGCGCCCATTTCACCCAGACGCGCGCCATTAAAGATCTACCGCAACCGCTGCGTTCACAGGGGGATATGCTGATCGCCCGCGATACAGGGTTGCTTTGGGATCAAAAAAGTCCGTTCCCGATGCTGCTGATGCTGGATGACGCGCGAATGGTGCAAATGGTCAACGGCCAGTCGCCGCAGGTGATCACTGCGGAAAACAATCCGCAGATGTTCCAGTTTAACCATCTGCTGCGGGCGCTGTTTCAGGCGGACCGTAAAGTGCTGGAGCAAAATTTTCGCATCGATTTTCAGGACAAAGGCGAAGGTCGTTGGTCGCTGCGTTTGACGCCTGTCACCACACCGCTGGATAAAATATTCGCCACCATAGACCTTGCCGGCCAGACCTACCTTGAGACGATTCAGCTGAATGATAAGCAAGGTGATCGTACTGATATTTCCCTTTCTCAACACCAACTGACGCCCGCCCGGTTAACCGATGACGAACGCCAACGCTTTGCCGCTTATTAACGCGCGGCACGCGGCGCTGCTGTGGGGCTTCCTGTGTCTGGCGCTGCTGGGTCTGTTATTGCTGTTGTTACCGCAATCCAGAATGAATAGCAGCGTGCTGGCGATGCTGCCAAAGCAGGCGCTGGGTACTCTTCCCCCTGCGCTAAATGACGGTTTTATGCAGCGCCTGGATCGGCAGCTGGCCTGGCTGGTCAGCCCTGGAAAAACCGCCGATCCTGCAGTAGCACAGGCATGGTACGCGCAGCTTAAAGATTCGCGCATGCTTGCCGATGTAAAAGGGCAAATGGATGCTGCCAGCCAGCAAGCCTGGGGCACATTCTTCTGGCGACATCGTAACGGATTGATTGATCACGTGACGCGGGCGCGTTTGCAAAATGGCGGCGAAGCGCAGGCACAATGGATCCTGTCGCAGCTTTATTCCGCTTTTGCCGGCGTAAGCGGCAAAGAGCTGCAAAACGATCCGCTTATGTTAATGCGTGGCTCGCAGCTGGCGCTGGTACAAAACGGTCAGCGGCTGCGGTTGATGGATGGCTGGCTGGTGACTCAGGATGAGGAAGGTAACTACTGGTATTTTTTGCATGGTGAGCTGGCGAATAACGCTTTTGACATGCAGCAAACCCGGCAACTGGTCACCACGCTGGACGCCATGGAACAACAGCTCAAAGCGCAATATCCACGGGCGCAGCTGTTATCACGCGGCACGGTATTTTATAGCGACTATGCCAGCCAGCAGGCGAAACGGGATATCTCAACGCTGGGTGTGGCGACTATTCTCGGCGTGATCCTGCTGATCGTTGCGACGTTTCGCTCTCTGCGTCCTCTGCTGTTATGCCTGCTTTCCATTGCTGTCGGGGCACTGGCGGGAACCGTGGTTACTTTGCTTATTTTTGGCGAGCTCCATCTGATGACGCTGGTGATGAGCATGAGCATTATCGGTATTTCCGCCGACTATACGCTTTATTTCCTTACTGAACGTATGGTACATGGCGCAGAGGCTACGCCATGGCAAAGCCTGGCGAAGGTTCGCAACGCGTTGCTGCTGGCGCTGCTGACTACCGTGGCGGCTTATGTGATCATGATGATTGCTCCTTTCCCGGGCATTCGTCAGATGGCTGTATTCGCGGCGACAGGGTTGAGTGCCTCCTGCCTGACGGTGCTTTTTTGGCATCCATGGCTGTGTCGTGGCCTGCCGGTGCGCCCGGTACCCTTGATGACATGGATGTTGCGCTGGCTGGCTGCGTGGCGGCGTAAAAAAGCGCTTTCCGTGGGGCTGGTTGCCGTACTGACGCTATTCTCTCTGGTCGGAATCGCTACGCTGCGCATCGATGACGATATTTCACAGCTGCAGGCGCTACCTCCGGCGTTGCTGGCGCAGGAAAAAACGATCACACGTTTGACGGGGCAAAACGTCGATCAAAAATGGTTTGTGGTTTACGGCGACACGCCGGAACAAACGCTGACGCGTATGGAAGCCTTTACGTCCACGTTGGAGCAGGCGCGGCGCGCAGGCGCGATAGTAAGCTACCGTACTATTCCGCTTAATTCACTGGCACGGCAGCATCAGGATTTACAGCTACTGCGAGAGGCTACGCCGGCCATCACGCGGGCGCTGCAAAGCGCCGGGCTTAGCGCTATTGATCCCGACCTCAGTGCCATGCCGGTATCGGTAGATGCCTGGCTTGGTAGCCCGGCCAGCGAAGGCTGGCGCCTTTTATGGCTGACGTTGCCCAATGGTGCAAGCGGCGTGCTTATCCCGGTCGACGGTGTGAAAGATAGCGTGGCGCTGGGCAAGTTGGCGGATAAGCAGCCGGGAGTGGCATGGGTCGATCGTAAACAGACGTTTGACAGATTATTTGCGCTTTACCGTACGGTACTCACCGGTCTGTTGGGCGCCGCGCTAATGGTATTTGCCGGTGGCGCCATAGTACGTCTCGGCTGGCGCAAAGGGTTGATAAGCCTGGTCCCCTCCCTGTTGTCGTTAGGCTGCGGGCTGGCGGTGCTTTCATTTAGCGGGCATTCGGTGAACTTATTTTCATTACTGGCTCTGGTGCTGGTGCTGGGCATCGGCATTAATTACACGCTGTTTTTTAGTAACCCGCGCGGCACGCCGTTAACCTCGCTGTTGGCGATTACGCTGGCGATGATGACTACCCTGCTGACCCTCGGGATGCTGGTTTTTAGCGCTACGCAAGCGATCGGCAGCTTTGGCATCGTTCTGGTAAGCGGAATTTTTACCGCCTGGCTGCTTGCCCCGCTGGCGATGCCCAATAAAAAAAGAGAAAAGAAAAAATGATGATACGTAACTTTTGGCGTGGCGTTAGTTTGCTCGCCGTATTGCTGCTAACCGGCTGTAGCCACGGTTTACAGCAAGAGAACAGTAGCAGACCACAGGCCTGGCTGGAGCCGGGCGCGCGCGTTACTTTGCCGGCGCCGGGCATCTCCCCTGCAGTCAATTCTCAACAGTTGCTGACCGGGACATTTAATGGCCAGACGCAATCGTTACTGGTGATGCTGAACGCTGATAACAAAAAAATCACGCTTGCAGGCTTATCATCCGTCGGCATCCGCCTGTTCTTAGTGACCTATGACGAAACAGGATTGCATACCGAGCAGTCGATTATCGTGCCGCAGCTTCCTCCGGCCAGCCAGGTATTGGCCGACGTTATGCTGAGCCATTGGCCGATCGCCGTCTGGCGTCAGCAATTGCCCACGGGCTGGACGCTGAGCGACAAAGGTGACAGGCGTGAACTGCGTAATACCAACGGTAAGCTGATCACAGCGATCATTTATCTGCAGCGGAAAGGCGAGCGTGTGCCCATCAGCATTGAGCAATACGTCTTTAAATACCACATCACCATTCAATATCTGGGTGACTGATATGATTTATATTTCAGCCTTCGGCATGCTTAATGCGCTGGGGAATAATAGCGCCGAGATCGCCGCCAATCTGGTACGTGGCGTCGCCCCCGGCATGCGTGTTCGGGCTGGCTGGTTACGTCATCATCCTGAGGCTGTATTGGGCGGGGTGGACGGCGAATTACCGGCTATCCCTGAGGCGTTCTCTGCGCACCGCAGCCGCAATAATCAGCTGTTGCTGGCAGCGCTGGCGCAAATTCAGCCGCAGTTGGATAACGCTATTGCGCAGTATGGTCGCGATCGCGTCGCCGTGGTCATGGGCACCAGCACCTCCGGATTGAATGAAGGTGACGAACATGTTCGTCTGACGCTCAACAACGAGGCAAGCCTGAACTGGCAGTATCCGCAGCAGGAATTGGGCGATCCCTCACGTTTTCTCAGAAACTGGCTGGAGTTGGAAGGCCCTGCTTTCACACTTTCTACCGCCTGTTCATCCAGTGCCCGCGCCATCATCAGCGGTCGGCGTCTGATCGAGGCTGGTCTGGCGGATGTGGCTCTTGTTGGCGGGGCGGATACGCTGAGCCGTATGCCGATCGGCGGCTTTCATAGCCTGGAATCACTATCGCCTGATTTGTGCCAGCCGTTTGGTCGTGACCGTTGCGGCATTACCATCGGCGAAGGCGCTGCTCTGATGCTGCTGACGCGTGAGCCGCAGCCGATTGCACTGCTTGGCGTCGGTGAATCAAGTGATGCCTGGCATATCTCCGCACCGCACCCGGAAGGCGCAGGCGCCATCCGCGCTATTCGTCAGGCGCTGACGGATGCCAACCTGCAGCCTGATGAAGTGGGGTACATCAATCTGCACGGTACGGCTACCGCGCTTAACGATCAGATTGAATCGAAAGTTGTGCATGATCTGTTCGGTGAAAGGGTGCCTTGCAGCTCCACAAAACATCTGACCGGCCATACATTAGGCGCGGCGGGCATTACTGAGGCGGCTATCAGCGCACTGATTTTGCAACAAAACCTGCCGTTGCCGCCGCAGGATTTTAGCGTGTCGCCCATCGATCCGACCCTGCCCGCCTGCGCTATTCTGCGGCAGCCGCAGCCGTTGGAGCGTCCGGTTATCCTGTCAAATTCTTTTGCCTTTGGCGGTAATAATGCCAGCATTTTGCTGGGGAGATGTGTATGAATCACTATCTGCCGCCGGTAGCGTATCTGCCGCACGATGCGCCGATGCTGTTGTTGGAAGAGGTTGTTGGCGTGACGGACAATACTGCCCACTGTCGGGCAGTGGTGAGCAGCGACGGCGTGCTGCAGCCTTTCCTGGATGCCCAGAGCAATCTACCCGGCTGGTATGCGCTGGAGTTGATGGCACAAACCGTGGGCGTCTGGTCCGGCTGGCAGCGGCAGCGAAACGGTCAGCAAAGCATCGCGCTGGGCATGGTGCTGGGCGCCCGTGAGCTGATTTGCGCCGCGGGACATTTTCCCGGCGGCGCCACGCTGGATATTGACGTCAGCTTGCTTATGCAGGATGAACGTTTCGGTAGTTTCGACTGCACGATTCGCATTGATAAAGAGACAGTGGCGACGGGTCGCGTAAATACTTTTCAGCCCACGGCAGAAGAGTTGAGTTCGCTTTTTAATCAGGGGAATAGAAAATGAGTCGTTCAGTACTGGTCAC
Source organism: Pantoea alhagi (assembly GCF_002101395.1). Lineage (NCBI taxonomy): Bacteria > Pseudomonadati > Pseudomonadota > Gammaproteobacteria > Enterobacterales > Erwiniaceae > Pantoea > Pantoea alhagi. Next base: position 1,508,894 of record NZ_CP019706.1, on the reverse strand, counting down.
CGGTGCCAGTAAAGGCATCGGTCGTGCCATCGCTTGCCAGCTTGCCGCAGATGGTTTCATTGTTGGTGTGCATTATCATCGCGATGAAGCGGGGGCCAGGGAGACGCTGAAGGCGATCGAGCAGGCCGGTGGTCAGGGGCGTTTGCTCTGTTTTGACGTCGGCAACCGCCAACAGTGCCGTGAGGTGCTTGAGCAGGAGATCGCTACGCATGGTGCCTGGTATGGCGTGATAAACAATGCCGGTATCGCGCGGGACGGCGCATTTCCGGCACTCAGTGAAAACGACTGGGACGATGTCATTCACACCAACCTTGATAGCTTTTATAACGTCATTCATCCCTGCACTATGCCAATGGTTAGTGCGCGGAAAGGGGGACGCATTATTACGCTTTCTTCGGTTTCAGGCGTAATGGGCAACCGCGGGCAGGTAAACTACAGCGCAGCAAAGGCAGGTATTATCGGCGCAACGAAAGCGCTGGCGATTGAACTGGCAAAGCGCAAAATTACCGTTAACTGTATCGCTCCGGGGCTGATTGATACCGGTATGATCGAAATGGAAGAGACCGCATTGAAAGAGGCGATGGCGCTTATTCCAATGAAACGCATGGGGCAGGCGGATGAGGTTGCCGGACTGGCCAGTTATTTAATGTCTGATATTGCAGGATATATTACCCGCCAGGTTATTTCCGTTAACGGAGGGATGCTATGATTCGCCGCGTAGTCATTACCGGTATGGGTGGTGTTACCGCCTTTGGTGAAACCTGGCAGGAAGTCTCCCGCCGTCTGCTGGCTTATAAAAATGCGGTACGTAAAATGCCGGAGTGGCAGATTTATGACGGTCTGCATACGCTGCTGGGTGCGCCGATTGATGATTTCAGCTTGCCCGATCACTATACGCGCAAGCGTATCCGGGCGATGGGCCGGGTTTCGTTGCTTTCCACCCGTGCTACCGAACTGGCGCTGGAACAGGCCGGGCTAATCGACGATCCGGTACTGGTGAGTGGCCAGACGGGGATCGCTTACGGTTCATCCACCGGCAGTACCGGCCCGGTAAGCGAATTCGCCACCATGCTTACCGAGAAGCACACCAATAATATCAGCGGCACCACCTATGTACAGATGATGCCGCACACCACGGCGGTCAATACCGGACTCTTTTTTGGCCTGCGTGGCCGGGTGATCCCCACTTCCAGCGCCTGCACCTCCGGCAGCCAGGCGATCGGCTACGCGTGGGAAGCCATTCGCCACGGTTATCAAACGGTGATGGTGGCGGGCGGCGCAGAAGAGCTTTGCCCCTCCGAGGCGGCGGTATTCGATACGTTATTTGCTACCAGCCAGCGCAACGATACGCCTGAAATCACGCCGTCGCCGTTCGATCAGCAACGCGATGGGCTGGTTATCGGCGAAGGCGCCGGAACGTTAATCCTTGAAGAGCTTGAACATGCCAAAGCACGCGGCGCGACGATTTATGGTGAAATCGTCGCGTTCGCAACCAACTGCGATGCTGCGCATATTACCCAGCCGCAGCGGGAAACCATGCAGATATGCATGGAGCAATCGTTGAGTATGGCGGGATTAACGCCACAGGAGATTGGTTATATTTCTGCTCATGGCACGGCCACGGAGCGAGGAGATGTTGCCGAAAGTCAGGCGACAGCGATGATTTACGGCAACGGGACGCCAGTATCTTCACTGAAAAGCTATTTCGGCCATACGCTGGGCGCGTGCGGCGCACTGGAAGCATGGATGAGCCTGCAAATGATGCGTGAGGGCTGGTTTGCGCCAACGATAAATTTGACGCAGCCGGACGAGCAATGCGGCAACCTGGATTACATTATGGGCGAAGCCCGTTCGATTGATTGCGAATACCTGCAAAGCAATAACTTCGCTTTCGGCGGCATCAATACTTCGCTTGTTATCAAACGCTGGGCTTAAACATGCATCGGGTTGCGCTGGGAAAGATTTCTGATTTGCAACAGCAGCCGCTTCCACCAGCCCTGTGGCAGTTAGCTCCCTCAGGTCCGCCGCGTGCGGCCTGGCTGGCCGGACGCGTACTGCTTAGCCGCATGCTTTTCCCGCTGCCGTTGCCTGAAATCATCTACGGCGACAACGGCAAACCTGCTTTTCATGCCAATATGCCTCTGTGGTTTAATATCAGCCATAGCGGCGATGATATTGCGTTGATCATTAGTGATGAAGGTGAAGTTGGCTGCGATATTGAAGTTATTCGTCCTCGTGAAAACTGGCGTGGTATCGCTGAGGCCGTATTTAGCTCAGGCGAGCGCCAGTTGATAGCGGCGGAACCGGAATCTGCTCAACTTACTGCATTTTGGCGCATCTGGACATGCAAAGAAGCTATTTTGAAGCAGTCCGGGGGCACCGTATGGCAAATAGCGCAGATTGACAGCACGGCACCCGCTCACTATTTTGTGAGCCAGATGATAATAGCCAATGCTCTTATTCTGGCGATCTGCACCTCTGCTCCGCATGTCTTGAGCGTTGACGAGATTATCCGGTAGCGCTGATATCCTTCATTAGCTCATCACCTCCGCATTTTGCTGCCGATATTCCTTTGGCGTGCTGGCGTAGCTTTTCTTAAACACCGAATAGAAATATTGCAGTGAAGGGTAACCGCACATCTGCGAAATCTCATTAATCGGCACAGAAGAGGAGACCAGCAGCGCCCGTGCCCGTTCCAGCTTCTCGCTGTGGATGATGGTGTGAATGGTCTCGCCGGTTTCATCTTTAAAGCGTTTTTCAAGGTTGGAACGCGACATGCCTACTGCATCCAGCACCTGCTCAACCTTGATCCCTTTACAGGCGTTAAAGCGGATATAGTGCATCGCCTGAATCACTGCCGGATCGTGCAGCGAGCGAAAATCTGTTGAGCGCCGGGCGATAACCTTCACCGGCGGCACCAGAATGCGTTGCAACGGTAAGGTTTGCCGATCCAGCAGCCGATGCAACAGTTTGGCCGCCTGATAGCCCATCTGTCGGGTACCCTGCGCCACTGAGGAGAGCGCCACGCGCGACAGGTAGCGCGTCAGCTCTTCGTTATCAATGCCGATCACGCACAGTTTCTCCGGAACCGGAATTTTCAGATGCTCGCATACCTGCAACAGATGGCGGGCACGCGCATCGGTAACGGCGATAATACCGGTTTGCTGCGGCAGGGTTTGCAGCCAGTCGGCCAGCCGGTTTTGCGCGTGCTGCCAGTAGGCCGGCGCGGTCTCCATGCCCTGGTAAACCACGCCCTGATAGCGCTCTTTCGCTACCAGCCGCCGAAAGGCATATTCCCGCTCCTGCGCCCAGCGTTTGCCACACGAGGCGGGCAGGCCATAAAAAGCAAAGCGGTTAATGCCTTTTTCTTTCAGGTGCAAAAACGCGCTCTCTACCAGCGCGGCGTTATCGGTCGCGATATAATGCACGGGCGGGTAATCTTCTGGCCGATGATAAGAGCCGCCCACGCCCACGATCGGCACGTCTACATTCTGCAGCAGCGCCTCAATATCTTTATCGTCATAGTCCGCGATCACGCCGTCGCCGAGGCACTCATGCATGTTATCAATACGGCAGCGAAAATCTTCCTCAATAAAAATATCCCAGTCGGTTTGCGAGGCTTGCAGATATTCACCGACACCTTCCACTACCTGGCGGTCATAGATTTTATTGGCATTAAACAGCAGGCTGATGCGAAAACGTTTCTCAAACATGATCACTCCTGGTTTTTAATCTGCATCCTGATTACCACAGTGAAACCAGCCGCAGAAAAAAATTGGTGAGCCCTGTGATCTGCTTCGACGATTACACGCGCCGACGGGTCGCGGAGTCCATCCATACCGCTAACAGCAGGATGGCACCCTTAACGATGTACTGCCAAAACGTCGGCACATCCATCATGCTCATGCCGTTGTCCAGCGAGGCCATAATAAACGCGCCCATCACCGCGCCCGCTACCGAGCCGATGCCGCCCGCCAGGCTGGTGCCGCCGATAACGCAGGCGGCGATAGCGTCCAGTTCTGCGATATTACCGGCGGAAGGCGAACCCGCGCCCAGGCGCGAACTCAGGATCAATCCCGCCACGGCTACCAGCAGACCGTTAATCGCGAAAACCGCCATTTTGTTACGCGCAACGTTGATGCCGGAAAGGCGGGCCGCATCAAGGTTGCCGCCAATCGCATAAATACGGCGACCAAAAGCGGTGCGGGTCGCCATAAACATCCCGGCCAGCATCAGCAATGCCAGAAGCAGCACCGGCGTAGGCACGCCGCGATAGTCATTCAGCAGCCAAATCGCGCCCAGCACCAGCAGAGCGGTAATCGTCTGACGCGTCACCGCGCTGCGGGCAGGTGATTGCTCCAGCCCCATCTGCTGACGCCGCAGCCGCAGCCGCCACTGCCAGGCGATAAAAAGGCCAAGGCCGATAACGCCGAAACCGAAGCCAATGCCGTCCGGCAGATAGCTTTGCCCGATTTGCGACATCGCCGGGCTGGTGGGCGCGACGGTAGTGCCGTTGGTGATGCCGACCAGCACGCCGCGAAAGGCCAGCATCCCGGCCAGCGTGACGATAAACGAGGGGACTTTACGATAGGCGACCCACCAGCCGTTCCAGGCACCCAGCAGCAGGCCGAGCGCCAGCGTAACCACAATGGTCAACGGCAGCGGCCAGCCCAGCCAGACATCAAAAATCGCCGCTGCGCCGCCCAGCAGCCCCATCATTGAGCCAACCGACAGGTCGATTTCCGCAGAGATAATCACAAACACCATTCCCACCGCGAGGATGCCGGTGATCGCCGTCTGGCGCAGCAGGTTAGAGACGTTGCGCGCGCTCAGATAAGCGCCGTCGGTCATCCAGGTAAAAAACAGCATAATCACAATAATCGCGGCCAGCATTACCAGCACCTGCAGATTTAGCAGGCGCAGCTTGCCTGGCGCGCCGCCGCCGCTGGCGGGCAGCATAGCGGTATTGGTTTTAAGCATAATGTTCACTCCGCAGGGCCGCTTCCATCACCTGTTCCTGCGTCAGGTTATGGTTCGGCAAGTCAGCTTTGATTTGTCCTTCGTGCATTACCAGTACGCGATCGCTTAATCCCAGCACTTCTGGCAGCTCGGATGAGATCACAATAATGGCGATGCCCTGTTGCACCAGCTGATGGATCAGCTTGTAAATTTCGACGCGGGCACCGATATCGATGCCGCGCGTGGGTTCGTCGAGGATCAAAATTTGTGGATTAAGCAGCAGGCATTTCGCGATCACCGCCTTCTGCTGATTGCCACCGCTCAGGCGACCTACCGCCAGCTCTGCGGAAGAGGTTTTCACCCGCAGTTGGCGAATAGACGCATTAATAGCAACCTGCTCGCGCGCCTCATCCAAAACGGAGAATGCGTTGCTGAACTGCCCCAGCGCCGCCAGGGTGATGTTTTTCCCTACGCCCAGCAGCGGCACGATGCCATCTTTTTTACGATCTTCCGGCACCATGGCAATGCCGTGCTGAATGGCCTGCTGGCAGTCCCAACCGCGCGGATTAACCCGATGTTGTTTGATGGTGATCTGACCTTCCCAGCGCCCAGGCCAGAGACCGGTCAGGCACTGAACGGTCTCGGTGCGTCCGGCTCCGACCAGCCCGGCGATACCGAGGATCTCCCCGCGTCGCAGCGTAAAGGAGACATTATTTACCCGTCGCAGATGACGGTTCACCGGATGCCAGGCGGTAAGATTTTCCACGCGCAGGATCGCCTCGCCTTGTTCATGCGGCTCACGTGGATAGAGCGCCGTCAGCTCGCGCCCGACCATCATGGTAATAATATCGTCCTCGCTCAGGCCCTCTGCCGCACAGGTGGCGATATGCCTGCCGTCGCGAATCACGCAGATGGTGTCGGATATTGCCTTAACCTCATTGAGCTTGTGCGAGATATAAACGCAGGCGATGCCGTGATCGCGCAGATCCTTAACGATCCCCAGCAGTACGCTGGTCTCCTGTTCAGTAAGGGAAGAGGTTGGCTCATCCAGAATCAGCAGGCGCACCTGTTTGTTCAACGCGCGGGCGATTTCCACCAGCTGCTGTTGACCAATCCCTAAATCGCCGACGCGCGTATGCGGCGAGATATCCAGCTTTACCTGCTTCAGCAGCCGCTGACAGCGTAGCGCCATGGTTTCGTCATCCACCACGCCGCCCCGGCCGATCTCACTGCCGAGAAAGATGTTTTCCAGCACGGTAAGCTGCCGGACCAGCGCCAGCTCCTGATGAATAATCACGATGCCCTTGCGCTCGGTATCGCGAATATTGGCAGGGCGCAGCGGTTCGCCAGAAAACAGGATCTCCCCTTCGTAGTCGCCCGCCGGATAGAGGCCGCACAGCACCTTCATCAGCGTCGATTTACCGGAGCCGTTTTCGCCACACAACGACACCACTTCGCCCGGCTCAAGGCGCAAAGAAATATCGTCCACGGCCTTTACGGCACCGAAGCGCTTGGTAATGTTTTTCATTTCCAGTAGCGTGGTCATGACGTTCTCCAGTAATGGAATAGCCGCCGTGCGGCGGCAGCGGACTCAGAGATCGCTCTTTTTATGGAAGCCGTCAGCAACGATGGTGCTGTCAATATTGCTTTTATCAACAGAGATCGGCGTTAACAGCCTGGCGGGAACCGCTTTCTTGCCGTTATTGAGCGTGGCGTTGGACTGTGGTTGTTTATCATTCCCCAGCTCAACGGCGATTTTTGCCGCTTCATCAGCCAGTTTGCTGATCGGTTTATATACCGTCATGGTTTGCGTGCCGTTCTCGATGCGCTTGATCGCCGCCAGGTCCGCGTCCTGACCGGAAATAGCCACTTTTCCCGCCAGCCCCTGCGCGGAAAGCGCCTGAATTGCGCCACCAGCGGTGGCGTCATTAGAGGCAACCACTGCATCGATATGATTATTATTGGCGGTCAGGGCGTTCTCCATGATTTTCAGCGCATTTTCCGGTAGCCAGGCGTCCACCCACTGATCGCCGACGACTTTTATTTTGCCTTGATCAATCAGCGGCTTAAGCACTTTCATTTGGCCTGCGCGGAACAGACGGGCATTATTATCCACCGGCGAGCCGCCCATTAAGAAATAATTCCCCTGCGGCACCTGCTTAACAATACTCTGCGCCTGAAGTTCACCTACTTTTTCATTATCAAAAGAGATATAGAAATCGATATCGGCATTATTAATCATGCGATCGTAAGCCAGTACTTTAATGCCTTCCTGCTTCGCTTCGGCAATCACATTGCTTAATACCTGGCCGTTGTAAGGAATAATCACCAGCACATCAACGCCGCGATTAATCATATTTTCAATTTGCGCCATCTGGGTTTCTTCGTTGCCGTTGGCCGACTGGACAAATACGCTGGCACCCAGCGCTTCAGCCTTTTTGACGAAAATATCGCGATCTTTTTGCCAGCGTTCAAGGCGCAGATCGTCAATAGCCATGCCGATCTTGACCTCTTTCGCGTTGCCGGCGTGGCTAAACAGAGCCAGCGCGGCGCAAACGGCCAGTAAAGTCAGTTTCATTTTCATCATCATTACCCTGTAGGTTGAGGTGTTTTTTATCAGAAGGTTCCTGAACAGGCTGTTGGATTCTTGACCTGACCGCATGCTTTCTTCAATTACAGATTTTTATCCCGGCATTACGTTTTTTGGTTTATTGCTGGTTTTATGATGGCGATCGATGTTTTAGCGTAAAAGAGATTCAGTAACGTTATTTTTTGCGCGTTGGTGCGGAATAAACGCCGCAGCCCGCCTATTTTGCGACGTGACGCACAGTTAATAATTATCTTAATTGCGGTGTGAAATAACGTAATTGAGAGAGACGCTGACGCTTACCAGAATAGAGCCATCTTCGCTGACCATTTCCGGTCAACTTGTTAAGGAGTAAACGATGCAGGCTTATTTCGATCAGATTGAACGCGTTAGCTATCAGGGGCCGGACAGCAGCGATCCGCTGGCGTTTCGTCACTATAACCCTGGGGAGATCCTGCTGGGTAAAACCATGGCAGAACATCTGCGCTTTGCCGCCTGCTACTGGCACACCTTCTGCTGGACTGGCGTAGATATGTTCGGCGTCGGCGCGTTCGATCGCCCATGGCAAAAATCGGGCGATGCGCTGGAGATGGCGAAGCGTAAGGCAGAGGTCGCCTTTGAGTTTTTCTATAAGCTGAATGTCCCTTTTTACTGTTTTCACGATGTGGATGTTTCGCCGGAAGGCGATTCACTGAAAAGCTATCAGCATAATCTGGCGCTGATGACCGACGTGCTACAGGAAAAACAGCAGCAAACCGGCGTTAAACTGCTGTGGGGCACCGCCAACTGCTTTACCCATCCGCGCTACGGTGCGGGCGCCGCATCAAATCCTGACCCGGAAGTGTTCGCCTGGGCCGCCAGCCAGGTGTGCAGCGCCATGCAGGCGACGCACCAGCTCGGTGGAGAGAACTATGTGCTGTGGGGCGGACGCGAAGGTTATGAAACCCTGCTGAATACTGATTTGCGTCAGGAGCGCGAACAGCTGGGCCGCTTTATGCAGATGGTGGTGGAGCACAAGCATAAAACTGGCTTCCAGGGCACGCTGCTGATCGAACCGAAGCCGCAGGAGCCGACCAAACATCAGTATGACTACGATGTAGGCACGGTGTATGGTTTCCTGAAGCAGTTTGGCCTGGAGAAAGAGATTAAAGTCAACGTGGAAGCGAACCACGCCACGCTGGCCGGGCACAGTTTTCATCATGAAATCGCTACCGCGATTGCGCTGGGCATTTTCGGTTCGGTAGATGCCAACCGTGGCGATCCGCAGCTGGGTTGGGATACCGATCAGTTCCCTAACAGCGTCGAAGAAAATGCGCTGGTAATGTATGAAATTATCAAGGCGGGCGGTTTCTCTACCGGCGGGCTGAACTTTGATGCCAAAGTGCGGCGTCAAAGCACCGATAAGTACGATCTTTTTTATGGTCATATTGGTGCGATGGATACCATGGCGCTGGCGTTAAAAGTGGCGGTGCGCATGATTGAAGCGGGCGAACTGGATCGCCGTGTCGCGCAGCGCTACAGCGGCTGGAATGCCGAACTGGGCCAGCAGATTTTGCAGGGTGAAATGTCGCTGGCGGCGCTGGCCTCGCATGCGTTAGCGCATCAGTTTAATCCACAGCATCAGAGTGGCCGCCAGGAGCAACTGGAAAACCTGGTGAACAGCTGGCTGTATCGTTAATCAATCAAAGGGAATCGCAGCATGGTTATCGGCATCGATTTAGGCACCTCCGGCGTGAAGGTCGTATTGCTGAACGACGAGGGTGAGGTGGTTGCAAGCCAGACGGAAAAGCTAACGGTTTCTCGTCCGCAGCCGCTGTGGAGCGAGCAGGATGCCGATAGCTGGTGGCAGGCGACCGATAAGGCGATGCGGGCGCTGGCTCAGCAGCACCCGCTGAGCCAGGCTCAGGCCATTGGCCTGAGCGGGCAGATGCATGGCGCGACGTTGCTGGATGCGCAGCATCAGCTGCTGCGTCCGGCAATTTTATGGAACGATGGCCGCAGCCTGGCACAGTGTCAGCAACTGGAAGAGGCGCTGCCTGAAGCGCGAAGGATCACCGGTAACCTGATGATGCCGGGCTTTACCGCGCCCAAACTGCTGTGGGTAAAGCAGCATGAGCCGGAAATTTTTACACGTATTGCTAAAGTACTGTTGCCGAAAGATTATCTGCGCTGGCGGCTGACCGGTGTTTTCGCCAGCGATATGTCCGATGCGGCAGGCACCATGTGGCTGGATGTGGCGCAGCGCTGCTGGAGCGAAACGCTGCTTAACGCCTGCGGGCTGACCCTGACGCAAATGCCGACGTTGTTTGAAGGCAACCAGATCACTGGCTATTTGCATTCGCAGCTGGCGCAGCAATGGGGAATGGAAAGCGTACCGGTAGTGGCGGGCGGCGGCGATAATGCCGCAGGCGCCATCGGTAGCGGGATGATTAACGCCGGGCAGGGCATGCTGTCGCTGGGCACCTCCGGCGTTTACTTTGTGGTAAGCGAGGGTTTTCTGGCGAATCCGGAAAGCGCGGTACACAGCTTCTGCCATGCGCTGCCGGATCGTTGGCATTTAATGTCAGTGATGCTCAGCGCTGCCGCCTGTCTGGACTGGGCCGCCGCGCTGACCGGCTGCGCCGATGTGCCGGCACTGCTGGCGGAAGCCGAACGGGCGCGGTCCGATGTGCCGCCGCTGTTTTTCCTGCCTTATCTTTCAGGCGAGCGCACGCCGCATAATAATCCGCAGGCGAAAGGCGTGTTCTTTGGGATGACCCATCAGCATGGCAGGCCGGAATTGGCGCAGGCGGTGCTGGAAGGCGTGGGTTATGCGCTGGCGGAGGGGATGGATGCAGTACATGCCTGCGGCATCAGGCCATCCAGCATTATGCTGATCGGTGGCGGCGCGCGTAGCGCTTACTGGCGACAGATGCTGGCGGATATCTGCGGACAGACGCTGGATTATTGCCAGGGCGGCGACGTGGGTCCGGCGCTGGGGGCTGCGCGCCTGGCGCAGCTGGCGCTGCGCCCCGAACAACCGCCGGAAGCGCTGTTGCCTGCGCTGCCTTTAGCGCAGCGTCATCAGCCCGATGCGCAACGCCATCAACGTTATCAGGCGCGGCGTGCGCATTTCGCCAGAATCTATCAGCAGCTGGCACCGCTGATGGATACCGAGTCGCTGTAAAGCGTTCATAGCCGACCTGATTTGGGGTTGATGAATGCACAGGAGGAATGGACGCTGCTTTGCGTGGTACATATCGAAGCTGTCAACGTGGAACGCGCCGGTTTATTCATCCAGCACCTGCACGTTCACCTTCATTACCTCACGGATGAAAACGCTGGGGTTTTATTGTTATGAGCCAATATAATGACCAGTACCATCAGACCATAATATGGCGGGAATAAAGTAAAAATAATTATTTAACTCCTCATCATTCTCATCCGTTACACCCTGAGGCCAATTTGCCTTCAAATAACTAATGATTGTCTCGCTATCCACATTCCAATATGGTTCATCTTTACCTGGCGGATCTTGTGGGCTGCAAAAACGAACGCTCTGATTATCCAATAACTCTTTTACCACATCAAAAAACAAATAAATTTCCACTGGGGCATTAGGTTTGCTAACCCCTCGCGGAATATCAATTGTCCAGACATTTCCTGTTTCAATTGCTGAAGAAGAAAAGTCCCTCACGTTATAGTTGAGATAACTCGTTCGTTCTACCTGAAACTGCCCCGGGCTGGTTTACTTTTTGCTGCCCTAATAATGCCTCCAGCTCCCGGGCGGTGTTTAGTCGCCTTATCCCCAGACCGGCGGCAATGGATGCCCCGGCAATGGCCACGCCTCTGGTCAGCCGCTCGCGGGTTAATTCAATAATGGGCGCCTGTTTTTATTTATGCCATTGCGATATAGAAATGTAATGTTCATCGAAAAGCAAGCATAAGCCAGAGCTTAAACATTTAGTATGTATTATAATATCATTCTGATTTATTGTCTTTTTTATACTTCCATAGAAATTTAAAAAAAGCGAGGCTGGAACTGTTAATTCATATGCGTTTTTACCAAAAACAAAAAAGGAAATTTCATAAGGGTGGGAGTTTAAAAAATCATACACCATTAAATCAAATTTTCGGCGAGCTTCATCTAATTCATTATTATCTCTTTTAAACTTCATTTTTATATTTTTGTATGCCATCTCGTCGGATTTTAGGAGCTTTGTTTTAGATGTAATACTATCGAGGAAAATAACCTCCCCCGCTTTTTCTCCGAAAATATCTATAGCAATTCTTCTTTGTTCAACCTTTTCCTTTAGGGTTTCTATTCTGGATGGTTCTTTTTCCATGATCATTTTCTCTTATCTGTAACATTAAATCCATTCATATCTTCCGGATGGTGGCCGGAATATTGATTATATTTACCCTTTTCCATTGGATTGTTTCTTAGATCATCAGCTGCATGGAAGTGTGGACCTCGGCCATATTTGTCTTCTTCGTGGAGGATGACATATTTTTTTCTTCCGTTTACATCAAACTCATAAACAGTCCTGTTTTCAAAATCACTATCATAAACATATTTGTGTGTTGTGAATTGGCTGCTTTTAGGAATACCGGCCTGGTCTTTTGCAGCTCTGAATGCAGAATTTCGTGATGTCAGACCTGGCAGATCGCTAACATCAGTACGTCTTTCTGAACCTGAAACTGCCCCGGGCTGATTTATCTTTTGCTGCCCTGATAATGCCTCCAGCTCCCGGGCGGTGTTTAGTCGCCTTATCCCCAGACCGACGGCAATGGATGCCCCGGCAATGGCCACGCCTCTGGTGGTTTCATTCAGCACCTGATTATAGCCCGCAGGCGCATCCCCACCAAGCTGTTCAGCCGTTTTACGGAACCCTTCTACGTTGCCATTGTAGATACCGCCTGCGGCAAGCAACCGACCGACGTTTTTACTGTTAAGGGTTTCGTAAACAGCCGGCTGGCTTCCTTCCCTGAGCTGCCTTGAAGAGGTGGGAGCGGGTTTTCCACCAGAATGATGGTAGTCGCGCTTACTCACCGCAAGATTGAACGCGGCGATGATGCGGTTTGCCCCGTCAAATCTGAACAGCGTCTTATCCCGGCAAATCAGCATGCCGTTATCGTCGATGTAAAACAAACCGGCAGGCAGCACAGAGACATCATTCAGGCAGACAACCTCACCACGCTCCGTCAGGGCTTTCAGCTGTTCCTTTGAACGCCTTCCGTATTCGGGAAGCGTTGCGGCAAGCGGATGGGCGAATTTTGGGAAGATATTGACGATGTAGAGTGAATTGTTCCAGCTGTCATCAAACCGGTAGTCCTGTTCGATGTGTTTCCATGCCGCAAGAGGGCTGATAATCCGTTCAAATGATTCAGGGGCAAGGGTATCCCGTGACAGGCAGATAAGGCGGTTCCCTGGCAGACTCGCTCCCATATTAAACATCCTGTTTAATTTATGTGCGCGGGGAGTTTACGCCAGCCCTGGGCAAGAAATCAGTTGGTATTCTGTTTTTATATTATTTATTACATTTCAACAAGTCAGGATATTTCCCATATTCAAACTCAAAAATCTATCTATAGATGAACCATCTTCACTATTCAAAATTTATATAGCCTATTAACTTATTCTAAATTTCAGCGTCAAATATAGTTTGCTTATCCATTTTTATTCAACCCTACGGCTGTTCAAATTCGTTCCGGACGAATTTGTCCCTGCGTCGCCGTCTTCCTGCAGCCCGAATTATTTAGGGTATCGTCTTATCCCGGCAAATCAGCACGCCGTTATCGTCGATGTAAAACAAACCGGCGTGCAGCGCGAAGCCGATCCGTTAAATATGCTGGCCACCACCTCGATTATTCTGGTGCTGGCGATATTCGATGCGGCCTGTGCCTGCCTGATGAGTGAAAGCGGCTATTCAACAGAGACACTGCTGGCTGTGCATCCGGGCGGCGATGTGGGGCTAACGCTGAGCCAGAAAAAGTCGCAGCATTAACTTACCAGGTGACGCCGGTCGAGGCGGCGCAACGCCAGCGCGAGCAGCAGGCTGCCCGCCAGCGTAGTGGTGAAAACCAGCGCAATATCCAGCAGCGGCCACTGTTTATGGTCCAGATAGTGCGTACGCATAAAGTGGATGAACAGCGCATGAAAGCCATAGATCGGCAGGGAGTTGCGCGAAATCAGAGCCAGTCCAGGCAGGGGTCGGTTAAGGCAGTTTTTAAACAGGATAAACAGGCTCAGCGCGCCGATAAACACCAACGGCCCGCAGTAGAGATACCAGAGATCGGAAAATGCACCGTTAACATGCAGCTCTTTTTTGGTGCCGACCGAGATGCCCGCCACGCAGACGATAAACAGCAGCGCCATCAGCCAACTCACGCCGCGCCTGTCACACTGCATGGTGCCAAGCGCGCGGCCCAGCAGGGCATAGAGCAGATAGTAGATGCTGTCTCCGCTGATATAGAGGTTTACCGGCAGCCACTGAAAGCGGCCTGCGTCCTGCTCGACGGTATTCGGATTCGCCAGTACCGCTACCACCAGGACCATCACGATAACGTAGCGCGCCGTGGCCGGTTTCACCTGAATCAGCGGCGAAAACAGGTAGATAGTGATAATCGCAAAGAAAAACCACAGGTGATAAAACACCGGTTTCTGTAGCAGATGCAGCAGCGAAAGTTTTTCGCTGATCGGCGTCAGCCAGCTGATATAGATCAGCGCGACGGCGCTGTAAAACAGCAAACAGAGCACAATGCGCAGAAAATGACGCGGCTGCGCGCTGCGCTCGCCGAAAAACAGGTAGCCGGAAATCATAAAGAACAGCGGTACGCAGACGCGCGAAGCGGAGTTCAGCAGATTTGCGCTATCCCAGGCAGATTCCGCCACCTGGCCGCTGTTGGTGATATACCAGGTAGTGGTATGGATCATGATGACCATCAGGCAGGCCACCGCACGTAAATTATCTATCCAGCTAATCTTTTGCGCCGACATTTTTTCCTCATAAAGCGAGCACTTACGTTTATGAGCGTAGCCAGGCCGCCGCGCTTCAACAACTTTTCGCCAGCAGGAATCAGATTCCATCCCGCCGTCGCCTGCAGTTGAACCCTGATGAAACAAAGCGGCGGCCAGACGAGATCACAGGCTGCATAACGCCCGGTCAAAGGGTATACTGGCGCACACTTTTTTAACTCACCCGTATCGCGTGCGAATTCAACATGCAAAAGTTTGATACCAAAACCTTTCAGGGCCTGATCCTGACCTTGCAGGATTACTGGGCGCGTCAGGGCTGCACCATTGTTCAACCGCTGGACATGGAAGTAGGCGCTGGCACTTCTCACCCGATGACCTGCCTGCGAGCGCTGGGCCCGGAGCCTATCGCCGCTGCCTATGTGCAGCCTTCTCGCCGTCCCACCGACGGGCGCTACGGGGAAAACCCGAACCGTCTGCAACATTATTATCAGTTCCAGGTGATCATTAAGCCGTCACCAGACAACATCCAGGAACTTTATCTTGGCTCGCTGAAAGAGCTGGGCATCGATCCTGGCGTTCATGACATCCGCTTTGTGGAAGACAACTGGGAAAACCCGACGCTGGGTGCCTGGGGTCTCGGCTGGGAAGTCTGGCTGAACGGTATGGAAGTCACGCAGTTCACTTACTTCCAGCAGGTTGGCGGACTGGAGTGCAAACCGGTTACCGGTGAAATCACTTACGGCCTGGAGCGCCTGGCGATGTATATCCAGGGCGTTGACAGCGTTTACGATCTGGTCTGGAGCGATGGCCCGCTGGGTAAAACCACCTACGGTGACGTGTTCCATCAGAACGAAGTTGAGCAGTCCACTTATAACTTCGAATACGCCGATGTGGATTTCCTTTTCACCTGCTTTGAGCAGTATGAAAAAGAGGCGCAGATGCTGCTGGCGCTGGAAAAACCGCTGCCGCTACCGGCCTACGAGCGCATTCTGAAAGCGGCGCACAGCTTTAACCTGCTGGATGCCCGCAAAGCGATCTCGGTTACCGAGCGTCAGCGCTATATTCTGCGTATTCGCACCCTGACCAAAGCCGTGGCTGAAGCCTACTACGCCTCCCGTGAGGCGCTGGGCTTCCCGATGTGCAATAACAACAAATAAGAGGCAGCCATGACTGACAAAACTTTTCTGGTGGAAATTGGCACCGAAGAGCTGCCACCAAAAGCGCTACGTAACCTGGCGGAATCTTTTGCCGCTCAGCTAACCGCCGAACTGGATAGCGCGGGCCTCGCCCACGGCGAGGTGAAATGGTATGCCGCACCGCGTCGTCTGGCGCTGAAAGTGGCCAACCTGAGCGCGGCTCAACCGGATCGCGAAATTGAAAAACGCGGCCCGGCCATCGCTGCGGCCTTTGATGCCAGCGGCGCGCCGACCAAAGCGGCTGAAGGCTGGGCACGCGGCTGCGGCATTACCGTGGATCAGGCCGAGCGTCTGAAAACCGATAAGGGCGAGTGGCTGATGTATCGCGCCCAGGTGCAGGGCGAGAGCGCCCAGAAGCTGCTGCCGGGCATGATCGCCACGGCGCTGGCAAAACTGCCGGTACCGAAGCTGATGCGTTGGGGCGACAGCGACGTGCAGTTTGTGCGTCCGGTACATACCGTTACGCTGCTGCTGGGTGACGAGTTGATCCCGGCTACCATTCTGGGCATCGAATCAGGCCGCACGCTGCGCGGGCATCGTTTTATGGGCGAGCCGGAGTTCACCATCGATCACGCTGACCAGTATCCGGAGATTCTGGAAACGCGCGGTAAAGTGATGGCAGATTACGAAGCGCGTAAAGCCAAAATCAAAGCGGACGCCGAAGCGGCGGCGCGCGGGATCGGCGGCAATCCGGATCTGAGCGACAGCCTGCTGGAAGAGGTGGCTTCGCTGGTTGAGTGGCCGGTCGTACTGACGGCGACTTTTGAGGAAAAATTCCTCGCGGTGCCGGCGGAAGCGCTGGTCTACACCATGAAAGGCGACCAGAAATATTTCCCGGTTTACGGCAATGACGGCAAACTGCTGCCGCACTTTATCTTTGTCGCTAACGTTGAATCGAGCGATCCGCAGCAGATTATCGCCGGTAACGAGAAAGTGGTGCGTCCGCGTCTGGCCGATGCCGAATTCTTCTTTAATACCGACCGTAAAAAACGTCTGGAAGATAACCTGCCGCGTCTGGAGACCGTGCTGTTCCAGCAGCAGCTGGGTACGCTGCGTGACAAAACCGACCGTATTCAGGCGCTGGCGGGCTGGATTGCCGCCCAGACTGGCGCAGACGTAAATATGGCGACCCGTGCCGGTCTGCTTTCCAAATGCGACCTGATGACCAATATGGTGTTTGAGTTTACTGACACCCAGGGCGTAATGGGCATGCACTACGCGCGCCATGACGGTGAAGCGGAAGAGGTTGCCGTAGCGCTGAACGAGCAGTATCAGCCGCGTTTCGCCGGTGACGATCTGCCTTCCAGCCCGGTTGCCTGTACGCTGGCGATTGCCGATAAGATGGATACGCTGGCCGGTATCTTCGGCATTGGACAGCATCCGAAAGGCGATAAAGACCCGTTTGCGCTGCGCCGTGCCGCGCTGGGCGTGCTGCGCATTATCGTTGAGAAGCATCTGCCGCTCGATCTGCAAACCCTGACCGAAGAAGCGGTGCGCCTGTATGGCAGCAAGCTGAGCAACGAGAAGGTTGTGGATGAGGTGATCGACTTTATGCTGGGCCGTTTCCGTACCTGGTATCAGGAAGAGGGCCACAGCGTTGATACGATTCAGGCAGTGCTGGCGCGTCGTCCCACCCGTCCGGCCGATTTCGATGCGCGCATGAAGGCGGTTTCACACTTCCGCACGCTGGAAGATGCTGCCTCGCTGGCTGCCGCCAACAAGCGTGTCTCTAACATTCTGGCAAAGGCGACTGAACCGCTGAACAGCAGCGTGCAGGCGTCGCTGCTGAAAGAGAATGAAGAGATCAAGCTGGCGACTTTTGTGACTGCGCTGGAGAGCAAGCTGCAACCGTGGTTTGCTGAAGGGCGTTATCAGGATGCGCTGATCGAGCTGGCGCAGCTGCGCGAAGCGGTAGATAACTTTTTTGACAAGGTGATGGTTAACGCCGAGGATCCGGCGGTGCGTATTAACCGCCTGACGCTGCTGGCGAAACTGCGTCAGCTGTTCCTGCAGGTGGCGGATATTTCTCTGCTGCAGTAACCGCTTTCTTGTGATGATTCACGCCGGGCAATCTTTACGGGTTGCCCGGCGTTGTTGTTTTTCGTCCAGCCTAACCTGCCTTTCAGGCGCGGGCTACAGCATTAAGCGACAGCCTTCCAGCGCTTTAACCATCATCGGCAGGACCTCTCTTAATAGCGCCTGTTGATATTCATCCGCGTTCACAGGCGGCTTTTTTGGGCTTGTGAATGTTTCATTAATAAAGCCCCTGCTCCTGACTCTGGTCTACCAACCCGCCTGGTCATTCGGCCTGTGGCTGACAACGTCCTTTACCACCAATTACGATGAGGCAACGGTTAACCGTTTTATCGACGGCATGGCGGAACGGCAGCTGCCGCTGCACGTCTTCCACTTTGACTGCTTTTGGATGAAAGCTTTTCAGTGGTGCGATTTTCAGTGGGATCCGGAAACCTTTCCTGACCCGGAAGGTATGCTACGGCGGCTGAAGGCGCGCGGCCTGAAAATCTGCGTCTGGATCAATCCCTATATCGGTCAGAAATCGCCGCTGTTCCAGGAGGGACGCCAGCTGGGCTATCTGCTTAAGCGGCCTGACGGTGCCGTCTGGCAGTGGGATAAATGGCAGCCCGGCCAGGCGATTGTTGATTTTACCAACCCGCAGGCCTGCGAATGGTATGCCGGGCACCTGAAGCATCTGGTGCAAATGGGTGTGGATTGCTTTAAGACCGACTTTGGTGAGCGTATCCCTGTGGATGTGGTGTGGCATGACGGCTCTGACCCGCAGAAAATGCACAACCATTATGCGTTTATCTACAACCAGCTGGTATGGAACGTTCTGAAAGAGGAACTGGGCGAAGAGGAAGCGGTGCTGTTTGCCCGTACCGCCTCAGTTGGCGCGCAGCAGTTTCCGGTGCACTGGGGCGGCGACTGCTATGCCAACTATGAATCGATGGCAGAAAGCTTGCGCGGCGGCCTATCGCTCGGCATGTCCGGCTTTGGCTTCTGGAGCCACGATATCGGCGGCTTTGAAAATACCGCGCCGGCTGCAGTCTATAAGCGCTGGTGCGCGTTTGGCCTGCTGTCGAGCCATAGCCGTTTACACGGCAGTAAATCTTATCGTGTGCCCTGGGCTTATGATGATGAAGCCTGCGACGTGGTGCGCCACTTTACCCAGTTAAAGTGTCGGCTGATGCCCTATCTTTATCGCCAGGCGGCGCTGGCCCATGAGACAGGAACGCCAGTGATGTGTGCCATGATGCTGGAGTTCCCTGACGCTCCCGGCTGCGACTATCTTGACCGCCAGTATATGTTAGGCGACTCGCTGCTGGTGGCACCGGTATTCAGCGATGCAGGCGACGTGGCTTTCTGGCTGCCGGAGGGGCGCTGGACGCACCTGACGAATAATGATGAAGCGCAGGGCGGACGCTGGCATAAACAGCGGCATACTTTCTTAAGCCTGCCGCTCTACGTTCGCGATAATACGCTGCTGGCGCTGGGCAGTAACGATCAGAAACCAGACTATGACTGGCATAAAGAGACGGCTTTCCAGTTGTTTAGCCTGGATGATGGCCGTGAAACGCAGTGTGAAATACCCGCCGCCGACGGTGCGACGCTGTTTACGCTGAAGGCGCGTCGCGAAAGGGATACGTTAACGGTGCAGGGCGAAGGCTGTGCGACAAACTGGACGCTTTGTCTGCGTAATATCCATGAGGTTAAAGAGGTGCAGCAGGGTCGCTACGCCGCGGGCGAGCAGGGCGCGATAATTACGCCCGCCAGCGCAGAGTCCACGCTGGTGATTAGGCTGTAATCCGGTACCCCTGTTCAGGCCGCAGGCGGCACCGTGCGGGCAAAGCTTTCACGCTGAAACATTTTTTCCGCCAGTTTCACCAGCGTTGGTCGGTTAACGCACCAGTTCGGCGCGACGTGGCGGAAATTAAGATAGCCAATGGCGCAGGCGGCAGCGATATCAGCAAGATTAAGCTGCTCGCCGTTAAGCCAGGTTTGGCTTGCCGCTTCACGCTCCAGCGCATCCAGCCCGCGCTGAATTTTATGCCGCTGGCGCAGCATCTCTTCTGGCGACTGCTGTTCAATCGGGCGCAGCTGTTCCCGCACAATAACCAGCGCTGCATCGCAGATCCCGTCAGCCAGCGCCTCCAGCTGCCGGACCTTTACCGCCTGAAAAGCATCTTCCGGTAACAGTTTTGGCGTCTGCGGCAGGGTTTCCAGCCGCGCGGCGATGATTGGCGAGTTATACCAGCACTCACCGTTATCATCGACCAGCGCCGGAACTTTGCCTAACGGATTGTATTGCGGTACGTGGCTCTCTTCGGTCCAGGGCGATTCATTTACAAACTCAAAGGTTATGCCTTTTTCCAGCATGATGACCGAAATTTTGCGTACATAAGGGCTGGTATAACTGCCGATAAGTTTCATTAAGGTGATCTCCTGCCAGCAAATAGATGAAATTGCCAGACCGTCGCCGTCGGCGGCCTGGCCGTTAACGATTAGTCAGTGCCAGGAAACAAAAAGGGATTCAGGCTGCTGCGTGCAAAGCCTTCCTGCTCCATACGCGCATCCAGAATCAGCGAGGCGAGATCGTCAGCTACCGGCTCAACCGCCGGATCTTTCTCCTGCCACAGCATTTTCAGATAGGTGCCGCAGTCACCGCAGCTTTCCGCCTTTATTGCCGACTGTTCACTTTCCAGCGACCAGTAGTGCAAATCGCGCGTCTGCTCACAGTTGGTGCATTTGGCGCGCAGTACATACCATTCGCTTTCACACAGGTTGCAGTGCAGGTAACGCAGCCCGCCGCCCTGGGTGCCCATGTGCACCACGCTGGATACCGGCACGCTGTTGCAAACCGGGCAAAACTGCCGCTGTTCACCATACTCAGCGCGCGCTTTGCCAGGAATTAACGCCGCCATTTGCGCCCAGTAAACCGACAGGGCAGCCCAGATAAAGGGCGCTTTATCGCTGCTTACCTGAGCGAAATCATGCTCCAGCAGGGCAGCCGCCAGCGCATCCAGCTCCGGCGCAGAAGTTTTTTCCAGATTCTCCAGCACCGCCAACGCCTGACCGGTCATCTCCGGCTTCAGTTCGGCAATCAGCGAATGCAGCAGGCGTTGCCAGTGAGGGTCGCGCGGCAAAGTATGGATATCCAGCGGCGGTTTACCGCTGGCAGCAGTTTCCACCAGGCGCGCATGGAGATCCATATGCAGCGGGTGATCGTAAAGCACGATCTCCTGCGCTTCGGCAATAAACGCGGCAAAGCGCAGATAGTCGCCCAGCGGATTTTTTTCTGCCAGCTGGCGCAGACGCGCAGCGCGGCGGCTGTATAAATTTTTCAGCCTGGGGAAAAGTAACGGCGGAATCATATCCGCCGTGGTTTTGTCGCTCTTCTCCAGCTGTTCTTGCGGGATGATGCGAATAGTCATCAGGGACGTTTTTCCTGTTTTGTCGGTTGGCTCTGCTGTTCACGAACAGCGCGATACCAGCGCGGATGGTGCTGCTTCGCCCACAATGGCGTCACCCAGCCTTCCACCATTGCAGTCAGCGTGCCTTTTACCCACAGCGCGGCGTAAACATGCACCATGATCACCACAATCAGGCCCACCGCCGCCAGCGAATGCACCAGTAAGGCCAGCCGGATAAGCGGAATGGGAAAGGCAGCGGCGAAGTAAGGACGCCAGATGACAATACCACTCGCCAGCAGCAGCAACAGACTGATGATAGCAGCCCAGAATACACACTTCTGTCCGAAATTATAGCGGCCGGTATCGCCGACCTCCTCATTCATGGCAATTTTATGGATGTTTTTTGCCCACTCAATGTCGTCACGGTTAACCAGGTTGTGCTTCCAGTAGCGGAAAAACATCAGCATAAAGGCCAGGAACATCGCTACACCGATAAAAGGATGCAGAATGCGCGCCAGCTGCGGCGTGCCCAGCAGGTTTAATAACCAGTTAAACGATGGGAAGAAAAAGCCCAGACCGCTAACGGCGGCGAACATGAAGCAGAACGCCACAATCCAGTGATTGATGCGTTCCGGCGCGCTGTAGCGCACAATCAGGTCGCGTTTTTTCATTATTTCCGATCCTCTTTGTCCTGCTGTTCACTATCCTCATCGTCTTTGACCCGGTTCGGGCCGATACCCACGTAATGGAAGAGCGAACCGGCAAAGGTAGCTGCAAAACCAATGGCCGCCAGCGGTTTCCAAATCCCTTTCCAGAAGGTCACCGTCGGGCTGATGCAGGGGTTTTCTGGCAGGCCGTGATAAAGCTGCGGTTTATCGGCATGGTGCAGCACATACATAACGTGCGTACCGCCGACGCCTGCCGGATCGTAAAGACCAGCATTTTTATAGCCGCGCGTTTTCAGTTCCTCGACGCGCTCTGCCGCCAGCTGCTGCATTTCCGCTTTGCTGCCAAAGTGGATAGCGCCGGTAGGGCAGGTTTTCACGCAGGCGGGTTCCTGACCAGCAGTCACGCGATCGACGCAGAGGGTGCATTTATAAACGCGATTATCCTCTTTGTTCATGCGCGGCACGTTGAAAGGGCAGCCTGCAATGCAGTAGCCGCAGCCGATGCAATGTTCAGACTGAAAATCGACGATGCCGTTTGCGTACTGAATAATGGCACCCTCAGCCGGGCAGGCTTTCAGGCAGCCAGGATCGGCGCAGTGCATGCAGCCATCTTTGCGGATCAGCCACTCCAGCCTGCCGTTCTCTTCCACTTCCGAGAAGCGCATCACCGTCCAGGATTTCGCGGTCATATCGATCGGGTTATCGTACACTCCGACGTTAATACCGGGTTCATCACGAATATCGTTCCACTCCGAGCAGGCAACCTGGCAACCTTTACAGCCGATGCAGGTCGTTACATCGATCAGTTTCGCCACTTCCTGTTGATGATCGCGCGCCTGCGGCGGCGGCGTTAAACCGTTGGTCGCGGAGCGGCGGATGATGTCTTGCGATTGATAAGCCATAATCGTTCTCCCTTACACCTTTTCCACGTTAACTAAAAAGCCCTTGTACTCAGGCGTTTGTGAATTGGCATCGCCAACTGACGGCGTCAGGGTATTGGCCAGGAAGCCTTTTTTTGTCGCGCCTTCAAAGCCCCAATGGCAAGGTATGCCGACGGTATCCACCTGCTTATCGTTAATGGTCAGACGACGCAGGCGTTTGGTCACCACCGCTTTGGCTTTGATATAGCCACGCTGCGAGCTGATTTTGATCTCATCGCCAGCCTTAATGCCTTTATCGGCCGCCAGCTCAACGCCGATTTCAACAAACTGCTCAGGCTGAGCGATAGCGTTTAACAGCGCATGCTTGGTCCAGTGGCGGAACAGTTCGGTAATCGAGTAGGTGGTTGCTACATAAGGGAATTTATCCGCAGGCCCCAGCGTATCGGCATCGCGCTGGAAAATACGTACTACCGGGCTGTGGACCTGAGTTGGGTGCAACGGATTGGTGCCGGTGGGGCTTTCCATTGGCTCATAGTGCTCAGGGAAAGGACCATCGGCCAGCTTATCCAGCGCAAACAGATGCCCCATGCCGTCCGGCAGCATAATAAACGGCCCAACCTGTTTTTCCGGCGGCGAGGTTAACGGATAATCGGGCACGTCATAGCCCTGCCAGCGCTGCCCATTCCATTCGATCAGCTTACGTTCCGGGTCCCAGGCTTTACCCTGTGGATCGGCGGAGGCGCGGTTATACAGAATGCGGCGGTTAGCGGGCCATGCCCATGCCCAGCCGGAGATTGCGCCCAGACCGGAAGGATCGGCATTATCGCGACGTGCCATCTGGTTGCCTTCCGGAGTCCAGCTACCGGCATAAATCCAGCAGGCACTGGCGGTGGTGCCGTCATTGCGCAGTTCAGCAAAGGTGTTAAGCTGTTGGCCCTTTTTCAGCAGCAGCTTGCCGTTATCATCATAAATATCGGCCAGCGCCTGACCGTTGCTTTCACGCGCCACCTCTTCCGGTTCCGGGTTAGCGGGATCGGTATAGTTCCAGTTCATTGCCAGTAACGGTTCTGGCGCGGTGCCGCCTTCCTGACGATAAAGTTCGCGCAGGCGCAGGAAGATGTTGCCCAGGATTTTACCATCGTGCAGCGCTTCCGCCGGTGGCTCGGCGGCAGCCCAGTGCCACTGCAGCCAGCGGGAAGAGTTCGCTACCGAGCCGTTCTCCTCTGCAAAGCAGGAGGAGGGCAGACGGAACACTTCTGTCTGGATTTTGGCAGGATCGACATCGTTAAATTCACCGTGGTGCTGCCAGAAGCTGGCCGTTTCGGTGCTGAGCGGATCGATAACCACCATATATTTCAGGCGAGAAAAGGCGCGAAACGCTTTGTTTTTATTGGGGAAGGCAGCCAGCGGGTTAAAGCCCTGGATGATATAGCCGTTGAATTTTCCCTCTTCCATCATCTCTGCCTGCGCCATGCAGTCATAGCTCTTGTCCCACTTGGGCAGCCAGTCGTAGCCCCACTGGTTATCCGCCGTGGCGTTATCGCCGTAAAAGCTTTTCATCAGGCTGACAAAAAACTTATCGGTGTTCTGCCAGTAGTTGACCTGGCCGGGCAGCGGGGAAACAGGCGTTGCCTGCTGCAAATAGTGAGAGAGCGTGGTTTGCTTTTCAGAAGGCAGCGGCAAATAACCCGGCAGGCTTTGCGCCAGCAGGCCGAGATCGGTATAGCCCTGAACATTTGAGTGGCCGCGAAGCGCGTTAATACCGCCGCCCGGCATGCCAATGTTGCCCAACAGCAGCTGGATAATCGCAGCGGTGCGGATGATTTGCGCGCCGTTGGTGTGGTGCGTCCAGCCCAGCGCGTAGAGAATGGTGGCGGTGCGGTTGGGCACGCTGGTGCTGGCCAGCGTCTGGCAAATGGTGAGGAACGCTTCCTGCGATGTTCCGCACAGGCGGCTGACCATTTTCGGCGTATAGCGGCTGGCATGTTTTTTCAGCAGGTTCAGCACACAGCGCGGATGCGTGAACGTATTGTCACGCCTGGCCTCGCCGTTTGCGTCCAGCTCATAATGCCAGCTGCTTTTATCATATTGCCGCGCCGCTTCATCGTAGCCGCTGAACAGGCCCTCTTCAAAGCGGTAGCCTTCGCTGACAATCAGTGAGGCATTGGTATAGGCTTTAACATATTCGTGCTGGATTTGGTTATGCTCCAGCAGATAATTAACCACGCCCATCAGAAAGGCCACGTCGCTGCCCGCGCGCAGCGGAGCATACATATCCGCTACCGCCGCCGAACGGTTAAAGCGCGGATCGACCACGATAACTTTGGCTTTATTATGGGTTTTGGCTTCAATAACCCATTTAAATCCTACCGGATGGGCTTCCGCCGGATTGCCGCCCATAATCATTACGACATTGGCGTTTTTGATGTCATTCCAGTTATTGGT
The DNA here is from genome assembly GCF_002101395.1 of Pantoea alhagi. Lineage (NCBI taxonomy): Bacteria > Pseudomonadati > Pseudomonadota > Gammaproteobacteria > Enterobacterales > Erwiniaceae > Pantoea > Pantoea alhagi. The sequence continues at coordinate 1,483,771 of NZ_CP019706.1, read as the reverse complement.
CATCGCGCCACGGCCAAAGCTGGGAGCCAGAGCCGATACCGTTGGGCCGTGACAGAGGCGCGCCTGGTTTTCCAGCGCGACGATGCCTAAAGCACGGGCGAATTTATGATCGAGCAGGCCTGTTTCGTTACTGGCGGCGGAAGAGCAGAGCATGCCGGTTGTGGTCCAGCGGTTTACCGTTGTGCCTTGCGCATTCTTTTGCTGGAAGTTAGCATCACGGTCGGCCTTCATCAGCCGGGCGATGCGATCGAACGCCTCTTCCCAACTGATACGCTGCCATTTATCGCTGCCAGGCGCGCGGTATTCAGGGTACTTAAGCCGCTGTTCGCTGTGGATATAGTCCAGAACGCCAGCACCTTTCGGGCAGAGCGAGCCCCGGCTGACCGGATGATCGGGATCGCCTTCAATATGGTAAATAGAGGAAACGGCGTTTTTGGCACCGTCGCCGCGGCTATAAATCAGCATGCCGCAGCCAACGGAACAATAAGTACAATTATTTCGGGTTTCCTTTGCCCGAAGCAATTTATATTCTCTAACGTTTGCGAGCGCAGCAGAGGGCGTAAAGCCTAATAATGTTAGCGTTGTCCCTGCCATACCGCCCGCACAGATTTTAAAAAAACTGCGTCTGTTAATATGCATAGTATTATTTTTTGCTCAAAACATTGCCAGAACCTCAAAAAATAACACTCTTCCGGCTAATTTTTTTGATAAACGTCAATAAGTAATTATTTTGTTATCATTTTTTAAACGCTTAATTATAAAGAGGTATATGGCTTAAATTGTTCAATTTAAAGGTTTGATTAAATTAATTAACGATGACGTGAATTTTCCGGACTTTTAATGGCATCGCTTTGACGTGAATATTTTAATTAAAGAGATACGGTTACGTTATTCGCATTTTATGTGTAGCGATTTTTTTGCCATGCGCAGGCGGTAGGTTCAGAATTGCGGCACAAAATTCGCACGCTGTGCGGCTTAAGGTTACACCTTAGCCTGTGTGGTTGTGACAATCGGGTAGACGGAAATTGAAATCTGAAGATCAACAAAATGCCGGGACGATAACGCCTCTTACCGGCGTATGCGAAGTGCAGGTATGGCAGCGTGATGCGCTGGCGGAACCACGCGGCGATTGGCTGGCCGAGGAAGTGCCGGTGGCGCTGGTGTATAACGGCATTTCACATGTCGTTATGATGAGCACGCCAAAAGATCTTGAAGCGTTTGCGCTGGGTTTTTCCTTATCGGAAGGCATCATCGCCGCGCCGGAAGAGATTTACGGCATGGATGTAGTACCGGGCTGTAACGGAATCGAGGTACAAATTGAGCTTTCCAGCCGCCGCTTCATGGCGCTGAAGGCCCAGCGTCGGGCAATGGCCGGGCGCACCGGCTGCGGCGTATGTGGCGTTGAGCAGCTTAATGAGATCGGGAAACCGATCCAGCCGCTGCCGTTTACGCAGACGTTTGATTTGCGCCTGCTGGATAATGCATTGCGCCAGCTAAAAGATTTCCAGCCGGTCGGACAGCTGACCGGATGTACCCATGCGGCGGCATGGATTGGAGATGCAGGCGAGCTCACCGGCGGTTGTGAGGATGTAGGGCGTCACGTCGCGCTGGATAAGCTGCTGGGTTACCGCAGCTGTCGGGGATGGGCTCGTGGGGCGGCACTGGTTTCCAGCCGCGCCAGTTATGAAATGGTGCAGAAATCGGCCATGTGCGGCGTGGAAATTTTGTTTGCCGTCTCAGCGGCCACCAAACTGGCGGTAGACGTCGCCGAACGCAGTAATCTGACGCTGGTGGGTTTCAGCAAGCCAGGCCGTGCCACGGTTTATACGCATCCTCAGCGGCTGACCTGGTCGCAGGATTAAAATATAAGACAAAATTCATTCTGCTGAAATGCAGATATAACTGCCCGTAGTCTGCAGGGCAGTTATATTCAGCTCATATTCGTTATTCGGTCCACGCACGCGTTAGCAGGATCTGTTATAACCTTATAAAGAGAGGGGCATTGATAATCCTTTTCCCGATCATTAATTTAACTATAATGATCCAACTGCTTACGCGGTGCTTACAACTAAAAAGTGCCGCTCCTACAATAAATGGAGATGATGAACATGAGTTATTCACTGCCATCCTTGCCTTACGCATACGACGCACTGGAACCGCATTTCGACAAGCAGACGATGGAAATCCATCACACTAAACATCACCAGACCTACGTTAACAACGCTAACGCAGCGCTGGAAGGCACCGAGTTCGCTGACCTGCCGGTTGATGAGCTGATCACCAAACTGGATCAGGTTCCGGCAGAGAAAAAAACCGTACTGCGCAACAACGCGGGCGGCCACTATAACCATAGCCTGTTCTGGAAAGGTCTGAAAACCGGCACGACCCTGCAGGGCGAGCTGAAAGCTGCGATTGAAAAAGATTTTGGCAGCGTTGAGAAATTCCAGGAAGAGTTTGAAAAAGCAGCGGCAACCCGTTTTGGCTCCGGCTGGGCGTGGCTGGTGAAAAAAGGCGACAAGCTGGCGGTGGTTTCTACTGCTAACCAGGATAGCCCGCTGATGGGCGAAGCCATTTCCGGCGCTTCCGGCTACCCGATTCTGGGCCTGGACGTATGGGAACACGCTTACTACCTGAAATATCAGAACAAACGCCCTGACTACATCAAAGCATTCTGGAATGTAGTGAACTGGGACGAAGCTGCGGCACGTTTTGCTAACGCAAAATAAGCGCAGGCTATAATGCAGTAAATAACCGGTGGGCTACGGCCCGCCGGTTTTATTTAAATAGTGGCTCGTTGAGCTGTTGTTTAATAATATTATGCTTTTCCGTATCGGGTAATAAATATATCCCGCCGCGCTAAATCTATTAGCGAAATATTAACGTCCTGTTTATCTTCGCTGCCGTAATATCGCTATATATTTCCTCCATTCTGATAAATATTATGTCGACTATTACTGAGAACCCGACGCCCGAGCTGTCGATGGGGTCACTGTTTTTCCAGCTAAGCTTTGGGAAATTTAAGCCAAATAAACTCTGGGAATGCCCACGCTTTCGGCTGAAGTTTTTACTGCGTTCGCTGGCTTATCCCGTAACCACTTTTTCTTATATGGAGCAGATGGCTGAGCTGCCGGCCATGCGTCAGGCGCTGCTTATTCAGGGATTGCTGCCAGCGAAGATCCATCGCCCTTATCTTTGCTCGCTATTTAGTGTGAAACAGCGGGCGCAGGCGCTGTTGGCACATTACCGCACTCTACAGCAGCTGCCGCATACGTTATATCAGCTGTTCCTGTCGCCGGTGGATCAAACCGTGGCGCGCCTGCAGGGTAAAAATAATGCGCAGTTTGATATTGTTTGCAGTACCGGGCGTTACGATCGGGAAGGCGAAATAACACTGGTGCTACTCTATAACGCGGTGACCCTTGCCTCGCTCTCTTTTTCGTTTATTGAACAGCAGGGTCAGCGAGCAATATTAATTGGGGGATTGCAGGGGCCGCGTAAAACAGTAAACGCCGATATGATCCGCGAGGCCACAAAAGCCAGCCACGGCCTGTTCCCTAAACGCGTATTAATGGAAACGCTGTTTTACCTGGCCGGGCGCTGCCAGATTAAACAGATTCAGGCGGTAGGGGATAATACGCATGTGTTTCGCAGCCTGCGCTACCGCCACAGCAAAAAAGAGGTATTTCACGCCAGCTACAGTGAATTTTGGCTGTCGTTAAATGGGGAGGCGCTGCCGAATGGTATGTACCAGCTGCCGCTGGCAATGCCGCGTAAACCGCTGGAAGAGATCGCCAGTAAAAAACGCGCGGAGTACCGTCGGCGCTATGAGTTTATGGATGCGCTGGAGCAGCAGCTGGCGGAGGTTGGTGGCCGGTAAGGCATCAGGCCGGGCTTAATCCCCCGGCCTGCAGGCTCAGAAAGCTTTAGGCGCGAAGCCGGTCATCTCTTCCAGGCCCATCTCTTTACCCAGCGCGGTCATTGGGTGCACCACCACCAGGCCGCGCACGCTTTTTTTCAGCGCGCCCATATTTGCCTGCTCTTTTTTGGTGATAGCCCGGCTGAAAGGCAATTTTTGCAGCTTCTGTGCTTCTTTGCTCAGCTTCTGGTCACGCACGTCACGTAGACGTTCGATCTCTTTGACCAGCGCTTCTTTTTCTTTCAGCAGCGCGCCGAGTTTCTCCGCATCGCCCGATTCCAGTAACATCGGCTCTTTACGATTGAGCGCATCCAGCAGATCGCTGAGGCGCTTGATTTCGGCTTTTTCCTGCTCTTTCATGACGATTACCTGTACTGATGAATAACCGATAGGATACACGAAAAGCGTGCGGGACGCGGGGCTACTTTTTAAAGGCCTGCTTCATGCTGATACGGGAGATCAGCTCGGTCAGCGAAAGCACCATGGTTGAACGCAGCACCTGTTGATAACGCTGTTGCTGCATGGCGCGCAGCTGTTCATCATTGGCAGAGAAGTCAGGGCGGGGCGGCCAGGCGCTGACACAGTGCAGCTCGCTGAAGGGTCCCAGAATCTCATCATCGCTAAAACGATAGTCGCTGCTGTCATGGTTCAGCTCTTCACGCAGCGCCATCAACAGCTCGCAGTCTTCATACTCCTGGCGACTAATCACGCCCAGGCCGTAAATCAGCTTCAGCCTTACTGACATCTCACCCAGCGGGCCATTGCCGAATAGCAGCGGCTCGACGGCATATTTCACCGCATAGTCATCCTTGCGAAACACCTGAAGCACCAGCAGATTGACCGCCTCGGTCAACAGCTCGACGGCGGCAATCAGGAAGCTTCTTACCGAGCGTCCGGCATTCAGGCGCTCCAGCACCTGATTTTCAAAAGCCTGCTTCTCTTCCATTGTTGCCTGTACATTTATCATTCTGCGCGCGGGCACAGCCTGGCTGTGCCCTCGTTGCTCGCCGTTAAACCGCATCGGCAGCGTGCGCATTATGGCATTGCAGCATAGGCCTTAACCACCGCGGCAACCACTTCGCTATTAATATCAAGACCGGAAACCTGTGCCAGCGCAGCCTGCGGGCCCGCTGATTTCAACAGTGCTTCCAGCTCCTGCGCCTGCGGATCCTGCGCGCTGCGATAATGCATGGCGGCAGCGATGCCTTTAACCAGATTATCGTGCGGTAGCTGATACTCCAGCGTGCCCAGCGTAGGCTTGATCAAACGGTCACCGGCGCTGAGCTTACGCAGAGGCTGACGACCAACGCGCTCTACGTCATCTTTCAGGTAAGGGTTTTCAAAGCGACCCAGGATCTTGTCGATATAGGCGGCATGTTTCTCCGGGTCAAAACCGTAGCGTTTGATCAATACTGCGCCGCTCTCCTGCATCGCACCTTTAACCACTGCGCGTACCGCTGGATCGAGGATAGCGTCGCGAATGGTTTGATGCCCGGCCAGCTGTCCCAGGTAAGCGGTAATCGCGTGACCGGTGTTCAGGGTAAAGAGCTTACGCTCAACAAACGCCATCAGGTTATCGGTGAGTTCCATGCCCTGGATGGTCGGTAAATCGCCTTTGAACTGGGTTTTATCCACAATCCATTCGCTAAAGGTTTCCACAGTGACCTCCAGCGGATCGTTGCTGCCCGCTTCGCCCGGCGGCACGATACGGTCTACGGCAGAATCGACAAAGCCGACGTGCTGCTCAACCCAGGCGTGAAGATTTTCCGGCAGGGCGGCCAGCACATGCTGTTTTAGCTGGCTGGTGCCACGCACCATATTTTCACAGGCAATGATATTTAACGGGCGGGAATTAGCGCTATCACTGCGTTTGGCCAGGCCGCGCGCGATACTGCCAGCGATGCGCTCCAGAATCTGTGGGCCAACCGCCGTGGTAACGATATCAACCTCGGCAATCAGATCGATCACCTCATCGCTGGTGCTGTTTACCGCGCTGACGCCGGTAACCGTTTCCACCTGCGCCTGCTCACCGACAACGTGAACCGGATACTGGTGGCGCGCGTTCAGCGCATCAAGCACGGCCTGGTTCACGTCGGCGAAAATCAGTTCAATACCGGCGTCTGCCAGCAGCTTGCCGATAAATCCACGACCGATATTACCGGCACCGAAATGTAATGCTTTCATCGTTGCTAAACCTTTAAACAAGAAAAGGGTAAGGGGCCGACGTGGCCCCTTAACTTAAGTAAGCGATCAGGCGGGCTGACCGGTCAGCAGATCCAGCACTTCCTGCACGCTGGTGGTGTTGGCCAGACGCTCAATTACGCTTTCATCATCCAGCGCGTTGGTCAGGCTGGTGATAACCTGGATATGCTCGTTGTTACGGGCGGCAATACCAATTACCAGGCGGGCGATATCTTCTTCTTCTTCGCCGAAGCGTACACCCTGCGGATACTGGCAGAACACCACGCCGGTTTTCAGCACGCGATCTTTCGCTTCAACCGTTCCGTGCGGCACCGCAATGGATTCGCCCAGATAGGTTGGCGTCAGTTTCTCACGTTCCAGCATCGCATCGACATATTCTGGCTCAACATAACCGCCTTTCACCAGCTGCTCACCGGCAAAGCGGATCGCCTCTTCCTTGTTGACGGCGTGTTGACCAAGGAAAACGTTGCTGGCGCCCAGCTTAAACAGATGTTCGTTACTGGTGTCATAGCTGTCGCTCAGGGTAGCCGTTACCTTTTCACGATGACTGGCACTGCGCTGCGCTTCTACCAGACGCGCGGTTAAATCGCTGTACAGACCGCTGTCGAGGAAGTTATTCAACGAAATATGCTGTGCGTGCGGTGCCTGGCGCATGGCGCGCTCGGTCAGATCGCGGTGGGTGATCACCAGGTCAACATCGCCCGGCAGGGCATTGATGGCGGTATTGGTGACGGAAATCTGCGTCAGCCCGGCATCCTGCACTTTCTTACGCAGCACGCCTGCGCCCATCGCGCTGGAGCCCATACCGGCATCGCAGGCAACGATGATTTTACGCACATGGCTCAGATCGCCGTTCATCGCAGCAGCAGGCGCACCCGCCTGACCTTTAGACTGCGCTTTCATATCCTGCATACGGCGGGTTGCCGCTTCGATATCGTCTTCGTCTTTGACTTTGCTGGTTTTCAGCAGAATTGCGGACACTACAAAGGAGACGGCGAAAGCAGCCAGAATAGCGGCGATGTTGGCGAAGTAGGCCCCTTTTGGCGTCATCGCCAGGACGGCAAGGATCGAACCCGGGGAAGCCGGAGAAACCAGGCCGCCGTTAAGCAGCGTCAGGGTGAAGACACCAGTCATACCGCCGAGGATCACCGCCAGCAGCAGGCGCGGCGCCATCAGCACATATGGGAAGTAGATTTCGTGGATGCCGCCCAGGAAGTGGATAATGGCTGCGCCGCCAGCGGACTGCTTCGCATTGCCCCGACCAAAGAACATATAGGCCACCAGCACGCCCATGCCCGGACCCGGGTTCGCTTCAATCAGGAAGAATATGGATTTCCCGGCTTCGCTGGCCTGCTGAATGCCCAGCGGCGAGAAGATACCGTGGTTAATGGCGTTATTCAGGAACAGAATTTTCGCCGGTTCCACAAAGATAGAGGTCAACGGCAGCAGGTTGTTCTGCACCATGACATTCACGCCAGCGGCAAGAATACGGGAGAGACCTTCCACCAGCGGACCAATGGCAAGGAACGCCAAAATAGCCAGCAGCATGCCGATAATGCCGGCGGAGAAGTTGTTAACCAACATCTCGAAGCCACTTTTAATTTTACCCTCTACCGTGCGGTCAAAGGTTTTGATCGCCCAGCCGCCCAGCGGACCGGCAATCATGGCACCAAGGAACATCGGCATATCGGCACCAACGATCACGCCCATGGTGGTGATCGCGCCAACGACGCCGCCGCGATCGCCGCCTACCAGACGGCCACCGGTATAACCGATCAGCAGCGGCAGCAGGTAGGTAATCATCGGGCCAACCAGTTTCGCTAACGTTTCGTTAGGTAACCAACCGGTAGGAATAAATAGCGCAGTGATGATACCCCAGGCGATAAACGCACCGATATTGGGCATCACCATATTACTCAGAAAGCGACCAAAGCTTTGAACCTTGACCTTGACTGATGAGGACATAAAAACACACCCCTTATTGTTACGCGCTGACAAATAAGAGAGCGCGTGATTTTGTTAAGACGCTTCGGCGGGGAGCCGTCGAATTACTGTATGCAGGCGGACTCTAGCATGCGTTTATGACGCTGCGTAGTGAGCCAGATGAAGTGAGAGAGATCACGCTTTTTGGGGAGGGAAAAGGGCGTTTTTCGTGAGTAGGATCACATAAAGAGGCTTCCTGAAAAGCGTCATGCTGAAATAATCACCGCACTCATACGGTTTTATGTGATAAATGTCACATTTTAGTGCTGCCAATTTGTTTCTAAATTGTGATGTTGATCACAATAAACTTTTGGATGAAAATGCGGCAGATCACACTTTTGCCTGGACCGAAATGCGGGTGCCGTAATTTACAGGGCACCCGCTGTGGTTTTTACTGTAGCCCGTTTTGAACGGCGTTTTGCGCCTGCGTCAGCGCCTGCGCTTTCGATGATACGTTGCTCATTAACGTATTGTACTGGCTGGCCTGTTCCTGGGTGGGGAACTGCACGCCGTTATCATTGAAGGAAACGCGCGTCCCCTGCTGTTGCAGAAAATCGCCTGCCTGCACCACATCCTGACTCAGCGATTGCAGCGCTGGCAGCAGCGGCTGCAGGGTAGCTGCCGGCTGTGTAACGACCTGGGTATAGGCGCGATCGTAAATCGGCTTCAGATCGTCAGGCTGTTTCAGCGCGGCTTTGCTGCTGTCCGCCTGGCTTTTTGCGTTTTGCAGCTGCTGCGCCAGCACGCTCAGCGTACCGCTTGCCTGACGCAGCGCATCGCGGCGCGTAAGATAATCCTGCGGAACACGCAGCGCGGAAAGCTCGTCCACTACCGGACGCAGACCCTGGTCCACCGCTTTGTTTATCTGTTGTGAAAAGCCATAAATAATGGCGTAATCGCTGGCGTAATTACCAAAGCGCTGTTTTTGATCCTCACTCAGCGCAGGCAAATGTTCGCCGCTGCGCATGACGGTATTCTGTAAAAAGTCACTAAAGGCCTTGCGCTGTTCACCCTCTTTATCACCGCAGCCGGTAAGCTGCAGGATGACCAGTACTGCTGCCAACGGCAGCCACAGACGCGTCCAGCCGCGGGAAACTCCGGTCGCCATAGCGTTTACTCCTGTAAATTAACAAACTCACTGTTTAATAAGGCCGCCTCTCGCCGCCTTTTTAAGGTGCCTAAAGCATAGATCAATGCGATTAGGCTGAATATGGGGAAGAATGAATTAATCACGAATTATCGTGAAGTTAGCGATTCCGTGGTTGTGATAACCCTTTTTAAGCAGAATGCAGGCCAAGTAAGGCGCTAACTGGCGGCACGGCTAAAAGCCGCCAGCAAGATCAAAAAATTTTTTAAAATCGGGCGGCAAAACTCCAGGAATCATCTAATACTTAAATTCCCGATTTATGTTGCACAGCTCTGACCCCTTCATTCATGCAACAAACCGGCATTCTGAGCCTGGGCTTCAGGTTCTTATCTCTGTTTTCCTTCACGTTGTTCAAAGTGAGTTTTAGGAGTTTGCTATGGAAGTAAAAGACCCCATGGTTGAGTTACTTAGCAGTCTTGAACAAATTGTATTAACACGGAATGTCGTTGGTGCCCCTTTAGCGCAGCAAGAAAAAACGGTTTCAGTGCCAGAACCACAACGCCTGCGCGAAATGACCGGTATGAAAATTGATGAATTTGCCCGCGTGATGGGCGTGAGCGTCTCTTCAGTGAAAAGCTGGGAAGCGAGACGCACCCGCCCATCAGGTAGTGCCCAAAAGCTGATGCAACTGCTGCATTCCAATCCCTATCTGGGGCGGCAGCTGCTTGACTGAATGCGCAGAACGTAAAAACCCGCCTGATGGCGGGTTTTTTTATGCCTGACGTTCAGACGGGATGATGAATCAGCGGATCTGTCTGAGGAGCGGCGGGAGGGATAAGATATGATGTTGTATCAAGCTCCGCCCTTTCAGCTATCGCCCAGAGATCGCCGGTTGCCGCTGGCAACACGAATCCGGCAGATGTCAGCGCGTCATCGGGTAGTGATGTACTTTCCCTGTGCGATGCGTCCTCCACAATCCCCTGATCCAGTCCGAGGTCGGCCAGCGTTAAGGTCTTCTCCGGTAGCACGGCGTCAGACGCGCCAGTATTGAACGTCAGCGACGTTTCATTGGCGATGGCCCATTCGCCGCTATCGGGATCGTTGAAATAGATGCCCGCCTCTAAGCGATGCTCGCCGTCGGCAATGCCCGCCAGATCGCCTGCCGGAATGGCCACTTTCCAGTGACCGCTGCTGTCAGTGGTGGTCTCCCAGCGTAAATTATCCAGGGTAACCACAACCTGCTGCCCGGTCCAAAAATAAAGGCTGGTGCCGCTGAGCACCTGCACGCTGTCCACTTCGCTCTGGTCGATAATGTTGTCGCCCAGCGGGTTTATCAGCATTTGCGGAGTATAGGCTCTGCTGCCTTCATCCTCGGTAAATTCCAGATTTCGGGCAGTAACCACATTGTGTTGCCCCGCCTCGCCCAGCGTGACGCGAACGATTTGTGCATCATAGCTGTCCAGCGCCTGCATATCTTCGGCGGGGATCGTCAGGCTCCAGCGTGGATTAGCGGCATCGCCCGTCAGCGTGGTTTGATAGTGCTTGTTGTGAAATTCAATATCTACGCGCGTGCCCAACGGCGCGATGCTGGCATCCAGCACACCGCCGCTAAGGGTCAGGCCATTGTCATAAACCTCGAAAGAGGTGATCAGGTTTTGCCCGTCAACCGTATCCAGAGTAGCGCCAAATAGCGGCGCGTCGGTATCGGTATTCAGCGTCAGGGTGCTGGTGTCGCTTAGCTCGCCCCACTGTACCTTTATCGGAACCTCACCATCGGGCAGGGCGCGGATATCCTGATCCGGGATCCAGACCATCCAGCTGCCGTTGGTTACCTGCGCGCTGTAGCTTTTGCCGTTCAGCGTCAGGCTAATATCGCTCCAGTCGTTGCCGGTAAAGGTGCCGGTAATCAGATAGTCTGGCCGAAGGTCGTCGGTACGGATAATAACATCATCGCCCCAGACCGGATCGAGACGCACATACGGGCCGTCAGGCGGCACCGCCGGATCGAGATTAATGTAAACCGTATCGTCAGCGCTGTCGCCGTTGGCGTTATTACGCACCGTGGCTTCGAAAATGACGCCGCCGGTACGTAGCTCAGGGACTTTATCTGCCGGGATCGTGACCTGCCATTGACCCTGATGTACTTCCCCGGTCCAGGCCCAGTCGCCCAGCTGTAGCCAGACTTCACTGCCGTCGGAGATGTTGGTAGCACTGCCGCTGACCGTTAAGCCGTTGAGCTGGTCCAGCGTAAGGTGGCCATAATCCTCCAGCGAGTCGATAGTCAAAGAGGCGATATTTTCTGTGGCCTCGCCTGGCTCGACAGTCACCCAGCGCTCGCCGGTGAGCGACCCGCCGTTGGGGTTGCTCCACTGATCATCGCCCGGAATCGTGACTTCGATACGCAGCTCGCCCGCCGGTAAATTTTTCAAATCATCGGCAGAGAGCGAAACGCGCCATTCGCCCGTTTGATCAACAATACCGAAAAAGGCGTTATTGCCCAGCGCATCGGGAAAGCGTAACTCAACAAATTGTCCGGCTGGCACATTTAAACTATCCCCGGTGATGGTCAGCTCCGTCTGTTTTTCGCGTGCGTTGATGATGTCATCGCCGGAGACAGGATTAATCACCACTCTGGTTTCGCTGCCGGTATCGATGCCGCTAAAATAGATGGTTTTGCTGAGTTCAGCGGTTTCGCCCTGGGCGTTGGTGATGCTCAGCACCAGCGGTATCTCGCCGGTTGGCTGTGATAACAGATCGTCAGGGGCAACCGGCAAACGCCAGTCGCCATTTTCATCGACTCGCGCCTGATAGCGCAGGTCGCCAAAGGTAACATTCAGGTAGCTGCCAGCCGCGACGTTAGTGACATGGCCGGACAGCACTTCTGTTAGCAGCGCCCACTGGATGTCATCGGCGTCAAAGTTGTTGTAAGGCACATCAAGCGTGATATAGGGCATGGTTAATGATTCACCGACGGTAAATTCGCGTACCGTGGTGGCGGTTTCGCGTAGATCTTTTACCCAGGCGATCAGTGTGGCAGGACCCTTATTCAGGTCCGCCAGATCGCTGGCCGGGATCTCCGCCTGCCAGTGATTATTTTTTACCGTTGCGGCATAGATATCGTCTCCGAGCTGTACCCAAACCTCTTTACCGCTGGCTACATTGGCGGTGGTGCCGCTGACGATCAGGCTGCTTTGCTGCTCGATTGCCGTTAGCAGATCATCGCCGGAGATACTGTTGACGTTAATCTCTGCCGCATACGAGGTGCCTTTTTCGTTGGTGACGGTAAAGGTGCGCTCGTCGCTGCTGTAGCTGTCGCCATAAATACTCGGTGCGCTAACGGAAAGGGTATGTTCGCCAGGCGTCAGGCCTTTCATCATTTCAGGGGTCAGTACGCTGCTCCATGCGCCGTTGGCATCGACCGGCACCTGCCAGCTTTTTCCCTCCAGCGTGATGGTCACCATCTCGCCTTCCGCTACCCGCTCCGTCAGGCCGGAGATCACCTGGCCGTGCATCTTTTCACGGCCGATCAGTTCATCATTGCCGGCAATAGGGCTAATGGCGATACCCGCTGCGCGGCCATCTAACATATCCACCACCGACACCTTACGGATTTGCTCGGTGGCGTAGCCCTGGTTATTGGTCACGCTGACCACCAGGTCGTGAGTGACGCTGGGATCAACATTAATCAGGCTGGTAATCGTTGAGGGCGACAGGGGAATACGCCATTCGCCATTTTTATCCACCAGACCCTGATAAGTCTGGCCGTTAAGGGTAACCTGAACGTAATTGCCGCTTTCTACATTGCGCGCGGTGCCAGAGAGATTGGCGAAGGCGTAATAGTCAGCGGGGGAGGTGGCAGAGAAGCCGTCTTCAAACAGAGGATCAATGGTAAGGCAGGGTTTTTTGCTCATGATTATCGTCTCGTATGCAGGGTTGAAGAGGAACGAGCGATACCAGATATAATCAAGCGCAGATTGATAAGCACGGGGTTTTAACCGCCTGTTGCCGTTGTCATCGCCTGTTTTATTAACAAGTAAATCCGTTTATAAACCGAGCGATAAAGGGTTTGTGGTTGTTTTTTAGCCAGAATAAACCTGTCCCTTCAGTCACTGCTGGCGTTGCCAACGCAACGCAAATAACAGATTTTCCTTACCATAAGCACCAGGTAATAAAAACGATAAAAAACCCTGCTGCCGCAGGGTTCTCTGTGTTATGCCAGTGGGGTTTGCTGCGCCAGCAGCTCGGTTAAATCCTGCTGCTGCGCCAGTGGATAATGGGTGGTATCGACCTCGCTACGATTGGGCATCGTCGTCCAGAGATCGTTGGACGCTGTCGGTAAGGCAAGGCTGTCGGGTGCATCTGCGGTTACGTGCGTGCTCTGCGTCTCCTCAGATTGCGACAGCAAGGCGCTAATAGCGTTTTCGCCGCCGCTCAGGCCCAAATCGGCCAGAGACGTTAGCGTTGATTCACCCGAAGCAGGCAGAGAGAGATCCTGTTCCAGATGGAAAAGTTTTCCATGGCTGTCTACTCCGGTGACCGTTAACAAATGGTGATCCGTCAGCCCGGACCAGGCACCGGCGGGCAGATCGAGCCGCCAGCTGCCGTCAGCTTGCGTTTGTGTTTCATAAAAAAGTTGCGGGCCGTTACCGTAATCGAGCAGCGAAATGTACAGCGTCTGATGCGGCTCGAAATAGAACATCTTACCGCTGATGGTCAGCGCGTCATCCAGCTCCGCAGGCTGCAGAATGTTGTCGCCGGTCACATCGTTTAGTCTAATCAGCGGATCAGGTTTTTGAGTATGATCGAGCAGCATTGTGCGCTCAACCCAGGCGCGCTCGCCGGAAACAGCATCGACGCTGGTGGCGCTGAGCTGATAGTAGCTTTCTTCCATCGGTATCAGCGGGTCGCCATACACCCATACTGACCAGTCTCCTTTCTCATTCACCGTACCTCGCCAGTGTAAACCGTTCATACTTACTTCTACCTGACTGCCGGCCGTTAGATTTTCTGAGGAGCCGGTAATATAAAAGGTATTCTGTATACTGCTTGAGGTGATCACATCATCACTGATATCTTCGTACCCTTTGAGTGGGTCTATTGTCAGCCGCGGTGGAGAAACATGTTCCTGCCCATCGGCAACGATATGCAGTTCGCTGGACGCGCTCAGCCCTCGACTGGTGACCTTGATGATTGCCGAGTCGCTGTCGGCCAAATCGGCGGCGGGCACCAGCAGACTCCAGCGCGGCGTTGCGCCCTCGCCGTCATGCGTCATCTGCGTATGGTAATGCTTACCGTTGATCAGCAGATCGACGTCATCGCCCGGAGATACGGTGCGCTGGCTTAACGCGCTGCCGCTCAGCAGCAGGCCGCCGCTGATTTCGCTGCGGGTCACCAGGTTATCATCACTAATGGCATCCAGCGTGACGCCCACCGGATAGCTGTCGCCAGCGCTGCCGGGCACGATTTTGAGCAAGGACGTCGCGCTGGCGGCGCTGGTATTGTCGGCAAAACGATGCCAGGTTACTGTCACCGGCAGCTGGCCGTCAGGCAGGGCTGCAATATCTGCGCCCGGCACCGCTGCCGTCCACATACCATTGGCAACGCTTGCCTGATAGCTTTTTCCGTTCAGGATCAATGTTGCCGCGCCGGGCAGATCGTATGCAATGGTGCCGGTAAAATAATGCGTCACATCGCTAAAAGCGCGCGTAACGAAATTACCTTCGGTCACGGGGTCGAGCGTGATCTGTGGCTGATCCGGTACGCTGACAGTGATCTGGGTATGGGTGGTGACGGTTTTACCATTATAGCTGTTCGCTTCGGCTGAAAGGGTGATTTCGCCCAGCGCCAGCGGCGGAAGCTCCTCCGGAGTAAGGGTTATTTGCCACCGCCCTTTCGTAACTTCGGCGCTATAGTGCCGATCGCCGAGGTCGAGGCCGACATTACTGCCATCCATCACGTTGGTTACGCTACCGCTTAACGTAAAGCCATTTTCTATCTCAGACGGCAGCAGAATATTATCGCCAGTGACCGTATCTATGGTCAGTACGGGAAGCGTATTGTTATCGGTATCAATAACCAGCGGGGTTTCTTTTTCGAGCTTCACCACATCAGCGTTTCGATCGCTATACCAGGTGGTGACTTTCAATGCATAAACGCCGTCATGCATTGCGCTTAACACCGAGGTGGGAATACGCACACTCCAGTAACCCACTTTATCTGTCGTGGTATCCAGGACTTTATCTCCGAACTCAACCAGGACTGTCGAAGGGCTACGTAAGTTACTAATATTCCCTCTGATGACCAGAGACTCGTCTATCTCGCCAGGGTTGATAACTTGACTGTATGGCCTGTCAAACGAGATATAGGGAGTGTAATCATAAATATCATCCACGAATGTCAGCATCCTTGCGTCGGAAAGGCTATGCTGACCAGGCTCGCCTAACGTGGCGGTAATAAGTTCACTGCTGGAAAGCGGCAGTGAGACGAGATCCTCCGCCGGGATGGTCAGCTCCCATGAGCCTGTTCCAACGGTAGCGGTTTGATAATGTTTGCCGTGAAACGCAATATCGACCCGCGTGCCGGCTGGGGTGGAGGAGAGCGTTGTACCGAAAATATTTAATCCGGATTCCAGCGAGCCCCAGCTTATCAGCTCATTTCCTCGCTGAACGGCGCTAATTGATACGCCAAAGGGCGGCTGTTCACTGTCGGCATCGACTATCACCGTTTTTTCGCTGGTCAGGGTGTCGCCTGCAACGCGTGACCATCCGTGCACGGTCAGCTTCTGTTCACCGGCGGGCAGCGCATTGATTTCATCGCCCGGCACCCAGGCAAGCCATTTTCCGTTCGCGAAGCTAGCCCGGTAAATTTGACCGTTCAGCTCCACGCTCAGATCGCCCCAGTCGCTGTCTTTACCGGTTACGGTGCCGGTAAGCGCATAGGGTTGCTCCGCATCTACTTCGGTAATGTGATCGGTCCCCATCACCGGATCGAGGGTGATTTGCGGCTCTTCCGGCACTACGATGGGCCGCTCAAAGACCACATGCAACACTTCGCTGGTGGTGTCGCCGGTTTCTCTGTTGAAGAGTGTGGTTTCAATCGTTGCACGGCCTTCGCGTAAGGCCGCGAGGCGCTCTGGCGGGATGGTGATTTCCCAGCGATCGTAAGTGGTTTCTGTGGTCCCGCTCCATTCGCCGATCTGCACGGTGACCTGATATTGGTAAGAAGTAGAATTAATGCCGCCTTTGATGGTCAGGCCGTCAGGGAACTCATTCAGAGAAATATGTTGCCCATCGCGAACATTATCGATATGCAGGTCAATGGGCTCACCATAATCAAGGTTTCTGTCAATGTGCAACGTACGGCTGGCGCTTAGCTCCTCGCCGTTGGGATTCTGCCACTGCGCATCGTTCTTAATGGCGGCCTCAACAGTCAGCTCTACACCAAAAAACTGATTGAGTTGCTTAGGGGATAAGGTAACCGCCCACTCGCCATTCACATCGACTTTTCCCTGTAATACCAGGGAGTCATATGGAGTTTTTATGGTGACATTCACTTCCTGCCCTTCAGGCACGTTTAAGGTCGCGCCCGAGATCGCTATATCGACGTTCTTTTCACGTGATGAGATAACATCGTTACCTGAAACAGGATTCATCACCAGCAGCGTCTGTGCTTCAGTGTCGAAGCCGTGATAACTAATGGTATGCGTTGATGTTGCCGTCTCGCCTTTATCATTACTGACGCTTACGGTCAGCGGCAACGCTCCGGGCGACTGCGACATCAGATCGGCGGGTGAAATCGGTAGCTGCCAGTTCCCGTTGTTGCCGACAGGCGTTTCCCAGGTGAGGGTGCCAAGCTGCACCGTGACAAGCGTGCCTGCCGGTACGCGGGTAACGGTGCCGGAAAGCGTTTCCGATAACAGCGACCACTGAGCGTCTTCGGCAGAGAAATTATCATAGGCATCGTTGAGAGAGAGATGCGGCATGGTTAACGACTCGCCAACGCCAAATTTATGGACGGCGGTGGCCGTTTCGTGCAGATCTTTTACCGAGGCGAGCAGAGTGGCAGAGCCGTTATGCAGCTGCGCCAGATCTTCCGCCGGTATTTTGGTCTGCCAGTGGTTATTTTTTACTGTCGCCGCATAAATATGCTCGCCCAGCTGCACCCAGACTTCTTTGCCGCTCGCCACATTGACGGTGGTGCCACTGACAATCAGGCCGCTTTTCTGCTCGTCCGCCATCAGCACATCGTCGCCAGAAATAGTATTGATGGCGATCTCTGCTGCATAGGAGGTGCCTTTATCTTTCGTGACGTTAAAGGTGCGATTGGTCCAGACAAGCGGTTCGCCCTGGGTGTAAGGCAGCTGGACGGTGAGGGTATATTCGCCAGGCGCCAGCGCCTTCATCTCTTGCGGAGTCAGGGTAAAGCTCCAGGTGCCATTGCTGTCCACTGGGACTTCGCGGGTTTGCCCTGCCAGGTGAACAGTAACCAGGGTGCCCTCTGGCACATCTTGCGTCAGGCCGGAAATCACTTGAGCCTGCAATTTTTCCCGGCCGATGATTTCATCATTGCCAGCGATCGGATTAATGCCGATACCTGCCACGCGTCCGTCGGAAATGTCAGGAACCGATAGCTGGCGGCTTTGCTCGGTAGATTCGCCCTGGTTATTGGTCACGCTCACCAATAGGTTGTGGCTGACGCTGGGATCGGTATTAATCAGGCTGGTAATGGTTGATGGCGGCAGGGGAATGCTCCACTCGCCATTTTTATCGACCAGTCCCTGATAAGTCTGGCCGTTAAGCGCAACCTGAACATAGTTGCCGCTTTCTACATTGATTGCCGTACCGGAAAGCATGGCGATGGCGTAATAGTCTGCGCGTGTGGTAGCGGTAAAGCCGTCGTCGAACAGAGGATTAATAGTGAGGAAAGGTTTTTGATTCATGATTATCGTCTCGGATTCAGAGGTAAGGTAGAACGAGCGATAACAGATATAAACAAGCACACCCTGGCTGGCACGGATTATCTAAAGGGAAATTGGGTTGTTAGCTGATCTAACGTTATAAAAAAGGGCCGCTATTAAAAATAATAAACCGGGCCTTTATCTTGATATTATTGTGTTAATTGGAGATTTTATTATTGATAATCGGCATTAACATATCGCCATAATTATAAGATTTTCCTTAACTATCCTGCCCGTGACGCCGCCTACAACACATATTTTGCGGCCTGACGCGTAAACCAGGCTTCCGGCACGTTGTAAGGCTTTTCGCGCAGCTGCGCTATGCCTTGTTCTATTGTCACCTTCGCCTGCTGCCAAAGCGTGGCGTCACCCTGCTGTAGCAAGCCGATCTGCACCTGTTTTTCTACCAGATAAATGCGTGCGAAATCGGGGTCGTACTGCACGATAGCGCGCGTGTTATCGATGATATCTGCCAGCTTGATGGTTTGTGCCTCCGGCGCGGCGTCGGCAGTATGACGAAAATGCGCCACTTTACGCGCTGCCCGATTTTTTGCCTGCGGCTGGCTGCTGTCGGTCAACATGCCGACCAGCGTAGCGACTTCAGCGCCAAATTGCCGTTCAATATCCGCAAGCGTGGTGCCGGTATCTTCCACGGTGTCATGCAGCCAGGCAGCGGCCAGCATATGTTCATTATCCGTAACGCTGCGCACCAGCTCTACTACCGCCGCTGGATGAACAATATAGGGTTCATCGGTATATTTGCGGCGTTGTCCGGCTGCGGCGTGTACTTCGGTGGCATAGCGTCTTGCCTGTTCTTCCAGTGATTGCATTTTACCCTCCTGGCCTGGTTTAAATATCGCTTGCAATTATGTAGCGTACTATTTAACTTGTCACGCATGAGTAAACATCAAGATGACAAAAAAGCTTCGGGTGCGCTACTGTCGCTGGATAGCCAGCTCTGTTTTGCGCTCTATTCCGCCAATCTGGCGATGCACAAGCTTTACCGGCAGCTGCTGACGCAGCTTGATATTACCTATCCACAATATCTGGTGATGCTGGTGCTGTGGGAGCGGGATGATATTACGGTTTCCGACATTGGCGAGCGTCTGTTTCTGGATTCCGCCACGCTGACGCCGCTGCTAAAAAGACTGGAAGCGGCAGGGCTGGTACTGCGCCAGCGTTCGAGACAGGATGAGCGCCAGGTGGTGGTCACCTTAACCGAAGCGGGGCGGGTGCTGCGCGTAAAAGCATTAAGCATTCCTGAAGCGGTAGTCTGTGCTGCGGAGTGTGATGTCGCGACGCTACAGGATATGAAAGCACAGTTGAACAGGCTGCGCGATAGTCTCATCCGTTAGCTGTCTGCTTTTCAGCCACTGACAACGGCAGCGGAAGCAACTAAGATCTATAATGTCGGGCTTATTAAATAGCTCACGATTTAATAGCGAATAAACCAACCAAGGGGTTATCTATGTCATTAGAAAAAGTCGTTTATCAGGCAAAAGCAAAGGCAACGGGCGGACGTGACGGTCGCGCTACCTCTTCTGATGGCGTGCTGGACGTAAAACTGGGCGTCCCCAAAGAGATGGGCGGCGCAGGCGGCGAAGCGACTAACCCGGAACAGCTGTTTGCGGCAGGTTACTCCGCCTGTTTCCTCGGCGCGATGAAGTTCGTGGCCGCGCGCGATAAAATCACTATGCCGAAAGAGGCTTTTATCGAAGGCGAAGTGGGGATTGGCCCGTTGCCAACCGGTTTTGGTATAGAAGTCACGCTGAATATCAATCTGCCGGGTATGGATCAGGCAGAAGCGAAAAAGCTGGTGGACGCCGCGCATATCGTTTGCCCTTACTCGAATGCAACCCGCAATAACATCGACGTCACCCTGAATATCATCAACTAATACAGCCTGGCGAACGCCTCTTTTTGCGCGTTCGCTCTTTTATTTGCCATCAATTCCCGCCTGTTAAGGGTGTGCTTTCTCGTTACGATGGCGAAATTTCGCTGATCCTGTCGGCTAATTGTGGTTAACTGGCAGCGCTTCACCGGAAAAGGTTCCTTTTTCCGTTCAGAATCCTCTTGTTCATCACACAGAATGAATATTGCGATTACCGGTAAGAACTCTGGCGCAACGAAGCGGTCTGAAGAATGCTCGTAAAGTAACTGTTACGCCGGGAATATAGAAGGTCGAATGAATTACATAAAATCACTTACTCAGCAAAAACTCTCTCTTTTGCTGTCACTCTACATTGGTATTTTACTGAATCTCCCCATATTTTATCGTCGGTTTGATCCTTTTCTCAGCAAGTCTACTTTTTCTGACTGGCTGTCAGCGGTGGCAGAAGTGGTTGCTATCGTTCTGCTCACTTTCTTCCTGATGCGTTTGCTGTCGCTGGGCGGAAAACTTTTTTACCGTATTCTGGCTACCATGCTGGTGCTGATTTCCGTGGCCGCCGGTTACTATATGGCCTTTTTTAATGTGGTGATTGGCTACGGTATCATCGCTTCGGTGATGACTACCGATACCGATCTCTCTAAAGAAGTGGTGGGCTATCAGTTTGTTCTGTGGATGGTGCTGCTCAGCGCGTTACCGCTGCTGATGATCTGGCGTAACCGGCTGCGCCTGACATTAATCGAACAGCTTAAAACGCCCGGCCAGCGGATCAGGCCGATAGCGGTGATGCTGCTGGCGGTCGCGCTGGTCTGGCTGCCGATTCGCTATTTTGACAAGCTGCAAAAAGCCAACGAAGAGATCACTAACATCGATCTGCCCAGCTATGGCGGCGTAGTGGCGCACTCTTATTTACCCTCTAACTGGCTGTCGGCGCTGGGTCTGTTTGCCTGGACACGTATCGACGAAACCGTTGACGGGCAAGAGCTGCTCGATCCGGCGAAAAAATTCACCTACGTTGCCCCGCCCGGTATTGATGATACTTACGTGGTGTTTGTGATTGGCGAAACCACCCGCTGGGATCATATGGGGCTGCTGGGCTATGAGCGCGACACCACCCCTAAGCTTTCCCATGAAAAAAATCTGGTGGCCTTTCGCGGTGAGTCCTGCGATACCGCCACCAAGCTCTCGCTGCGCTGCATGTTTGTTCGTGAAGGCGGCACCATGGATAACCCTGGCCGGACGCTGAAAGAAGAGAATATCTTCGCCGTATTGAAATCGCTGGGCTTCAGTTCAGAGCTGTTCGCCATGCAGAGTGAGGTCTGGTTTTACGATAATACCCATGCCGATAATTTCGCTTTTCGCGAGCAGATTGGCTCAGAACCGCGTAACCAGGGCAAGGCAGTGGACGATATGCTGCTGATCCCGGAACTGAAAGCCTCGCTCGATCGTCATCCCAACGGCAAACATCTGGTGGTGCTGCATACCAAAGGTTCGCACTATCTCTATTCGCAGCGTTATCCGCGTAGCTACGCGCGCTATACGCCAGAGTGTATGGGCGTGGACGAAGAGTGCAGCAAAGCCCAGCTGATTAACGCCTTTGATAATTCCGTGCTCTATACCGATACCGTGCTGGACAGCGTTTATGATCAGCTGCGTGATAAGAAAGCGATTGTGTTTTACGCTTCCGATCACGGGGAGTCTATTAGCGACAATATGCATCTGCACGGTACGCCGCGCGAGATGGCGCCGCCGGAGCAGTTCCGCGTGCCAATGATTGTCTGGGCCTCCGATAAATATCTGGCGGATGCGCACAACAAGCAGGCTTTTGAACGGTTGCAGGCACAGCAGCGCATTGGGAAAACCCATCGTCACGTTGAGTTCTTCGATACCATTCTTGGCTGTCTGGGTTATACCTCGCCGGATGGCGGGATCAAGGCGGCAAATAACTGGTGTCAGGCTCCTGCGAACGTAACGAGCAGCAAAAGTTAACCCGCAGGGCGCACCCCGCCTGAGTGAATGCTTTTCATGCAGTTGATGCGCGCTGCATGAAAAAGTCATTGACGCCTGACGGTGACCTCAGTAAGATGCGCCCCCATCGGCGAGTAGCGCAGCCTGGTAGCGCAACACGTTCGGGACGTGTGGGTCGGAGGTTCAAATCCTCTCTCGCCGACCAAATTCCCAGCCCCAGTCAGCAATGACTGGGGTTTTTGCGTTTCAGGGCAGCGATCTTTATAAGACCTGGCTCAAAACCACGGCTTTTTTCCCCGTCACGTTTCTGGTTTCCTCTCTCTGCGATAACGCCTTTTTGTGTTTTGAAAAAGGATTTCAATGAGCAGGAAATACCATGACCCCATGGTGCTGCATCCCGATCGCCTGTTTACATCAGTTGGAACCTGCGGCACCAATCAACCCAGTGAATGGCCAATAATTTTATCAACAGTCAGCGGCTATGGCTGGATTACAGGAAGAGCTACTGCGAAACCATTGCCGCGCCTGAAGAAAACACGCATGCTTATGGTGAGGCGCAGGCACGTTGCCAGATTAATATGAATCAGCGTCGAATTGATGAAATCAACATGCTTTATCATCCGGAATTAGATAACCGATAATTTTATGCCATTTCCCCGTCTATTATCTAAAGTTATGACTCTCGCTCAGGCCATAACTTCCTCTTTTGCCCCTCAGGCTCTATCAGCGCAGGAAAGCTGGCATTAATCGCGCTTTTATCCTTTCGCTCACCGTCACATCTGGCTTCTGTGCTTAATTCGCTCTACGTATAACTTATGACCGAATATTGCATATTGCCGTTTTCTTGTGCCGATATCGCAGCATTTTTAGCTAGCTCTTTGACTGAACAGCTCGCTAATCGTTCAGTTATGCAGCGTTCAACGATAAATTTTAATCGTTTTTTTGCGGTTAAACCTGCTGGCTTGCGCATTTTTTACCCGATGTTTATAGGGTTAAACGGCCTGGCAATAAACTTTCCAACTGGTTTTGTTATCAGAAGGTTTTTTTTATGTTTGCTTGCTGTTTCTCACACTCTGTGTAAATACCTCATATCTGTATTGACGTTCTTTCATTCTGTTGACAAATTGATGTTTCACCGGAGTAAGGGAAGCAGATTCTTCTGATAGATTTCACGCTATCAGAACCACCCGCCATCACTTATCTCCTGTTGCCTTCGGGCAACTCGCACCGGCCGCACAAAAAAAACACAGGCCGGGCATACGCGCACAACACACATCACATATTGGAGCATAAGCATGAGTATTTCCTTGGCTAAATCAGGGGTGCTAAAGGTCGGCCTGAGCCTGATGGCGATGACCGTTGCCGTTAGCGTTCAGGCAAAGACTCTGGTTTATTGTTCAGAAGGATCGCCAGAAGGTTTTAACCCGCAGCTGTTCACCTCCGGTACCACTTATGATGCCAGCTCCCGCCAGGTTTATAACCGTCTGGTGGAGTTCACTATCGGTACTACCGAGCTGCATCCGGCGCTGGCCGAAAAGTGGGACATTAGCGAAGATGGCAAAACCTACACTTTCCACCTGCGTAAAGGCGTGAAGTGGCACACCACTAAAGATTTCAAACCCACCCGCGATTTTAATGCGGATGACGTGATATTCACCTTTGAGCGTCAGCTTGATAAAAACAACAAATATCACGGCGTCTCTGGCGGTAACTACGAATACTTCGAAGGCATGGACATGCCCAACCTGATCAGTAAAGTTGAGAAGGTTGATGACTATACCGTGCGCTTTACGCTGACCCGTCAGGAAGCCCCGTTCCTGGCCGACCTTGGGATGGATTTCGCCTCTATTCTCTCGGCAGAATATGCTGACAAGATGATGCAGGCGGGTACGCCGGAAAAAGTTGACCTCAATCCGGTCGGCACTGGCCCGTTCCAGCTGCTGCAGTATCAAAAAGATTCACGCATCCTGTACAAAGCCAACGCCGAATACTGGGGCACTAAGCCGAAAATCGATCGTTTAGTGTTCTCTATCACGCCGGATGCCTCGGTGCGCTACGCCAAGCTGCAAAAAGGCGAGTGCCATGTCATGCCTTACCCGAACCCGGCGGATATCGCCCGCATGAAGCAGGATAAGAACATCAACCTGATGGAGCAGCCAGGTCTGAACGTCGGCTATCTCTCGTTTAACGTTGAGAAAAAGCCGCTGGATAACCTAAAAGTGCGTCAGGCGTTGACCATGGCGGTAAACAAAAACGCAATCATTGAGGCCGTTTATCAGGGTGCCGGTCAGCCAGCGAAAAACCTGATCCCGCCAACCATGTGGGGCTATAACGATGCGGTGCAGGATTACTCCTACGATCCGGTTAAAGCCAAAGCGCTGCTGAAAGAAGCAGGCATGGCCGATGGTTTCGCTATCGACCTGTGGGCGATGCCGGTACAGCGTCCTTACAACCCGAACGCGCGCCGTATGGCCGAAATGATCCAGTCCGACTGGGCGAAAATCGGCGTGAAAGCCAAAATCGTTACCTATGAGTGGGGCGAATATCTGAAGCGCGCCAAAGATGGTGAGCACCAGACGGTGATGATGGGCTGGACCGGCGACAACGGGGATCCAGATAACTTCTTCGCTACGCTGTTCAGCTGCGCTGCGGCAAAAGATGGTTCTAACTACTCGCGCTGGTGCGATAAGTCGTTTGAGGACCTGATTCAGCCAGCCCGCGCCACGGACGATCATGAAAAGCGTATTCAGCTTTACAAGCAGGCTCAGGTGGTAATGCACGATCAGGCGCCTGCGCTGATTATCGCCCACTCCACGGTCTATGAGCCGGTAAGTAAAAAAGTGTCCAACTATGTGGTGGATCCACTGGGCGGCCACTACTTCGTAAACGTCGATATCGCTGAATAATCTACCGGGCCGGCAGCGTCTGGCCCGATAAATTACATTGCTGTCGCTGCCGGTGATTTTACAGGTAGCGATGGCCCGACGGCGATGTCTGCGGGCTGAAGCGTTTTCATCCCCTTTCCCGGACGAAAAAACTGGCTAAGGCGCAATGTATTGCGTCGCGGCTGGCTTCACGCCAGCGCAGGATGTGAGCAAAAACCCGCCCTGAGCGGTGGGATAAAAATAGAGAAACCGGATTATGCTGCAGTTCATATTCCGACGTTTGGGTCTGGTGATCCCAACGTTTATCGGTATTACCTTGTTAACGTTCGCTTTTGTACACCTGATCCCCGGCGATCCGGTACTGATCATGGCCGGCGAACGCGGGATCTCCCCTGAACGTCACGCACAGCTTATGGCCCAACTGGGGCTGGATCAGCCACTGTGGAAACAATATCTCACCTACATTAACGGCGTGCTGCACGGCGACCTTGGCATCTCCCTGAAAAGCCGTACGCCGGTATGGGATGAATTTGTGCCGCGCTTCAAGGCTACGCTGGAGCTGGGCATTTGCGCCATGCTGTTTGCCGTCGCTATCGGTATCCCGGTTGGCGTGCTGGCAGCGGTAAAACGCGGCTCCATATTCGACCATACCGCTGTCGGCATCTCGCTGACCGGCTATTCGATGCCGATTTTTTGGTGGGGCATCATGCTGATTATGCTGGTCTCGGTGCAGCTTGACCTGACGCCGGTATCAGGACGATTAGGCGATGCGGTGTTCCTGGATGATACGCAGCCGCTGACCGGCTTTGTTCTGATCGATACGTTGATTTGGGGCGAGCCGGGCGATTTCCATGACGCGGTAATGCATATGATCCTGCCCGCTATCGTGCTGGGCACTATCCCGCTGGCAGTGATTGTACGCATGACTCGCTCATCAATGCTGGAAGTGCTGGGCGAAGATTATATTCGTACCGCCCGCGCCAAAGGGCTGACGCGGATGCGGGTAATTATTGTCCACGCGCTGCGCAACGCAATGCTGCCGGTGGTTACCGTTATCGGTCTGCAAATCGGTACGCTGCTGGCGGGCGCGATCCTGACCGAGACTATCTTCTCCTGGCCGGGCCTGGGACGCTGGCTAATTGAGGCCTTACAGCGCCGCGATTATCCGGTGGTTCAGGGCGGCGTACTGATGGTCGCCACGCTGATTATTCTGGTTAACCTGCTGGTTGATCTGCTTTATGGCGTGGTGAATCCGCGCATTCGACATAAAAAATAAGGGGGCGCTATGTCTGTTATTAATCCGGGCGGCGTCAGCGCTGCACCCGTGCCGATGACCCCTTTACAGGAGTTCTGGCACTATTTTAAACGTAATAAGGGCGCGGTTGTCGGTCTGGTCTATATCGTGATTATGGTGACGCTGGCGATTTTCGCCGATCTGCTGGCGCCGCACGGTCCGGCTGAGCAGTTCCGCGATGCGCTGTTGCATCCGCCGGTATGGCAGGAGGGCGGCAGCTGGCAATACATTCTCGGTACTGATGACGTGGGCCGCGATGTCCTGTCGCGCCTGATGTACGGCGCGCGGCTGTCGCTGCTGGTGGGCTGCCTGGTGGTGCTGCTGTCGCTGATCCTTGGGGTGATCCTCGGTCTGCTGGCGGGCTACGTTGGCGGAGCGGTGGATGCCACCATTATGCGTCTGGTCGATATTATGCTGGCGCTGCCAAGCCTGCTGTTGGCGCTGGTGTTGGTGGCGATTTTCGGCCCGTCGATTGTTAACGCTTCGCTGGCGCTGACCTTTGTTGCGCTGCCGCACTATATTCGTCTGACCCGCGCTGCGGTGCTGGTAGAAATCAACCGCGATTATGTGACCGCTTCCCGCGTAGCCGGGGCCGGTGCCATTCGCCAGATGTTCATTAACATTCTGCCTAACTGCCTGGCACCGCTGATTGTGCAGGCGTCGCTGGGCTTCTCCAATGCGATTCTGGATATGGCCGCGCTGGGCTTTCTCGGTATGGGTGCGCAGCCGCCGACGCCGGAGTGGGGCACCATGCTCTCCGACGTTCTGCAATATGCGCAGAGTGCCTGGTGGGTGGTCACCTTTCCTGGACTGGTGATCCTGCTGACGGTACTGGCATTTAACCTGATGGGCGATGGCTTGCGTGATGCGCTCGACCCGAAACTCAAGCAGTAAAGAGGCACCGAGATGGCGTTATTAAATATAGAAAAACTGTCGGTGCATTTCGGCGAAGAGAAAGCACCGTTCCGTGCGGTTGACCGCATTAGTTACCAGGTCGAACAGGGCCAGGTTGTGGGTATCGTAGGGGAATCCGGCTCCGGTAAATCGGTCAGCTCGCTGGCGATTATGGGGCTGATCGATTATCCCGGCCGCGTAATGGCGGATAAGCTGGAATTCAACCAGCGCGACCTGAAGCGCATCTCTGAAAAAGAGCGGCGTCAGCTGGTGGGGTCGGAAGTGGCGATGATTTTCCAGGATCCGATGACCAGCCTGAACCCGTGCTATACCGTCGGCTATCAGATTATGGAAGCGATAAAAGTTCACCAGGGCGGCAACCGTCGTACCCGGCGACAACGCGCTATCGATCTGTTGAATCAGGTCGGTATTCCCGATCCGGAATCGCGGCTGGACGTCTATCCGCACCAGCTTTCCGGTGGTATGAGCCAGCGCGTGATGATCGCTATGGCTATCGCCTGTCGGCCACGTCTGCTGATTGCCGATGAGCCGACGACCGCGCTTGACGTTACTATTCAGGCGCAAATTATTGAGCTGCTGCTGGAGCTGCAAAAGCAGGAGAACATGGCGCTGATCCTGATTACGCACGATCTGGCGCTGGTAGCGGAAGCCGCGCAGCACATTATTGTGATGTATGCCGGACAGGTAGTGGAAACGGGCAAGGCGAGCGATATTTTCAAAGCACCGCGCCATCCTTATACCCAGGCGCTGTTGCGCGCGCTGCCGGAATTTGCGGCCGATAAAGCACGTCTGGCTTCGTTGTCGGGCGTGGTGCCGGGCAAATACGATCGGCCCAGCGGCTGCCTGCTGAACCCGCGCTGCCCTTATGCCACCGACCATTGCCGTGTGGAAGAACCTGAACTGCGTGATATTCCGGGGCGTCAGTCCAAGTGTCACTATCCGCTGGATGATGCCGGGAGACCAACCTATGCGTCCTGAAACTCAAGAGCAGCAATATCTGCTGCAGGCTATCGACCTGAAAAAGCACTATCCGGTGAAGAAGGGTCTGTTCGGCGAGCCACGGCTGGTGAAAGCGCTGGACGGCGTTTCCTTTAACCTTGAACGCGGGAAAACGCTGGCGGTGGTGGGCGAGTCAGGCTGTGGCAAATCCACCCTGGGCCGCCTGCTGACAATGATTGAAACGCCTACCGAAGGGCAGCTGTTCTGGCACGGTCAGGATCTGCTGAAGCACGATCCGCAGGCGCAATCGCTGCGTCGGCAAAAAATCCAGATTGTGTTTCAAAACCCGTACGGCTCACTAAACCCGCGTAAAAAAGTGAGCCAGATACTGGAAGAGCCGCTGCTGATCAATACATCGCTCAGCAAAGCGGAACGCCGGGAAAAAACGCTGGAAATGATGGCCAAGGTGGGGCTGAAGACCGAACATTATGACCGCTATCCGCATATGTTTTCCGGCGGACAGCGTCAGCGTATCGCCATTGCGCGCGGCCTGATGCTGGATCCCGATGTGCTGATCGCCGACGAGCCGGTCTCGGCGCTGGATGTCTCGGTACGCGCGCAGGTGCTGAACCTGATGATGGATTTGCAGCAGGAGATGGGGCTCTCTTACGTCTTTATTTCGCATGATTTATCGGTAGTGGAGCATATTGCCGATGAGGTGATGGTGATGTATCTGGGTCGCTGCGTGGAGAAAGGCACCAAAGAGGCAATTTTCGCCAATCCGCGTCATCCTTATACGCAGGCGCTGCTTTCCGCGACGCCGCGTCTGAACCCGGACGACCGCCGCGAACGTATCAAGCTGACCGGCGAGCTGCCCAGCCCGCTGAGCCCGCCGCCCGGCTGCGCTTTTAACGCGCGCTGTCGTCGTCGCTTCGGCACCTGCGTCCAGTTACAGCCGCAGTTGAAGCAGTATGGCGATCAGCAGATTGCCTGCTTCGCCGTGGATCAGGATGAGCAGCAGAAAGTGAGTTAAGCTTAACGCGGAGCAGGTAGATTTAAACGTGCTCCGCGTTCAATTTTATCTGTCACAGGCAGGCTTCGCCTCGCTTATTATTGCCTTTCACAAGCCCGGATGCGCTATTTTATACGCAGCATACGTTCCCGTTAGTCATCTGATTTACCGTCATGTATTACCTGCTACGCTTTATTTTTGTTATTAATGAATTAATCCATCCATTTAGTTTTATTTCTCTTCTGATTAAAAGAAAACTCCCAAAACCGCTTCTTTAGATATAATGACCTTTCTATACAAAATAATGCATATACTTGCTCCATTTATCGCTTGATGGTTATCAGGACGCCGTTACGCTCTATGTTATTAATGAAGGTGGATGTTAACGACCGCATGGGGCGTGATTTTTAATAAAAAATGGATGGATAAATAAACGGATTTAATATGAAATATGCTTCAGAGTTATTTGGATTAAGGGAAAAATCATCTGATGAAAATGAAGTGGTGCTGCAAGAAATAATAGCAACACATCATAATTCGCTTTATGAACGCATTATTTGTCAAAACCTCCTGTCAGGCATTAATAACGTTGAGGTTATTCGCAACTCGTTGCTTACCTCCAGCGAACAGCTGAAAAAAGAGGAGGAAATCATTGAAAAACTTAATGAGAAGAACCTGCAGGCAAGAAACTTTATTCATGCGCTGTTGGATAAGATGTGCGAGTTTGAAAAGCATGCTGAAAATGGCAATGAGGTCAGCCGGACGTTGCAGGCATCGGTAGAGGATATCAGGGAATGTGTAAGCGATATTAACCGTCTGGCTAACCAAACCGATCTGTTGGCGATCAATTCAGCGATAGAGGCTGCCCGGGTGGGCACTATGGGGCGTGGTTTTACCGTGCTTTCAAAGGAAGTCAAATGCCTTGCGGAAGAGGTAAAAAACCAGTCTGCCAAAATAGAAAAAATTACTAACGATATTAAAAAGTCGGCCGATCAGGTTTCTGATAACGGTACAACCGTCATCAGGGCCCACGTAATTGTCAGACAAGAGGTTAATGAAGCCTGCGAAGCCTTAGAAGAGGTGATCAAACGTTCAGCGCGTATGCAATCCGTTATTCGCTTTATTTCCCGGCAGCAATTTCTGAATACGGTGAAGCTTGATCATATTGTCTGGAAGCAACAGGTCTATTCCCTGCTGTTCAATAAAGATAAGAAAGGCAAAGTTAACACCCATCATGAATGCCGGTTGGGCAAATGGTATTACGAAGGGGAAGGACATGCGCTGTTTGTCGGAAACGAGAAATTTCGTCAGCTTGAACGGCCTCACGCCGAAGTTCATAACAGTGGACGTGCAGCGTTAACCGCATTTTGCCAGAATGATGTTACAGCAATGGCCGACTTTCTGGAGAAAATAGAGCAGGCCAGCTCACAGGTAATCCTGATTATCGATTGCCTGATCGAGCAAATTGCTCCGGACTATATTGCCTGAGTCTCACGGCCATTAAAAAAGCCCGCATCATTTAGCGTACGCTCACGGTTAACGATCAAGTCAGCGTAGTGAAACGATACGGACTTCTTTTCTCCCGAAGTTAAAACGTGGCGGACGCCGGTATATAACGCGACCGCCAGAACCGGGTTTTATTGCGGATAGGGCACCCAGTCGCCGCCGTTCAGGCGTATCCAGGGTTTGCCCTGATACATCATCACGATGGCATTATCATTTTCTGAAACAACCGGCGTCTGCGGCAGGTTTTCCGTCAGCACCGACATATTTACATTCGCTGCATTAAATACCTGCCCGTCAACCACACGTGAAATCAGTTCAGAAATGGCCAGCAGGCTGGTCGGCGTATCCACCGTCAACGGTTGTCCCTGATGCGGAGCCTTCATGCCGACAAAGCGAACACCTACCGGAACATGCGTAATGCCCGGGCTGGGAATATCACGCAGGCCAGACATTTGCATCTTATCGCCTACCACGGCGGCACCATGCTCCGGCACCATAATCACCAGTACCTGACGTCCCGATTTTTCCAGGTTTGTCAGGAAAGTATCCAGCTGATCGAACAGCAGTTGCGCACGCGGCTTATAAGGCGCGGTTCCGGTAGTGCCGAGGTTGCGCGTGCCGTCATGCAATGGGATCACATTGTAAAACGTTGCGGTGCGCGCATCGTTGCTTTTAGTACGATCGTCCAGCCAGCGCTGCATCAGCTGCGCATCGTTATAGACCGGGGAGCCGTCAAACGAGGTCAGTTCTGGCGTAATCCCGGCCTGCGACATCAACGGTGCCTGAAGACCACCATCGACACGCAGCTCTTTCAGGTAATTACCAAAAACGCCGGTATGGTCCATCATCAACTGTTCTTTAAAGCCCAGCTTCGCCAGATTATCAAACAGATAGCACTGCCGATCGGCGGGTTTATACAGATCGCTATGGGAGGTCTGACCGCAGCTGGCGCGCAGCAAACGAATACCGGCCGGTCCGCTGTAGCCGGTCGCAGAATTATAGTTGCTGAGCAGAATATCAAAATGCTTCCACAGCGGATGATCGCGTAGCTGAACCGCATCAATATCTGACCAGGCGAGCGAACAGATGTTGATAACCAGGATGTCAAACGGCTGTGAGTCAGGCGACAGCGTCGTCGGAAATTGCGTAACGCGCTGCTTTTCCGTCTGATAAAAGCGGTTCAGATAAGCCGTCAGGTTGGCGCTGGTCGGCGGGGCGGATTCATCCAGGGC
Organism: Pantoea alhagi; assembly: GCF_002101395.1. Taxonomy (NCBI): domain Bacteria; kingdom Pseudomonadati; phylum Pseudomonadota; class Gammaproteobacteria; order Enterobacterales; family Erwiniaceae; genus Pantoea; species Pantoea alhagi. The sequence goes on along the minus strand of NZ_CP019706.1, from coordinate 1,451,988 downwards.
ATTTTTATCCGCCGCTGCGTTATTGGCTGGCGTTTTGTTGTTCAGCACCACGTCCGGCGTGGCCGATTTGGTCGGCAGCAGTGAAACAGCGGGCCCGGCGAGATTGATTATGTTTATCCAGATCAGCAGTAGCGACACCAGCACCGTGATGCGCACCCACTGGGAAATAAACAGATACAGCACCAGCATCACAAAGGCGGCGCCCACCATCTGCCAGTTAATAAACCGGTTAACCAGGTCGAGCAGATAAGCACCGGAAAAGCCTGCCAGCTGCCCGCCCTGGCTGATAATGCTTTCCGGGCCGGGGAGCCAGGTATCGTGCCAGAACAGCGCAAAGCCGAGCGGTAATGAGATCCAGCTACGCAGACGGTGCAGTCGCAGCGAGGGAAGGGGAAACAACAGCCAGGCAAGGAATACCAGGTTCGTCAAGGCATGAAAATTAAGGTAGCCGAACCACAGCAGCGCAAACTTAATTAAAAAATAGAAATTCCAGCCGCCCAGCCCGCGCCAGTTACGCCAGAAAGCAGCCGTGGAAGACGGCGTCTTTTTACTCTCAGTCATTATTTATCTTTATCCGTTTTGTTGGGCTGACGTTGCCAGGTACCTTCATATTTTAATGAGCGTGGCGGCAACAGCCGTTGCGTGACGCTGCGCCAGCGGGCGGGAAGCCAACGGGTATACAGTGGTCTCAGCAGCAGCGCGATCAGCACCAGCAGAATTAAAATCTGCACGCCATCAATAAGTGTCATTCGCGCACAGCCCCCGATTTATTAAAGCTGAGCACCACCGGCTGCGGTGTCTGACGTTCAACCGGCTGCGGCGGCGTTACTTCCGGCAGCACCACCTTCGCGGCTGGCGGCATATCTTTCCACGCCTCCGGCACCAGCGTTTTCATCTGCCTGACTTCAGAAAGGATCTGTAAATCTTCAAACCAGACCAGGCGGTTAGAAAACAGCTCATCGTGCGGCAGCCGGAAAATAAACTTCAGCGCGGTATCAAGATCGTTATAGCGGCATGAAGAGAGAAACAGATAGAGCCGATCGCCGCGTACCGTTACCAGGTCGCCATAACGACGCGGCTTACATAATGTAAGTGCTTGCTCTGGTCTTAGCTCAGGCACCGGGCGCAATGCCACCAGCAGCCCTTTGCCATTTTCCGGCAGTAGCGTATTGCTGACCAGCTGCGTAACCGACTGGCAAAAGGTATCCAGCGATAAAAAACCGCGCTGCTGCAGCGGCTGCAGCGACTGCAACAGCGCATCAAGATTGACGGGCACGTGGCGGTTATAACGCTGTCCCTGAAGGCTTTCCAGCGTGGTCAAAAAGCGCGACATCGGTGCGCCAAAGGGCACGATGGCGTTAACGCCGCAGGCCAGCAGCAGGCGCTCATCGCTGTAACGCAGGCTGGTTTGCATTTCACGTACCATAATCTTCAGCCCGGCTCCGCGCATGCGCCGCAGAGTGTGGATATGCTGCGAGAGTATGCGGATCTCCTCGTTATGGTTTAGCGAGAAAATCACCGTGGCGGAATCCGCCTGCTGAGCGCGTGAGGCAACCATATCGTTACTGTCAAATAGCTGCCAGTGGCTGGAGAGGGGCGGCGCGCCCTCCAGAACCTGACGTTCTGCAATACAAATGGCTTCATCATTCAGCGTCAGCGGTGTGTTCTGGTCATTTTCACGCATTGCCGCAAAGCCGGAGCCGCGCGCGGTTAAGCGTAGCGCCCGATCCGCCATCAAACGTTGATCGTGACACCACCAGCTAACACGGTAGTTCCAGCTGTCCTGCTGATATTCCAGATGAGCCAGGCCGTTTAATTGCCGAAAGGTGCTCAGTAATGTCTGACGTAAACTATTTACACCGGAGCCGGAAGTAATAATTAACAGGCAACTATGACGAGCGGCCAGTGTACGGTTGATCTTTTTTATCCATACGATTAATTCCACAGGTGATAGTCTTTCTATGAAAGAAAAATCAGTGAAAAATAATATTAATCGCGGCTTCGCTGAAAGCGTTCGGGCTAAATCTTCGGGTAAATCTAACAGCGCACGACGTTTTTCCGGCAAAGAATAAAAAGGAATACGCTCTGGCCCATTGGGCAGCGCGGGTTCCAGTAATGATTGCGGCTTTTCACCAGCGCTAATTAGCGTCAGCGCCTGCTGAGCGTTAATTACCTGACGCGCCAGCAAACGGGCATCATCAGGTCGGTTAACGGTAAGCCAGTAGCAGCCCGGCGGCTGCATTTCTATTAATTCATTCTGAACCTGCTCAATGCCGAGCGTAAAAGAGAGTGCCATAGAAGTTTCGCAAATTGGTTCAACAGAAGCTATTTTATTATAGACAGGGATTTATTTCGCCTGGATAATTTAAACAAATATAATAAAGTGCCAGCTCATACACTTATGTCTTTATCCTTACTGTTGGTAAGGAAATTAAACGCTATTCAATGTCTTTCTAAATGGCAAGGTAAATGAAACAACCGCAAGAAATTTCTGTTAAGTCTGATAATTTCAGGCTAAATGATGACATTAGTAAGCTTAGCGAAGCTTTTTCTTTTTCTGCATTTCGCTATGTTGATATTGCGCGTGAAGAGCGACTGGCAGCTATCCTTGCACGTTGGCCATTATTAAATGAGCTATCTGCGCAACAAAAGGAAAATGCATGCCGGTCTTAGCGCTACAGGGCGTGCGGGGAGGCGCGGGCACCACTTCCGTGACGGCGGCTCTGGCCTGGGCGTTACAGCAGCTGGGCGAGCCGACCATCGTGATGGACTGGTCGCCGAGCAATCAGCTGCGCCAGCATTTTAATACGCCGCAGAGCGAGACCCGCGGCTGGATGCGCGCCATGCTGGACGGCGAAGACCCGCAGCATGTGGCGTTACGCTATCCCAACGGCCCCGACTTTATCCCGTTTGGCCAGCTAACCTGCGCAGAACGCACACACTTTTACACCGATCCAGCGCCGTTCGCACATGCATGGCTGCCTTACCTTGCCGCGTTAAAAACCCATTACCGCTGGGTTTTACTCGATTTGCCGGGCGGCGAGCAGCCCTGGCTGCAGCCGGTTTATGCTCAGGCTAATCGGCTAATTCAGCTGCTGGTAGCCGATGGCAACGTTCATCTACGACTACATCAGCCCGTTGACGATCTTCAGCCGCTCTATTTGCTCAACCAGTTTAACGCCAACAGCAAAGTTCAGCAGGATCTGCATCAGCTGTGGATCAGCACGCTGCGCAATCTGATTCCGCTAATGATCCATCGTGATGAAGCGCTGTTTGAAGCACTGCTAAATAAACAGCCGCTGGGAGAATACCGGCCGCTGGCGCTGGCCAGCGAAGAGATCACCACGCTGGCGAACTGGCTAATGATGCATATCCGCGAGGAGATCGCATGAATCCGTTACGCTGGCTAATCGCGGCGCCAGCCTGGCAGGCACTGAGTGCGCGTTATAACGGTTATCTTCATGCTGGCACCTCAAGGCTGGCGGCCAGCATTCACTGCTTCTGGCTGGTGCTGGGCTGGTCGCTGCTGCGTTTTGAAACCGCTGGCTGGCAGCGGATTATTGCGCAGCGCCGCACGCTCTATCCGCATATTTCTCCGGAGCGCCCGCGCCCGCTGGACATCGTGCGCTTTTTTACACAGAGCCTGTGGTTGTTGCTTTTCCTGCCGCAGGACGGCAGTGCCGTTAGCCAGCGTAAAAGGTTTAACGCGTTTCGCCACCTGTTCAGCTGGCGTCAGGGCTTTCATCAGTGGCTTGATCGCCTGCCGCAGCGTATCCAACATGGCGATCGGCTGGAACAGCGGCTCAGCCGCCTGCCGCCAGCGCTGCGCAAATTAGTCTTTGTTTTATCCAGCATCGCTGCCGCCCTGCTGGCGCTGCTCTGTATTTCTCAACCGCTTGATCTGTTTACACAGTTTATCTTTGTGGCAATGCTGTGGGGGCTGGCGATGGTGGTGCGGCGTGTGCCGGGTCGGCTGGCGACCATGATGCTGATCGTGCTGTCGCTGACGGTTTCCTGCCGCTATCTCTGGTGGCGTTATACCTCCACGCTGAACTGGGACGATCCGCTCAGCCTGACGTTCGGTCTGCTGCTTATCGGCGCGGAAACCTACGCCTGGGTGGTGCTGGTGCTGGGCTATTTCCAGACGCTGTGGCCGCTGCATCGTCAGCCGGTCTCGCTGCCGGAAGATCCGCGCCTGTGGCCGACAGTCGACTTGCTGGTGCCCACCTATAACGAGCCAATGAGCGTGGTAAAACCCACTATTTATGCCGCGCTGGGCATCGACTGGCCGAAAGATAAGGTCAATATCTACATTCTTGATGACGGTAACCGCCAGGAGTTCCGCGATTTTGCGGCCAGCGTCGGCGTGCGTTATGTGGCGCGCCCGACGCATGAGCACGCCAAGGCGGGCAATATCAATAATGCGCTGCGTACCGAATGTCAGAGCGAATTTGTCACTATTTTTGACTGTGACCATGTGCCGACGCGCTCTTTCCTGCAAATGACGCTGGGCTGGTTTATCAAAGATAAAAAGCTGGCGATGCTGCAAACGCCGCATCACTTTTTTTCTCCCGATCCTTTTGAGCGCAACCTGGGCCGTTTTCGTCGTACGCCGAACGAGGGCACGCTGTTTTATGGTCTGGTACAGGATGGCAACGATACCTGGGACGCTACTTTCTTTTGCGGCTCCTGTGCGGTGCTGCGCCGCAGCGCGCTGGATGAGATCGGCGGCATTGCGGTAGAAACCGTGACGGAAGATGCGCACACCTCGCTGCGTTTACATCGTCGCGGCCATACTTCCGCCTATATACGTATTCCCCAGGCGGCTGGCCTGGCAACGGAAAGTCTTTCTGCGCATATTGGTCAGCGTATTCGCTGGGCGCGCGGCATGGTGCAAATTTTCCGTCTCGATAACCCCCTCATGGGCCGTGGCCTGAAGCTGGTACAGCGACTTTGCTATGCCAACGCCATGCTGCACTTCCTGTCGGGCATTCCGCGCCTGATTTTTCTGCTGGCGCCGCTCGCCTTCCTGCTGGCGCATGCCTATATCATTTTTGCCCCGGCATTAGCGATCGCCATTTATGTGCTGCCGCATATGCTGCATACCAGCCTGACCAACTCGCGCATTCAGGGCCGCTACCGCCACTCTTTCTGGAGTGAGGTCTATGAAACGGTGCTGGCCTGGTACATTGCCCGACCCACCACCGTGGCGCTGTTTAATCCACACAAGGGCAAATTTAACGTGACGGCCAAGGGCGGTCTGGTGGAGGAACAGCATCTCGACTGGGTGATTACCAGGCCCTATATGGCTCTGGTGCTGCTCAATCTGGCAGGCGTTTTCATGGCGGGCTGGCGTATCGCTTACGGCCCGGAAAATGAGGTATTGACGGTACTGGTCAGTCTGCTGTGGGTGTTCTACAACATGATTATTCTTGGCGGCGCGGTGGCTGTTTCGGTCGAAGCGCGTCAGATCCGTGAGGCGCATCGCGTGGAGATGGCGATGCCCGCCGCGATTGCCCGTCAGGATGGTCATATGCTGCCCTGTACGCTGCGCGACTATTCGGACGGTGGCGTAGGCGTCGAACTGCGCGAAACGGATGCGCTGAAAGATGGCGAAGAGATCTCTCTGCTGCTGCGACGTGGTCAGCAGGAGTTCAGCTTCCCGGCGAAGGTGCAGCGCGTATTTGGCCGTCGGGCCGGTATCCGCCTGACTAACCTTTCCACGGCAGAACATATTGAATTTATTCAGTGTACCTTTGCCCGCGCCGATACCTGGGCGCTGTGGCAGGATGGCTTCCCGGAAGATAAACCGATTCAAAGCCTGACCGACATAATGATTTTGGGCTTTAAAGGCTACATCCGCCTGGCTGAGTATGGGCCGGCGCGATTACGCCAGTTGTTCTTAATGCTGACGGCCTTCCTTTCCTGGCTGGCGTCGTTTTTTCCCAAAGGCGTAGGAAGCGCAACGGCAGGCATTGCCGGTGTGAAACAATGACTCAACTGATGATGCGACAATGACGAGAAAAATAAGCTGGTTTACCGCAATGCTGGTGGGGCTGCTCCCGCTGGCCCATGCTGCCCCTGAGCCCAATCCTGCGGAGCAGGCGATGGGTATTGCTCAGGTAGAGGAAGCTGCTGCGCCCGCTCAGATTCAACCTGCCAATACGCCACCCGCTGACGCTCAGCCCGTGGCCACGGTTGTTACGCCGTCAGTTGCCGCTGCGCCGGTGCGTAATAGTGAGTTAACGTTCACTAACGTTGCGCCGCCGCCGGGCAGTTTGACGCTACGGGGCATCCGTACGGATGGTCAAATCGAGTTTGGCGTACGCAGCGATGAATTGGTAACGCAGGCGGTGCTGCATCTGACCTGGCGTCCTTCACCGGCGCTGCTGCCGACCTTATCGCATTTCAAGGTCTACCTGAATGATGAGCTGGTCGGGCTGGTAACCATCACGCCGGAACAGCTGGGTAAAGAGAGCCAGACGACAGTTAACATCGATCCACGTTTCATCAGTGATTTTAACCGTGTGCGCTTCGAGCTGGTCGGGCATTACACCAACATCTGTGAAAATCCCGCCAACAGCGCCATCTGGCTCGATATTGGTAAAGAGAGTCGGCTCGATTTAACGCTGCAAAAACTGCCGCTGAAAAACGACCTTTCTGACTTCCCGGAACCTTTTTTCGACAGCCGTGATAATCGTCCGTTGCAGCTACCGATGATATTTGCCAGCGCGCCGAATTCTGACGAGCAACACGCGGCGGCGCTGCTCGCCTCATGGTTTGGCGTACGGGCGCAGTGGCGCGGCCAGTCATTTCCGGTGCTCTATAATCAGCTGCCGCAACAGCAGCATGCGGTAGTTTTTGCTACCAACGCGCACCGTCCCGACTTCCTGAAGGATTATCCGGCGGTTGACAAACCCACCGTGGAAATCATCAGCCAGCCCGACAATCCTTATCAGAAGATGCTGCTGGTTCTGGGGCGCAACGATGAGGATCTGCTGACGGCGGTAAAAGGTATCGCCCAGGGCGATGTGCTGCTGCGCGGTCAGTCCGCTACCGTTGAACAGGTGAAACAGCTGACGGCTCGCCAGCCTTATGATGCGCCAAACTGGGTGCGTACCGATCGCGCCACCCGGTTCTCTGAGCTGCAACAGTATGAAAACCAGCTGCAGGCAGATGGCATTCAGCCCTCTCCGATTAGCCTGACGCTAAACCTGCCCCCGGACCTGTTTCTGGTGCGCGCGCGCGGTATCAAAATGGATCTGGCCTACCGTTACACCTCGCCGTTGCAAAACGACGGCTCGCGGCTGGCGGTTAACCTGAATAATCAGTTTATGCAGGATTACCCGCTGCAGGTAAAAGACGATAGCGGCAAACAGCTGCTGCATATTCCGCTGATTCAGGGATTACAGGATAACGGCACTTCGCTCACTATTCCGGCGCTGCGTCTGGGAGTGGTTAACCAGCTGCGCTTCGATTTCGATTACGCTGCCACCGTGATCGGCGGCAGCAGCGATGGACGCTGTGAGACGGTGTCGCCGGTAACGCATCATGTGGTAGTGGATGGCAATTCGACTATCGATCTCTCCGGCTATCGTCACTATATCGCGATGCCTTCGCTGCGTGCTTTCGCCAACGCTGGTTTCCCGTTCAGCCGTATGGCCGATTTATCGCAGACGCTGGTTCTGGTGAACGCCCAGCCGCAGGCTGAACAGGTAAGTGCTCTGCTGAATGCCGTAGGCAATATCGGCGCGCAAACCGGTTTCCCGGCGCTTAACGTGCAGATCAGCGACGACTGGTCAAACGCCAAATCAACGGATGCAGATATCTTGCTTATCGGCACAGTACCTGATGATTTACGCGAAGATAGCCGCATAAATCTGCTGGTCGAACGGGCGAAAAGCTGGGTGAATAAGCCGGTGCGTCAGGCGGTACTGGATAATGTCGATACGCCGGCAGGCGATCGCACCGCCGCCAGCCGCACCACCATTGTTTCCGACGGACCGATGGCGGCGATCATCGGCTTCCAGTCTCCCTTCCACGATCAGCGCAGCGTAGTGGCGCTGCTGGCGGATAGCCCACGCGCTTACCAGCTGTTAAATAACGCCCTGCTTGATAGCGGTAAACGCGCCGCGATCTACGGCTCCGCCGCCATTATCCGCGAATCTGGCATTAATAGCCTGCGCGTAGGCGACAGCTATTTTGTCGGGCATCTGCCGTGGTGGGAGCGTCTCTGGCACGCGCTGGCGTCCCACCCGCTGCTGATGGGGCTGTTTGCGGTGGTGGTTGTACTGTTGGTGGCCCTGATGGTTTGGCGGCTGATGCGGCTGGTGACGCGTCGTCGACTGGGTAATGAGGATGACGAGTGATTACGCTAATACTGCGTTACACAATGCTGGCGCTGATGTTACTGGCCGCAGGGCGCGCCAGTGCGGAATGCGCCGCCTGGCCGGAGTGGGAGCAGTTTAAACACCACTACATCAGCGATCAGGGACGGGTGATTGATCCCTGGGAGGGGAAAAATATCACCACCTCTGAAGGACAGAGCTACGCACTATTTTTCGCGCTGGTGGCCAACGATCGGCCAACGTTCGATCTGCTGCTGCGCTGGACGGAAAACAACCTGGCGGCGGGCGATCTGACGCAGCGTTTGCCTGCCTGGCTGTGGGGGCAGGAGAGTAAAAGCGGTAAATGGCAGGTGCTGGATGAGAATCCCGCTTCTGACGCCGATGTGTGGATCGGCTGGACGCTGCTGCAGGCAAGCCAGTTATGGCACAGCCGCAGCTATCAGGGAACCGGCACGCTGTTGTTAAACCGGGTCGCGAAAGAGGAAGTCGCTACTCTGGAAGGCTTTGGCATGATGCTGATGCCGGGCAAAGTGGGTTTTATCCAGTCGGATAGCTGGATGATTAATCCCAGCTATCTGCCGCTGCAGCTGTTAACACGTCTTAGCGCGTTAAAAGGCCCCTGGCCGGAGATCAACCGCAACGCGCTGCGCCTGTTGCAGGAGACCGCACCGAAAGGTTTCGCGCCGGACTGGTATGTCTGGCAGAGCGGCAGCGGCTGGCGTCCTGATAAAACAAAAGGGCCGGTTGGCAGCTATGATGCTATCCGGGTCTACCTGTGGGCCGGTATGCTGAGCGATAAGGATCCGCGCAAAGCGCCGCTGCTGGCGCATTTTGCGCCGATGGCACGTCTGACGGAAGCATCAGGCGCTCCGCCGGAGCGCGTCAATGTGCTGACCGGTGAGCCAACGAATCATGGCAACGTGGGCTTTTCGGCGGCGCTGCTACCGTTCCTGGAAGGCTCACGTGCGCTAACAGCACAGCAACAGCGCCTGGAACAAAGTCCACCCGGCAGCGACGCCTACTACAGTGGCGTTCTTAACCTGTTTGGCAGCGGCTGGAGTGATAAACGCTACCGTTTCAACCTGCAGGGTGACCTGCTACCGGCGTGGGATCCGCAATGCGCAACTTCAGATTAAGCTGCCTGAGCCTTTTACTGCCGGGCATGCTCGGCATCAACAGTTTGCCTGCCTGGGCGGCCGAAGCGGCGCGCGAAGTGTCGCCGGTTGAATGGCTGCTGGAACAGGTGCGCACCGGGGAAGCGACCAACAAATATGAGTTAGTGACGCAGGCGCTTTATCGCCTGGATAAAATCGATCCTGATAACCCGGAAGTGATTGCCGCCCATCTGCGGCTGGCGTTACGTCAGGGCGATCAGGGTAAAGCGCAGCAGTATATGGCGCAGTTAAAGCAGATTGCGCCCGACGCACGGGCAACAAAAGAAGCGCAGTCCGGCATGCTGCTGATTAACGCCGGGGGGCGTCAGCAGCTGCAGCAGGCGCGTCTGCTGGCAACCTCCGGTCGTTTAGCGGAGGCGCGGGCGGCCTGGGATACGCTGTTTAACGGCACCTTCCCCGACGTGAACTTAGCGCTGGAGTACTGGAGCCTGGTCTCCCGTATCGACGGCCAGCAGTCGGTGGCGCTGGCTAATCTGCAGGCACTGGATCAGCGCTATCCGGGCAACGTCGGCGTGCGTATGCAGCTGGCGCGGCTACAGTACCAGAATGATAATGCCACCCAGGCGACCGAACAGCTGAAAACGCTGGCGGCGGATCCGGTCGGACGCGATCAGGCTGCCGAACTGTGGCTGAGCAATATTCAGGCACAGCCGGTCACCGCAGAGAGCGTGGCGCAACTGCAACAATACCTGGCAACCTTTACCAGCGGCGTGGCGCATGAAAACGGCGAACAGGAGCTGGCGCGTCAGCAAAAAATGTTGGCCGATCCCGCCTTCCAGCTGCGTTCGCGCGGGCTGGTGCTGGTGGATAAAGGCGCAGGCGCAGAGGCGATACCGGCGCTGCAGGCGGCGCTGAAGCTAAACCCAAACGACGCCGAGCTGCTGGGCGCAATGGGGCAGGCGCAGGCGCGTGCCAATAATCGCGCCGCCGCTGCCCGCTATTTTGAGCAGGCGTTGAAAGCAGGTCAGCAAAGCACCAGCGTGGGCATGTGGCAGAGTTTGCTGCAAACCAACCGCTACTGGCTGACGATCGAAAACGGTGACAAGGCGCTGGCGCAAGGCGATATTGCCGGAGCCGAGCGCCAGTATCAACAGGCGCGCACGCTGGATAACAGCGATAGCTATGCGCTGGTCGGTTTAGGCGATGTGGCGCTGGCACGTAAAAACAGTGCAGAGGCGGAGCGACTGTTTCATCAGGCATGGCAAATGGATCGCACCAACAGTACGGCGGTGCGGCGGCTGGCAGCAATTTATCAGCAGCAGTCGCCGCAAAAAGCGATAGCCTTTATCAATGGGCTAAGCAGCGAACAGCAGCGGGCGCTTGGCAGCACGCTGAATAGCCTGCGTAGCGATATGCTGCGCGCCGAGGCGGATACGCTGGCCCAGCAGGGAAACTGGGCTCAGGCGGCGGAAAAATATCGCGCGGCGCAGCAGAACGCGCCGGACGATGTCTGGCTCAACTATCGGCTGGCCAACGCGCTGGTTAATACCGGTGAGCCGCAGCGCGCTGATAGCCTGATGGCCGCCATGGCGCAGCGTCTGCCAGCCGATCCCACGCAAGTTTATGCCCACAGCCTTTATCTCTCCGGCAGCGATCGGGATGAAGAAGCGCTGATCCAGCTTAACAGCCTGCCGCAGGCGCGTTGGGATCAGAATATGCGCGAACTGGCAGAACGTCTGCAGCAGAATAAAGTTTATGCGCAGGCTGAGGCGCAGCGGGCAGCGGGCAACAATAGCGCGGCGGTCGCGCTGCTTAATGCGCTGCCCGCCTCGCCACGGCGCGATATTACGCTGGCTGACTGGGCGCTGGCGGAAGGCTATCCGCAGCAGGCGCTGGCAGGTTACCAGCAGGTGCTGGCGCAGGATAAAACCAGTCAGGACGCCGCGCTGGGGCAGATAGAAGCGCTGGTGGCGCTGAATCGCAAGGCTGAGGCGCGTAGCGCGCTGAACGCGATGCCTGTCGGCGCGGCGGAGGCGAGCCTTAACGTCGGACGGCGATTGGCGAATGCCTGGCAAAGCGTGGACGATGCTGTACGTGCGCGTCAGCTATATCAGCAGCTGAAACCGCGCGCGCAGCAGGAAGCGCCTTCGCAAGGCAGCGCGCTGGTATTTCGCGATGCGGCGCAGCTGGAGGGGCAGCAGCAGCCTGAACGGGCTTTACTGGATTATCAGCAGGCGATGGTGGCCAGCGGCATTATACCAACGCTGCCAAAAGATAACTTCGCCTTTACCCGGTTAATGCGTAATAACCCGGGCGATGACTGGCTGAAGCGCGGTATTCGCAGCGATGCCGCCGAGCTTTACCAGCGCCAGGATACCACGCTGAAGCTGGAGCAGGACTATTCGCGTAATAAAGGCACCGGCGGGATTTCCGATCTCACCGCGCATACCACTATGTTGCAGCTGGAGACGCCGCTGGCTGCTGGAAAAAGCTTTGTGCGTGTCGATCGCGTCGACGTTTCGGCTGGCACCTTTTCCACTGAAAACGGCCAACATACCGAAGTGTTCGGCACCTGTGCCGATAACGGCTCCGCAGGCTGTAGCGGCAATCTGAAACAGCGTGCGGAAGGGGTGGCCGTAGGCGCAGGCTGGCAAAACGATCGCTGGTCGGCGGATATCGGCACGTCGCCGATGGGCTTTGAAGTCGTGAACTGGGTGGGCGGCGTCAGCTGGAACACCGATGTTAAGGATGTGGGCCTGACCTTTACCGCCTCGCGGCGACCGATTTCCAGCTCGCTGCTGGCTTATGCCGGCGCACGCGATCCCAGCCCGCAGGGTGGAAAAAGTTGGGGCGGCGTGGTGGCGACCGGCGGCGCAGTGGGCCTGAGCTACGATCGCGGCGGATCGCATGGCGTCTGGGCGGATCTTAGCGCGCATCAAATCACCGGTAAAAATGTTGCCGATAACAGCCGCGAGCGTTTGATGGCGGGCTATTATTATAAGTTGATAAACGAGGATAACCGGCGCGCCACTATTGGCCTGAACAGCATGCTGTGGCATTACCAAAAGGATCTGAGCGATTATGCTTTTGGGCAGGGTGGCTATTACAGCCCGCAACAATATTTTTCCCTGGCGGTGCCGTTAAACTGGCGGCAGCGCACTGAGAACTGGTCATTTGATGTTGGCGGCTCGATTTCCTGGTCGCGTTCAAAAACCCATTCGCAGCAGCGCTATCCGGTTTATCCTGGTTTTGAAACGACGGCGAATGAAACCGTCGCAGGAAGTTCCGGCAGCGGCTTCGGCTATACGCTGCGTGCGGCGGTAGAGCGACGTCTGACGACGCACTGGACGCTGGGCGTGGCGGTGGATATTCAGCAGGCGAAAGATTATACGCCCAGCCACGGTCTGATTTACGCTCGCTATTCGCTGGGCGGTTGGGAAGGCGACCTCGACCTGCCGCCGCAGCCTTTAGCTCCTTACGCTGACTTCAAGTAGCGTCCTGCCTGGAAAAACCCTAAAACGGTTTCCTGCCGTCACCATCATTGCTTAAAAAACAGCAACCATGAGATATACTCCTGGTTGCTTTTATCGTTATTGCCCGCTTCCCGGGGCCTGGAGAATAGCTTTGCGCGTTAGTCGGTCACTTACGATCAAGCAGATGGCAACGGTATCTGGCGTTGCGGTAGTGACTATCTGTATTTTTATCGTTATTCAACTTTTTCATTTTGTGCAGCAGCGCAGGACAGACTACGCCCAGCAAATGGAAAACATCGCGCATACGGTGCGACAGCCGCTGTCTGAAGCGGTGCTGCGTGCCAATATCCCGCAGGCTGAACGCATCCTGCAATCTTTAAAACCCGCCGGTATTCTTTCACGCGCCGAAGTGGTGCTGCCTAACGCTTTTCAGGCGTTGCATACTGATTTTGAGAATGAAAAAGCGGTGCCGCGCCTGATTGCCCGGCTGTTTGAACTGCCGGTGCAGATCACCGTACCACTGTATTCGGTGGAGAGCGCCGCCTCGCCGAAACCACTGGCCTATCTGGTGCTGCAGGCCGATTCATGGCGCGTGTACCAGTTTATCCTCAGCACCATGGCCACAATGCTGACCACTTATCTGCTGCTGGCGCTGATCCTCTCCATTGCGATCAGCTGGTGTATTAACCGGATAGTGATCCATCCGCTGCGCGATATTGCGCATGCGCTGCAGGATCTGCCGCCGCAGGATATTCTGACTCATAAATTGCCGCTGCCAAAGCTGCACCATGACGATGAAATTGGCATGTTAATCCGCAGCTATAACCGCAACCTGCAGGTGCTGGAGTCGGTGCATGATGAGATGAGCCGCCTGACCACGCATTATGTTTTGACCGACCTTCCCAACCGCACGCTGTTCCTGGCGCTGCTGGAGCAGCACTTAAAAGCCGCCGCCTACAGCGGGCCGTTTACCGTCATGGTGGTGCGCATAGAGACGCTGCTGGAAGCCAACGGCGTGCTGACGGAAGAGCAGCGCGATACGCTAACCTTGACGCTGCTGGAAAAAATTCGCGGCGTTATTGAAGAGCGAACCGTGCTGGGTCAGCTTGGCGTCAGCGATTTCGCGCTGCTGGTAAAAAAGGCGAACAACCCGTTTCGTGCCTACCGTCTGGCACGTAATCTGATGAACCGTTTGCATCAGCCGGTCAGCCTGCAAGAGGTGCAGCTACGCCCGACGCTCAGCATTGGTATTGCTCAGCGCGATGCCAGCAATATGAACGCGTCAGAACTGTTGGGGCGCGCGGTTTCCGCCATGATGTCTGCGCGTCACCAGGGCAAAAATCAGATTCTGTTTTTCGATCCGTTGCTCACCGAGCGGGCGCAGCGGCGGCTGACGCAGGAACACGACATTTTGCAGGGGCTGGAGCAGGAGCAGTTTGCACTGTTTTTACAGCCGCAGATTAATATGGCCAGCGGCGAGCTGGTCGGCGCAGAGGCGTTGCTGCGCATGCGCCAGCCAGACGGCAGCTATAGCCTGCCGGAAGAGTTGATCACCAATGCTGAGGAGATTGGCGTTATCGGCGCGCTTGGGCGCTGGGCGCTGGAAGAGGCGTGCCGGGTACTGGCGGCCTGGCAGAAGCGTGGTATTCAGCTGCCGCTGAGCGTAAATATTTCCGCTATGCAGCTACGCGAACCGGGCACAGTCTGGCATCTGCAGGAGCTGCTAGAGCGCCACCGTATTCAACACGGCAGTCTGGTACTGGAGTTAACCGAAACCGCGCAAATCGGCGATACCGCGCAGGCAAAAAGCCTGCTTGGCGCGCTGCAGGAGGTGGGCGTGGCGGTGGCGCTGGATGATTTCGGCACCGGCTATGCGAATCTGAGCTATCTGCATCAGTTCCGCTCGCTGCCAATCAGCAAGTTAAAAATGGATCGCAGTTTTGTGTCGGCGCTGCCCAGTGACGATACGATGGTCAGGATTGTGGCGGCTATCTCGGAAATCACCGCGCTGGATGTGGTGGCGGAAGGCGTTGAAACGGCTTCACAACGCGACTGGCTGCTGGCGCGTGGCATTACCATTGGGCAGGGCTATCTGTTTGACGGGCCGCTGTCGCTGAACGATTTCGAGAAATGGCTGGCAACACTCTCTCCTCAAAACTAATGGTAAAGGGCCGCGCTGCCGCTCACAACGCGTGAAGCGGTATAGCGAGGCCTGCAAAACCGCAGCATTTAATTCTGAATATCTGGTTATAGATCTTTTAGCTGAAGCGTTTCAGTTCATAAATTTTGATTATGGCCCGTTCGGGTGGTGACAGAAGATATCAATCTTGTTAATGCGGTGTTATTTTTTCGCGCTATGTCTTGATGATAAAAACAGCTAACACCTCGTCCCCCACGCCGTCAACGGATACGCTTTTATGAAAACTTCTCTTTTTAAGAGCCTGTATTTCCAGGTATTAACCGCGATTGCCATCGGTATCCTGCTTGGACATTTTTACCCGGAGCTGGGTGCCCAGATGAAACCACTGGGTGATGCTTTCGTCAAATTGATCAAAATGATTATCGCGCCGGTAATTTTCTGTACGGTCGTTACCGGTATTGCCGGTATGGAAAGCATGAAAGCGGTTGGCCGCACCGGCGCAGTAGCGCTGCTCTATTTTGAAGTGGTCAGCACGATTGCACTGATTATCGGCCTGGTCGTGGTGAATGTGATCCAGCCGGGTGCCGGTATGAATGTCGATCCCGCTACGCTGGATGCTAAAGCGGTGGCGGTTTATGCCCAGCAGGCAGAGCAGCAGGGCGTCGTAGCTTTCTTGCTGGATGTGATCCCCGGCAGCGTCATTGGCGCTTTTGCCAGCGGCAATATCCTGCAGGTTCTGCTGTTCGCTATTCTGTTTGGCTTTGCGCTGCATCGCCTGGGCGATAAAGGCACGCTGATTTTCAACGTGATTGAGAGCTTCTCAAAAGTCATCTTTGGCATCATCAATATGATTATGCGCCTTGCTCCGATTGGTGCTTTCGGTGCCATGGCCTTTACCATCGGTAAATATGGCGTTGGCTCGCTGGTGCAGTTGGGTCAGCTGATTATCTGCTTCTACCTTACCTGCTTCCTGTTTGTGGTGCTGGTGCTGGGCACTATCGCCCGCGTCACCGGCTTTAATATTTTTAAATTTATCGCCTATATCAAAGAAGAGCTGCTGATTGTGCTTGGCACCTCCTCCTCTGAGTCCGCATTGCCGCGCATGCTGGATAAGATGGAAAAGCTGGGCTGTAAAAAATCAGTGGTCGGGCTGGTTATTCCTACCGGCTATTCATTTAACCTTGACGGCACCTCAATCTACCTGACGATGGCCGCAGTATTTATTGCCCAGGCCACCAACAGCCATATGGATATTTTCCATCAGATCACGCTGCTGGTCGTACTTTTGCTCTCCTCAAAAGGCGCGGCGGGCGTTACCGGCAGCGGCTTTATCGTGCTGGCCGCAACGCTCTCTGCGGTAGGCCATTTGCCGGTCGCCGGACTGGCGCTGATTCTGGGTATCGACCGTTTTATGTCCGAAGCGCGGGCGTTAACCAACCTGGTCGGTAACGGTGTGGCGACAATCGTGGTGGCGAAATGGGTCGATCAGCTGGATGAAAAGCAGCTGCACGATCAGCTGACATCAGCGAAAAAGGCGAAAAAATTGCCGGAAACGTCGGTTTAACGCCTGATGTAAAACGCCTTGCCCTGCGCTAACGTGCATAAGGACGCCGCCTGGCAATCAGGCCGCGTCCTTTTTTATTGGGTAGCCGCCGCGTATGACGTCATGAGTTGTACAGCTTATGAACGCCTGCGGTGCTACAAACGCGTTAAATCTATAAATAACCCTAAAAAAACTTTATCTGTTCCCGCTGTGACTTGCCCTTGCAGCGGGCATTTGCATAATAAAGCCCACACAGACTGTGTCAGCTCATGGCAACGGAGTTTGCCGGACACGGTTAACGTTCATTTTATTTCACGTCGTTGTGTGACAACCTCGTTTTTGCGTGGTCTAACTGCCGGTGCGCCCGCTGTGCGTTATCAACAGGAAGATAGCGTCAGACTATCGTGCGTCATCAATGAGATTAAGTTAGTAATTGAGTAGGGGTTCACATGCAGGGCACCAGAATGCGTCTTTTGGTTGGTGGGTTGTTGCTGGCGGCCGTCAGCGGCACATTGCAGGCTGAAACACTACAACCCGATCCCGCCTGGCAGCAGGGCAAATTAGATAACGGTTTTAAGTGGCAGCTGCTCAGCACGCCGCAGCGTCCCAACGATCGTGTGGAAGTTCGCCTGATGGTGAATACCGGATCGCTGATGGAAAAT
The DNA here is from genome assembly GCF_002101395.1 of Pantoea alhagi. Taxonomy (NCBI): domain Bacteria; kingdom Pseudomonadati; phylum Pseudomonadota; class Gammaproteobacteria; order Enterobacterales; family Erwiniaceae; genus Pantoea; species Pantoea alhagi. The sequence continues at coordinate 1,434,707 of NZ_CP019706.1, read as the reverse complement.
GCCCAGCAAACCGGTTTTAGTCATCTGCTGCCTCGCCTGGCGATGGTCCATAATACCGAGCTTGATCCAGCGCAGCAGCGCTCGCTCTGGCAGCAGGGAATGGACCCCGATCGTCCGTTGCCGCCAGCCGTTACATCCTATGAATTCACGTTATACAATCTCAGCCTGCCAAATAACCGCCCGGAACTGTTAAAGGATGCGTTAAGCTGGCTTTCTGCCACGGCAGGCAAAATGTCGATCAATGAGCAGGTGGTAAACACCGCGCTTGGCGCTGACGATCCCATCGCCAGCTGGCCGCTTAATCCACGTGACGTCTGGTGGCGTTACCGGCTGAAAGGTTCCACGCTGCTGGGGCACGATCCCGCTGAGCAGCCCAAAGCGCCGGTTGATATCAATCAGCTCGGCAGCTTCTATAAGCAGTGGTATACGCCAGATGCCATGACGCTCTTTGTGGTGGGCAATGTTGATAGCCGCGCCCTTAGCGAGCAAATTAATAAAGCCTTCTCGCCGTTAACAGGCAAGCGTGATACGCCAGCCCCGATGCCGACGCTTGCTCCGTTGCCGCCGCAGCCGGTTACTCTGGTGAATCCCAGCCTGAAGAAGGATCGTCTGTCGCTAATCTGGGATATGCCCTGGCAGCCCATCCGTGATTCGCAAAATCTTATCCGCTACTGGCAGAGCGATCTGGCGCGTGAAGCGCTGTTCTGGCATGTCCAGCGCGTATTAAGCGACAGCAAAGCGCAGGGCGTTCAGGTGGGCTTTGACTGCCGCGTGCTTTATCAGCGGGCGCAGTGCGCGATCAGCATGGATTCCAGCGCGGAAACGCTGGAGAAGAATATGACCCTGATTGCTCACGAGCTGGCTAACGTGCGTGATAATGGCCTGCCGCAGTCAGAGTTTGACGCGCTGATGGCGCAGAAAACCACCGAGCTGAATAAATTGTTCGCCACTTATGCGCGTACCGATACCGATGTATTGATGAGCCAGCGTTTACGCTCGCAGCAAAACGCGGTGGTAGATATTGCGCCGGAACAGTATCAAAAATACCGGCAGGACTTCCTGAATAGCCTGACGCTGACTGCGCTGAACCAGGAGCTGCGTCAACAGCTGTCGCAGGAGCTGACGATGGCGCTGATGCAGCCGCAGGGCGAACCAGAAGCCAATATCAAAGCGCTGCATGAGAGCTGGCAGAAAATCATGACCCCGCCGCCGGCTCCGGTGGCTGCCACACCGGAAGAGGGCAAAGCGGAAGTATCAGATATTCCGGTGCCACAGTCATAAAATCATCGCCGGTGGGGTTAAATCTCACCGGCGTTTTTTTACGCGCTGTCAGACGGTGGTGGTGGCGGTTTTTTTCGCCCGCAGCCATTCGGTTACCAGCATTGGCCAGCTGGCTAGCGGCGAATCGGCCAGATTGCGCATACCAAAGCCGTGGCCGCCGCGCTCATAAAAATGCAGCTCCACCGGCACTTTTTGCTCCCGCAGGGCGCTGAAAAGGGCCATGCTGTGGGTGACCGGCACGCTTTCATCGTCAACGGCATGGATCAACAGCACCGGCGGTGTTTCACGCGTAACGCGGGTTTCCAGCGAATAAGCTTCCAGAGTTTTATCGTCCGGCCATGCGCCAAGCAGCCGCTGACGCGATTCGGCGTGCGCCAGACCATCACGCATGGAGATAACCGGATAGACCAGCACCAGCGCATCAGGACGCGCTGAGAGTTTGTCTGCATTATCCTGAGGTGGATAAAGCTTTTCGCTAAAGCGTATACCCACGCTGGCGGCAACGTAGCCGCCGGCGGAGAAGCCCAGCATCACAATGCGTTTACCGTTAAGACCGCGCGCGGCACGATCGCGCAAAACGCGAACCGCACGCTGTGCGTCAGCCAGCGGCGCATCGGCTCCTTCATGATGCCCTTCCCCCGGCAGGCGATAGGTCATTACCGCCAGCGTATAACCCATTGCGGTGAAGAATGTCGCCAGCGAACTGCCTTCGCTATCAATCATAATGCGCGCAAAGCTGCCGCCTGGCGCGACCAGCAGCGTGGTGCCGTTTGATTCTTCCGGATACCAGACGGCCAGTTCAGGACAGCGAACGCCGGACGCTGCCCGATTGTAAGGTTCAAATTCTTTGGCTAAATCGATGATTTGCGGTTTAGCGGTCGACTGACTGGCTCCGGGCGCGTCGCCTTGTGGCCAGAGATTGAAAATATCTGCTTTCATAACCTGTCCTGATTAGCGTGATGTTAGGTGCCGGAGCCAGGTACTGCGAATAAAATTCAGGCGGGGCATCATTAATCATTGGCGTTGAAAGGCATGCGCGTCCAGCATTTACTGTGCGCTAAACAACAGAATCAGAATTAGCCTGGCGAGAAAAATACAAATTTAGCTTAGGTGAAAATAGTGAGTTCTATTAATTGCTTGCAGCGAAAAATAAAGAAAAGGCAGCAAGATAAGCGGGGCTTTCTTGTGTGGCAGACAGCCGTTGCGCTAATAAAAACCGCCCCGGCTACGCGAAGCGGTTATTAGTGAAGCGCTTGCCTGCTGGCTACCAGCTACGCAGCTCGGCGTAGGGCACCATAACATGCTCCCGATAGGCCGGACGCTGCGTTAAGCGCTGATAATAATTTTCCAGAGCAGGCAAGGTAGGGCGCTCAATCTCCAGCGTGTAATAGCGATAAAGCAGCGTGCCAAACATGATATCCGCGACCGTTAGCCGATCGCCTGCCAGATAGTCATGCTGCGTCAGCCGCTGGTCGGCAATCTTTAGCAGCTTCGTCAGATTATCCAGCGCGGCGGCTATCGCCTGCTCATCCCGCTCCTGCGGCGCGGTGACAAAAACCGGCCAGAACACCGGGCGCATAAAGCTCACATAAACGTTAGACTTCGCCCATTCCGCCCAGATATCCACGGACGCACGTGCCAGCGCGTCCTGGGGCCAGAAAGCATCATCGCCATAGCGGCTGGCGAGGTAACGGACAATAGCGGCGGATTCAAACAGCGGCTGGCTGTCGCCATCACGCAGTACCGGCACCAGGCCGTTAGGGTTCATCGCCAAAAATTCTGGCGTATGGTTACCGCCATATTTGTGTCCGATGTCGATGCGCTGGTAAGGCAACCCCATCTCGCCAATACACCACATTACTGTCTGTACATTCGATGAAGTTTTACGACCCCAAACCTTAAGCATTGCTTATTCTCCTGAGCGATAGCGGAGCCTACAGCATAAGCGCAGCTTTTAGCGCGGCATAGCATTAAGCGGAATAATTGCGCCGCGATGTTGGATAACCGTGCTGGCGGTCAGGTGACCACGCTGCGCTGCTTCCTGCGCGCTGCCGCCGCACAGCCGCACCGCCAGATAACCTGCGCTAAAGGAGTCGCCAGCTGCGGTGGTATCGATAATTTTTTCTTTTTCCAGCCGGATAGCCGGTACTTCCAGCAGCGGCTCATCGTTCAGCGCTACCAGACAGGCATCCGCGCCGCGCTTGATAACGATTTCGCTCACGCCGGCTGCGCGGGTGCGGGCAATCACCTGCTCTACAGGCGCTTCATCCCATAGCGCGGTTTCATCATCCAGCGTCAGAAAAGCGATATCAGTACAGCTGAGCATGGCCTGATAGGCCTGTTGCGCCGCCTCGCGGCTTGCCCAAAGGCGTGGTCGATAGTTGTTATCAAAGATGACTTTGCCGCCGTTAGCGCGACAGGCAGAGAGGAGTGTCATCAACCGCTGCCGATCTTCGGCTGACAGAATCGCCAGGCTGATGCCGCTGAGATAGAGATAATCGAATTGCGCCAGCTGCTGGCAAATCGCCTCTGCCTGTGGGCTTTGCAGCCAGAAACGCGCAGCGGCTTCATTACGCCAGTAGCTAAAGGTGCGTTCGCCGTGCGCATCGGTTTCAATCACGTACAGACCAGGCAGGCGGTTATCCAGGCGCTGAACCAGTCCGGTCTGCACGCCTTCCTGCTGCCATGCTGCAAGCATTTCATTGCTGAAATTATCGTTGCCCAGTGCGGTAACGTACTCTACCGTCAGCTGGTCAGCCTGCGTTTGACGTGCAATATAGACGGCGGTGTTCAGCGTATCGCCGCCAAAGCCTCGCTTCAGCGCCTCTCCCTGTGATGAAAGTTCGATCATGCACTCGCCGATTACCGCTATTTTTTTCCCTGCCATCATAATCACCCCCGTAATAAAAGGCTTTAGTCTCCACCGAGCGCGGCGGTGAGTCAATATTTTAAAACGGCGTTTTAATTTAACTTAAGTCGTTAATTTGCTGAGATAAGCAGCGATAAAGCAATAAATCACAGCGTTATTGTTACGATTGAAAAGGTTTCTTGCTGTTAAAGTGGCTGCCTTCAACGCAGCGCTGGCTACGAAAACTTTACCAGTATGCTGTGATTGACTCAGGAACAGGGCCTGACTACCAGGATTAAAAACATGATGATGAATAAAATAAGTCATCGGCTTCCTTCCTCAATTGTCATGCAACAACATCAAGAACAGCGGCACTATTGGCTGGGATGCCAGCGTTTTTACACCTTCCAACCGATTTATCAGGTTACGGGCCGCCTGATGGCAATTGAGCTACTGACTGCGGTGTCGCATGCGTCTGCACCGGGTCAGAAACTGTCGCCGGAACGCTATTTTGCTGCACTGGATATTCCGCAACGCTTATCTGTTATTCAGGAACAGCTGGAGCTGCTAAGCCACCGGGAACGCTTTTTCGAGGATGCCGGATGTGTTGCGTCAGTGAATATTGACGGGCCGACGCTACTGGCGATTCAGCATCACGCGCCGCTGCGCGCACTGATTGCCCGCCTGCCCTGGATTCGCTTTGAGTTGGTTGAGCATCATGTTTTGCCGCAGGAAGAGATGGTGGCACAGATGCCGGAACTGGGCGCGCTGTGGCTGGACGACTTTGGCTCCGGCATGGCCAACTTTTCTGCGCTGACAGAGCTAAGCTACGATTACATCAAGCTGGCACGCGAGCTGTTTATTCTGTTGCGTAACAGCGAAGAGGGCCGCTGTTTGTTTACATCACTGCTGGCACTGATTAATCGCTACTGTAAAGGGGTGATTGTCGAAGGAGTGGAGACGGCCGAAGAGTGGGAGCAGGTGCGCAATTCGCCCGCTTTCGCTGCGCAGGGCTATTTCTTTGCGCGTCCGCAGCCTTTTGATGAACTGGTTAATCTGCCGTTTCAGCTTGCCGGATGCTGATTTGTCTCCTCTCTACTATCTTTACCAGATAGATTGCAGGTAAGGAGATGGAGATGTCACGCACAGGAAAAGTTACCAGCTGGGTTATTGGGATTTTTTGTTTGCTGGTTGTGGTGATTGTGGTTGTAATGGCAACCTTCGACTGGAATCGCCTGAAGCCAACCATCAACCAGAAAGTCTCAACGGAGCTGAACCGACCTTTCGCGATTCGCGGCGACCTTGGCGTTAACTGGGTGCGCAACCGCCAGGAGCCGGGCTGGCGTCGTTGGGTACCCTGGCCGCAAATACATGCCGAAGATATTGTGCTGGGTAATCCGCCCGATATTCCTGACGTCACAATGGTGCACTTACAGCGTGCCGACGCGACAATTTCACCGCTGGCGCTGTTGCACAAAGAGATTTTTATTCCCTGGATCAAACTTCAACAGCCAAATGCCCGACTGATCCAAACCGCCGATAAAAAGAACAACTGGACCTTTGAACTTGCCAGCAGCGACCAGCCAGAAACGGAGCAGCAGCCTTCCGCCTGGTCTTTTCGCCTGGACAATATCGAGTTCGATCGGGCGTATATCGCCTGGCGCGATGCCATTAATAAAGCCAGTGTGAAAATGGAAGTGGATCCACTGGGCAAACCGGTGGCTTATAGCCAGATTGCTGGCGGCGATGATAAGCAGAAGGGCGCAGCGGATTTCATCTTTGGCTGGCGCGCCAGCGGCACCTGGAACGATCAGCAGCTTGAGGGAAGCGGCAAGCTGGGCGGCATGCTGTCGTTGCGCAGCAAAACGACGCCTTTCCCGGTGCAGGCTGAGGTGCGCAATGGCTCGACGCGCGTCGGAATTACCGGCAGCCTGCAGGACCCGCTTAATCTGGGCGGGCTGGATCTGCGCGTACGTTTTTCCGGCGATACGCTGGCTAATCTTTACGATTTAACCGGCGTACTGCTGCCGGATACCCCGCCCTATGAGACCGATGGTCATCTGAAAGTAAAATTCCATGAAAAGGGCACTACCGTTTACCATTACGAGAATTTCAATGGTCATATCGGCGATAGCGATGTTCACGGCACGCTGACCTATACGCAGGGCAAACCGCGACCGAAGCTGAGCGGTGAAGTGGAGTCTCGCCAGCTACGCATGGCGGATTTAGGGCCGCTGATTGGCGTGGATTCTGGCAAAGATAGCGACAGCAGCAAGCGTACAAAAGCAAAAAGTAGCGACAGCAGCAATCAACCTGCCGATCGTGTGCTGCCGCATGATCGTTTCGACACTAAAAACTGGGACGTGATGGATGCTGATGTGAAATTCAGCGGCAAGCGTATCGAACACAGCAATTCGCTACCGTTAAGCGATCTTTATACCCATTTACAGCTAAAAGATGGCGATCTGCTGTTGGATCCGCTGCGGTTTGGCATTGCGGGCGGCACTATTAATTCAACCATTCGTCTGGAAGGTAGCCGGACGCCAATGCGTGGCCGGGCTGACCTGCATGCTCGTCGGTTGCATCTGCGCCAGCTTTTACCAGACGTGGAGGCGATGCGTAGCAGTATGGGTGAGCTGAACGGCGATGCGAAGCTAAGCGGCACCGGTAATTCCGTAGCGGATCTGTTGGCTACCAGCGATGGCGATATGAAGCTGCTGATGAACGAGGGCGTGATCAGCCGTAGTCTGATGGAGATTATTGGTCTGAACGTGGGTAACTACGTGGTGGGCAAGCTTTTTGGCGATGAAGAAGTGCGTATCAATTGTGCAGCCGCCAACCTGGAGGTGCGTAACGGCGTTGCCTCGTCGCGGCTGTTTGTTTTCGATACCACGAATGCCGTGGTTTACCTTTCCGGTAACGTTAACTTTGCCAGTGAGCGCATGGATCTTTCCATCAATCCGGAAAGCAAAGGCGTACGTATTGTTACTCTGCGCTCGCCGCTATACGTGCGCGGCACCTTTAAAAACCCGGATGCAGGCGTGAAAACAGGCCCGCTGCTGGCGCGCGGCGCAGCGGCGGTAGCGTTAGGCACGGTACTGACCCCGGCAGCAGCGCTGCTGGCGCTGATTTCCCCCAGCGATAATGAAGACAATCAGTGCGTGAATGTCCTACAGCAAATGAAGGACCAGAAGTAACGCGCAATGTAAAAAAGGCGTCATTCAGACGCCTTTTTTATTGCCGCTTTGGGTTACGCTTCGTAGAGCGTTTGATGGCGCGTCTCTTTGCAGGCGATCAGCGCAATAAGCGTTAACAATGCCATTGCCGCCAGATAGAGACCGACGGCAAACAGGCCGTAACTGGCGTTAAGCCAGGCGGCGATATAAGGCGCTACCGATGCGCCGAGAATCGACGACAGATTGTATGAAAATGACGCGCCGGTATAACGCACTTCTGTGGGGAACAGCTCCGGCAGCAGCGCGCCCATCGGGCCGAAAGTCAGGCCCATAATACTCAGGCCGAGCAGCAGAAACACCATCATCATCGTCTGGCTGCCAGATGCCATCAGCGACGGGAACAGCAGCGCAAAAACCAGAATCCCTAATGTAATCACGATCATAGTTTTACGGCGGCCATAACGGTCAGCCAGAAGACCGGCGATCGGCACCATCACGCCAAAACCGATCACTGCCACCATCAGCATCCACAACAGGCTGTTGCGCGAAAAGCCGAGGCCGGCAGGAACCGGCGCGGTGCCATAGCTCATTGAATAAACGGTCATAATATAAAACAGCGTGTAGGTTGCCAGCATGATAAAGGTGCCAAGGATAGTTGCCCCCAAATGCTTGCTCAGCAGCGTACCGATGGGAATGCGTACCTGCTTTTTCTCTTTCTGCACTTTAGCGAATACCGGACTTTCGTGCAGCGATACGCGCACGTAAAGGCCAATAATCACCAGCACCGCCGACAGCACGAACGGCACACGCCAGCCCCAGCTCATAAACTGCTCGTCAGTTAACAGCCAGGAGAGCAGCAGGAAGGTGCCGTTGGCAAAGAAGAAGCCAATCGGCGCGCCAAGCTGCGGAAAAGAACCATAGAGTGCACGTTTCTTCGCGGGCGCGTTTTCCGTTGCCAGCAGCGCCGCCCCGCCCCATTCGCCGCCCAAACCTAACCCCTGGCCAAAGCGCGCCAGCGCCAGCAGCAGCGGCGCAAAAACGCCAATGGTAGCGTAGCCGGGCAGCAGACCAATAACCACCGTAGAGATCCCCATGGTTAACAGCGAGGCAACCAGCGTGGCCTTACGACCAACACGATCGCCAAAATGACCAAATAGCGCTGAGCCGATAGGGCGCGCGATAAAAGCGATGGCGAAAGTCGCCAGCGACTGTAGCGTGGCGACGGTGGCGTCACCCTGCGGAAAGAAAATATGTGGGAAAACAATCACTGCGGCGGTGGCATAAATATAGAAATCGAAGAATTCGATAGCGGTTCCCACCAGCGACGCAATAACCACTTTACTGCGCGAGTTAACCTGAGCGTTGTCGTTTTCAGTATCGATTGTTGGAGCGATGGATGCTTGCATAATTGTTTCTTATTTATAAATCGTGTTCAGGAATCTTACGCACTGCCTCAGGCGCGTTCAATGGTGAAAAGCCGCGTCACGGCTGGCTCGAGCGGGTAAAAAGAGGATAATTTTTAACAATAAAGCATTATCGGCGGATGGCAGGGCGAACGGCCATTTTTCTGGCGAGAAACACTGCAAAATGGAGTAATAAAAGTGAGGGGTTAGTTATTCATGCTGGGCGTTGGTTAAATATTGCGCGCGACGCGGCATTTTCGTCTGGATGCCGCGTCGGCGAGCTGGCGGCACAAACTCTTCTGTACGCCATCATCCTTACAGGCAACTGGCGCAGGGCTTCGGGCCGAAACCGGTTATCTCTTTTATCCCCTGGATGTTTATCCTTCAGTTCGGATAAAAGATTTTTAGCAGTTTTTCTTTTTTATGGTTAAAAGCCTCAAGATCGTGATTATCGTCTCTTCCCTGCATATAAAGATTTTTCTCCTGACTAAAATCTTTATCGCTAATCATAAACAAAGCCATTAAATAATCTGTGTCATTAATGCCGCTGGCTCTTTTTAATGCGATGACTTTTTTATAGCACGATGGCTCATAGTTGCCAATCCTGTCTTTTAACATACATTCTTGTAAAAGCAAAGAGGCGTTTTTATGTTTTTGGTTAAAGGGTTCAAGTACCGAAATTGCCTTTTTATATTTTCCGCCAGAAGCCAGCAGCCCTGAATACATCCTTATGATATTAATATTGTCCGGGTTGCTATCAGAAAGAGAGGATAACTTAGTTAATAGTGTTTTTTTTATATTTTCATTATTTGATGCAACATATTTTTTTGTCAGGCAGGACGCTTCCTCCGTTGAGTTTTTATCGTTATTTATAGTGGCATAAGCGTTAAATATCCACAAAAAAGTCATTGCAAGCAGTATTGTTCTTATCATATTAAAACCTGTCAAATGGCGTTAAGGTTATAATTGTTTTCAGGGATGACGGAAATGGAACTGCACTGCCAATATAGCCTCCATCATAAATATAACCCGCCTCAATTTCTATTTCCGGCGGCGAATATATATTTTCTTTAATTATAAATTGAACTGAACCAATAATTATATCGTCAATACTCACAGCGAAACACTCACCTCTATCTCTTGTTAGTTTATAAGTTTTATTAGTTAATGTATCTCTGACATTACACCAAAAAATAATCTTGCCGCTTCCGGCAGCCTTAGCAGCGTTAGTTTTCCCCGTCGCTGATAGATACAGCTTTTTTCCGCTTGGTATATTATTATCTCTGACGATTAAGTTAACAGAAAAACTGGCATGTATACCTACGCCTTCAATTCTTAAATCTGCTAACTGAGAATAACTGAATGATTTTATCGACATAATAGTTTCACTCCCTGTGAATATTTATATATAGGCGTATCGGGAAACAGGACAACAAGAATTTTTAATGTAAAGGTTTCACATCCCGGTTTTTGTGCGCGACGCGACATTTTTTGAGCTGCCGCGTCGCGCATGGGCTATTTTTTTCGACGTAGCTCCAACTGCGGGTCATTTTTATAGTTGGCGGTGGCAATCCAGGCAGCGCAAAACAGCGTCAGGCGAGCAAAGAAGTAGAAAAACGCCATCAGCCCCAGCACTGAACCAAAGGCCGCACCGGAGGGCGAAGCGGCCAACTTCGGCAGGGTCATGGTCATAATAAATTTAATGACCTCAAAGCCGATTGCCGCCAGCAGCGTGCCGCGCAGCAGCGCTTTTTTATGGGGGCGATGGCGCGGCAGGATCCAGAAAATCCACAAGAAAAGCAGGTAGTTGGCGCAAATAGAAATCGAGAGCGCAATCAGCGTCATCGCCGGACGCAGCCATTCGATATCTTCCAGTCCCAGCGCCCGCACAATCGCATCCTGCGCTGAACCAGCGATAGAAGTCAGCGACAGCGTAATAATCAGCGCCAGCACCAGCCCGGTCAGGGAAATAAAGTCGCGGGTATATTTAAAGTAGATTTTTTCTTTATCCTCCTTGCCCCGTTCAAAAACGTCACGCGACTGGGCGCGAATCGCTTCGCGCAGGTTACCCATCCAGTTAAGACCTGAATAGAGTGCGACCAGCAGGCCGGTGATACCGACCGTGGTACGCTGCTGAACGGCGGTATTAACCGTATTTTTTAAGGTGCTGGCTAACGTTGGATCGCTGATGCTGTTGGCGATGCGTTCAATCAGCTCGTTCAGCAACGTTGGATGCGACGCCAGCACAAAACCCACCGCCGCAAAAGAGACCATCAGAATCGGGATCAGCGATAAAAACGAGAAATAGGTAATTGCAGCGCCAAACTGGCTGCCCAGGCGATCGGTAAAACGTTCTCCGGCGCGAATAAAATGCGCTACCGCCGGGATTGCCTGAAACCATCTTACGAAATGTGAAACCCGGCTAATCGAGCGATCAACCGTAGCGTTGCCAGTCTTGATATTAATCAGGGGCTTATCTTCTGCCTGCTCAACAGGAGGCTGGGCGTTTTTGTCCGTCATCAACCGGAATCATCCTTTTGTTTAGGGCTTTAGCTTGTCATTATAGCCGCGCTGTTACGCAACGTAGCCTTTCAACAGCTGCGTCAGCCATTCCATAAAGACTCTGACCCGCTGGGCCAGATTGCGGCGGTGCGGCCAAAGCAGCGACAGCGGCATAGCGCGGGCGTGGAAACCGGGCAGCACTTCCACCAGTTGCTGATTTTCCAGCAGCGGCTGAATACCGTGACGCGGTGCCTGAATAATACCCAGCCCGGCAAGGCAGGCGTGACGATAAGCCTGCGTCGAGTTAACCGTCAGCGCGCCGCCGGTCTGGATAAAATGGCTGCGCTGTCCGTCATAATATTCAAAGCCTGCGGGCGCGCCGCCAAATTGCTGGCTGTAATGCACCATCGCGTGCTGTGAAAGCTCTTCCAGCCGCAGCGGCATACCAAAACGCATCAGATAGCTGGGGCTGGCGCAGTTTGCCATTTGCAGCAGGCCCAGCGTACGGCTCATCAGGCCGGAATCCTGAAGCTGGCCTACGCGCACCACGCAGTCAAAGCCTTCCCGGATCACATCCACCTGTCGATCGCTGCTGCTTAGTTCCAGTTCCAGGCCAGGGTAGTGCTGCAGGAACTGTGGCAGCTGGGGAATAACGATATCGGTCGCCAGCGCCACCGGCATGTCCACCCGCAGGCGACCGCTTAGCGTAGCCGGTTCGTTCTGAAACAGCGTATCCATCTCTTCCAGCGTTGCCAGCACATCACGGCAGCGTTCGTAATAGGCCAGCCCATCCTGAGTAAGCTGTACGCGTCGGGTAGTGCGATGCAGCAGACGCGTGCCTAATCCATCTTCCAGCGCCTGCACCTGACGCGACAGGCTACCTTTCGGTAGTCCAAGGCTTTCTGCAGCGCGGGTAAAGCTCTCCATCTCCGCCACCGTGACAAACACTTTCATTGCGTGAATTTTATCCATTTATGCACCGTTTGTTACCAGAAATGAAACAGTGAAACGCTGTAAGCATAGTTTATCGCGAAAACTGTTTTCAATATGCTGGATTTTTAAGCGATAAAAAGGCAGGAGACGCATCATGAGCAATAAAATTGTATTAATAACCGGTGGCAGCCGGGGTTTAGGGCGTAATGCGGCGCTGAAACTGGCGGAAAAGGGCGTCGATGTGATAATTACCTGGCGTCAGCAGCAGCAGGAAGCGGAAAGAGTAGTAGAAGCGATTCATGCTCTGGGCCAGCGCGCTGCGGCACTGCAGCTGGATGTGGCTGAGGTGGCAGGCTTCGCAGATTTTATCGAACGCCTGCAGCAGACGCTGCGCACGCAATGGCAACGTGAGCGCTTTGATTATCTGTTCAATAATGCAGGCGTTGGCATGTACAACTCTTTTGCTGAAACCAGCGAGCAGCAATTCGATACGCTGATGCTCACCCATTTCAAAGGCCCCTTTTTTCTGACTCAGCGTCTTCTGCCGCTGATTAATGACGGCGGTCGCATTCTCAACGTTTCCAGCGGACTGGCGCGTTTTAGCCCGCCCGGCTACGCGGCATACGCATCAATGAAAGGCGCAATGGAAGTGCTGACGCGCTATCAGGCGCGTGAACTGGGGCCGCGTGGTATTGCGGTAAATATTCTGGCGCCCGGTGCGATTGAAACCGATTTTGGCGGCGGTTCGGTGCGCGATAATCCTGAGGTTAACGCCTGGATCGCTGCGCAAACCGCCATGGGACGCGCCGGACAGCCGGATGATATTGGTCGTGCCGTGGCTGCACTGCTTAGTGAAGATACCGGTTGGATCACTGCCCAGCGCATCGAGGCATCCGGCGGCATGTTTCTGTAAGCCCGATCAGGCGATGTTGATGGCAGGCCAGGCGGAGGGCTTCCGCACTGGCCGCATAAGATTTACACCGTCAGGGTGCCGTCAATAAGAGTAACGGCTTTGCCGCCGATCCAGATGCCATCATCGCGGTACTGAACGGAAACCAGGCCGTTACGCTGAATAACGGTGCCCTGACGCGCCAGATAATCATGCGGGCGGCCCTGTGCCGCCAGATAACGCGCCAGGCAGGCATTGGCACTGCCGGTCACGGGATCTTCCGTTAACGCACCCTGTTCCACCAGCAATCCGCGCACCTCATATTGCACTTTGCCGTCACTGGCCGGGCCAAACGGCATCACACCAGAGACCCCGGCATCCTGCAACAGCTGCGCCAGACGCGGTACGTCGGGAACAATATCCAGCACCGCCTGCGCCGAGGCCATTGGCACCAGCAACCAGCGGATGCCCATATCAACAATGGTCACCGCCTGCTGCATATCAAACGCTTCGCTGTTCAGGGCGGCAGCGATGCCGGGATGCTCCCAGCCGGTCAGCACCGCTTCCGGCGCGGCAAAGGCCAGATTGCCGTTGGCGGCCACAGAAATGGGCACCAGCCCCACGCCGCATTCCTGCACCATACGGCCCGGCGTTTTAACCGAATGGCCTGCTTCCAGCAGCGCGTGCGCCGTACCCAGCGTGGGATGACCGGCAAACGGCAGCTCGCCCTCAATAGTAAAAATGCGCACCCGATAATCAGCGTCAGGATGCTGAGGCGGCAGAACAAAGGTGGTTTCAGACAGGTTAGTCCAGCGGGCGATAGCCTGCATTTGCGCATCGCTCAGCGCGCTGGCATCAAGGATCACCGCCAGTGGATTACCACAGAAAGCTGTATTACTGAAAACATCGACCTGCTTAAACGGAAGAGTGAGTGCCATAACCATCCCAACGTTGATCCAGAAAACTGATTACTACCCTGTTTACGTTGCTAACGTCAACGGCAACCACTATGAATAGAGTAACCATATAAAAATTCAGGGCTGAATTGATGCTGACAATATTAGGACGCGCCTCCTCTATCAACGTGCGTAAAGTGCTCTGGTTATGCGACGAGCTTTCCCTGCCTTATCAGCGGGAAGATTGGGGCCAGGGGTTTAAATCCACTCATGAGGCGCGCTTCCTGGCGCTGAATCCTAATGCGATGATACCGGTGATCAAAGATGAAGACTTTGTGCTGTGGGAATCAAATACCATCATTCGCTACCTGGCAAACGCTTACCAGGGCGAATGGCTCTATCCCACTGCCCCGCGTGCGCGTGCGCAGGTTGATCGCTGGATAGACTGGCAAGCCACCGAACTGAATACGGCCTGGCGCTACGCCTTTATGGCGCTGGTGCGTCAGTCGCCCGCCCATCAGAACGAACGGCTGCTGGCCGCCGCCTGTAAAGGCTGGACTTACACCATGGGGATTTTAAATCAGCAGCTGGAAAAAACCGGACGCTATATTGCAGGCGATCGCTTTAGCCTGGCGGATATTCCTGTTGGGCTGTCGGTTAACCGCTGGTATGAAACGCCGCTTGAGCATGCAAATTATCCCGCTGTTCGCGCCTATTATGAACGGCTTACCGGCCGGGAAGGTTACGTAAAATGGGGGCGCAACGGCATCCCGTAAAGGCGGGGGTTAAGCCAGCCGGGGTTCAACCGCGCCAGCGGGCAACCCGCTCATTTCACAGGCCACCGCGCCCGCTCGGCTGATGGCGTAACGATAACGATCGTCAAAGGGATAACAGCAGGAAAGACGTACTGCATGATTAGCACGATCGCTCAGGGTGTAAAGCGCGCCTGGCGTCAGGCAGATTTTTTCCTGCAACAATCGATGGAACAGCGTCTCGGTATCAATGCTGTCCGGCAGCGTTATCCAGAAAACAAAGCCGCCCTGCGGCAGCGTGGCGCGGGTGCCAACCGGAAAATGCTGCGCAATTAACGCCCGCGCTTCATCCAGATTGGCAGCATAGCGACGGCGCAGCGATCGCAGGTGACGATCGTAGCCGCCGGTGGCCAGAAACTGCGCCAGCGTCTCGCACAGCAACGTCGATTCCGCCATAGAAGAGAAGGCTTTCAGCCGGGCAATCTCTTTGCTGTAGCGGCCTGCCGCCATCCAGCCGATACGAAAGTCCGGGGCCACCGTTTTGGTAAAGCTGGTGCAGTAGATCACCCAGCCGTCACGATCGAACGCCTTTACCGTCGGCAGCTGTGGTTCGCGGAACTGCAGTTCATCATATAAACCATCCTCAATCAGCGGCACCTGCCATTGATTCATCAACGCCGCCAGCCGCTTTTTATTTTCCGGCGTCATGCTACAGCCCAACGGGTTTTGCAGGCCGGGCATGGCGATCAGTGCCTGAATACGTCCTTCCTGTAACACCATCTCCAGCGCATCCAGCGACAGGCCGGTTTGCGGATCGGTAGGGATCTCCAGCGTCTTCAAACCAAGACTGGAGAGCAGCGGAAACAGGAAAAAATAGGTTGGCGTCTCCAGGCCCACGCAGTCGCCCGGACGCGTCGTGGCGCGCAGCGCCAGCTGTAGCGCTTCCATGCAGCCATGCGTCAGCGTAATGCTTTCGGCTGTGAGTTTCATACCCATATAGCTGGCGCGCCGCGCGATCTCTTTACGTAAGGTTTCGCTACCTGGCGGCAACGCATAGCGTCCGATAATCTGCGGATGACGGCGTAGCAGCGAGGCGGTAATACGCGCCAGTTTAGCCGTGGGGTAGAAGTCGCCATCACGCGGGCAGGCCAGGGAGATATTGATATAGTCGGGGTGATTCTGCGCCGCAAACACCGTATCAATCAGATCCAGCTTGGCCTGTCCCGGCGTGCTGATGGTGGTCAGATAGCCCGGACTTTTTTCCGGCGCGGGCAGCATGCTGCGCACGTAATAACCGGACTGCGGGCGCGACTCAATCAGCCCGCGATCTTCCAGCAGCCGCCAGGCGCTCAGAACGGTATTGATGCTGACCTGCTGCGCCATTGCCACCCGGCGAATAGCTGGCAAACGGCTGCCTGGCAGCCAGGTGCCGTCATGAATGGCGCTGGCAAAATTATCCGCCAGCTGCTGATAACGCCGGTTTTCGCTGAGATCGATGGACACAGTTGCTCCCTGAACAGTGGGGTACAATTTTATTAAACATGCTTTGTACCCATTACAATAGTCTTTTGCTGTCTCTGTTACCATTCTCCGGCGCTGCATAACATAAAGCTTCTGTTATCAGCCTGGAGCCTGCCATGATCGATCCCTCTTTTTTCAGCTACGTCACTGTAATGTCGATAACCCCCGGGCCGAACAATCTGTTACTGGCGACCTCTGGCGTTAACTTCGGTTTGCGTCGTACGCTGCCGATGATCGGCGGTTTTTTGCTGGGCTGCATGGTGCAGTTACTGCTGTTGGCACTGGCGCTGGATCTGCTGCTGAGCTGGATGGAGGAGATCCGCAAACCGTTAACGCTGCTGGGCTGCGCCTGGATGCTGTGGTTATCGTGGAAAATCTGGCGTTCGGCGGCACCAACGCTACAGGCCAAAGCACGACCCATGACCACGCTCGGCGGCGCGCTGTTTCAGGCGATTAACCCCAAGGCCTGGCTGATGGTCAGCAATGTGGCGCTGCTCTATATCGCCGATAACGGCATTGTTACCGTGCTGACAGGATATGCGCTGCTGAATCTGCCCTGCATTTTACTCTGGGCGTTTCTGGGGGAACGGCTGCGCGTGCTGCTGACGGTGGAGTGGAAACGACGTCTGTTTAATAGCGTAATGGCCGGTTCGCTGGCGCTGACGGCGCTATGGATGCTGTATGAGGTATGGCGGTAAGTGAAAAAAGCGGCCCCACGCAGGAAGCCGCCCAAAGATTATTCCGGCACGTCGCTGCTGCCCTGCTGCGATGGCCATTTCCAGTTGCGCACTTCCGGCAAGTCTTCGCCATGTTCGCGCACGTAGCGATGATGTTCGGCAATTTTCTCTGCCAGCGCGTCAAGAATGTGATCCGCTTTACCTGCCAGCGATGGAATACGCTGGATGGCCTCCTGCGCCAGGTGATAGCGATCCAGTTCATTCATCACCGTCATATCGAACGGCGTAGTGGTGGTGCCTTCTTCCATAAAGCCGCGCACATGGAAGTTATGGTGGTTGTTGCGCTGATAGGTGAGCCGGTGAACCAGGCTGGGATAGCCATGAAATGCGAAGATTACCGGTTTATCGCGGGTAAATATCTGGTCAAACTGGGCATCTTCCATGCCGTGCGGATGCTGATCCTGGGTTTGCAGCGCCATCAGGTCTACTACGTTGACTACACGGACTTTCAGCTCCGGCAACCAGGTTTTAAGCAGATCCACCGCCGCCAGGGTTTCCATGGTGGGTACATCGCCTGCACAGGCCATCACCACATCCGGCTCGTCTCCTGGCTGTTCAGTGCCTGCCCACGACCAAATTCCCAGACCCGCTTCACAATGTTTGATAGCCTGATCCATGGTCAGCCACTGCGGCTCCGGCTGCTTGCCCGCCACGATAACGTTAATGCGGTCCCAGGTTTTCAGACAGTGATCGCCTACCCAGAGCAGCGTGTTAGCGTCTGGCGG
This sequence comes from Pantoea alhagi, assembly GCF_002101395.1. Lineage (NCBI taxonomy): Bacteria > Pseudomonadati > Pseudomonadota > Gammaproteobacteria > Enterobacterales > Erwiniaceae > Pantoea > Pantoea alhagi. The sequence goes on along the minus strand of NZ_CP019706.1, from coordinate 1,417,044 downwards.
CAGATAGATGCGCACAATATCAGCTTTTTTGTTGGCGACATGGTCCATAAAGCCAGGATCCTGGTGACTGTAGCCGTTATGGTCCTGCCGCCAGACGTGTGAAGAGAGCAGATAATTCAACGAGGAGACCGGCTCGCGCCACGGCAGCTTGCGCGTGACTTTCAGCCACTTCGCATGCTGGTTAAACATTGAATCGATGATGTGAATAAAGGCTTCATAGCAGTTAAACAGGCCGTGACGTCCGGTCAGCAGATAGCCCTCCAGCCAGCCCTGACACTGATGCTCGCTCAGGATCTCCATGACCCGGCCATCGTGCGCCAGCTGTTCATCGTAAGACCTGACCTCCTCCATCCAGGTGCGGTTAGTAACGTCGAACACGTCGCTCAGACGGTTGGATGCGGTTTCGTCAGGGCCAAACAGACGGAAATTATCTTTATTACGCTGGAAAATCGCACGCAGATATTGCCCCAGGATTTCGGTGGACTGCACCTGCTTTTCGCCAGGCGTGGTGACCTCCACGGCAAACTCACGGATATCAGGCGTATCCAGCTCGCGGCGTAGCCGTCCGCCGTTGGCGTAAGGCGATGCGCCCATGCGTTTTTCCCCCTGCGGGGCCAGCGCACGCAGCTCCGGCTTCAGCCTGCCCTGTTCATCGAACAGATCGTCCGGCTGATAGCTGCGCATCCACTGCTCCAGAATTTGACGATGCTCGTCATTCTCACGGCAGGAAGAGACCGGCACCTGATGCGCGCGCCAGAAATCCTCAACCTTTTTGCCATCTACCGTTTTCGGGCCGGTCCAGCCTTTCGGGCTACGCAGAATAATCATTGGCCAGCGCGGGATCGCTTCCGGCGCGTCGCCGCTGCGGGCGCGCCGCTGATACTCGCGGATCTTATCGCAGGCGTTATCCAGCGTTTCCGCCATCTGCCGGTGCATTTTCTCTGGCTCGTCTCCGCAGACAAACAGCGGTTCATAACCGTAGCCGCTGAACAGCTGATGCAGGTCTTCATCGCTGCTGCGCCCAAGCAGCGTCGGATTGGCGATTTTATAGCCGTTGAGATGCAGAATCGGCAGCACGGCGCCGTCGCGGGCGGCGTTGAGGAATTTAATGCCGTGCCAGCTGGAAGAGAGCGGGCCGGTTTCCGCTTCGCCGTCGCCAATCACGCAGGCGGCAATCAGATCGGGATAATCGAACACCGCGCCAAAGGCGTGTGACAGGGAATAGCCCAGCTCGCCGCCTTCGTTAATCGATCCTGGGGTTTCCGGCGCGGCGTGGCTGGGAATACCGCCGGGAAAGGAGAACTGCTTAAACAGTCGCTGCATGCCGATAGCGTCTTCGCTGATCTCCGGATAGATCTCGCTGTAGCTGCCTTCCAGCCAGGTATTTGCCACCATGCCCGGCCCGCCGTGGCCCGGCCCGCAGATATAGATCATATTCAGATCGCGATGGCGGATAACGCGATTAAGGTGCGCATAGATAAAATTAAGGCCGGGCGTGGTGCCCCAGTGACCCAGCAGACGCGGTTTAATATGTTCAGGCTGTAGCGGCTCGCGCAGCAGGGGATTGTTCATTAAATAGATTTGGCCCACTGACAGATAGTTAGCGGCGCGCCAGTAGCGATCGAGCAACTGGAGTTCTTGTTGGATATCAGGTGCATTCGTCATGCTTTTCCTCCGGTGACGACAATCACAATTTTTGCCAGGAAGCGCTTTACCCGGGCGAAATGAAAATCAATACTCTTTAACCCTACTAGAAGAAATCTTAATCAGCCAAAAAACAGGCTTTTTAGCGTGCTGGCAAGGAGCTGCGCTGTGCTTATCTCCAATTCTCACCTGTGGCTAACCGCACTGGTGGTTACCGTTACGATTCTGCTGTGGGCCAGCGCGCGCCTGCCGGAATTCATTACCGCACTGCTGTTTTTCGCCGCCGCAATGATGTTGCATATTGCGCCAGCAGCCAGCGTGTTTGGCGGCTTCGCCTCATCTGCCTTTTGGCTGGTGCTGAGCGGTTTTATTCTGGGCGTGGCGATCCGCAAAGTAGGGCTGGCCGATCGGCTGGCGCATGCGCTGGTACCGCGCTTAAGCGTCAGCTGGCCGCGCATGGTAGGCGGAACGATCGTTATCAGTTATCTGCTGGCGTTTGTGATGCCCTCCAATATGGGCCGCATTGCGTTACTGATGCCGGTGATCGGGGCGCTGGCGAAGCAGGCAGGAATAAAAGAGGGCAGCCGCGGCTGGGTTGGCCTGGCGCTGGCGGTGGGGTTTGGCACCTTCCAGCTCTCCGCCAGCATTCTGCCCGCCAACGTGCCAAATCTGGTCATGAGCGGGGCGGCGGAAACCACGTATCATCTCCATCTGGGCTATATGCCGTGGCTGTTTTTACAGGCACCGGTAGTGGGGATACTGAAAGGGGTGATATTAACACTGTGCATCTGCTGGCTGTTTCCGGCACGGCCTGAGGCGGTGACACATAATGCGCGCCTGCCTGCCCTCAGTGGCGAGGAATGGCGTCTGATTATCCTGCTGCTGTTGACGTTGATATTGTGGATGACCGACAGCCAGCACGGCATTTCACCCGCCTGGATCGGTCTGTGCGCCGCCTGCTTCTGCTTATTGCCGCGCGTAGGCTTTATTTCCAGCGAAGCGTTCGCCAGCGGCGTTAATTTCCGAACCTGTTTGTATGTCGCGGCCATTTTAGGCGTGACGGCGGTGGTGGTTGATTCCGGCCTCGGCAACATTATTGCGCAGGCGCTGCTGAGCATTACGCCGCTTGATCCCGCCACGCCCTTTGTTAATTTCGTTTCGCTGAGCGCTTTAACCAGCGCCCTGAATTTTGTGGTAACCGCCAACGGCGTCCCGGCGATGTTTACGCCGATGGCGCAGAGTTTCGCCACCGCTTCCGGTTTTCCATTAGGCAGTGTCATTATGCTTCAGGTGCTGGCCTACGCCACGCCGCTGCTGCCCTATCAGGCCTCGCCGATTGTACTGGCGATGGGATTAGGCAATGTGTCAGCACGAGACGGTCTCAGGCTCTGCCTGCTGGTGGCGTTGGTCAGCATCGTTTTATTGTTGCCGCTCTATTACGGCTGGTTCCGACTGCTGGGCTATTTATAACGACAATAAAGTTCTGGCTGTATGGCTGATATGATTAAAAAAGGGGCAGCATTGCTGCCGCCCCTGAATAGTGCACCGATCTGAAACGTTAAGGCCTACTTGCCTGCTGCTGCAACAACGTGAGACGTTTCGTCATTAGCGGCGACTGGCGTCATCGGCGAATAATCAAGTTGCAGGATGCGGCTGGTTTCCGCCAGCTCATGCTCAGTGGCACTGATATTGCCATTCAGTTTCTGGCCGTAAGAGGGGATCATCTCTTTCAGCTTCGCCTGCCATTCTGGCGTAGCGATTTTATCTTTAAACACTTTCTGCATCAGATTCAGCATAATTGGCGCTGCCGTAGAAGCGCCTGGCGATGCGCCCAGCAGAGCAGAAATGGTGCCGTCCTGAGAGGTCACCACTTCAGTGCCCAGGCGCAATACGCCGCCTTTTTCTGCATCTTTTTTAATGATCTGTACGCGCTGACCTGCCTGAATCAGATGCCAGTCTTCTTTTTTCGCCTGCGGGAACCAGGTTTTCAGCGCCGCGTAGCGATCGTCATCGTTCAGCATCAGCTGGCCGACCAGATATTTCACCAGGTCAAAGTTATCCAGACCGACATGTACCATCGGCATCAGGTTGCTGGGGGTGATGGAGCCGAACATATCCCACAGGGAACCGTGTTTCAGATATTTGGTTGAGAAAGTGGCGAAGGGGCCAAACAGCAGAACCTGTTTTCCATCCAGCATGCGGGTATCCAGATGCGGCACGGACATCGGCGGCGCGCCAACCGAGGCCTTACCATACACTTTCGCCAGATGCTGCTTCACGACTTCCTGATTTTCCGTTACCAGGAAGGAGCCACCTACCGGGAAGCCAGCGTAGTTTTTTGCTTCCGGAATGCCGCTCTTCTGCAGCAGCGGCAGAGCCGCGCCGCCAGCGCCAATAAAGACATATTTCGCCCTAATCACGCGTTCTGCGCCGTTGTTTGTGAGATCGGCAACGGTAACGTTCCAGCTACCATCGTCGTTACGCTCAATATCGCGCACTTCGTGACGGGTTTGCAGGCTGAAGTTTGGACTTTTCTCCAGTGATGCCACCAGCTGGCGCGTGATTTCACCGAAGTTGACGTCAGTACCGATATCAATGCGCGTTGCGGCCACTTTCTGCTGCGGATCGCGGCCTTGCATCATCAGCGGCGCCCATTTAGCGATTTGTTCGTGGTCTTCAGAGTATTCCATGCCGCGAAACAGCGTGCTCTTTTGCAGCGCTTCATAACGTTTACGCAGTAGATTAACGTTTTCTTCGCCCCAGACCAGGCTCATATGTGGGGTGGAATTGATAAAGCTGCGCGGATCGTGCAGAACGCCTTTCTGTACCTGAGAGGCCCAGAACTGACGAGAAATCTGGAAGGATTCGTTAATTTCAATGGCTTTGCTGATGTCGACAGAGCCATCCTCTTTTTCTGGCGTATAGTTCATTTCCGCCAGCGCGGAGTGGCCTGTACCGGCGTTGTTCCAGCCGTTCGAACTCTCTTCTGCGATGTTATCCAGACGCTCTACCATTTCGATAGTCCAGTCTGGTTCCAGCTCCTGAAGATAGGTTCCCAGGGTGGCACTCATAATTCCCCCGCCGATGAGCAGTACATCGACGTCCTTTTTATCTTCTGCTACTGCATGCTTACTTAGGCCGAAAGCATTCATACACAGCGCCAGAAGCAATGCTTTTTTACGCATGTGGCGACATCTCCGTCTGTTGATTGCTCAACAGGTAATTGCAGGCGAGAGCGTCCAGCTTCTGTCAGGCGGGTTGCTCTCTTTCCATAACTAAAAAAGCGAGTGACATAACCGCACAAACGGCATGGGTTAACCACACGTTATAGGTGTGCTGAGAAATATAACATTCTCGTAATAAAATTGAATAATTTGTTTAAACTTTAAAAGTTGTTTGAATTTTAACCATGCTGAAGCGATTAGCTTCACACTTCTTAGCGTAACAGTACAAAAATTGTTTAGCTAACGACAGAGGAAAAGGGATGAGGGTAAGCGTTCCCTTGCTTTAACGGCAAGGGAACAGGAGAGCGGAATGTTAAAGCAGATGTAATTTTTTTACGTCAATCAGCAGGTTTTTGCCGTGGCGCAGTAAAGTACCGTTAACCGAAATCAAATCATCCGGTTTCACTTCCTGCCCCTGCCAGACGCCGTCGTCAATCTGTAACTGGACGGTGCCAGTGCGATCGCGCAGCTCCCAGGTTTTTTTACCGGTTTGCCGGATAATGTTGCCCTGCAACGTTACCCAGGTTCCGGTAGAAAGCTGTGCCAGCTGATGAGCCGTATTCAGTTGCTGGTTATCTGTTACTGCGCGGTAGCCATCTTTTTGATCTTCCGGCGGCGGTGCTTTGCCGTCCGGATTAAAGCCGCCATCGGCGGCCAGCGTTGGGGCGGCAAACAGTGTAGCCAGACACAGCGTCAGGATTTTATTCATTGCTAACTCCTGCGGTCATTAACCACATTAATTACCGCTGCGCTATCAGGGATCGCCCAGCTGCTGCACATCAATCCAGCGACGTTCGCCATCCTGACGTGCGCGACCGTTCAGACGCACCTGGTCTTTGGCATCATAGGTTTTCCCTGCCCAGACTTTTTCCGGGATAACCAGATCGATAGTCTGATCGCCGTGACCGCGCAGCTGATAGCGGTTAGCGTCTTTCTGCTTAACGATATAACCCTCAACCGTTACCCAGGCGCCGTCACGCATTGTTTTTACCAGCTCAATCGGCGCTGAAGTCGTGTCTTCCGTTCCTTTATAACCGCTGTCCTGATTCTCCGGCGGCTTTTCACCGCTTTTGTAGCCGCCGCTATCTTCGGCAAAAGCCGGCAGCGTGAAAAGGGCAATCAGGGCGGCGATAGTCAATTTTTTAGCCATACATTCTCCTTAATAACCATCCGTTCGGGCCAGGCGAAATACGCCTTTGCAGGATATAAGCCTGGCACAGTCTGATGAAATCGGGGGAAATCAGGATACGGCCGCATTGATATTGCACAACTTTAGGAAAATTGTCCGGAGCGGGCGGCAGGGTTGCAGCGTGCCTGGCAGTACATAGCAAAATGTGAGCGATAAAAATTAAATCTTACCAAAGCGACGCCAGAGAAAGCGCAGCACAAAAAACTCTATCGTGCCCAGCAGCAAAAACCACAGGCAGAGCACAAAGGTATAAAACTGATTGAGATCGCTGAAATGAAACAGCGACATCATACGGGCAGTAAACTGTGGACCCGGAGAGGGCGCAGGCAATAGCAGCGCGGAGAGAAAGCCCAGCAGCAGAATGCTCATTGGTGCCAGCCAGTTTTCAAAAGTGGATTTCATGGAATTCAGGACAAAAAAGAAAAAGAGATGTTCATTGTCCGGGATTCAGCATGCCGGTTCAATGTTTGGCGTGGTCGTCATAGCGCAGGATGGATATCTTCATCATTAAATCAATAGCTTGTGTGATAACCCACATTGAAAAAAGGTCTGCAATCATGATTTGTTTAGCTTTTGTTTAAGTCAGGCTTTGCATAATCGCCCGCAATTTTGTGATCAGCTTCAAAAAAAGTTGCTGAAAAAAACCGCTGCCGTTATAATTTTCGTTGTTTTTTTCAACAAAAGTTAAGCAGGTCATGGGTTATGAAAAAGTTCTTTCGGTATGTGTTTCGCGCTTATGTTGAAACCTTTAAGCATGTGCCGCCCGGCGCGCTGAACTAATGGCAGCGTCGCACTAACACCCTCGATAACCGCGGCCAGGGAACGACCGATGGTTATCAAACCCGCTTTATGTATTCTCCTGCTTCATTCTTCTTGTCTCCAGCTTTGTTTCACTCTTATCCAATAGCCTTATCGATGGTCTTTTCATTGCTAAAAGTTATGCTCTGACAAGGGCCTACAGCCTGTTTCTTAAACGCTCTTTGTTGATAACCGCCGCACATTTTTATCAACCGTTCTGATTAAGCGTCCCGGCAAAGAAGGCGAAGCGTTATTTAACGCCTAAACTTAGCGGGTATCCCTAACCTGAGAGCAGCTGATGAAGAGAGCAACCCGTAGGCGCGGGCCAAATAACCGCACACTTCTTCTCGGTATGGCCGCAGCAATGGCCGGGACGGCGCTATTTGTTAAGCAATGGCGAAAATGGCAGCAGACGCCGCCGGTGGGCATTCATAGCCATCAGGCAGGTCTGGCGGGCTATTACCAGCAAGTCGGGCCGTGGCGGATGTTTACCCGTGTAACACCAGAAAGCCGCCCTGGTCTTCCGGTGGTTTTGTTGCATGGCCTGGTGCTTTCCGGGCGTGCCATGGAAGACCTGGCGCTGGCATTAGGCTGGGAATATCGCGTACTGGTGCCCGATCTGCCCGGTTTTGGCGGCAGTTCGCTTCCGGCCTCGCAGCCGGTGTTAAGCGTTGACCAACTGGCAGAGGCGCTATGGCTGTGGATGCAGCAAAATCAGCTGTCGCGCGCTATTTTTATCGGCAACTCTATGGGATGCCAGGTGCTGGCTGCGCTGGCGGTTGCGCATCCTGAAGCGGTTGCCGGGCTGGTACTGCAAGGGCCTACCGTCGATCGCCATAACCGTACGCTGCTGCGCCAAATTTGGCGCGACTGGATCAATGGCCGACGGGAGGCGCATCGTTCTCCCGCCGCGCTTAGCCGTATCGATTATGCCAAAGCGGGTATCTGGCGCGCCATGAGTACCATGCGCCTTATGATGCGTGATCGCATTGAACAGCGGCTGCCACATATCAAAGCGCCGACGCTGGTGGTGCGGGGCTCGTTTGATGTGGTTTCGCCCGCTCGTTGGGTCACAGAGATGGTGGCGCTGCTGCCGCGTGGCGAGCTGATGACCATCCCGCAAGGTACGCATACGCTGCACTACGTTTACCCGTGGAGCTACAGCCGCGCTATCCGACCTTTTATTGCTCGCGTGCAGAAGGAGCAGGAAAACCATGAGTAAACCACCAAAGGGCGTTGCCCGCTTTGACTCTTCGGCAGCGATGGTAATGGCGCTCAGCAATGCGCTACATCAGCGCCCTTTTAGCAGCCCCAGCCAGTCGCCTACGTTGGATCGCATGCTGCCAGCGTTGAATTTACTGCCTGAGCGCGTCCGTGAATGGGGCTATGCGCTTGGCGGTATGGCTGAAGGCATTACGCTAAGCCAGGCGCAGCAACTGGATATTGAAGGCATCGCGCGTTGGGTGGCCAGTCAATATCCGCAGCAGCAGTATCAGGCCGCTTTTGTCGGCTCTTCTAACGGTGCGATGGTACATCTGGCGGCGGCGATGGGCGTGCCCTGGCTGCCGCAAACCTTTTTGTGTCCGGTACGTTCATTGCACAACGACCCGGACGACGCGCAGAAAGGTATGGCGGACGGCAAGCCGATTACCGATGCGTTGCTGGCGGCCTCACCGCATCTGGCGGTTCATCATATGCAGGATCCGAATCAGGATCGATTGATGCTGGACCAGATGTCCTATTTCCGTTTAAAGCACCGCAAACTGCCGCTGGAATATCATGAGTTTTTGCTCAGCGCGCTGCCGCCAGGCGGAACGCTGGTAATCAACCACTGTACGCAGCAGTGGCCCGCCACGCGTACCAGCGATCGTTCTTTCTATCAATTTGGGGCGGTCGGGGGCGCAACGGAGCAGGAATATTTCTCCGGCGGGCCGCGGGTAATGGAATATCTGGCCCGTAACGGCGTTGAACGTGAAAAATGGGAGCCGCCTGCGCCGGACGTTACCGTACCCGAGGCAGAGTGGGGGTTTGATGCGCACCTGATGGCCGAGCTGAAAAAACTGGCGAACAGCCAGAACTGGAAACTGGTAGAGCTGCGTTATGAAAACCCGGAAGCGCTAAGCTTTGTGACTGCCGAAATTTATCGCGACTGGTATCTTTCGGCAGGCGTAATCGCTTCGCGGCTGGTGGTGGATAATTTCCTGTTAATGGATCCCTGGACCACCATGCAGCAATATGCGATTCCTTTCTGGCTGACCTTCTGTACTGAGCCTTCTGCCAGTTCACTACAGCGCTATCTTGAGCGTCAGCCGCGGTTCCGTAATATCGATCTGCTGCTGTTTTCCCACGGCACGGAAAGTATCGGTATGGCTTCGATTGAACGCTGGCAACAGCTGTTGAATTACGCTACTGATGAAGGGGCATTTATCGGTGTTGATACGGAACGCTTCCCGCGTGATTTCGCAACATTATCGCGTTTTGATGAGGAACTGAAACAGAGAGCGCCGCTGTTACCGCCGCCGGAACCGCTGACGACTGAAACATTTTTAGCGGGCGTACAGCGTTACGGGGAAAAATTTCAGGTGGAGTGTTTGCTACATAACTGAGTGAAAAAGATGAGCAGTCAGGCCCCATGACCTGACTGCTACTCAACCGTTACTGCGCTTTTTCAGCAATAAGGGTGAGTTTTTCATCGGTCGCTTTCTCTTCCTGCAGCGTTTCTTCCAGCAGGCGAGCCGCTTCTGTATAGCCCAGCTTCTGTGCCAGTGCACGCAGCGTGCCGTAAGCCGCGATTTCGTAGTGTTCCACTTTCTGCGCTGCGCCGATCAGGCCAGCATCACGCACCACGCCTTTCTCGACGGAATCGATGATTTCCTGCGCTTCTTCTACCAGGCCTTCCATCGCATGACATTTCATACGTTTAATGCGCACTTCAGGAGTCGCTTCTACCAGCTGATCAAGACGCTCGATCTGGCCCTGGGTTTCTTCCAAATGAGTTTTGAATGCTTCGATAAGATTCTCATCGCTAGCGGCACGCGCCAATTTCGGCAGGGCACGGCTAATTTGCTTCTCAGCGCTGTAAACATCAGACAGATCGTGAATAAACATATCTTCCAGCGTTTTAATACTCATCGTAATCTCCATAACCAAAGGATAATAATTTATAAGTTCAGGGATGGCGTGCCCTGTTCATTTCAGTATAGACAAAAATAAACAACTGCAACGGCAGAATGATGAGATTAGGATTCATCCTGCTGCTACCGCCTCGCTTGTTTTAAATAAAGTCTTCGCTGCCGTGCTTATTAATAAAAAGCAGGAAATAGCCTGATATAAACAAGGTAATAAGACGGAGAAAACAGAACTGACGCAAGAAGTAACACGCTTACCCGCAGTACGCCAGGGCGCACCACGGGTTTAACTAATTTTTACAGGGAGTTACCCACTTTTAAATTAGCTGCGGCGGCTATTCTGTCCGCCTTTTTTGCCTGCTTCAGAGGCTTTTTCGCGGTCATTTTTAAAGTTACCGCCGCTTTGTTGGCCGCCTTTCTTACCGGCTTCAGAGGCTTTTTCACGATCTTCTGCAAAGTTACCTGAACCACCACGATGCTGAGTCATATTATTTCTCCTCGTGTGTATTAACAGAATGCATATATTTATCAGTGGGCGATAAATATATGCGCATCCAACGTTTTTAAATTTAGCGGTTGAGAATAATATTGCAAGGCGATGGCAGGTAAAAGTTTTTCTTATGACATTTTATAGGGCGTAAGTTCGCGTTACATAACGGGTAAATGGAAATGTTATATTTTATGAATGACGCCTGCATATATATCTGGCGCTTCGCCTGTTAATGCCAGAAAGGCCTCTTCGGCTACCAGTCACACACGATTTCTGGCTCAGGATCACAACGCGTTTTCCGCAGGTCGGATCAGTGAAAAAAAGGAGGCCGTTTCGTTTTGTTTGGTCTTTAATTATTCAGCAAGCTAATTTATAACGGAGGAGATGACTGATGAATACCACATGGTTACGATCCCGTGAGCTTCCCCATCTGGGATCCTTTGTCGTGTTGAAGAAAGGTAAAGTGGCCTGGCTGCTGTTCCGTAACGGCGGCGCGGTTTTTCGTTCTGCGCAATGGCTGCGGCGGCATTGTCATGCCTTCGAACCTGTGAATGCCTCCTCTCAGGTACGTTGATTTGATTTTACCGGCGTCGGCCCTTCTGCTGGCGCCGGAGCAGGCTCTCTGTTTTACATCTTTTTGGTTCATGAGAGACGTGCCTTTCACCAGGTCTCTGCGAAGCAGCAATGCTATCTTTACGCCTTTGTCCCCGCTGTAGCGGCGCGAGCCTTTAACCCAGATATCCCCGGAGCGCAACGCCCCTTTAAGCTCGTTGAGCGCACAAAATTCATAATACTGCCGGTCAATACCCGCAGGTGTAATCACCACCTTGCGCCAGCTTTCAGGGACAAACTCAAGCGGCGCTGTCGCCGGAACTTTACGTGACTGCTTCCGGTACATATCCTTGATCACAACCAGCGCCTGACCGACATCGATGTACTGCCTCAGTTTGGACTGGATCAGCTTTCCGGTCTGCTGAAGGCGCTCAGCCTGTGTTCTTTTGGCTTTGCTGAAAAGGCTGTTCAGCATTCGCTCATGCAGCTCAATCACTTCGTCTGTCAGTGTGGCTCTGGCTTCTTCCAGCACGCAGACCAGGATCGCATGACGGCGGGCTGCTGAAAATCGGGTCAAATCCCGGCTACTCATCTTTCGGCCTTCCCGCGCCAGTTTCAGCAACCGGTTCTGGTGAATGGTACGATCTATACCTTCAGGTAATGCCAGCGATTCAATGCTACTGAGCCGATCAAGATGTTGCAGCACATTCTTACCATTGATTTTACCCGGCGGTTGCAGAAGTCATATCAGCCTGGAGGGCTGATTATCTGATGACTCAAGTAAACGATCCAGGGCATCCCTGTGCACCGGAGTTAACGGGGCATTCAGAGTCTGAAATACGATTTTATCTCCGCCAGCCATGGCCTCCGCACAGGTCGTTCCACGACATCAATCGCGGGGATTATCACGTTGTTCTGCCGGATTTTCGATATCCAAACTAACCCATTGAAGTGGTGGCCTGACTACGGCTACACTGGAAGGACAGATTTGGTGACATGTCTCGCACAAGACTGTTACCACGGTTCAGAAGTTCCCCAACTTACTGAACCTTCGGAAAACCACCTCCCCAGGTGTTTTTTTCGTTTCTAGACATGAGACTACTCGCAGAATGAAAGGATCTCAAGGATCATAATTCAGGGTTCTGAAAATAATCACCATTACATTGTCCAAAAAACGTACTTAGCGTGCAGTTTCGCACATCTGTAATTCAGCCCCCAGACCTTTCCTTTTTAATGGCAAAATATATACTGATACCACCCCAAATAATAACCGTAAAAAAAGTACACAAGAACCAATAGTCGGGAACTATAAAATAGTAAAACAAAAAAAGAAAAACAATTATCGCGTGAGCACCAATATACCCAACACTCCCAGCAATGAACTTAGGAATAAATCTCATTGGTGCACCTTTTTACATTTTACAAAAACCAATAGCGACATAATAAATGAACACACAAAAGAAATCAAAACCAATATTACAGTTAAAGTTTCTAGGGATGCATGAACGCCTAAAAACTCAAGGCGATCCATTGCATTAATAACAAAATCAGCTGTCATAAACCTAAATACAGATTCAAAAAGAATAACCGTAATCAAGCAAAACAAAACAACAAATGAAATGATAGCTAAAATCCATTTTTTCAAAACAAAGACCTCATGATATGATTATAAAATCCCAACGTTTTTATCATGGAAAAGGAAAGCTGACAATGTCTATATCATCTATATTAAAATTTAAAATGGAGAATGACAAAAAAGCAGCTATAGCACTTAATCGTGCTGTAGACGGTGTAGCACAGAACAACCGCAGTGTCTTGGGAGATGTCCATTCAGGTCTGGAAAGAGCATCATGGTATGGCTCATGCTTTTTCGATAGTTATGCGGATGTATGCGCTCAATTAAAAACTGAAGACAAGCGTTTCTTAAAAAACATATTTGAAATATACAATCGGAAAGACATAATCGCCGATATGATAAGGATGTATTTAGAAGAAGAGTTAAAATTCATAAACAACAATCAAATTGGCTCTCTCAATGCGTCACTAGCCAAAGTACTCTCTAATTATTATGGCGGAATGTCTACTAAGGTATCAATAGCAAACGCACTATCCATTATCGTAGTGAACTCATTTCACTTCAAAACTGAGGTTATGGCTCAAATAAATAAATATGCGCTATTGGTAGTAACCCTAGCATCACTTTACGGTAAAATACAAGCGGCAGCCATGGCCGCAAGGAACCTTAAAATAATATCACCAGCACTATATTCAACCCTATACAACAACAATATGGAAATGCTCTATTTCCTTGTTAGCGAAAAAATAAACAAGGCACTAATTGCATCAATGGGTTTACGTGGGGAAGAGCGGATTGTTTCCATAATGAAATCCTTGGCTTATTAAAAGGGACATCCTACGATCTGATAGCCAATAACGGACACCACAGCGTAGAATCAGGCACATTCAGCACAAATATGATGCCTGACAGGTAAAACCGGCAGCAAAGCTCCCGGTAAAAAGACTCTTTTGCGTCCGATAAATTTCCCCGGAACGCATAGTCATGCAACTGGGTGAATGGCTCAGGCTTTCAGTACAGATGACCGCCGAAAGCCTTGTTTTCTCCGGTTTGTCACAGCGACGGACCGTCGTAGCTTCGCTGTCTCTGTGATCGCTCAAGCTCCAGCGCTTTCTGGTGCTGCGCCGCGCGCTCCTGCTGCTGGCGCAGCTCCGCGGCGTTCAGCCGCTCGACAACCGGCGCAGCTGCTCGCTCAAACTCTGCACCTGCCTGCTCAAGCCCGTGACGCGCTCGCTCAGCGCCGCGTTCTCCCGTTGCATAAGACCAGACATCGTCCGCCATTCCGCGAAGGCGTTCTCCCACTCGTCCAGCCTTTTCGAGTAGTCCTGCTGTAGCTGCTCTAATGCGCTCAGCAACTGTTTTTCCAGCTCCGACATGCTGCTCTACTTCTGCATCAGTCTGATGCCGTTTTTCCTGCCGTTGTCGAACGTCCAGTTCATGTCCGCTTTCACGCCTTCCGGCAGCACCAGAAAGCGCTCCTGGTTGTCTTCCTGGTATCTCACGCCCCACGTTCTCGCGTTCAGCTTCTCCAGCACGTCCTTCTGCTCCCGGATGCTCGTGTAGTTGTCGAGTATCTGCTGCCCCTGCCACCACAGAATGCCCGCGCTGGAGGCGATCAGCAGGACCGACGCCAGTACGATGGTCAGCCACGTCTGGCTGACCATCCGCACCATCCCTTTCGTGCGCAGGCTCATGGCTGAGGACAGCTTCCGGTCGTGGCCGAGAAGCGCGCTATATTTCAGAGATTTTTTGAATTCTTAATGTGCAGTTTTAATTTAAGACTGGAGTGCGCTTTTCGCACAAAGCTGCCTGTCAAAGTGGTCAGGCTCTACCACAGCTCAGAGGTAAAAAAACCACCTTAACGTACAATAATTTTCGATATCCAAACTAACCCCTAATAGGCTGATAAGCGAAAATAACTTGTCGGTTCAATTGGCGTAATTATCATCAGCTAATTATTGATGAGTAAAGATTGTTATTTGCAAGAATGTTGTTGATGCTTTTTTATCAATTTATTTTGCCAGAACGCTTATTGCATTGGGGTGTTAAAAGTTAACGTCCGGGAAATGCTTTAGTATGCCAAAGCTACGTATTCAATAACTTCTTTCCGGCAGACGATAATATTTTTCCCACTTAATCAACTGGCTCCGCTGAGCGCATCACAGATAGGCATATTCAGGCTATCCGTCTGTTCAGGTGTGCCTGCAGTACAGGGCTGGAAAGCAGCGGCAGCAAATTTATCTTTTGGGATGACATGCATCCAACCATCCATGCTCATGCTGATCTGAGCAAAATGCTTTTTCAAGAAACGCGGTTAAAGTTGCAGGAAGCGGCACATCGGGAGCGATAAGTTATCGCCAGTATGACCCGCCAGGTTAAAGGCGGGTCAGTATAACCATCACTTACCGATCAGAAATATTTCAGCCAGCGGATATCACGCCTTTGTTGCTTCAGTCGGGCAAAGGCGCGTACCGGCCACCACAGCAGCAGTGCCAGCAGCAGCATACAGAACCACAGTTGCCAGACGGCATCGAAGCCGAACCAGTCACCCTGATTTTTCCCCCAGCTTGCCTCAGCGACCAGATACATGCCTTTCAGAACGTAAAGATGCAGCAAATAGAAAAACATCGGCGCGCTGCCAAATACCGCCAGCCAGGCAATAGTACGACTGCGCTCTTCGATACGTTCAAACAGCGCCAGCAGCGTCAGGCCGACTGCCAGCGTCAGGCAGATAAACAGCAGCGAGGGCGGATATTTGGTGATATTAAAAAACGCCATTGCGCTTTCGCCCAGCGTATTGCCTGCCTGCCACGGTTTTTCACCATAGCCGTTAAGCAAACGTAGCAGCACGAACAGCCCCAGCAGGCTGGCGGCGCTGGTCAGAAATATTTTGCCGCGTGTTGCGCGGTTGCAGGCCGGTTGCCAGAGCTGGCCCGCACAGTAGCCCAGCGCAATGACGCCAATCCACGGCAGCACCGGATAGGACGTACGCATCCGCAGCGAATCGCCTAATTCAATCCAGCCGCGATCGTGCAAAATCGCCCATGGCAGATGCCAGAACGTACCGGATGCAGCATGAATATGGTCGAGTAGATTATGTCCCGCCACCAGCACAACCCCGACGGTGACGATAGCCCAAAGCGGCAGCCACAGCAGCCCGCCAAGCGCCAGCATACTCAGGCCAATCGCCCAAATTACCTGTAAATAGAGCACTTCCGGGGGGAAGCTGAAGGTCCAGGCGAAGTTAACCAGCGTCAGTTCCAGTACCACCAGCACCAGGCCGCGCTTCAGCAGGAACAGCGAAACGGCTTTACGGCTCTGCTTTTTTTGCTGATAAAGCGCGGCGGAGAGGCCGGTTAAAAACACAAAAACCGGTGCGCACAGATGCGCCAGAGTACGACTGATGAACAACGCCGGATCGGTATTGGCGACATCAATCGGATCGGCGAGCTGTTTATGCAGATAGAAGGTTTCACGCACGTGATCCAGCAGCATTAACAGGATCACCAGGCCACGCAGCGCATCAATAGCCTGCAGCCGTTGAACAAGCTTATCGGACATATCCTTTTCCTGAAAGTATAAAGAGCGAAACGTTATATCATAACAAAAGGTAGTGGCTCAAGGACGTGAGCAGTCACATCACCGTTCACCGCAGGCAGAATGCCAGAGTGTTTTCATTGCCAGGCCGCTCAGGCTGTGGCTAAAATAACTGCCCTGGTGATGGCGTTCCACCTTACCCAACCGCTACTCTTCCTTTGAGAGCTGATGACGCCTGACACGACACTTTCTCACCGGGAAGGTGTGACGCATGTCAGGATAGCGCTCTGCCTTCTTGCTGCGTGATATCCCGTTGAATTAAAACCATTATTGAGCCTTAACGACAATGTTGAAATCTATGCTGGCAGTTATGCTCGGGGGTGCCACAGGCTGTACGCTGCGTTGGCTAATTTCGTTGCGCTTTAATGCGCTGTTTCCAAATTTGCCGCCGGGTACGCTGCTGGTTAATCTGCTGGGCGGCCTGATCATCGGTATCGCCACCGCCTGGTTTATGAAGAATCCGCACCTTTCTCCAGAATGGAAATTGCTGATTGTCACCGGACTGTGTGGCGGGCTGACCACCTTTTCCACCTTCTCGGCAGAAATCATGTTGCTGATGCAAAGCGGCAAATATATCTGGGCAATGGGTCACGTACTGGTTCATGTTGTTGGCTCGTTGCTGATGACCTTTGCCGGTTTCACCCTGGTTACCCTGCTGGGCTAGATAACCTTCTACAGTTAAACCGGGCGGCGCAATTTACGCGCCGGTTTTCCCGGTAAACAAGGAGGATGAATGGCTAACCCTGTATTTCTTAATCTGGTACTGCTGGAAGGCGAACCGCTTACGCTGCTGCACGCCGCGAAGCAGGCTGGTTTCGATGAGGTGGAGATCTGGCAGGAAAATGTGCAGGCGGCAGAAGGCGGCGCAAAGGCCATTCGGGCGCAGGCGCAGCGGCTTAATCTGGGGTTCACCAACTGTCAGGTGCTGCGTGATTTCGCTGGCGCGCCGCTGGCACTGCGTGAAGAGAAGCGACAGCAGGCGCAGCAGTTTTTTCAGCTGGCGCAGGCAATAGGTTGCCGCACGGTTCAGGCACCTGCCTGCACACGCGAGGATTGCCAGGCTGAGCTGATTGATGAAGATTTGTGCTGGCTCTCCGCCGGGGCGGCGCGGCACGATTTGCGCATCATGTATGAGCCGATGGCCTGGAGTACGGTGGATAACCGACTGGGTATGGCCTGGCAACGGCTGAAACGGCTCGATCTGCCCAACGTCGGGCTGGTGGTGGATCTGTTTCATATCGCTGCACGTGGCGATGATGCCAGCGTGCTGGAAGACATTCCGCCGCAGCGGATTTACGAAGTACAGCTGTGCGATATGGCTGAGGCAGTCACGCCGGACGATATGTTGCAGTTGGTTGATAGCGCACGTCATCATCGTCTGCTGCCCGGTGATGGCATTTTGCCGGTGGCGGATTTTGTCGCTGCGCTGCAGCGTAAAGGCTATCGCGGCCCGGTCGGAATTGAAGTGTTTAACAATCGGCTGAAGCAGCAACCGCCGCAGGTTACCGCTGCGCAGGCGTTTGCCGCTCTGCGCCGGTGCTGGCCTTAACGCCTGTCATGATTAGTGCTCGCTGCCGTTAAAGCAGCGGGCAATAAAATTAACCGCTCGCTGTGCGCCGGAGCCGGAAATGGTATGGCCGACGCCACTTTCAAACAGGGTTTCTACCGACATGCCCGCCGCCTTCAGACGCAGCGCGGCAGATTCCGTCTCCTCCCACGGGATCACCGGATCGGCTCTGCCATGCACCAGCAGCACCGGCGCGTTACGTACCGGCATCAGCGGGTCGGGCGTAGCCAGGCGACCGGAAAAAGCCACCACGCCCGCTAACGGCCAGCGCCCGGACGCCAGCGCATCCAGTGCCATAATTGACCCCTGCGAAAAGCCCACCAGCAGTACCTTTTCCGGTTGTGTAATCTGATGCGCGCTCAGCAAACCATGCAGCGTCTTATCAAAGGCGGCGCGGGCTTCTCTTACCCGTTCCCCACGGTTTTGCGCGGTTACGCCATCAAGGCTGAACCACTGAAAGCCGGGACCATGATCGAAGCGAAAGGGCGCATCGGGCGCGGCAAAAGCGGTGGCAGGCAGCAGCGGCGCCCAGTGCGGGCCCAGCCCGGCCAGATCGTCGCCGTTGCTGCCAACGCCGTGTAGAAAAATCACCAGTTTTTTTGTCATCTTCGCCTCCGCGTGGAAAGTTTTGTCCTGCGCTTTTACATTTCGAAGTTAAACCATTGCGGCAATTTGCACTAATATCAGTGTTTCGTAGGGCAAAAAATGAGCACATCTATGCTATTTCGCCGTTTCGAACGTTATATCAATATTTTTCAGGACGCACCCGGCGAAGCACCGCCGGATAGCGTGGGGGCCTTTTACAGTTACTTTCTGCGTCAGGTCTGGCGCAGCTTCGCCGCGCTGCTGGCGGTCGGCCTGATTGTTTCGCTGATTGAAGTGGCGCTCTACCGTTATTTAAGTCAGCTGATCGATATGGTCAACGCCTCAACGCCTGCCATCTTCTTTCAGGAAAACTGGGGAACGCTGTTGTGGATGGCGGCGGTAGCGATGATTCTGCGTCCGCTGTTTATCGGTCTGCACGATCTGCTAATCCATCAAAGCATCGGTCCCAGCCTGGGCAGCCTGATCCTGTGGCAGAACCACAGCTATGTGCTGCGTCAAAGCCTGAAATTCTTCCAGAACGATTTTTCCGGGCGTATCGCCCAGCGCATTATGCAGACCGGTAATGCGCTGCGTGATTCGGCAGTCCAGACCGTTGACGCCATGTGGCACGTTTCTATTTACGCCATCACCTCGCTGGTGCTGTTTGCCGAAGCGGACTGGCGACTAATGCTGCCGCTGATCGCCTGGATTTTCGCTTATGCCAGCACGCTGCGCTATTTTGTGCCGCGTATCAAAGCGCGATCGGTGATCTCTTCTGAGGCGCGTTCAAAGCTGATGGGCTGCATTGTTGATGGCTATACCAACATCACCACGCTAAAGCTGTTTGCTCATACCGATCTGGAGCAGCGCTACGCGCAGGAGGCGATAGGCGAGCAAACGCAGAAAACGCAGCAGGCCAGCCGGATGCTGACCAGCATGGATGTGACGCTCTCTACACTGAATGGTTTACTGATCGGTTCCACCTGCGGACTGGCGCTGTGGCTGTGGAGCGAGTCACTGATCACCGTCGGCGCGATTGCGCTGGTAACCGGGCTGGTGATCCGTATTGTGAATATGTCCGGCTGGATTATGTGGGTGGTCAACGGCATTTTTGACAATATCGGTACGGTTCAGGATGGCCTGACCACCATTGCGCAGCCGCTAAGCGTCACCGACGAGCCGGATGCTAAACCGCTACGCGTAACGCAGGGTGCGATCCGTTTTAAAAATGTCCATTTTGACTATGGCGGTGGTCGGCGGGTAATCAATAACCTCAACCTGGATATTCAGCCCGGCGAAAAGATCGGGCTGATTGGGCCGTCGGGTGCGGGAAAATCGACGCTGGTTAACCTGCTGCTGCGGCTGTATGACCTGGAAGGCGGCAGCATCAGCATTGATGGTCAAAATATTACAAAAGTCACCCAAACCAGCCTGCGGGCGCAGATTGGCATGATCACCCAGGATACTTCGCTGCTGCATCGATCTATTCGCGATAACTTGCTGTATGGCCGTCCCGACGCTACCGAAGAGGAGCTGTGGACGGCGATCCGTCGGGCGCGCGCCGATGATTTTATTCCGTTGCTTTCCGACAACGAAGGGCGTACCGGGCTGGATGCGCATCTGGGCGAGCGCGGCGTGAAGCTTTCCGGGGGTCAGCGCCAGCGTATCGCTATCGCGCGCGTGCTGTTAAAAGATGCGCCAATTTTGATCATGGATGAGGCCACCTCCGCGCTCGATTCAGAGGTAGAGGCGGCGATTCAGGAGAGCCTGGATACCCTGATGGAGGGCAAAACGGTGATCGCCATTGCCCACCGCCTCTCGACAATTGCCAGACTCGATCGGCTGGTAGTGCTGCAACAGGGCAAAATTATCGAGATGGGTAATCACCAGCAGTTGCTGGCGCATAACGGGCTATATGCCCGTTTGTGGCGTCATCAAACCGGCAACTTTGTCGGCGATCATTAAGCCTGTCCACGGCGGTAGGGGAGCGCGTCACGCGCTTCCTCCGCCCAGGCCAGTACACCCGCCTGCTCCTGCTGTAAAAAATCGCCAACCGCTGCGCGTAATCCCTCATGGCGTAGCCAGTGCCATGAGCGGGTAAGCGTAGGTTCAAAACCGCGCACCAGTTTATGTTCTCCCTGCGCACCCGCATCGAAATGGCGCAGGCCGTGGGCAATGGCATAATCCATTCCCTGCCAGAAGCAGGTCTCAAAATGCAGGCGGTCAAATTCCGCCAGGCAGCCCCAGTAACGGCCATACAGGGTATCGTCGCCGATCAGGCTAAACGCCATTGCCACCGGCTGCGTCCCACGTTGGGCAAAAACCACCTGGATTGCGCCGGGCATACGCTCCGCCAGCAGGCTGAAAAAGTCACGCGTCAGATAAGGCAGCTGTCCACGTACTGCGTAGGTATTGGCATAACATGTATAAACAAAATCCCATTGGACTTCGCTCAGCTCACCGCCGCTCAGCCAGTGAAAGCTAATGCCGTTAGCGGCAACCTGTTCACGCTCTTTACGGATCTGCTTACGCTTGCGTGACATCAGGGTATCAAGGAAATCCTGAAAATCACGGTAGCCGGGATTATGCCAGTGATACTGGCAGCCGAGGCGCGATAGCCAGCCGGGCTGCGCAGCCAACAGCGCATCACTGTGTGGATCGGTAAAGTTAATGTGCGCGCCAGAGAACCCCTGTCGGGCAAGCGCCTCAGGCAAGGCTTCCAGCAGCGCCGTCAGCGACGTGGCATCGCCCAGCAGACGCGGCCCGCTGACCGGACTAAACGGAATAGCGCCCAGCCATTTCGGATAATAGGGAATATTGGCGCGATAACAGGCGTCCGCCCAGCTGTGATCGAATACATATTCACCCCATGAATGGCTTTTTTGATAGCCTGGCAGCGCTGCACGCAGCTGTCCCTGTTCCAGGGCGACCCAGTGCGCCGGTTGCCAACCGCTTTCTGCGCCCACGCTGCCGCTCTCTTCCAGCGAACGCAGAAAGGCGTAACGTAAAAATGGATTGTTATCAGGCAGTAGCGCATCCCAGTCGGCGGCAGAAACAGCAGCAAGCGAAGAGAGAAAGGAGAACGACATCAACAGGCTCCGACAGATGGCGGGCGAGCCGTAAACCGGCCGCCCAGGAGTAAGACCTCACCTTAGCATATTCGGCTTAATCGCTGTCTTCGCGCATGTTCAGCGCCAGCGCGCTGGCAGGATCGAACAGCGACAGGCTTTCGATCTGATCAAGCAGGATAACCTTACGAAAATCAAGCGCTGACTGCGGTTCTGAGGTCAGGGTAATATCGTGTTTGGCATACCAGGCGCTGTAATTATGCTCCACCACCAGATCCAGCGTTTTACTGTCGCGGTAGCCGCTTAGCATAGGAATAACTACCACATTATTAGCATCGACGCTGTCGAAGGAAGAGGACATGATCATGCCGATATAAATACGACGGGAGGTCAGGGTAATCCATGCCAGCTCACCCCCTTCCATACACTGATAAAGCAGATGCTCCACGCCATTGGTACGGGTAAGCGAATTATAGAGTTCGCGACGGCTGCATCCATCAAGCCGCGCGCTGCCCGCCCAGTTAGAACGATAGAGACAAAACAGCACGGCAAAGGTCAGCATAATCACTACCGGCGCCTGGATGCCAAGAAAGCTCCAGTTCATAAATTCGATATGGTAATGATGATGTCCGGTGCCGAAATACTGCGGCAGTTCATTCATCACTGCGGAGATGACCAGCAACAGCAGCCAGATAATCGCGGTGGCAATCACGCCCTGGATAACGAAAATACAGCCATAAAGTGCGACCAGGAAATAGACGTCCCAGCCAAACGTACGTTTAAATTTGAAGCGCGTAGAGAGATCGCGACTGCTGTACCAGTAGCCGCAAACCATCAGCACCATAAATATTGCCGTTCCCATGTTATGCCCTCTTTAATGCTTCGACGTGGCGGGCAAAATCTTTCTGCACCTCCTTGCTGTGAATATTGACCATCGCGCTGCCATTTTCATCGATAACAATCCGATCGCCATCGTCAATCGAATCCTGGACATCATCCTGAGACATGACCTGCAGTAGTTTTTCCGGGCTGGTGAACAATGAACGAATCAGCTTTAACATCACTTTCCTCCTTTTTGACCATAAGTGTAGGAAGGGATGGTAGCTTTGGGGCGGGATCTGTCTGAATCAGGCAGCGAAACGGCAAAAAACGGGCGCAACGCGGCGCCCGCAAACAGATATCAGAAATCAACGCTGGCCTTGAGCACAATTTCACGGGGTTCGCCTACCGCCACGCGCAGGTTATTGCCGCTGGAAGGGTACCAGGTGGTATCGAACAGGTTTTTCACATTGACTTGCCATTTCACCTTGTAACTGTCCACTGGCGTACTCCATGCGACAAAGGCATCGGCAACGGTGTAGTCATTCAGATAAAAACTGTTGGCAGCATCACCGGCACGACGACCAACGTAGCGCGCGCCGATGCCCGCTCGCAGGTCGTCCGCCGGCAGCAGTCCGGTGGAACCGAAATCGTTGGTGAGAAACAGCGCGGCGGTATTACGCGCAACGTTAGCGAGTTCGTTGCCGTTATTATCCGGATCGGAGGTAACGCGCGCGTCGGTCCAGGCATAGCTGCCGACCAGGCTCAGGCTGTTGGTCAACCTGCCCGCGACATCCAGCTCCACGCCCTGTGAACGCACCTTACCTGCCGTGCGGGTAACGGTTTCGCCATCGACCAGTTCGCTGACCATCACGTTGCGCTTGTGAATATCGAACAGTGCCAGCGTACCGGTTACCCGACCCGCAAGATCGATCTTCGCGCCCACTTCATACGCTTTGCCCAGCTCCGGCGGCAGCGCGCCGATTTGTGTGGAGATAGAGGTATTCGGCTTAAAGGATTCGGTATAGCTGGCATACAGGCTCGACCAGCTATTGATGTTGTAAACCACCCCGGCGCGCGGCACCAGACGGCTGTCGGAAGCGTCGGTATTGGTGACAAACGGACGGCCTTTGCCTGACATTACGTCGAAGCTGTCATAGCGCAGCCCGCCCAGCAGTAGCCAGTGTTCGTTCAGGCGCATCGCATCCTGCATAAACCAGCCGCGACTATCGACGTTTTCCCGCTGGTCGCTGTCTTTAGCGCTGACTGTTGTTGAGGCAGGCAGGACGCCATAAACCGGATCGTAAACATTAAACGAGCTATCTTTCGTGCCACGGATCATATCGCCACGGAAGGTGCGATCCGCTTCGTAATCAAAGCCGAACATCAACTGATGGTTGACCTGGCCCCAGTCAACGTCGCCGTTAAACGTCAGTTGCACCATCTGCGAACGACTTTCTGCGGCGGCCGTGGCGTCCGCCTGACGCGTCAGAATGCCGGTTTCAGCATCGAAGGCGGTGGCGCGCGCCTGGTTATCGCTGTAGCGGTTGCGGCTAAAGGTATAGGTTAACTGTGAACGCCAGCGATCGTTCAGCGTCTGGTCAAGCTGGAAACTGAGCGTGTCCTGATCGCCACGCGTAGCGTTGTAGCCTTCATCGAAGCGGCGCTCACGCGGGGTATCCACCGGCTTGCCGGTGCGGGAGTCGATTACCGTGCCGCGATCGAATGGCGTCAGATACTCCATATGCTCCCAGGAGAGGCGTACGGTGGTGTTTTCGCCGTACCACATCAGAGAGGGCGCAATCACCGTTTGACGGTTGCGGCCAAAGTTGCGCCAGTAGTCGGTTTCACTATGATCGATAATCATGCGTCCGGCAAAGCCTGTGGTGCCAAGCGGGCCGGTGACATCCAGCTGACCGCCGCCGCCGCCAAAGCTACTGCTGCGTCCTTCCAGATGCACCTGCGGCGTCAGCTGCGGCTTTTTACTGATGACATTAATCAGGCCGCCCGGCTCGTTCATGCCGTACAGCATAGAGGAGGGGCCTTTTAGCACCTCCACGCGCTCGCTGGTGGGCGTAAAGTTGCGTGCCTGAACCGAGCGCACCCCATCGCGCAGAATGGAGCCGTCACGGTTATCGCCAAAGCCGCGTTTAATAATGGCGTCCTGCGTGCCGCCCAGCGTGTTGGACTGAGTAATACCACTGACATAGCTCAGCGCCTCATCCACATCCTGCGCATCGCGATCGTCAAGAAACTGCTGCGGCACCACCGTCACATTCTGCGGCGTATCGATGATTTTCATCGGCGAGCGTGTGGCAGTCACGCTGCTGTGTGGCTGATAATCCGTGTCATCAGAGGTTTCCTGCGTGACAACCAACGTATTTTCCTCGGCCTGCAACGCTGGCGGCAGCAGCAGACTGGCCAGCAGGCACGGGGCGATTTTATTCATTTGATAATTGACTCCAGAAGGTCCCTGAAAAATCCAGCGGTAAAAACTGCTGGTAAAGTTGTTGCATGGTTTGCTGCGGATCGACGTCGGCGAACAGCTGTGGATAGAGCATCCTGGCGATCCATTCGGTGGCGACGACGTGATAAGGGCTGAGATAGAAGTTGTGCCACAGCGCACCCGCCCGGCCGTTTTGCACCGCCGCCAGCTGTCCGATCAGCGGCTGGGCAGCCATAACTCGTTGAAAGCTTTGTCTGGCCTGCTGCGCATTAACCTGCGGCCCCAACGCAACGGTTTTGGCATCGCTGTCGGCGCGGGCCATTCCGGTGGCGATATAGACCTGCGGCTGGGCGGCAAGCACCTGCTCTGGATTTAGCTCACCGAATACCCCTTTTACCGTACCGGCCGCAATATTTTCGCCGCCTGCAAAGCTCACCAGCTGGCCGAGGTTACCCTTAACCGCTGTGGTGCAGCAGGTATCGCGGCGTCCCAGATGCAGATGCAACATCACCGTGGTGCGTGGGCCCTGGCGGTTCGCCAGGCGCTGCCGGATGCGCTGCATATGAGCCTGATAAAATGCGCTGAACGCCTGCGCGCGCTGCGGCTGGTTCAGCACGTCGCCCAGAATTTTGATACTGGGAAGCGTGTTATGCAGCAAGTCGACACGTAAATCGACGGTAATAACCGGCACGCCCGCCTGCTGCATAACCTGGCGAAAACGCGCCTCTTCGCCGCCGGTTTTCGCCAGCCGTGGCAGGATGACCAGATCGGGATGCAGTTGTAAAACCCGCTCGGCGTTCAGCTCGCGAACGCTGCCCGTTCCCAGCTGTGGGATCTGCGCCATCTGCGGGAAACGTTGCAGATACTGCTGCCAGCTTTGCGCATCATATTTCGCCAGATCGCCCGGCCAGCCCGCGATATGTGCCGCCGGATAGCCGGGTTGCAGCAGGGCGAGCGTATAGAGCATCCGGCTTTCTCCCAGAAAAATGCGCTGAGGCCGATCGGGAACGGTAACGGTTGTGCCAGTGATATCAATGATTTGCCGCGCAAGAAGAGAGTGGCTGAGCAGTAACAGCAGAAAAAGAAGTTTGCGCATGAGTCAGGCTAGGGAGATGGAAAACTAAATGATAATAAAAATCAGTTACTATCTCAACAACTGCCGCTGCGGTGGTCTGTATATTGCCTGGTCAGCCAGTCTTAACCACAAGGCGTAAGCCGGGAAGATCGTTTGCCGAATCCGCCAAAGCAGGTCGCTGGCTTTATAGCTGAGCAACAGGGATTGATGGTTTTATAACTACTCCCCCTCCGTTTTTATACTTTTTTACACCCCGGCCCGGTAATTTAACGCCAATTTTATACGCACTTTTTTATCCTTGCGGCTAACTGAAATGCGCCGTGGAGGTGGCTGTGAGTACAGGAATTGTAGCCGGTATTGTGCTGCTGTTTTTACTGCTGGGGTATCTGGTTTATGCCCTGGTGAATGCGGAGGCGTTTTAATGATAGCTTCCGCATTTTTATTGTTAGCCAGCTATCTGGCAATTTTGATGCTGCTGGCTAATCCGCTGGGCAAGGTGATAGCGGGTATGGTGCGCGACAGGCCGGTGCTGCCAGCGCTGGAAAACAGAGTATGGTGGCTTTGCGGTATCGATAAAAAAAGCATGGGCTGGCTGCATTATCTGCTGGCGATATTGCTGTTTAACGCCGCAGGGCTGGTATTTCTGTTGGTTATTCTGATGACCCAGCAGGCGCTGCCGCTTAATCCGCAGCAGTTGCCCAATCTGAGCTGGCACCTGGCGTTGAACACTGCCGTGAGTTTTGTCACCAATACCAACTGGCAATCCTATGGTGGTGAAACCACTATGAGCAACCTTAGCCAGATGGTTGGCCTGACGGTACAAAACTTCCTGTCAGCGGCTACCGGTATTGCCGTGGCGTTTGCTCTGATACGGGGTTTCGCCAGTAAATCCCTGACGACGCTGGGCAACGCCTGGCGCGATTTGACACGCATTACGCTGTTTATGCTGCTGCCGTTGAGCCTGATTATCGCGCTGCTGCTGGTAAGCCAGGGCGTGGTGCAAACCTGGAACGCCAGCGTGGACTTACAAACCCTGGAAGGCGCAAAACAGACGCTGGCGCTTGGGCCGGTCGCCTCACAGGAAGCGATTAAAATGCTCGGCACCAACGGCGGCGGCTTCTTTAACGTTAATTCGGCTCATCCGTTTGAAAACCCCACCGCTATCAGCAACCTGATTGAAATGCTGGCGATCTTTCTGATCCCGGCCGCGCTCTGCTTCGCCTTTGGCGAGGTGGCAGGCGATCGCCGACAGGGTCATGCGCTGCTCTGGAGCATGACCCTGATGTTTATCGCCGCGGTTGCGGTGGTGATGTGGGCTGAGCTGCGCGGCAATCCGCACTTTCTGACGCTGGGCGCAGACAGTGCCATCAATATGGAAGGCAAAGAGACGCGCTTCGGTATTCTTAATTCCAGCCTGTTTGCAGTGATCACCACCGCCGCCTCATGCGGCGCAGTAAACGCCATGCATGACTCCTTTACCGCGCTGGGCGGCATGATCCCGATGTGGCTGATGCAGCTGGGCGAAGTGGTGTTCGGCGGCGTCGGCGCAGGGCTGTACGGCATGCTGTTGTTCGTGGTGTTGGCGGTGTTTATCGCTGGCCTGATGATAGGCCGCACCCCGGAGTATCTCGGTAAAAAGATCGACGTTCGTGAAATGAAGCTGACCGCGCTGGCAATTCTGGTCACGCCAACGCTGGTGCTGCTCGGCACCGCGCTGGCGATGATGAGTGAAGCCGGACGCGCAGGCATGGCGAACCCCGGCACCCATGGCTTTAGCGAAGTGCTGTACGCCGTCTCGTCGGCGGCCAACAACAACGGCAGCGCCTTTGCCGGCCTCAGTGCCAACACCCCGTTCTGGAACCTGCTGCTGGCGTTCTGCATGCTGGTAGGTCGCTTCGGCATCATCCTTCCGGTGATGGCGATTGCCGGTTCGCTGGCGGCGAAAAAGATCCAGCCGGTCAGCAGCGGCACGCTGCCAACCCACGGCCCGCTGTTTGTCTGCCTGCTGACGGGCACCGTGCTGCTGGTTGGGGCGCTGACCTTTATTCCTGCGCTGGCGTTAGGGCCGGTGGCAGAACATTTACATCCTGTTTTGCGTTAACGGGTGGAGAAGCTGATGAGTCGTCAACAACAGGCGCTGTTTGATGCGGCGCTAATACGCGTCGCTATCGTCGACGCGTGCAAAAAACTGCATCCGCGCGTGCAGTTTCGTAATCCGGTGATGTTTCTGGTTTATCTTGGAAGCCTGCTGACCACGCTGCTGGCGGCGGCGATGGCGGCAAGGCTGCTGGCCGGTGAGGTGGGCTTTACCGGCGCGATTGCGCTGTGGCTGTGGTTTACCGTGCTGTTCGCTAACTTTGCCGAAGCGCTGGCGGAAGGGCGTAGTAAGGCGCAGGCCAGCAGCCTTAAGGGCGTAAAAAAAACCAGCTTTGCCAAAAAGCTCAGTGCGCCACGCCACGATGAACCCTGGCGGCAGGTCGCGGCAGAAACCCTGCGCAAGGGTGACTGGGTGCTGGTTGAGGCGGGCGATATCCTGCCGTGCGACGGCGAAGTGGTAGAAGGCGGCGCCTCAGTGGATGAAAGCGCGATCACCGGCGAATCAGCGCCAGTGATCCGCGAGTCGGGTGGCGATTTCGCTTCGGTCACCGGCGGCACGCGCATTCTTTCTGACTGGCTGGTGATCCAGTGCAGCGTTAACCCGGGCGAAACCTTTCTTGATCGCATGATTGCGATGGTGGAAGGGGCGAAACGGCGTAAAACGCCCAACGAAATCGCCTTAAGCATCCTGCTGATCTCGCTGACCATCGTCTTTCTGCTGGCGACCGCCACGCTGTGGCCGTTCTCCGCGTGGGGCGGCCATGCGGTCAGCGTCACGGTATTGGTGGCGCTGCTGGTCTGTCTGATCCCGACCACCATCGGCGGCCTGCTCTCTGCGATTGGCGTGGCGGGGATGAGCCGCATGCTGGGCGCTAACGTGATCGCCACCAGCGGGCGCGCGGTAGAGGCAGCGGGCGATGTGGATGTGCTGCTGCTGGATAAAACCGGCACCATTACGCTGGGCAACCGTCAGGCGACGCATTTTATGCCGGCACCCGGCGTCAGCGAACAGCAACTGGCGGATGCAGCACAGCTGGCTTCGCTGGCAGATGAAACGCCGGAAGGGCGTAGCATTGTGGTGCTGGCGAAGCAGAAATTTAATCTGCGCGAGCGCGATCTGCAAAGCATGGACGCCACCTTTATTCCGTTCTCGGCGCAAACGCGCATGAGCGGCGTTAACGTGCAGGGACGTAGCATTCGCAAGGGCGCAGTGGATGCGGTGCGCAAACATATCGCTGCCAATCATGGTCTCTTCCCGTCGCAGGTCGAGGCGCTGGTTGAAGAGGTCGCACGTACCGGCGGCACGCCGCTGGTGGTCGCGGACAACGAGCGGGTCATGGGCGTGGTGGCGCTGAAGGATATCGTTAAAGGCGGCATCCGCGAGCGCTTTGCCGAACTGCGCAAAATGGGCATTAAAACCGTGATGATCACCGGGGATAACCCGCTGACGGCGGCGGCGATTGCCGCAGAAGCGGGCGTGGACGATTTCCTGTCGGAAGCGACGCCGGAAGCCAAGCTGGCGCTGATTCGTCAGTATCAGGCGGAAGGGCGTCTGGTAGCGATGACCGGCGACGGCACCAATGATGCGCCAGCGCTGGCACAGGCGGACGTGGCGGTGGCGATGAACTCAGGCACTCAGGCGGCAAAAGAAGCAGGCAATATGGTCGATCTCGACTCTAACCCTACCAAGCTGCTGGAGGTAGTGCATATCGGCAAGCAGATGCTGATGACGCGCGGTTCGCTGACCACGTTTAGTATTGCCAATGACGTAGCGAAATATTTCGCCATCATTCCGGCTGCTTTCGCCGCAACGTATCCGCAGCTCAACCAGCTTAATGTGATGCATCTTCACTCACCCAACTCCGCCATTCTGTCGGCGGTGATTTTTAATGCGCTGGTGATTGTGTTTCTGATCCCGCTGGCGCTGAAGGGCGTTAGCTATCGACCACTGAGCGCGGCGGCGCTATTGCGTCGCAACCTGTGGCTGTATGGCGTGGGCGGCCTGCTGGTGCCTTTCGCCGGAATTAAGCTGATTGATATGGCGCTCACCCTGCCGGGCTGGGCCTGAGGAGAAAATATGTCTATTTTACGTCCCGCTCTGACGCTGTTCGTTCTGCTGGCGCTGGTAACCGGCGGCATTTACCCGCTGATCGTCACACAGCTGGCGCAGCGGCTGTTTCCGGTGCAGGCCAACGGCTCGCTGCTGTCGGCAGAAGAGCGCGTGCGCGGCTCGGCGCTGATTGGCCAGGCCTTTACCCGCCCCGACTATTTTTGGGGACGGCCATCGGCCACGGCGGAAACGCCCTATAACGGCGCGGCTTCGTCGGGCAGTAACCTGGCGGCGAATAATCCGGC
The DNA here is from genome assembly GCF_002101395.1 of Pantoea alhagi. Taxonomy (NCBI): domain Bacteria; kingdom Pseudomonadati; phylum Pseudomonadota; class Gammaproteobacteria; order Enterobacterales; family Erwiniaceae; genus Pantoea; species Pantoea alhagi. Next base: position 1,386,834 of record NZ_CP019706.1, on the reverse strand, counting down.
GCTGGATCAGGCGGTTCGTGAACGGGTGGCGATGCTGCGCGCCGCAAATCCCCAGGCCAGCCGGTCAGTGCCTGTTGATTTAGTCACCGCTTCCGCCAGCGGGCTGGATCCGCATATTTCGCCAGCAGCGGCCAGATGGCAGGCGACGCGCGTGGCGACAGTACGTCAGCTGCCGCTCAGCGCCGTGCAGCAGCTGATTGATGACAATACCGAGCGCCCGTTGCTGAAATTCTCTGGCGAACCCGGGGTAAATGTGGTGAAACTCAATATGGCTCTGGATGCGCTGGCTCCCGCACGCTAGCCGATCCTGGCTTTCTTTACCGATGCGGCACAGGCAGGCGGTAATTAATCTTCTCTTTTTATCTTTTCAGGGACTCTGATGAACGATGAGTTAGTCCGCCCCGATCCTGACGCGCTGTTGTTACACGGCAGCCATCGCGGCAAGCTCAAAATTTACTTTGGCGCCTGCGCAGGCGTTGGTAAAACCTTTGCCATGCTGCAGGAGGCGCGACGGCTGCGTGCTCAGGGGCTGGATGTGCTGGTCGGGATTGTGGAAACCCACGGACGTGAGGAAACCGCACGTTTGCTGGAGGGGCTGGCGTTGCTGCCGCGTCGGACAACCGGGCGCTCGCGCTATGAGGAGTTCGATCTGGATGCGGCGCTGGCGCGGCGTCCGGCGGTGATTCTGATGGATGAGCTGGCGCACAGCAACGTGGCAGGCTCGCGCCATCCGAAACGCTGGCAGGACATTGATGAACTGCTGGAGGCGGGCATTGATGTCATGACCACGGTAAACGTTCAGCATCTGGAAAGCCTGAACGATGTGGTCGGCGGTATCACCGGCATCCAGGTCCGCGAGACGGTGCCCGATCCCTTTTTTGATAAGGCGGATGAAGTGGTGCTGGTAGATCTGCCGCCGGACGATCTGCGTCAGCGCCTGAAAGAAGGCAAGGTTTACGTTGGCGATCGGGCGGAGCGGGCGATTGAGAACTTCTTCCGCAAAGGAAATTTATTTGCCCTGCGCGAACTGGCGCTGCGGCGCACTGCCGATCGGGTTGACGATCAGATGCGTGCCTGGCGTGATGTGCAGGGACGGGAAAAGGTGTGGCACACCCGTGACGCCATTCTGCTCTGCATCGGCGATCATACCGGTAGCGAAAAGCTGGTGCGTACCGCTGCCCGGCTGGCGTCGCGTCTGGGCAGCGTCTGGCATGCGGTCTATGTTGAAACCCCCCGGCTTTACCGGCTTCCTGAAGCGCGGCGGCGGGCCATTCTTCGTACGCTGCGGCTGGCGCAGGAGCTGGGTGCAGAAACCGCCACGCTGGCGGAAAGCGACGAGGCGCAGGCAGTGCTGCGTTACGCACGGGCGCACAATCTTGGTAAAATCGTTATTGGCCGACGGCCCACGCGGCGCTGGCGGCGCGATAGCTTTGCCGACCGTTTGGGGCAGTCAGGACCGGAGCTGGATCTGGTGGTGGTGGCGCTGGAAGAGGCGACGCGCGACGCGCCTGAGGCACGCAACGATACACGCACGTTTAGTGAAAAGTGGGCCACCCAACTGCGCGGTACGCTGGCGGCGCTGCTGCTGTGCGCGCTGATCACCCTGGTCGGACAATACTGGCTGACCGGCTTTGATACCGCCAACGGCGTGATGATCTATCTGCTGGGCGTGGTGATTATCGCCTTGCGCTATGGGCGCTGGCCGTCGGTGGCGGCGACGGTGATGAATATTCTCGCCTTCGATCTCTTTTTTGTTGCGCCTACCGGCACGGTGGCGGTTTCTGATTTACAGTATCTGGTCACTTTTGCGGTGATGCTGGCGGTGGGGGTGCTTGTTGGCAACCTGACGGCTGGGGTGCGCTACCAGGCGCGCGTGGCACGCTATCGTGAACAGCGGGCGCGTTATCTGTATGAAATGGCCCGCTCGCTCAGTAGCGCGTTGCGCTACGAGGATATCGCCGCAGCGGGGCAGCGTAGTCTGCTGGCTACCCTGCAGGCGCGCAGCGCGCTGCTGTTGCCGGATGAGAACGGCGAGTTGAAGATTGTTGGCGACAGCAGCCTGACGCTGCCGCCTGACGGGGCGATTGCCCGCTGGAGCTTCAGCAAAGGGCAGCCTGCTGGCGCAGGAACCGACACGCTGCCGGCCATGCCCTGGCAAATGCTGGCGCTGAAAACGCACGAAAAAAGCTGGGGGCTACTGGTGATTGAGCCGGAGAATCTGCGTCAGCTAATGATCCCGGAACAGCAGCGGCTACTGGAAACCTACTGCGTGCTGCTGGCGAATGCGCTGGAGCGTGTCGCGCTGGCGCGCAGCGAAGCGGCTTCGCGGCTGGCGGCCGAGCGGGAACAGCTGAGAAACGCGCTGCTGTCGGCGCTGTCGCACGATCTGCGCACGCCGCTTACCGTGCTGTTTGGCCAGGCGGAGATGCTGATGCTTGATCTTGCCGAAGAAAATTCCAGATTTGCGCCGCAGGCCAGTCAGATCCGTGAACAGACCCTCAGCACTATCCGGCTGGTCAGCAATATGCTGGATATGGCGCGCATTCAGTCGGGCGGGCTGAATCTGCAACAGGAGTGGCTGTCGCTGGAAGAGATCGTCGGCAGTGCCCTGACCCAGCTCTCAAGCCTGTTGCCGCACGATAACGTGCAGCTGGCGCTGCCGGATCGGCTGGTATGGCTGCATGGCGACAGTACGCTACTGGAGCGGGTATTTATCAATCTGCTGGAAAACAGCGTGAAATATGCCGGGCCGCAAACGCCGCGTGGTATTCGCGCTGCCGAGCAGAGCGGACGGCTGGAGATTGAGGTATGGGACAGCGGGCCAGGCATTCCCGCCGGGCTGGAGGAGAAGATTTTCGATAAATTCTCTCGTGGCGATAAGGAGTCCGCCGTACCGGGAGTTGGGCTGGGTCTGGCCATCTGTAAAGCGATTATTGAGATGCATCAGGGAGAAATCAGCGCCCGGCCACGAGCGCAGGGTGGCGTGAGTTTTTTGATCAACCTGCCGCAGACCACTCCGCCCCCGCTGCCGGAAAGTGAGCAGGAAGCGCTAATAACGTCATAAGGCCCTGGATATCCTTACAAATCCCTTCGGGAACTTACACGAGTCAGTGACTGAAGCAGGCAAACAAAGCCAACGTTATATGCAACGTGAAGGATGCCGGGTATATACTGAGCATCTTGTTAATCAATTGACTGGACTGTATGGAACGTTTCACCGAAAACCTGATGTACGCATCGCGCTGGCTGCTGGCACCCGTTTATATTGGTTTATCGCTGGGGCTGCTGGCGCTGACAATTAAGTTTTTTCAGGAAATTATCCATCTGCTGCCCAATATTCTGGATATTGCAGAGAACGATCTGGTTCTGCTGCTGCTGTCGCTGGTGGATATGACGCTGGTCGGCGGATTACTGGTGATGGTAATGCTTTCCGGCTATGAAAACTTTGTGTCTAAGCTCGATATTGATGAGCATAAAGAGAAACTGAGCTGGCTGGGGAAAATGGATTCCGGTTCGCTGAAAAACAAAGTGGCGGCATCCATCGTGGCCATCTCTTCCATCCACCTGCTGCGGGTGTTTATGGAGGCGCGACATGTCGCTAACGATAAGCTCATGTGGTACGTCATTATTCATCTGACCTTTGTTTTTTCAGCTTTTCTTATGGGCTGGCTCGATTACATTACGCGTCAGGATAAGAAAGACCACTGATTAGCCGCGCCTTTACCGCCGCTGTTGATCGCTGTACCGAAGCCATGCCGCCCGGCATGGCTTTTTCTTGTTCGCCTCTGCGTATGAAATAACGCACCAACGCATCCGAACTTGTTGTTACTAACCGTAAAGCATTTCCCCGCGTCAACCAGCGATATATGCCAGGCTTAATCTATTCAATTAGTCACTATCACAGGAGTAATATGGATTTCCTTGCCTGGACCGCCACCAGCGGCGGGTTGCTCTTAATTATGTCTCTGGCATCGGGCTGGATCCACCGTGGCCCGGTGACCTCTTTCGGCCTGTTTCTGCTGATCGGCATTCTGTTTGGTCCCTGGGTACTCAATTTTGTCTCGCTCGATCTGTTAAGCCATCCTGAGCTAACCGCGCATATCACTGAAATCACCATGGCCGCCTCGCTGTTTATTACCGGTTTGAAGCTGCGTCTGCCGCAGCGGCTCGCCAACTGGCGTGATGGATTGCTTCTGGCGTTTCCCGCCATGCTATTGACGGTACTGGGAATGATGGTGGTCATTCACCTGATTACCGGCTTCTCCTGGCCGCTGTCGCTGGCGTTCGCGGCTATTGTCGCGCCAACGGATCCGGTGCTGGCCAGCCTGATCTCCGTTAACCACGCGGGTGATGAGGATGAGTTGCGTGTCGCGCTCTCCAGCGAGGCGGGATTAAACGACGGCTCGGCGCTGCCGCTGCTGATGCTGGCGCTGCTGCTGTTTCATAATACCGAGCCGCTTTCAGCCGGTTTCTTTGGTCACTGGCTGGCCAAAGATGTGCTGTGGGCGATTGGGATGGGCACGCTGATTGGCTACAGCTTTGGTCGCATCGTTGGCATTGTGGCGACCCGGCTGCGAACCGTGAACAGCGATACCGCGCCGAACGATTTTCTGACGCTGGCGCTGATCGCCATTACCTATGCGGCGGCGCAGTATGTTGAAGCCTCCGGCTTTCTGGCGGCCTTTGCAGCGGGCGTGGGGTTACGCCGCGCCGAGATCCACGTCGTGCGAACTTTCCCGCCGAAGGAGCAGCCCGAAAACGAACGCATTCCGCCCGCCGAACTGCTGGTGAACCCCAACCAGCGCCATGTACAGGAGCAGGATTATACGCCAGCGCATACGGTAGGGCTGGTTGTGGGCGATGCGTTATCGTTTGGTGATACGGTCGAACGCTTGCTGGCGGCGCTGATGGTGGTGGTGCTGGGCGTTACGCTGGCGCTGCACTGGAATAGTACCGGCCTGCTGCTGGCGGCTATTCTGTTTTTGGTTATCCGCCCGCTGGCGGTATGGATCGCCACTATCGGCACCGGTATACCTTTTGGACGGCGCATATTGATTGGCTGGCTGGGCATTCGCGGCATCGGCAGTATTAACTATATCGCTTACGCCTGGGTGCATGGCATGTCTGGCCCGCAGGCCGACGCGATGGTCGATATGGCGTTAACGCTGGTTGCCGCCAGCGTAGTGATCCATGGTATTACGGTCACGCCGCTGCTTAATCGTCGCCAGGCCTGGCAGCAGGCGCGACGCAAAACGAAAGAGCAGAAACAGCAGGATGAACAGACGCGGCGAGAGTAAAAAACCACCGGCTAAGGTTAAATAAGGCTGACGGCGATCACATTTTTTGCGCTAAACTCCGGTTCGCGACGTTGTTCGGCGTCGGTCTTTAAGGGCACATCCCGACGTTTATTTACGCTCTGTTTTTATAACGGATCGGGTTGCCCGTTGCCTTGTCGTCTGTGGGTTTGACATTGGAAATTAACGGAATTAAAGCATGATAAGTCGTCGGCGTTTTCTTCTGGGAGCCGGTGCCAGTCTGTTTTCAATCAAGACCGGTAATTTATTTGCCAGACAGAATGTGATTCCGCTGTGGCCTGATGTGCCGCCGGGCGGCGGCGGGCCTACGGGCGCGCTGCATATCAATAAGTCCGGTTCCTGGTCTAATATCGTCTCGCCATCAATACAGCGTTTTCAGCCTGAAAAGCCCAACGGTGAAGCGGTGCTGATCGCTGCTGGCGGCGGCTATAACTGGATCGGCATGGGACGCGAAGCCTGGCCCGTGGCTCACTGGCTGAACGGCTTTGGCTATACCACCTATGTGCTGAGCTATCGTCTGCCTGGAGAAAAATGGCATGCAGGCCCGCTGGCGGCGTTACAGGATGCGCAACGGGCGATTCGTCTGGTTCGGGCGATGGAAGGGCGCGTGCATGCGCTGGGTTTTTCCGCCGGTGCGCACCTGCTGGGAATGGCGGCTGCCCGGTCCGGATTCGCCAGCTATAGCCCGCAGGATGAACTGGATGCCAGCGCGGCGGTAGTTGATAGCGTGGGATTAATTTATCCGGTAATTACGCTGGAGGCGCCCTATAACCACACCACTACCCATCGCATTCTGACCGGCAAACACGCCACGCCGCAGGAAGAGGCTGAGTGGTCCATTGAGAATTATGTCACTGCGGCTTATCCGCCTACGTTTCTTGCGCAGGCAGAAGATGATCGGGTCTCGCCGCCGCAAAATTCAACCATTATGCGTGATGCCTGTCGTCGCGTTGGCGTGCCGGTTGAGTGGGTTCAGATCAGCCAGGGCGGCCACGGCTTTGGTCTGGGAAAAGCGGGAACGCCAGCGGCTATCTGGGATCAAGCTTATGTAAGCTGGCTACAGTCGCAACGGCAGCGTTACCGGCATCGTCGTCGACCGCTGGTAACGGAAATGATTTAACGGGCCCGGCGCAACAGGCGCGCCGGACCAGCGGGTTATGAGTGAGTAAAATCGATTACCATGCGGCCACGGATTTTACCTTCCTCCATCTCATGCAGGATCTCGTTGATTTCCTCAATAGAGCGGCGCTGCACTTTCGGCACCACCTTGCCTTCGGCAGCAAACTGAAAGGCCTCGGCCAGATCTTCGCGAGTGCCCACCAGCGAGCCAACTACCTCAATACCATCCAGCACCAGACGCGGTATATTCAGACTCATCGATTCCGGCGGCAGGCCAACGGCCACAATACGGCCACCGGCACGCATGGCATCTACCGCTGAGTTAAAGGCGGATTTCGCCACGGCGGTCACCACTGCTGCATGTGCGCCGCCCACGCGTTCCTGAATCACTTTCGCCGCATCTTCATTACGTGAGTTAATCACCATATCCGCGCCCATTTCACTGGCAAAGGCGAGCTGATCGTCATTAATATCTATAGCGATCACTTTGGCGTTGAAGACATTTTTCGCGTACTGCAGCGCCAGATTACCCAGGCCGCCCAGGCCGTAAATAGCAATCCATTTGCCCGGACGTATGCCGGAAATTTTCACCGCTTTATAGGTGGTGACGCCTGCACAGGTCACGCTGCTGGCCGCGGCAGGATCGAGCCCGTCAGGCACCTTAACCGCGTAATCGGCTACCACAATGCACTCTTCCGCCATGCCGCCATCGACGCTATAGCCTGCATTTTTAACCTCGCGGCAGAGCGTCTCATTACCGCTGTTGCAGTATTCACAGTGACCGCAGCCCTGATAAAACCAGGCAACGCTGGCGCGGTCGCCGGGTTTGAGCGAGGTTACGCCTGGCCCGACCTCTTCCACTATCCCGATCCCTTCATGGCCCAGCGTGATGCCAGTGGTATCGCCGAAATCTCCATTCTTTACATGCAAATCGGTATGGCAAACGCCACAGCATTCCATTTTCAGACGAGCTTCGCCATGTTCCAGCGCGCGCAGCGTTTTCTCTACTACGGCTACGCGATGATCTTTAGTTACAACGGCTGCTTTCATGCTGAATACTCCATTGATGAGAGAACATAAATCCTTCTTGCTGTCGCCCTATGCTACCTGGTAAGAGTTAGACGGAACAATGCGTTTGAGCAGGATGTGACAACGATCACTGGTGTACTACGCTTTAAAGACCCTTCCAGCGTAGCGCGGAACAGGTGCCGTAGCGATGTTAAAACCGTTTATACGAGCCTGTATCGCTATCCAGAAAAGGAAAACATCGCCTGTGAAAAACATGACCTATCATTCTCCCGCCAGGCAAAAAGGCTATGCCGGGCTGGGCGACTACGCCGCGATTGGCGAAGGACGTTCCGTTGCGTTGATTGCGCCTGACGGAGCGATCGACTGGTGGTGCGCGCCGAATATGGATTCGCCGCCGCTGTTCGATCGCATTCTGGACGCCGGGACGGGCGGCTATTTCCAGGTGGCACCGAAGGGAGAATGGCAAATGCAGCGCAGCTATCGTGAAAACAGCAATGTGCTGGAGACGCGCTACCAGACGGAAACGGGCGAAGTGCTGATAACGGAATCACTGAACAGTACGCTGGCGGGAAGGCTGCCGTGGAATGAGCTGGCGCGTCGCGTGGAAGGCATTAGCGGAAACGTTGAGATGCAGATAATTTTTCAGCCCGGCACGCGCGCGGAGACCTGTTCGCCCTGGCAAAAGCGCATCAACGGTCATCCGGTTTATCACGTTGGCGAACTGATGGCGATGCTGCGCCTGACGGATGATGTACAGATTGATGAATGCGATGATGAGCGCTTTACTGCCACCTTTACCGCCTCGCCTGATTCACGCACGCTGGTGGCGTTAGTCACCACCGAACGCGAACCGCTGGCGATCCCGGCACCGGAGAAAATCGACGAACGGATTGAGACCAGTCATACCGCCTGGCGCGACTGGGCGGACGGGCTAAGCTGGGACGGCCCTTACGATAATCATGTGCGTCGTTCGGCGCTGGCGCTAAAGTTTCTCTGGTATTCGCCAACCGGCGCGCTGGCGGCGGCGGCTACCACTTCGCTGCCGGAAAAGCTCGGCAACGATAAAAATTACGATTATCGCTACGCCTGGATCCGCGATGCCTGTCTGATCATTAAGGCGTTTGTCTATCTTGGCTCGCTGGAAGATTGTAAAGCGGCCTTTTCCTGGTTATCGGCCACCATACGGCGACATGACGGCGGCCTGCGCGCCTGCTATACGCTGGAAGGCGGGCAGGTGCCGGAAGAACGCATTCCGCCGCTGGAGGGCTATCAGGGAACGCAGCCGGTGCGGGTGGGCAATAACGCGCGCGATCAGGTTCAGCTGAGTATGTATGGCGATATGCTGGCGACTGCGCGGCTGTTTATCCAGGCGGGGCACGTGCTGGATCTCTCTACCTCACGCCTGCTGGGCAAACTGGCGAATCACTGCGCCGACGGCTGGCGGCAAAAGGATTCCGGTATCTGGGAGCTGCCGGAAGAGCAGCACTATACGCATTCCAAAATGGCCTGTTGGCTGGCGCTCGATCAGGCGGTAGAGCTGGCGCGGGATGATCATATTGAGCCGACCTGGCTGCGGCGCTGGGAACGTGAACGGGACCGCATTCGCGACTGGATCGAAACGCACTGCTGGTCGGAAAAGCGTCAGGCCTACACCTTTTATGCCGGAAGCGAGCGGCTGGATGCGGCAGTTGCGCTTACCCATTATTACGGCAGCAAAGTCAATCCGCAGCGAATGTTATCGACCCTGACGCAGATACGTGAGGAGCTGGGCCACGGCGGCGTGATGCTTTACCGCTATTCGGATGTGGAAAAAGAGGAAGCCACTTTCGTCGCCTGCGCCTTCTGGCTGGTAGAGGCGCTGGCGGAGCTGGGCCAACGGGAAGAGGCGCGGCGCACTATGGATGAGATCCTTGAGCAATTGTGTCAACGCGGCAATATTGAGATTTTCAATGAGATGTTCGATACGAACACTAAAAGCTGGCTGGGCAATATGCCGCAGGGGCTGAGTCATCTGTCGCTGGTGTGCGCCGCTAAGGCGTTGGCGGACGATAATTCGGGATCGAAGGTATAAAAAAGGCCGGAAATCCGGCCTTTAGGCGGCTTAACGGTTACTCACCGTGCTTCAGGTTTTTGCGTACGTCCTTCACCTGATCGCTGGTCACTGCCGGGGCATGGTTGCTCCAGCCCTGACGGATAAAGGTTGCCAGCTTTGCCACTTCCTCATCGCTCAGACGGGCAGCAAAGCCCGGCATCGCCAGCGTAGAGGGCGCTTTGGCCGTGGAGGGCTGCTGCGCACCGGCAAGAATGGTGTGAATTAATCCCACCGGGCTTTCGGCGTTAACAATCGAGGCCTGATCCAGCTCCGGGAAGACGCCCGGCGCGCCCTTGCCATTAACGAAGTGGCAGGCGTTGCAGTTATCGATATACAGACGCTCGCCTTCCGTCAGATTCTTCGCCGCAGTCAGCTTCGCAGCAGTTTTTTCCACTGCCTGCGGATCGGCGGCATGCAGACCAGGGTTGCCGCCAAGGAACTTCAGATAAGCGGCAATCGCTTTCAGATCGGCATCGCTCATGTGCGAAGAACTATGCTCCACCACCGACGTCATCTCACCGCCTACCGCCGCTTTATCATTGCGCCCGGTTTGCAGATAATCGACGATCTCCTGCTCGCTCCAGTGCGGCATGCCGCGTAACGCAGGCACTGACCAGCCGTTCAGCTCGCCGCCCGCCAGGAAGGTGTCTTCGCTGCTGTCGAGCGATTTTTCATTCATGGTGATGCGACGCGGCGTATGGCAACTGCCGCAGTGGCCCAGGCTCTCGACGATATAAGCGCCTCGGTTGATCTCCGCAGAAGCGCCGCCAATCGGCTGGAACGGCTTATCAGAGGTAAAGGCCCAGTTCCAGAAACGCATGCCCCAACGCTGGTTAAACGGAAAACTCAGTTTCGTTTCCGGCGCGGCATCGGCAACTGGCTGCACGCCCTGCATAAAGTAGACGTAAAGCGCATGCATATCCGTGTCGCTGATTTTGGCATAGTCGGGATAAGGCATCGCCGGGTAGAGGCGTGAGCCATCTGGCAGGATCCCTTTGCGCACGGCATCAGAAAACTGCTGTTCGCTATAGTTGCCGATACCGTACTTTTTATCAGGCGTAATATTGGTTGAATAGATGGTGCCCAGATTCGACTCAATCGCCAGGCCGCCGGAATAAGCGGGTTTGCCCGGCAGCGAGTGGCAAGCCATGCAGTCGCCGAGACGGGAAAGATATTCGCCCTGCTTAATTAGCTGAGTGGAATCATCGGCCTGTACGCCAGCAGAGAAACCCGCAGCCAGCGCCAGTAGGTTGCCAAAAATGAAATTTTTCAGAGTAAACAGCTTCATGCGTTTATACCTGTACCAGTGGGCCGGGGTTTTTCAGATACTGCTCTTTGATCGCCTGTGCCGCCATCAGGGTGATCGCGCCGATAGTATCGGTGGGGTTCGCCTGGAAGTTTTGCGGGAAAGCATTGCCGCCCGGTACGAACACGTTATGCACATCCCAACTTTGCAGGTAGCGGTTAAGCGCCGAGGTTTTCGGGTTATCGCCCATTACCGCGCCGCCCACGTTGTGGGTAGAAACATATTTGGTCAGATCAAATTGCGCATCCATCGGCAGAAAGCTCATGCTCATGCTGTCCGGGTTGAGCTCTTTAGCAATATTGCCCACGATACCTTTCAGGTATTGCTGCAATTTCAGCTCATTCTGTTTCCAGTTGAACGTCATGCGCAGCAGCGGCTGGCCATGCTCATTGGTGTAGTTCGGATCGAGATCCAGATAGATATCACGGTAAGACATGCAGGTGGTGGTAATGCTGATCTTCATAGAGTGGCCATACCACTCTTCCAGACCCTCTTTCCAGCCCATGCCCCATGACGGCGTGCCTTTTGGCAATGCGGTGCCGATCGGCGTTCCGGTCGCCTGCGAGCTGTGGATCTTCGCGCCGCCGATAAAGCCCAGCCCCGGACCATCGAAATTGCCCGGTGAGATATCGTTAAACATCTGGCCGGTAGGGCCGGAGGTCGCAAACGGATTGAAGTTTTTATCTTTGAAAAACAGCGTGGCGCCGCCGTTGCTCAGGAAGGCGTAGTTACGTCCAACCACACCCTCTTCGGTAATCGGGTTATAAGGCTTGCCGATGCCGGAGAGCAGCATCAGATGCACGTTGTAAAGCTGGAAGCTGCTTAGCACCACGATTTTTGCTGGCTGGAAGCATTCGTTGCCCTGCTCATCAATGTAGATAACGCCTTTCGCCGTTTTCTTATCATCGTGCAGCACCACTTTTAACACGTTGGCGTTCACTTCATAGGAGAAGTTATCCATACGCTTCAGCGCATCCATCACGGCGGTTTGCGGTGACGCTTTTGAGTAGTTCAGGCAAGGATACTTACTGCAATAGCCGCAGTAGTTACACGGGGCGATCTGGTTGCCGTATGGGTTGGTCCAGGCGCGTGAAACCGCCGCAGATGGGTTCGGGAACGGATGATATCCCAGTTTTTTCGCCGCTTCCGCGAACATCACGTTGTTCAGCGTATCTTCCAGCGCTGGCAGCGGATAAGGATGAGAACGCGGCCCTTCAAACGGGTCGCCGCCCTCAAGAATTTTGCCGCGCAGGTTGCCGGTGTTGCCGGACTGGCCGCAGATGCGCTCAAATTTGTCGAAATAAGGCTCAATTTCATCCCAGGTGAACGGGAAGTCCATTATGCGCATCTCTTCCTGCAAGATGCCTGGCTTATACGCTTCGTCAGCGTAGGTTTTGAGCTTTAAGTCGGTTGGCGTCGGCCGAATCAGCACGCCGGTCCAGTGCAGACCTGAACCGCCCACGCCGCCGCCCGGAACAAAAGCGCCCCATTTGCGGGTGGGCAGCGCGGTCTGATCCATGTTGTAGCGTACGGTGACCGCCGATTCCGCTGGCGTGGTCATAACCTTGTTACGTACCGCGTAAGCGTATTCATCTGCCGGTTTCGGATAGGCGAACTCGGGGTAGTCGCGTTCCGGCCCTTTTTCCAGCGCCCGTACCGTTAATCCCGCCATTGCCAGCTCAATACTCATTAAAGAGCCAGCCCAACCCAGGCCGACCACAACGACGTCGACTTCTTTTTTATTTAGCTGTGCCATTATTAACCCTGTAAAACTTGCAAAAAAACAAATCAGTCACGCCGATCAGGCGCGTTCACCTTTGATACTCACTGGCCCTAACGGATAAGGCACGTTGTGCTGCTTAACCCACTCCAGGAAGCTGGCGCGAGCGCCGGGAAAGCCGATGGCGATCCAGGCTTTCATACCTTTGTTGCCGCCATACATCGGATCGGAGAGGTAGCCATGCTTGGTATCGGAAATCAGCTGGCTGAAAAAGTGTGAAGGCTTCATGCTCTCTTCACCCAGAGCAGCGAAGTCGATGCCATCTTTTTGCAGATGGGTTAGCACTTCATCTTTTTCCTGCTGTGATAGCTGATGAAAAGGTTTCTGATAGGTTGTCTTGCTCCATTTATCGATCAGGGGAATAGCAATCTTATAGAGCTGCTGCGGACGGTAAGGGATTTGATAGCCCATGGTGGCAGGCGCATGGGCGTTAAACGGCCCTTGCATATAAATTTCTTCGCCCATATCGCCATGAAGCTGCTGGTCGATAAACACCGGCACGTTGGTTTCCAGCGCGCCGGGGGCGTTGCCTTTACCGCCGGCCGGAATTAAACGATCGGTTGCGGCCAGAATAAACTGCCACTCTTCAGCGTTAAAAAAGATGGGTTTATAGTCCATTAACTCGGGGGCGGCCATTTCAGCGGCCTGTGCTGCGGTAAGTCCTTTGAAAATCATATCGCTTAATGGCAAAGCGACAAGAGCGCCGAGCAAAAACTTACGGCGGGATGTTTCTTTATTGAACAACATAGCCCTGAATATCTCACATAATGTTAAAAAAATGGTTCTGTTTTTTTTCTTTGTTTAGTTTATGTTTATTTATTAACTAGATATACACATAACTAAGTTGCCTAATATTAACATATGCAACAAATTAGTTAACAGCGGAACTTATGTTTCTGCTGATTAATAGTCAGATATTTCAATAATTATAGGTACTAAATGCAAAAAGGCCTGATACCCTAAGGTATCTGGCCTTTAATAAACTGTTTTAACAGCATGATTTATTGATAGCGCTTAGCGCATGGTGACAAATTCTTCCGATGCGGTGGGGTGAATCGCCACGGTGTTATCAAAGTCTTTCTTGGTGGCGCCCATTTTCAACGCTACCGCGAAGCCCTGCAGCATTTCATCCATGCCGAAACCAATACCGTGAATACCCACGATTTTTTCTTCCGGGCCGACGCAAACCAGCTTCATACGGCACGGCTGGCGATGCTGTGTAACGGCGGTGTACATCGCGGTAAAGGATGACTTATAGACTTTTACCGCCTCGTCTCCATACTGCTCGCGTGCCTGCGGCTCGCTCAGGCCAACGGTGCCGATCGGCGGATGGCTGAATACCACGGTTGGAATATTGCTGTAATCCAGATGCTCATCAGGCTTGTTGTTAAACAGACGCTCGGAAAGGCGACGGCCTGCAGCCACCGCAACCGGGGTCAGCTCAACCGCGCCGGTGTTATCGCCAACGGCATAAATGCCGGAAACGCTGGTGTTCTGGAATTTATCCACCTGGATATAGCCTTTTTCATTCAGCGCAACGCCGGTCACGGCCAGGTTCAGATTATCGGTCGCCGGTTCGCGGCCAATGGCCCAAATCAGGCAATCAACGGTTTGTTCGTTGCCGTTTTCCAGCTGCAGTGTCAGGCTGCCGTCGCTGTTTTTCACGACTGCTTTTGGCACCGACTGGGTGTGCAGCGTGGGACCTTCGGCGTTCATCACTTCAACCAGCGTTTCGCTAAGTAGCGGATCGAATTGACGCAGCGGCGCATCTTTACGCACGAACAGGTGGGTTTCTGAGCCCAGCGCATTCAGTACGCCCGCGATCTCAACCGCGATATAGCCCGCGCCCACGACAGCGGTGCGCTTCGGCATCTCGTCCAGCTCAAAAAAGCCGTCAGAGTTAATGCCATATTCCGCGCCCGGGATTGTCGGCTGAACCGGACGTCCGCCGGTGGCAATCAGGATATGGTCGGCGGTGATTTTCTCGCCATTCACTTCTACCGTATGCGCATCAACAAAACGGGCGAAACCTTTAATCACGTCTACGTTGTTTTTGCCCAGCACCGTTTCGTATGAGGTATGGATGCGATCGATATAGGCCGTACGGTTTTTTACCACCGTCTGCCAGCTAAAGTTATTGACGGTGGTATCGAAACCGTAATCAGGGCCGTAGTTATGGATCGCTTCAGCAATCTGAGCCGCATGCCACATCACTTTTTTCGGTACGCAGCCCACGTTGACGCAGGTGCCACCCAGCTCTTTGGCTTCGATCAGGGCGCATTTCTGCCCATACATTGCCGCACGGTTAATGGATGCAATCCCGCCGCTGCCGCCGCCAATAGCGAGATAATCATAATGTCGGGTCATTGAGCGAACTCCAAAGTAAGAAAAGAAAACTGGCGTCAGTGTACCGTTACTCGGTGATTTCCCGCAAAGTTTGCGCCTATGATTGCAACAGGAGCCGTCTTTTTGTGCAACGAAGCGCTTTTAGCCGACGTTATCCTCGGACCGTGCTGATAGCCGTGTTTTTTTATCCCTTAACACAGACCACCTGACGCAGGGTATGCACGATTTCCACCAGCGAAGACTGCGCCGCCATCACCGCATCGATATCCTTGTAGGCCATTGGAATTTCATCGATCACATCGCTATCTTTACGGCACTCCACATGGGCTGTGGCGCGCTGCTGGTCGGCAACGGTAAAGCGTTTTTTAGCGGCGGTGCGGCTCATGGAGCGCCCAGCGCCATGGCTGCATGAGCAAAAGCTCTCTTCATTGCCCAGCCCGCGCACGATAAAGCTTTTCGCGCCCATCGAGCCGGGAATAATCCCCATCTCGCCGCGTTGGGCCGATACTGCGCCTTTACGGGTTACCAGTACCTGTTCGCCAAAATGCTTTTCGCGCTGCACATAGTTATGGTGGCAGTTAACCGCTTCCGCCGTGGCGCTGAAGGGTTTGGTGATTTCCCGCGACAGCGCCGCCAGCACCTGCTGCATCATTATTTCGCGGTTATGACGCGCATAGTCCTGTGCCCAGCCGACCGCTTCGATATAGTCGTCAAAATGCGGGTTGCCTTCAGCAAACCAGGCGAGATCGCGATCCGGCAGGTTAGCGATATGCTGACGCATATCCTGCTGCGCCAGTTGAATAAACAGGGTGCCGATGGCATTGCCCACGCCACGTGAGCCGCTGTGCAGCATGACCCACACGCGGTCCGCTTCGTCCAGGCAGAGTTCAATAAAATGGTTGCCGGTGCCGAGCGTGCCTAGATGGGCGTAATTATTGGTTTTCAGCAGCGCCGGATACTTATCGGTAATGCGCCTGAATCCCTTCTGCAAAGTGGCCCAGTGTTGATCCACAATATCCGGTGCGCGTTTCCAGGCGCCTTTATCGTTGCTGGAGCGGTTGCTGGTGCGGCCATGTGGAACCGTGCGCTCAATGGCGCTGCGGATGCCGTAGAGATTTTCGGGCAGGTCGCCAGCGGCCAGCGAAGTACGCACCGCGATCATGCCGCAGCCGATGTCAACGCCGACCGCCGCCGGGATAATGGCACCACGCGTCGGAATAACGCTGCCGATAGTGGAACCTTTGCCTAAATGGACATCGGGCATCACTGCCAGATGTTTGAAGATGAAAGGCATTTTTGCTGTATTCAGCAGCTGATTACGCGCTTCCGGTTCTACCGGTACGCCATTGGTCCACATTTTTACCGGCGCGCTGTTGGGCGCTGATAACACCTGATATTGCGGTTTCATTGTGCGTTTCCTTCTGGCTGCTGTTTCAGGCGTACGGAAGCGATGTGCTGGCGGCCTTAAACAGGGCTACATTTCTGGTTAACAGCAGGCTTGCGAATAAAGATTTATAAATAAGCATAAAGGATGCACAGAATAACGATCGGCTGGAAACGGTGTTGACGATCTGCCAGCAATCCGCCAGCCTGTCAGAAGCGGGACGTAAGCTGTTTGCTGTTTCGCGCCAGCAAAAGAAGCAGCCGAACGATGCCGATCGGCTACGTAAATACCTGGCCCGCTTCGGGCTGAGCTGGGAAGCCATTCAACATCAACAAGGTTAATCCTATGCAACTGACTTTTCTTGGCACCGGTGCCGGAACGCCAAGCCTGCAGCGTAACGTTACCGCTATCGCCCTGACCTTATCGCGTCGGGGCGACTACTGGCTGTTTGACTGCGGCGAAGCGACGCAGCATCAGTTTATGCGCAGCGCGCTTAAGCCAGGCAAGCTGGATAAAATTTTTATTACCCACCTGCATGGCGACCATATTTTCGGTCTGCCCGGGCTGCTGACCAGCCGCTCCATGGGCGGCATCAGCGAGCCGCTGACGCTGTACGGTCCGGCGGGCCTGAAAACCTTTGTCGAGACGACGCTTAGCCTGAGCGGATCCTTTGTTACCTATCCGCTTGAGATCGTAGAGGTTGAGGCGGGAGAGGTATTTGATAATGGCAAATTCAGAGTCACCGCTTATCCGTTAAATCATGTCCTGCCCTGTTTTGGCTATCGTATTGAAGAGCATGATAAACCGGGCTTTCTCGACGCCCAGCGGCTTAAGGTGGACAATGTGCCGCGCGGCCCCTGGTTTCAGCAACTGAAACAGGGCGAGATCGTCACGCTTGAAGACGGGCGGGTAATTAACGGACGTGATTACCTGGGCCCCGCCACGCCGGGAAGAAAGCTGGCGATTTTCGGCGATACCGCGCCGGTGGAAACCGCGCTGGCGCTGGCGGCTGAAGTGGACGTGATGGTGCACGAAGCCACGCTTGAGGCGGCGATGGAAGAAAAAGCCAATGGGCGGGGACACTCCACTACTGTGCAGGCAGCAACCGTGGCCAGAGACGCAGGCGCAAAGCGCTTTATCGCCACTCACTTTAGCTCACGCTATCGTTTTGAGGATATGCCACGGCTGTTGGCGGAGTGCCAGGCGATATTCCCGGCCACCGAGCTGGCGCGCGATTTCGCGGTATTTAATCTGTAGCGAAAGTGCTTTGTCTATCTGACGCGCACGCCAGATAGACAGGCCGATGGTAAAAAGGCGACACGCGTTGTTGATAGTGGCACAACCTGCGCCCTGGGCTTATTCCGGGGTGATCCAGCTAACGCTGGTGTGGCCGGTGCCTGCCGGTACCAGTACCCGGTGCAGCCAGGGCAGCAGGTCGCGCATTTGCTGTTCCAGTTTCCACGGTGGGTTAACCACGATCATGCCGGATCCGGTCATGCCGAAGCGATCGCTGTCCGGGCGTACCGCCAGCTCAATCTGCAAAATACGGCGGATGCCGGTCGCTTCCAGATCGTGCACCATGCGCTTGATCTGCTGACGCAGTACCACCGGATACCAGAGGGCGAAAACGCCGGTGCCGAAGCGGCGGTAGCCTTCCTGAATCCCTTTCACCACCGCCTGATAATCGCTTTTCATCTCATAAGGCGGGTCAATCAAAATCAAACCACGGCGCGATGGCGGCGGCAGCCTGGCTTTAAGCTGCTGATAGCCATCGGCACGGGCCAGGCGGGCGCGACTGTCTTTCTGAAATTCGCTACGCAGCAGAGGAAAATCGCTGGAATGCAGCTCCGTCAGCTCCAGCTTGTCATCTTCACGCAGCAGGTGGCGGGCAATCAGCGGCGAGCCAGGGTAATAGCGCAGGCCCGGCCCACGATTAAGCGCTTTTACGCAGCTGATGTAAGGAGCCAGCTCTTCCGGCAGATCGTCCTGCTGCCAGACGCGGGCAATTCCTTCCAGATATTCACCGGTACGCTCCGCGTGTTCGCCGCTCAGCAAATAACGGCCAGCGCCAGCGTGCGTATCGAGATAAAGAAACGGTTTTTCTTTCTCTTTCAGCGCGGTGATGATCAGGCTTTGTACGGTGTGCTTCAGCACATCCGCATGGTTGCCAGCGTGAAAACTGTGACGGTAACTAAGCATATAAACAATGTATCCGGTGATGCCTGATGAAATGAGGCCGGAGCATGAACGCTCCGGCGGAAACAGTGGCTAGTATAGCTGGACGTCGATAAAAATACCCGACTAGCGTTGCAGTACAGGGTAAGTAAACAGCAGCAGATGCGTCAGGTTAAAGGCAAAATGCACCAGCGTCGCAACCCATAGCCTGCCGCTCCACTGCCAGGCCAGGCCGTAAACAATACCAGCCAGCGTGGCGAAGAAAATCAGCAGCGGGCCGCCGGCAATATGCGCCAGGCCAAACAGCAGCGCAGCAATCAGCAAACCCGGCCAGCGGCCAATCCACTGACTCAGTCGCTGTTGCAGCCAGGCGCGGAACAGCGCTTCCTCCGCCAGCGACACGAAAAACAGGTTTGCCAGCATAAATTCGCCAAGCCATGCGGGCGCGTGCGGTTCAATGCGCAGCCCACCAGCCAGCGTAGCCAGCAACAGCAGAGCCGGAATGGCGGCGATCAGCGCAGGCCAGGCGAAACGCCAGCGCGGCGCGGACGCAGGCGCCTGCACCAGGGTAGGTAAACAGGCCAGCAAAACGAAGGGCACCAGCGCTTTATCGAGGTTGTAGTAAAATGTAAAAGGCGCGCTAAGCGGGCCTGCCTGCTGTTTCATAACGATGGGCGGATTATTGAAGCCGGGCACAAGATGAAGCGTTAGCGCCACGGCCCCGGCGACCAGAATCGCCTCCAGTAACGGCATCAGGCGCGAATGGTGTGCAAAGTTTTTGCGTACCAACGCCGTCAACGCCAGCCCAGTCAGCAGCAGCAGACCCGGCCACAGCAGCGTTTGTTGCCAAAAGGCCAGCGCCAGGGCGGCCAGCAGCAAAGGTTTCACAGCGGGGCGGAAAAACAGAAGCGCCAGGAGCGCCGCCGCCAGTACATACCACATGATGTTCTCTTCCTTAAGTATCAAAAATCAACGGGAGAGAGACTATAACAAACTGACTAATTCAGGTCAGTAACGCTAAAGCAGCGGGCGCGCCCATTGATTTTCAGGCGGCTTAACCGCATGTTAGTCATATTGCGCCCGTGCGCGCCCACATCAAACTTAAAGGACTGCGCGATGACCAATCCATTATTGACGCCATTTACTCTTCCTCCTTTCTCTGCCATACAGCCGGAACATGTCGTACCTGCCGTTGAACAGGCGCTGGCGGCGTGCCGCGAAACGGTAGAAAAAGTGGTGGCTCAGGGAGCACCCTACAGCTGGGAAAACCTGTGCCAGCCGCTGGCGGAGGTGGACGATCGTCTGGGCCGTATTTTCTCACCGGTAAGTCATCTTAACTCAGTAAAAAACAGCCCGGAGCTGCGTCAGGCTTACGAACAGACGCTGCCGCTGCTCTCTGAATACAGCACCTGGGTCGGTCAGCATGAAGGTCTGTATCAGGCGTATCGCAATCTGAAAGAGGGCGACAACTATGCGCAGCTAAGCCTGGAGCAGAAAAAAGCGGTGGATAATGCGCTGCGTGATTTCGAGCTGTCAGGTATTGGTTTGCCGAAAGAGAAGCAGCAGCGCTACGGTGAAATCGCCGCGCGTCTGTCAGAGCTTGGCTCTACTTACAGCAACAACGTGCTGGATGCGACGATGGGCTGGAGCAAACTGATCACCGATGAAAGCGAGCTGGCCGGAATGCCGGAAAGCGCGCTGGCGGCGGCCAAAGCGCAGGCGGAAGCCAAAGGGCAAGAGGGCTGGCTGTTGACGCTGGATATTCCCAGCTATCTGCCGGTGATGACCTATTGCGATAACCAGGCGCTGCGTGAAGAGATGTATCGCGCCTATGCGACGCGCGCTTCTGACCAGGGGCCGCACGCCGGTAAATGGGATAACGGCCCGATTATGGCGGAAGAGCTGGCGCTGCGTCACGAGCTGGCACAGCTGCTGGGCTTCGACTCCTACGCCCATAAATCGCTGGCGACCAAAATGGCGCAAAACCCGTCACAGGTCATTGATTTCCTCAACGATCTGGCGCAGCGCGCGCGTCCGCAGGCAGAGAAAGAGCTGGAGCGCCTGCGCGCCTTTGCTAAACAGCAGCACGGTATCGATGAACTGCAGCCGTGGGATATTACTTATTACGGCGAGAAGCAGAAACAGCATCTGTACGCGATCAGCGATGAGCAACTGCGTCCTTACTTCCCGGAAGAACGCGCGGTTAACGGTCTGTTTGAAGTGGTGAAACGCATCTACGGCATCAGCGCTAAAGAGCGTAAAGATGTGGATGTCTGGCATCCGGATGTGCGCTTCTTCGACCTGTTTGATGAAAGCGGCGAGCTGCGCGGCAGCTTCTATCTTGATCTCTATGCGCGTGAAAACAAGCGCGGCGGAGCCTGGATGGATGACTGCGTTGGTATGATGCGTAAAGCGGACGGCAGCCTGCAGAAGCCGGTCGCCTATCTGACCTGTAACTTCAATCGTCCGGTCAACGGCAAACCGGCACTGTTCACACATGATGAAGTCACCACCCTATTCCATGAATTCGGACACGGCCTGCATCATATGTTAACGCGTGTGGATGTCCCGGGCGTTTCCGGCATCAGCGGGGTACCGTGGGATGCGGTCGAGCTGCCGAGTCAGTTTATGGAGAACTGGTGCTGGGAGCCGGAAGCACTGGCGTTTATCTCCGGTCATTATGAAACCGGCGAGCCGCTGCCGCAGGAACTGTTAGACAAAATGCTGGCGGCGAAAAACTATCAGGCGGCGCTGTTTATTCTGCGTCAGCTGGAGTTCGGCCTGTTCGATTTCCGCCTGCACACCGAATTCGATCCGGCTAAGGGCGCGCAGATTCTGGAAACTCTGGCTGAAGTGAAAAAACAGGTGGCGGTAGTGCCAAGCCCGGCATGGGGCCGTTTCCCGCACGCCTTCAGCCATATCTTCGCTGGCGGCTACGCAGCGGGCTACTACAGCTATCTGTGGGCGGATGTGCTGGCAGCGGATGCGTATTCTCGTTTTGAAGAGGAAGGCATTTTTAACCGCGAAACCGGCCAGTCGTTCCTGGATAACATCCTGACGCGCGGCGGTTCTGAAGAACCGATGGAGCTGTTTAAACGCTTCCGTGGCCGTGAGCCGCAGCTTGATGCGATGCTGGAACACTACGGTATTCAGGGATAACGCCAGGCGTGAAAATAGCTTTAGTTGATGAATCAGGCACCGGAGACGGTGCCTTATCTGTTTTAGCCGCTCGCTGGGGGCTGGAGCAGGATGAACACTCGGTGATGGCGTTAGTGATGACGCCGGATCGACTGGAACTGCGCAAGCGCGATGAACCAAAGCTGGGCGGCATCTGGGTCGACTTTGTCGGCGGCGCGATGGCGCATCGGCGTCGCTTCGGCGGCGGGCGCGGCGAGGCGGTAGCCAAAGCGGTCGGTATCAAAGGGGATTACCTGCCTGATGTGGTGGACGCCACCGCCGGGTTAGGGCGCGATGCCTTTGTGCTGGCGGCGATCGGCTGTCGGGTACGAATGCTGGAGCGGCATCCGGTGGTAGCGGCGCTGCTGGACGATGGATTGCGTCGCGGCTATCAGGATGCGGAGATCGGCAGTTGGCTACAGCAGCGGCTGACGCTGCTGCATGCCTCAAGCCTGACGGCGCTGGAGGCCATTACGCCTGCGCCGGATGTGGTTTACCTTGATCCCATGTATCCGCATCGCCAGAAAAGCGCGCTGGTGAAGAAAGAGATGCGCGTGTTTCAGTCGCTGGTGGGCGCGGATAATGATGCGGATGGCCTGTTGCTGCCTGCGCGCCAGCTGGCGAAAAAGCGGGTGGTGGTAAAACGTCCGGACTATGCGCCGCCGCTGGCAGACGTGGTAACCCAGTCGGCGGTTACCACGAAAAGTCATCGCTTTGATATTTACCCGCCGCTGAAAAGCTAAGGCTGTAGAACCGACAGGCTGATGGCATATAGCAAATAAAATTAGGTCTTTGCTTTTAAATACAAAAAATTCTGGCCGATTCAAAGTGAGAAAAGTGAGAGGAAATCAGTTATCGCTTTGATCTTTTCCTCACAACGACGCAGAAATCAAAGCGCAGGGAGTGCAGGCAGAAGAGTAAAGCGTCCCGCGCCAGGGATGGCGCGGGCCGAGCTGTCAGGGATGACGCTTTTTGCGTCTTTACGATCGGGCTGCATTCCCTGCGCAGGCACGGTCTTTCGCGAATGATTAACGCATATCTGCCAGCGCAGGCACGGTCTTTCGCGCCCGTTTACTCTTCATCCTCATCGCGCAGCGGCACAATCAGCATATCAATATGCACAGTATTAATTAGCTGGCGAGCAGACGACATCAGCTTGCTCCAGAAATCCTGATGATGTCCGCAAACCACTAAATCCACATCATATTTCTTAATTGCTTCAACCAGCACCTGCGCCAGATCGCCGCTGCCGCTCAGCGTTTCGCTAACCGGATAGCCGGCGCCTTGCGACAGCTCAGTCAGGGCATGATGCGTCTCTTCAGAAATACGCTTCTGCATATCACCCAGATTAACGTCAATCAAACCGGTATAAAGATCGGAATAATTCACATCCACATGAATCAGAGAAATTTTGGCATCGTAGGGACGCGCCAGAGAAACCGCTTTTTCAACCAGCAGCTTACTTTCCGGTGAAAGATCAACGGCAATCAGAATATGTTTATAAGCCATGATGGAACTCCTTCCATGTGTCACATAGCGTCAGTATAGCGCCAGTTGTTAACAAATGTGCTGTCAGCACGCCTGCTTTGCGAGCCGGATCAAGGAGTGTTTTACCTGCTTTTCAGCCCTAATGAAAATCGAAGCTGGAAAAATTTTAAACACATCTCCTACACTAAATCTTAGCGGTCCTGCTTGTGCAGAACACCGTGCTCTTCAGTTCAGAATAATTCAGACCGGTTCAATGGTGGTTGGCGAATCAAGGTGGGGCGTATTCAGCGTATCCCCGCTGCATACGCTTCGGCAGTTGTAAGCCGGGAGGGGAAACATGATTAGCACCGTCGCGCTTTTCTGGGCTCTGTGTGTGGTTTGTTTGGTGAATATGGCGCGCTACTTTTCTTCATTGCGGGCGTTATTGATTGTGCTGCGCGGGTGCGATCCGTTGCTCTATCAGTATGTGGACGGCGCTGGCTTCTTTACCGCGCACGGTCAACCGAGTAAGCAAGTCAGGCTGGTGCGCTATATCTGGAAACGGTACTACCTCGATCATCATGACGAAGAATTTATTCGCCGCTGTGAGCGGGTACGTGGGCAATTTGTCTTGACCAGCGCGTTATGCGCTCTGGTTTTCATCAGCCTGGTGGGATTAGCGATTTGGCATTAAGCGCCATCAGAAAAGAAGCGGGCCGGATTAACCGGCCCGCAGAGACATCAGATCAGCTTTAGCGCAATCCAGTAGAGACTGCCCGAAAGCAGAATCGAAATGGGCAGGGTAAACACCCACGCCAGAGCAATACTTTTAATCGTACGGCTCTGAACGCCGCCGCCATCAACCACCATGGTACCTGCCACGGATGATGACAGAATATGGGTGGTGGAGACCGGCATCCCGGTATAGCTGGCAACACCAATCGACACCGCCGCCGTTACCTGCGCTGACATGCCCTGTGCGTAGGTCATGCCTTTTTTACCAATTTTCTCACCGATGGTGGTGGCGACACGACGCCAACCAAACATGGTACCGAGCGACAACGCCAGCGCCACTGCCACGATAATCCAGATCGGCGCATACTCAACGGTATTCAGCAGATCGCCTTTCAGCTTGCCAAGGAAGCGTTTATCTTCGGCCTTAATATCCGGCATCTTGGCCGCTTTTTCAGCGGTATCCGAAATACAGAGCAGCAGGCGACGCAGATGGCTGCGCTGTTCAACGCTAAGCGCATCGTAGCTGGAAAGGTTGTTCAACAGCAGCTGCGCACGGTTAATCGCAATCAGCGCCCGTGAACTGTCGCAGTGAAACTCTTTCGGCCCGTTCGGCACTTCTTCCGGCGTCGGCAGTGCAGGCGGCGTCAGCTCAACCACGTGCTGCAGCGCATCACCATGCTGGCTGTAATACTGCTCCAGATGGTTTACCGCGTCGCGGGTGCGCGTAATATCATAGCCGGAGGCGTTCATGTTAATCACGAAGCCTGCGGGCGCAACGCCAATCAGTACCAACATAATCAGACCGATGCCTTTCTGTCCGTCATTCGCGCCGTGAGAATAGCTGACGCCGATAGCGGAAATAATCAGCGCGATACGCGTCCAGAACGGCGGCTTTTTCTTGCCGTCTTCCTTTTCACGATCGGCGGGCGTCATATGAATACGACGACGCTTTTTGGTATTGCTCCAGTAGCGGCGCAGCAGGAAGATCAATCCGCCCGCCACCACCAGGCCAATAATTGGCGACAGGATCAGCGAAGCAAAAATATTGATCATTTTCGGGATATTGAGCGCATCCACCACGGAAGTGCCGGTGATCAGGGCGTTGGTCAGGCCAATACCGATGATAGCGCCAATAAGCGTATGGGAGCTGGACGCAGGCAAACCAAAATACCAGGTTCCCAGGTTCCAGATAATAGCGGCGAGCAGCATGGAGAAGACCATAGCCAACCCGTGCGCCGAACCGACATTCAACAGCAGGTCGGTAGGAAGCAGATGTACAATGGCATAAGCGACGCTCAAACCACCTAACAGCACACCAAAAAAGTTAAAAACCCCAGCCATCACTACGGCCAGCTGCGCACGCATCGCACGCGTATAGATTACCGTCGCAACTGCGTTAGCCGTATCATGGAAACCATTAATGGCCTCGTAGAACAGGACAAACAGCAGAGCAAGTACTAATAACAGGCCGGTATTAAAATCGAGACCAGCAAACAGATGTAGCATAAGCGTTACGCCATTTTCGGGGACATGAACGCGGCGCATTATCAGCGACAAACCGCGCCTGGGGAAAGAAAAATTAGACTTTTTTTGCCATAAAAGTGTAAAACGCGCGTCATCAGGCAGTAAAAAAGCTAACAAATCCGTTAGTTACATTATGTTACTTTCAGTTGGCTTTGGTTACGCTGGCCTGGACGCGGGCAAGCTATTACAATCGCGGTCTTTGCCCGGTCGGCAGGAGTGAGCAGTGGAAAAGTATGACGTTATCATCATTGGCGCAGGGGCTGCCGGGCTGTTTTGTGCGGCTCAGGCGGGGCAGCGCGGCCTGCGTGTGCTGCTGCTGGATAACGGCAAAAAACCGGGCCGCAAAATCCTGATGTCCGGCGGCGGCCGCTGCAACTTTACTAACCTTTATACCGAACCGGCGGCCTATCTCTCGCATAATCCTCATTTTTGTAAATCGGCGCTGGCGCGCTATACGCAGTGGGACTTTATCGCGCTGGTTAACCAGTACGGTATCGCGTACCACGAAAAAACGCTTGGCCAGCTCTTTTGTGATGACTCGGCACAACAAATTGTCGATCTGCTGATGGCGGAATGCGAGAAAGGGCGCGTAACGCTGCGGCTGCGTAGCGAAGTGCTGGCGGTTAGCCGTGATGAGGCGGGTTATGCTGTTCAGCTCAACGGGGCGGAAGTGCGGGCCGATAAACTGGTTATCGCCAGCGGCGGGTTATCAATGCCGGGACTGGGTGCCTCGCCCTTCGGCTATCGGCTGGCAGAGCAGTTTGGTCTGCGCGTTTATCCCACGCGCGCCGCACTGGTGCCCTTTACGCTGCATAAGCCGCTACTGGAACAGTTACAGACGTTGTCGGGCGTTTCGCTACCCACCACCATTGAAGCGGCCAACGGCAAGCGCTTTAAAGAGGCGATGTTGTTTACCCACCGTGGCCTTTCCGGGCCGTCGGTGCTGCAAATTTCCAGTTACTGGCAGCCGGGCGAGTTTGTCACCATCGATCTCTCACCGGAACAGGATCTCGACGCTTTTATCAATGAGGAGCGCGAGGCGCGTCCGAATCAGAGCCTGAAAAATACGCTGGCGAAGCCGCTGCCAAAGCGGTTGGTGGAAGTATTGCAGATATTGGGCGTTGTGCCGGAGGTGACGCTAAAGCAGCTTAACGCTAAGCAGCAACGCGAGCTTACCGAAAACCTGCATGCCTGGCGTGTGCAGCCCAACGGCACCGAAGGCTACCGCACGGCAGAAGTCACGCTGGGTGGCGTGGATACCACGCAGCTATCTTCGAAAACCATGGAAGCGCGTGAAGTGCCCGGTCTCTATTTTATCGGCGAAGTGGTGGATGTCACCGGCTGGCTGGGCGGCTATAACTTCCAGTGGGCCTGGAGCTCCGCCTGGGCCTGCGCGCAGGCGCTGTAATATAGCGCGGCTGAATCTTTTAAAAACAGCGGTAAGTCATTTTCAGTAAAAGGCAGTGCGGCTAAGTTACCGTATCGCTTAACGCTTACCCGCAAAAAGTGATTTGCAGTGTGGACAGAGCATGGTGTGACCTACCGATCTTTTTAGCGCGGTCTGGCTGGAGAAACGCTTGCAGACTGGACATTGCACGCCGGATTCCCGCCTTTTGATGAGATTCAAAAGCCATTGAAAGTGCGTCATCATTTATCCTCGAAGGGTTTTATAAACCTTAACACATATCCCGCTGCATCAGGTGATTTACCCAACGCGCAAAAAAGCTAACGCCACCATTATTAAAATAATTAAATTTCAATACGATGATTTCCCGCGCGTTTAATTTTTAATCGCCCGATTAGGTTTTCAAACGGCGTGATTAAATTTTATTCAACTATACTTGTTGGCAAGGTATTCACCTCATCTCTTCCTGATATTTCTATCCCGCCTTTTCAGACTCCACTCTTTACTTCCGTTGCGTATGCATTAGGGAACCCTGTATGAAGGTTAATTTTGATCGCGGGTTTAACAGCGCCGATGACAAGCTATGGCACAAAACTGGCCAACGCCCATCAACCTTTCGTTGGTAAAAGCTCCTTTAACCTACCGGAACGTTTGGCTAAAAATGAGCAGCAGCTTATTCGCTGCGCCGCCATTTTGAGTGAAGGCGATAAAAAAAGCCTTACTCCGGCCGGGGCGAAACAGACGCCGGTATTATCCGGCGCCTTTGTTGCGGAGCTTTCCCGACGCCTGAATGGTCAGAGCAACCTTCTGGCGCTTACTGGGTAGAACAACAGTTGCAGGCAATCGGCCTGACCAGCGCGCGCGTCATTGCCCACTTCAATCAGCAACTGGCGATTAGCCAACTGTCGGTCAGCAACAGTATTGCGGGCCTGCGTCAATTGGGAGAAATCAGCTGGCCGGACATGGTTGAGTCTTTGAGCCTGGTTGAACAGACCTTACGCCAGGATCCCGCGAACATTTACTGCCTGATGCATTTTGACTGCAGCATGCTAATTAAACAACGCTGACATATTACAGAAGCTAAAAAAGCCGGCCCCGTAATAAGGCGCATTTGCGGGGCCTGAAAAAGATAAATAGTATTGGTACCGCTTAAGAGGATTGCTTCAGGTACCGGTGCAGAGTAGTACAGGAACGTCACCATTCATAAATATATGCCCACCATTACCGTCTCTATAGATATTATATTGTGCTGGTTCCTTGATGTCGGTATAAAACCGCTCAAGTAACCAGGCTAACGATTTATTATCAACTTCATCAAAAGCTGAGGGGATAATGGCTTTTGAGGTTAATAAATAGTTATTATTATTGACGGTAAAATCAAACAAAACCTTTCTGCTTAACACTTTATGATGGCCTGCAGAATTAATAAATTCGCCATTCATGATGACGAAACCAGAAGAACCATTAAAAAAGAAACGCATCAGCATATTGGCACGCATACCATTGTTTTGAACATGATGCTGTGCCAGGCAGGAAAAGTGGCGCTCACGGTTATTAACAGTGAAATAAGTGATAGCTACGCCAATAACCAATAAAATCCCAATAATAAATTTGATCCTGCTTTTCATATGGTTTTTCCTAACGACCAGGATGTACAGGAAGTACTGTCTTCATTGAGCGGGTTCTGGCAGGAGAAGAACGAAATATGCTTAACAAACTTATCGTAGGTGATATAAATGTGTGGGTAAGCTTTGCAGTCGATATATTGACTTAGCGTGTTGTCTATATTCTCTTTCAGGGGCAAATTTTTGCGATAAACATAGAGCTGGCAGGCGCCATCCTCGGCTATCTTATCATAGCTTCCCATCAGTTTTTTAAAGTCAGCGTTTACCGGGTTAACAAAGAAGATAAGGCTGGAACAAAGCAAAAAAAACGAAACCGGAATTAATGTTTTAAGCCGCGTTGCGTTGCCTTGCGGCTTTATGCGGAAAGTGGGGGCGGAGATGATGTCAGGTAATATTTCTTCAGCGGTCTGCAATTTGGTAGAAATGCTGTGATCAAACCTAAAGCCTTTGCGAGGTACGGTAATGATCCATCTATCTGCGCCAGGCATAATATTTTTTAGCGCCCTGCGGATTAGCGAAATGTTTTGGTAAAGCGTATTGGGGGAAACGTTATGACTGTTTTCTCCCCAGGCATAATGATACAGATCATTTTGTGATACCAGCCCATCAGTCTTTATTAATAGTTCGAGGCATTTTGTTGCCGGCTGGGTCAATGAAGTATCTTCTTTTCCCTGAGAGTGACAGACAAGCCTATGGTTTTTTGGATAA
Organism: Pantoea alhagi; assembly: GCF_002101395.1. Taxonomy (NCBI): domain Bacteria; kingdom Pseudomonadati; phylum Pseudomonadota; class Gammaproteobacteria; order Enterobacterales; family Erwiniaceae; genus Pantoea; species Pantoea alhagi. The sequence goes on along the minus strand of NZ_CP019706.1, from coordinate 1,357,647 downwards.
AAATAAATAGATTCGTGAATAAGATAAACTGGACCCATAGCCACATCCTGTTTGCTAGTGATTTACGTGCTCCTGTTGGTTAAGACACTATCACGCTTTTATAAGAATGTGCATGCCCTTTTATTCAATATTGAGAGTAAACGAACCCTTTATAAAGCCTCAGAAGTTTCATTATTTCATACAACGGCATAAAATTACATTTTTAATTAATGAAAAGATGACAAAAGTTGCCTTATATATGTGGCGCAGCATTTCATTATCTTTTTTTTACCAGTAGGCAGCATCATGTAAAATTATATGGGAAAAAGAAAACTTTAAAATAACCACTAATAAAAAGCTTTTTTCACGGCTTTGTTTTTTATCTCGCCTCACGTTGAAAGACAGCTTGCTGAGCGTAAATGTTTGCCGAAAAAGGCAGTCATCACAGTTTTGTTGCATTATTTATGCAGTAATATCAGTAATTTGAATTTATCTTAAGAGGATAGCTTAACTTCTTAAATATGTTGAGAAGCTTATTTAAAGCGGTTGTTATTGTCTCAATTAACGGTAACGGTAATATCGTTTAGGTTATCGGAGGGCCAGGATGGCTTTTCTGATATACGAGAATCATTTGGTTTGAAGCACGATGTTCAGGGAATGACTCAATGCTCGCTTTACTGGTAATAGTGACGGTTCTGATAAGTTGGTTGCGTAATTATTCAAAAAGGGATGTTGAAGTATTATGAAAGTCATTGTGTGTTCTGATAATTTTTTTTTCGCCAACGGCATAAGCGCCTTACTGAATCAGGCGGGTCATAAAACCTGGAACTTTTTTTATCATTCCGTAAATCCATTTTGTGAAAAAGAAGATAACGAGTTGGTTATCATTATTGATACTAACGAGCGAAAACCTTTACGAGATCTGTTCGCATTACTGGGTAAAAGGAAGTTAAGAGTTTTCTTTATTACGGACGACCTCTCAGATCAGCATGAAAGCCATCATCCTTTCCAGGGAGTTATACCGCGTAAAATTACCGCTGCGGCGCTGTTAGACAAGCTTGCTGAATCCAGGGCTGGCGTCAGGCCGCTGGAGTTTTTACTCACTAACCAGCAGCGCAAAGTACTGCAATATTTGATACGTGGCGTCACGCCTGGTGTGATCGCTCGAGTAATGAACATCTCTGTGAAGACCGTATCGGCCCATAAACGCAAGGTGATGATGAACTTTGGCCTGAAAAAAATGAACGCACGCTCACTAAACTGCATGGCCGATTTTATTTATAAGTCTCTGTTGGTTTCAGAACACATTAACCGGCAAAAGCATCCACAATTTATTAGCCGGCCAATGTATTAAACGGCAGCGATTCTTATCGTTGCATGATGACGGTTAAAGCCGATGGTGTAACAGATTAAAATTCCTTAGTGCTATTTAGTAACGGTTTATGTTCACGCAAAACATTGTTGCTAACAAAGCGATGCTGCGCCCTTTTTCAGGCATCGCTTTTTTATTTCTTATCTTCTTTTGCTGCTGTCAGGCTGCTCTGCCCAACTGACCATCCACAAATATCGCGTTTTTGCCCGCCGCCGCTTGCGGAATCTCCACAAGATACTAACTTTTAACTAATAGATTCCCTGGTGTTGGCGCAGATGCGCACCCCGCTTGATGCGGGTTTTTTTTATATTTGCTGCGTCAAGAGATGGTCATCTCATTCACTTTTCAACATGGAGAAAGGCAATGAAAGCACTGACTTATCATGGCCCGCATCGTGTCAAAGTTGATAATGTTCCCGATCCCGGCCTTGAAGCTGCGGATGATATTATTTTGCGTGTAACGGCGACGGCGATCTGTGGTTCCGATCTGCATCTTTATCGTGGCAAGATCCCGGGCACTTCCCATGGCGATATCTTCGGCCATGAATTCATGGGTGAAGTGGTAGAAGCTGGCTCCGCAGTAACGGCGGTGCAGAAAGGAGACCGGGTAGTTATTCCTTTCGTTATTGCCTGCGGCGACTGCTTCTTCTGCCGTCTGCAGGAGTTTGCCGCCTGCGAAACCACCAATCCCGGACGTGGCGCGATCCTGAATAAAAAACAGATTACCTCACCGGCTGCGCTATTTGGTTTTAGTGCCCTTTATGGCGGCGTGCCGGGCGGGCAGGCGGAGTATGTGCGCGTACCGAAGGCGAATACCGGGCCGTTCAGGGTGCCGCCGGTGTTGGCTGACGATCAGGTGCTGTTTTTATCCGATATTTTGCCCACGGCATGGCAGGCAGTAAAAAATGCGCAGGTTACCAAAGGCAGCAGTCTGGCTATTTTCGGTGCCGGTCCCGTTGGTCTGCTTACCGCTGCCTGCGCACGTATGCTCGGCGCGGAAAAAATCTTTATGGTGGATCATCACCCCTATCGGCTGGCGTTTGCCCGGGATCGCTATGATGTGATCCCTATTAACTTCGATGACAATGACGATCCGGCGGCCTACATTATTGAAAACACTACCAACCATCGTGGCGTCGATGCCGTGATTGATGCCGTAGGGTTTGAGGCGAAAGGCAGCCTGACGGAAACCGTGATGACTAACCTGAAGCTGGAAGGCAGTAGCGGTAAAGCATTGCGTCAGTGTATCGCAGCAGTAAGGCGCGGCGGGATTGTTAGCGTGCCGGGCGTCTACGCAGGCTTTATCCACGGCTTCCTGTTTGGCGATGCGTTTGATAAGGGGCTGACCTTTAAAATGGGTCAGACGCATGTTCAGGCCTATCTGCCGGAGCTGCTGAATTTAATTGAGCAGGGCTTAATCAAGCCGGAAGAAATTATTACGCACCATATGCCGCTGGAGCGGGCGGAAGAAGCCTATAAGATTTTTGAAAAGCGGCAGGAAGAGTGCCGCAAAGTTATTCTGGTGCCGGGCCTGACCGAAACGTTACGTCACGTTTAATCGCTTTCAGAGACTATCCATGGGTTTCAGCCGTAATGCTGAAACCCTTTTTTTATTGATTCGCTTCTTTTAGCAGGGTCATTAGCCGGGTAAGAGCAAAAAGCGCCGCCTGGTTAATAACAGATTCGCTGTCGCCGCTGAACTGCTTTCTCTCTGCCTTAATGGTCCCGTCCGGTAAGCCCCAGCCAAACCAGATCGTACCGGCTGGCGTCCCATCCGGGCCATCGTCAGGTCCGGCGTAGCCGGTAACCGACAGGCTCACCGCTTCGCCAGATTGTGCCTTTGCGCCCGCTGCCATCTCTCTGGCGGTCGGCTGACTAACGGCGGTAAATTTTTCCAGCGTCCGCTCGTCAACTTTTAACAAACGCATTTTGGCTTCATTGGTATAGGTCACGAAACCGCTGCTGAAATAATCTGCACTGCTGCTGGCGGAACACATCGACATGCTGACCAGACCACCGGTACAGGATTCTGCCGTTGCCAGCTTAACTTTTGCCCCTTTGAGTATCTCTCCCAGTTCCGACGCAGCCTGCCGCAGTTGTTCGTTCATTATCGTTCTCCTTACTCGGTTGAATAAATTAAGTGTAGAAGATGTGCTTTATTTCGTTCGAAATAAATTTCTTACATGAATCAGAAAATTCAGGAGGTAAACGGGTATTTATTCTTGCTGACGCTTAATCAATATTTTAACGCTATTGTTTATTTAAATATTCTTAATCAGTCAGTAAGCAATCATCTAATAAATATGATTTCTGTCTGGTAAATAACCAGATAACGCATATTCATGCTAGGGTTTTAATAAAGGTGATATTTTTGTGTGCGCCTTTTACTGTTTTTCTTCTGTTTTATTGATGCGTCATGGTTATTACCGCAATAACAGGTGGTGATATTTTTTTTGCGAGCAGAAACGGACGAGGCTTAAGAGGAAAAAGTCAGTGATTACACCTTTATTTAAAATAAAACCCTTAGTGAATATTATTCGGCACAGCGTAACGCTTAGCGGCACATTATCTTTGTTATTACTCTCTTTTACGCCTGTGGCATGCGATGCGGCCTTGCTTGCGTCGGTTACTGCGGAAAAGGATAGTCTCCTGACGCTAAGTGAAGGAGATGAAATAGTGGTGACGGGTAGTGAAAATGGCCTTTGCGGTATTTGTAATCCCGTTAGCGCAACAAATAGCACCATTAATTTAGTTAATAACGTCAGCGTTAATGTTAATGGGCCGGTAGCAGGCGGCATTCTGTTACAAGGCGATAATTCTACTCTGCAGGCGAATCAGCTAAAGGTTAATGTCAATGGACATTACGGCATTCAGGTTGATGCAAAAGATGCGCAGATTAATTTAGGTCGCGGCAGCCGTATTGAAATAAATAATAACGCTCTGATGGCTAATGGTATTTATTTGGGTAATCACGCTTCTTTATTAGCAAATGAGCTAACCGTAATTACGCATGGTGTGGGCAACGGATTATCTATTTCCGACGCGGGAACCCGAATAGATATGGGTGAGAACTCGCTTATTCAGACGAACGGTACAGAGGCAACCGGTATCTATATTTTTGGTCGGGACAATCGCGCATCCGGCGAGCCAGCCAGTTTAAAGGCGAACCGGCTTACCATTACCACCGCAGGCGATCGCGCTTACGGCGTGAATATTCAGGCCAACTCAACGGTAGATTTAGGTCGCGGCAGCCGGATTGAAACCCATGGCAAAGACGCAATGGGGATCTGGAACCTGGGTACGCTGACGGCGGATGAACTGCAGATTAAAACCGCAGGCAGTAATCTCGCCAACGCGCTGGAAGTCAGAGAGCAGGGCGTGGCGACGATCGGAGCAGGCAGCTCGCTTTACAGCGAGCGCAGCGGCGCACTGGTTGCGCGTGGCGAGGCGGCAACGGCTAACTTCAACGGTAGCGAGACGCAGCGGAATCGCATTTTTTCCAGCGGCTCTTATGCGGTCTCGGCGCAATTCGAAGGAGCCAGAGTTAACCTCTCCTGGAGCGATATCGATATCCGCAGCGACAATGGGCTGGCGATAGGCATATGGGCGCTGGGCGGGGGAAAGGTGCAGGGCGATAACCTGGCAATTACCGGCAATAGCGGAACGATTGGCGCATACGCCGTAACCGGCGGTGAAATTGATTTAACCGGTAAAACGGTTATTCGTATGGCTTCGCCGCTGGATATGGCGCTGGGCACTGAATATATCCCCGGATCTCGCGCCAGCCGTATCAGCCTGAGTGGGCTGATCGATATTGTCGGCAGCGTAAGTGCCGCTGGCGGTGATATCGATCTGGATATGGCACCAGGCTCGCTGCTGACGGGGGTGACCGCCAGCGACAGGGTTCACGGCGGCTCGCTGGATATCAAAATGAACCACAGCCGGTGGGATATGCCGGGCAATGCCAGGGTGGATAATTTAACCCTGGACAACAGCACGGTTAACTTTATGGCAGAAAACCAGGGATCGCGTCTTACGGTAGGCAATCTGGCCGGAAGCGGCACTTTTGCGCTGACGACGGATATCGCTGCGCAACGCAACGATCAACTGGTGGTAACCGGCAACAGCGCAGGCAGTCACTATTTGCAGATACGCAATCGTGGCGATATGCGCACCACGGGTCAGGAAGTGCTGACGATGGTAAAAACGCAGGATGGTCAGGCACGCTTTGCGCTTTCGCCCACAACGGAAAAAGTGGAGCTGGGCGGCTATCTGTATGGTCTGCAAAAGACGGGCTCGAACTGGCAGCTGTCTGCCACCGGCACCGCAGAGACCCCTGAGTTCGATCCTGCGCCGGAACCAGCACCCGCGCCTGCACCAGAACCTGTACCGGAACCTGCCCCCGCGCCGCCGGAGCCAACGCCGGAGCCAACGCCGGAACCTGCGCCCACACCAGAAGTAACGCCGAAGCCTGCGCCAGAACCAGAGCTGAATCTGGAGGAAAGCCTTGAGCCTGCGCCCGCACCGGTACCGACGCCCGGGCAGCCGGAGCTCACCAGCACGGCCGATGCAGGGGCTAATTTCCTGAATATTACCTATTTAATTAACTATGCCGAGACGCAGACGTTGATGCAGCGCTTTGGCGAGCTGCGGCAAAAGAAAGATATGGGCAATGGCTGGATCCGTGGCATCGGCGGGCGCTTTGATGATTTTGGCAGCGGCAAACTCAGCGGTTTTCGCCTGAGTTACTCCGGCATGCAGTTTGGTATTGATAAACAGATTGCGCCTGAAACGCCCGTCATCTCTGGGGCCTTTATGGGTGTTACCCACGGCAATGCCCATTACGCTTCCGGCAGAGGAGATCAACGATCGCAACATGCCGGGATCTATCTCACCGCGCTGGCGGATAATGGTCTGTGGCTGGATGGCCTGGTGAAATATGGGCGGCTGAAAAACAGCTTTAACGTCAGAGACTCTCAGGGGGCAACGGTCTCTGGTTATGGTGCAACGGACAGTTACAGCGCATCGCTGGAGGGTGGCAAACGCATCGAGCTGTCCTCAGCACCGCAGGTTTTTTACCTTGAGCCGCAGCTGCAACTAAGCTGGAGCCGTCAGCAAAATGATCGTCTCGTCGCCTCCAACGGCCTGCATATCGACCTCGATGGCTATCACTCTTTGCTGGGCCGCGCCAGCGCACTGCTCGGCTATCGCGTGCAGCAGGATGGCTTACAGCTCAATCTCTACCTGAAAAGCGGCATTGTGCGTGAGTTTAAAGGTGAAACCCATTATCACCTCAACGGTTCGCCGGAACGGCACAGCTTTAAAGGCAATGCGTGGAATAATGGCCTTGGGGTTAGCGCGCAGATTGCCAGCCAGCACGTGATCTATCTTGAGGGAGACAGTACCACCGGAAACCAGTTTAATCAGCGGCAGTTTAACGCCGGTTATCGCTTTAGTTTCTGAGGTGAGCATCTGCCTTTACCTGCTTTTACTTAAGTCATGCTCCAGTCTGGCCTGATTGCGCTTATATTTTTGCCGTACTGGTTGTTTTTTTACCGCTTCGGCGGTCACATTACACAGGAGCAAAATAATGAATAAGCTAACGTCCATGGCCCTGGGGCTGATGCTGGCGGCGGGCAATGCCGCTGCGGCTTCTTACGGCGAGCAGCTGGAAGGCTTTCCGATGCCTTATCCGCTACAGCATTTCACTTTTTCTTCCCAGCAGCAGTCGCTCAGCATGGGATATATGGATGTTAAGCCGGTCGGCAATGCCAACGGTCACGTTGTGGTGCTGATGCACGGCAAAAACTTTTGCGGTGCCACCTGGGAAAGCACGCTGCGCGCGCTGAGCCAGCAGGGCTATCGGGTTATCGCCCCGGATCAGATCGGTTTTTGTACCTCGACCAAACCAGCTAACTATCAGTACAGCTTCCAGCAACTGGCTAACAATACCCATCAGTTACTACAGCATCTCGGCGTGAAGAAAGCGATCGTTATCGGTCACTCTACCGGCGGCATGCTGGCGACGCGCTACGCGCTGATGTATCCACAGCAGACCGAAAAGCTGGTGATGGTAAATCCTATCGGCCTTGAGGACTGGAAAGCGAAGGGCGCGCCCTGGCGATCGGTGGATGACTGGTATCAGCGCGAGCTGAAACTGTCGGCAGAAGGCATCAAAAAGTATGAGCAGCAAACCTACTATTCTGGTCAGTGGAAGCCGGAATATGACAAATGGGTTGATATGCTGGCCGGGTTGAACAGCGGGCCGGGGCATAAAAAAGTCGCCTGGAACTCTGCGCTGATCTACGACATGATCTATACCCAGCCGGTTTATTATGAATTGCCGGATCTGCGTGTTCCCACCACCCTGTTTATCGGCACTGCCGATACCACCGCCATCGGCAGCGATATTGCCACGCCGGAGGTGAAGGCGCAGCTGGGTCACTACGAGGTGCTGGGCAAAGAGGCAGCAAAACGCATTCCTCATGCTCACCTGGTAGAGTTTGACGGTATGGGACACGCGCCACAAATGGAAGCGCCGGAGAAATTTCATCAGGCGCTGATCGAGGATTTAGCAACGTTAAAATGATCACTGCGGGAAAATTTTTTGATGGCCACAACGATCTGTTGCTGCGCCTGTGGGTAAATCATGCCGATAATCCGGCGCAGGCTTTTTTCGCCGGTCGGGAGCAGGGCCATCTCGATTTTCCACGTATGCGGCAGGGCGGCTTTGCTGGCGGGCTGTTTGCGGTTTTTGTGCCGCCGGTCACCTGGCTGGCGGGAGAGCGCGGCCAGGAAGTGAGCCTGGTGCAGGCGCAGCACGACGCGCTGGCGATTGCCGGGGCGCAAATCGCTATTCTGCGTCAGCTGGCGGAGGCCTCTGCTGGACGGGCGCGGCTCTGTGTGACGGCCGCCGATATCGAACAGTGCCTGCAGCAGGACGTGCTGGCGCTGGTGATGCATATCGAAGGCGCGGAGATGCTGGATGAGGAGCTGACGCTGCTGGATCGCTTTTACCAACTGGGCCTGCGTAGCATTGGGCCGTTCTGGAATCTGCCTAATCGCTTCGGTGTGGGTGTGAACGGCGGTTTTCCCGGTTCGCCCGATACCGGCGAGGGGATGACGGCAGCGGGCAAGGCGCTGATCCGCGCCTGCAATCAGCGGCGGCTGCTGATCGACCTTTCTCATATGAACGAGAAAACCTTTTGGCAAACTGCCGAGCTGAGCGATGCGCCGCTGGTAGCCACGCATTCCAATGCGCATGCGCTTTGCGCCCAGCCGCGCAACCTGACCAATGCGCAACTGGAAGCTATCGCCGCCAGCGACGGCTTTGTCGGCGTTAACTTTGGCAACGCCTTTTTGCGCACCGATGGTGCGCGCAACGCTGAGACTTCTCTTAACGAAATTGTTAAACATTTGTGTTTTCTGCTTGATAAGTTAGGTGAAGATCGCGTTGGCTTCGGCTCAGATTTTGATGGCATTAGCGTGCCGGAGCCGCTGGGCGATGTGAGCGGTATGCCCCGACTTTTTGAGGCGTTAGCCGCTGCAGGCATTGATGCGCAACTGCAGGAGAAGCTGGCCTGGCGTAACTGGCTGCGCGTGTTAAAGCGCACGTGGGGTCAATAGAAAAGTTGCGATCCAGGTCACATTAGAGCAACATCTGCGCTGCCAAATTTTCATATTTGACAACTCACGGATTGCCTGCCGCAATTAAGGGTGACAATCCGTCATTTTTAACGCCAAGAGGAGAAAAGTTATGTCTGCATGGATCAAACCTGCATTTGAAGATTTACGTCTGGGTCTGGAAGTTACTCTGTACATTTCCAACCGTTAATCCCTGTGCCCGCGCCAGTCGCGGGCCTGTTTCTTTCCTTTCCCGGTTATCACATGCAGATCAAAGTTCTTGGCTCCGCAGCTGGCGGAGGGTTCCCGCAATGGAACTGTAACTGTAAAAACTGCCAGGGCGTGCGTAACGGCACGATGAAAACCTCGCGGCGTACGCAATCCTCTATCGCTATCAGCGATAACGGAAAAGATTGGGTGCTGTGCAATGTCTCTCCCGATATTTGCCATCAGCTGCTGGCTTCGCCCGAATTGAATAATCCCGACGTGCTGCGCGGCACCGGTATTGGCGCCATTATTCTTACCGACAGCCAAATCGATCATAGCGCGGGCTTACTCAATTTGCGTGAAGGCTGTCCGCATCACGTCTGGTGTACGCAAGAGGTCCATCAGGATCTCACCACCGGCTTTCCGGTATTCACCATGCTTTCCCACTGGAACGGCGGCCTGATTCATCACGCCATCGTGCCGGAGCAGACCTTTAGCGTCAGCGTGTGCCAAAGCCTGCGCTTTACCGCCATTCCGCTGTTAAGCAACGCGCCGCCTTACTCGCCCTGGCGCGATCGTCCATTGCCGGGCCACAACGTGGCGCTGTTTATTGAAGATGGCAGCAGCGGTAAAAGCCTGCTCTATGCACCGGGACTGGGCGAGCCTGATGATGCGTTGATGCCGTGGCTGCAAAAGGCGGATTGCCTGCTGATCGACGGCACGCTGTGGCGTGATAACGAACTGGCGGCCACCGGCGTCGGCAAAAACACCGGTAAAGATATGGGCCATCTGGCGCTCTCAGAAGAGCAGGGGCTGGCAGCGCTGCTGGCGTCGCTGCCGGCAGAACGCAAAATTCTGATTCATATTAACAACACTAACCCCATCCTGGATGAAGAGTCCGCCGAGCGCCAAAGCCTGACGCAGCAGGGCATCGAAGTGAGCTGGGATGGCATGTTAATCGAGGTATAACCATGACGCAGGCACAGCCGCTTTCGCCGCAGGCTTTTGAACAGGCGTTGCGCGCCAAAGGCGCTTATTACCATATTCATCATCCCTACCATATTGCGATGCATAACGGCAAAGCCACGCGCGAACAGATTCAGGGCTGGGTAGCGAACCGTTACTACTATCAGACCAATATTCCGCTGAAGGATGCCGCCATTATGGCTAACTGTCCGCATCCGGACGTGCGTCGCAAGTGGGTACAGCGCATTCTCGATCACGACGGCTACGGCGACAGCGAAGGCGGCATTGAGGCCTGGCTGCGACTGGGCGAAGCGGTAGGGCTGAAACGCGAAGTGGTGCAGTCGGAAGCGCTGGTGTTGCCCGGCGTGCGCTTCGCCGTGGATGCCTATGTCAACTTTGCCCGACGCGCTAACTGGCAGGAAGCAGCCTGCAGCTCTTTGACCGAGCTGTTTGCGCCGCAGATCCATCAGGCGCGGCTCGACAGCTGGCCGCAGCACTATCCGTGGATCGAAGCGGAAGGCTACGACTATTTCCGCAGCCGTTTGAGCCAGGCGAACCGCGACGTGGAGCATGGCCTGCAGCTGGCGCTGGAGTATTGCGATACGGTAGAGAAACAGCAGCGCATGCTGGAAATCCTGCAGTTCAAGCTGGATATCCTGTGGAGCATGCTGGACGCAATGACGATGGCGTATGAAATGAAACGACCGCCTTACCATACGGTAACGGCGGATCTCGCCTGGCACAAAACGAGGCTGGTGTAATGGAAATCAACGCTTCACAGACGCCGCAGTTCCGCCGTGGCTTTCGCCTGCAGTGGGAAGAGGCGCAGAACTGTCATGTCATGCTCTATCCGGAAGGAATGGCGCGACTCAACGGCAGCGCTGCTGAAATTTTACTGCTGGTGGACGGCAAGCGGACGCTGGGCGATATCGTCGCCGAGCTGAGCGCGCGCTTCCCCGGCGTGCCCGATCTGGGCAACGACGTTACTGAATTTTTTGGCCAGGCCTATGAACAGAAGTGGATCATCTTCCGTGACTGAACGGAAACCGGCGGTGAATCCGCCGCTGTGGCTGCTGGCGGAGTTAACCTACCGCTGCCCGCTGCAGTGCCCTTACTGCTCCAACCCGCTCGACTTCGCTCAACAAGATAAAGAGCTGACTACTGAGCAGTGGATTGACGTGTTTCGACAGGCACGGGCGATGGGCAGCGTGCAGATCGGCTTTTCCGGCGGCGAGCCGCTGGTGCGTAAAGATCTGCCGGAGCTGATTGCCGCCGCACGCAATCTCGGTTTTTACACTAACCTGATCACCTCCGGCATCGGGCTGACTGAGAAAAAGATTGATAGCTTTGCCGAGGCCGGGCTGGATCATATTCAAATCAGCTTCCAGGCCAGCGATGAAACCCTGAACGCCGCGCTGGCCGGTTCGGAAAAAGCCTTCCGGCAGAAGCTGGAAATGGCGCGGGCGGTCAAAGCGCACGGTTATCCGATGGTGCTGAACTTTGTGCTGCATCGCCATAATATCGACCAGATCGACCGCATTATCGAGCTGTGCATCGAACTGGAGGCGGATGACGTCGAGCTGGCGACCTGTCAGTTTTACGGTTGGGCGCAGCTCAATCGAGAAGGCCTGCTGCCAACGCGCGAACAGATTGAACGTGCCGAGCAGGTGGTGAAGCAGTACCGCGAGCGCATGGCGGAAAGCGGCAGCCTGACCAATTTGCTGTTTGTTACGCCAGATTATTATGAAGAGCGCCCTAAAGGCTGTATGGGCGGCTGGGGCGCGATTTTCCTTAGCGTGACGCCGGAAGGCACCGCGCTGCCATGTCACAGCGCACGCCAGCTGCCGGTCACGTTTCCGTCAGTGCTGGAGCATGACCTGCAGCATATCTGGTATGACTCTTTCGGCTTTAATCGCTATCGCGGCTTTGACTGGATGCCGGAGCCTTGCCGATCCTGTGACGAAAAAGAGAAGGATTTCGGCGGCTGCCGCTGTCAGGCCTTTATGCTGACCGGCAACGCCGATAATGCCGATCCGGTCTGCGCGAAATCGCCGCATCACGGCAAAATCATTGCGGCGCGCGAGGCGGCCAACTGCACCCAGATGCAAATCAGCCAGTTGCAGTTCCGCAATCGGGTTAATTCTCAGCTGATCTTTAAGGCGAACGCATAATGCCGCAGGCGGCCTCGTTACGGCTCGATAATGGCCTGACGGTGCGGCTGCTGCACGACGCGCAGGCGTCAGAAGCGGCAGCGCTGCTACAGGTCGCCAGCGGCAGCGACCATGAGCCAGAGCAGTGGCCGGGCCTGGCGCATCTGCTGGAGCATCTGCTGTTTACCGGCAGCGCAAGCTATAGCGGTCAGCAGCGGCTGATGAGCTGGGTACCTGCGCAGGGAGGCCGCCTTAATGCCACCACTCGCGCCGATCGCACCGCCTATTTCTTTAGCCTGCCCGCCAGCGGGCTGGAAGCGGGGCTGATGCGGCTGGTGGATATGCTGGCGTGCCCACAGCTTTCATCAGAGGCGATTGCGCAGGAAACGGCGGTGATTGACGCCGAATATCGTCTGCTGTGTCAGGATGCCCAAACGCTAACCGGCGTGGCGCAGCGGTACTTTTTTCAGGGTCCGCCCGCGATGCAGCGTTTCCACGTGGGCAACCGCGCCAGCTTTGGCGAAGATCACAGCCGGTTACGCCAGGCGCTGCAAGATTTTCATCAGCAGCGCTATCATGCGGGGGCGATGACGCTTTGGCTTTCCGGTCCGCAGCCGCTGGCTGAGCTGGAAACTATTGCCCGGTGCTGCGGGGCAAGCCTGCCCGCATCCATTGACGCCCCGGCTGTATCGCCTGCCCATTTACAGGCGCGCGCGGATGGTGCGGTGCGCACCACAGGCGCGCCGCAATTCACGCTAACCTTTGCTCTTAACCATTGGCAGGAGAGCGATGCGGGCTGGTGCGCACTGCTGCAGCAGCTGCTGCTGGATGAGGCGGAAGGCAGCCTGCTGGCGCAGCTGCGGGCCGCTGATATTTGTGATGGCGTGAGTTTGCAGGAGGTCTGGCGCGGCGGAGGGGCGGCGCTGATTGCCGTCTGTTTTGTGCCGGCCCATGTGCGTCCGACGCTCGCTGCAACGCTGGAGGCTGCGCTGCGGCAGTGGCTTGCACAGCTTGCCGACTTTACCGCCTCGCAGTTAAACCACTATTTGCAGCTGGCGCAGCGCCAGCATGCCGATAAAAGCGCGCTCGATCGCCTGCGCGATCGGGCGTTCGGCTTCGCACCGCCCGCGTCAGTTACGCCAGATAAGTGGCAACGTTGGCTGGAGCAGTTACAGAGCGCTGAAGTCAGCCGCCTGTGGCTGGATGAGACCGTACAGGGCGAGATGACTTCATCGGCGGGCTTTGAGTTTATTCACGCGCCTTTGCCGCATACTTCCGCCACTACCGCTTTGCCGCTGCGTTTCTGGCCTTTTCCGCCGCTGCTGGCGCCGCAAACCTTACCTCACAGAGCGGTTCCCTTACTCTATTTACCTGCATCCGCACCTGCGGTATTAACGCTGCGTCCGGTGCCGGAGAAACCCATTACCGACGCGTTGGGCTACGCTTTACAGGCGGCGCTACGTGCGTTATCAGCCAGCCTGGCGCATCAGGGCGGAAGATTAAGCGTTGAACGGCGGCAGGGCATCTGGCAGCTTCAGCTGAGCGGTGAACCCGCATTGATGGTGGCCGCGCTGGCGGCGATCGTTTCGCGGCTGCACACCTTTACCTCGCTGGATGCAGGCGCGCGCGCCTGGCAGCGAGAGCAGCAGCAAGAACAGGGTGATATCCCGGTACGCCAGCTGCTTAGCCAACTGCCGCGCTGGCTGCTGGCGCAGCAGTCGCTCTGTGCGAAACTGAATGAAATTGTCTGGCAGGCGGCGCTGGTTGGCGGCGGCCAGGCGCTGACCCAAAGGCTCTCCCGACTATTGAGCCGCATGCCGGGGCGTGTACAACATGCAACCGACTGGCTGCCGTGTGGGCCGCAGCCGGGGCAGCAGCACGCTCTTCGCCTGACGCAGGGCGATACGGCCCTGCTGCTGTTTTGCCCGCTGACGCAGCCTGGGCTGGAGGCACAGCTGGCGTGGCGGATGCTGGCGCTGATTTATCAGCCAGCCTTCTTTCAGCGCCTGCGCGTAGAACAGCAGGTCGGCTACGTGGTCAGCTGCAGTTTTCATCATGTGGCCGATCGCACAGGAATACTGTTTGCGCTGCAGTCGCCGCAGCATAATGCCGCCGCGTTGTTAACGCATATTCAGCGTTTTTTACGGATAATGGAAAATGATCTTGCCCGTCTTTCCGCTGATGAGCTGGCGGAAAAGCGTGAACGACTGTGGCAGCGGCTCCAGCCAGAGGGCGATACGCTGGAGCAGGCGCGTCAGGCGCTGGCTTTTCCCGATCTGACTTCTCCGGCGGCGCGCCAGCTGCTTGAGCGTCTGGATGCGCCCGGGCTGGTTGCCTGGCATCAAAGACTGTGCGATCGCGTCTGGTGGTGGCAGTGTGCGGCAGAGGCTGAATAAACGGCTTAATAGTGCTGACGACGCGCCTTTTTATGTTGGTACATAATATCGTCGCTTTGATTTAACAATCCTGTCAGCGGCTGCGGCTGGGCTGGATCAAACTCCACCATCCCCACCGAGAAATCGAGTCGGTAACGTCTATTAAGGGGTTTCATATAGTGTTCCAGCTCGGCACGAAAATTTGCCAGCCGTTCACTCGCCTGCTGTTGATTCATATCGATAAACAGTACGACAAACTCATCACCGCCGAGACGAGCAAAGAGCGCCGACTGGCGAAAACTGGTTTTCAGCGCATCGGCAAAATCCATCAAGGCCCGGTCGCCTTCGCGATGCCCAAAGGTATCGTTGATCAGCTTAAACTGATCGAGGTCGAAAAAAGCCAGGCTGGCGAAGCAGTGGCGTAGCACGCACTCTTTCAGCAGCATCTGCCCCAGAGTCATAAAGCCGCGTCGGTTAGATATCTGTGTCAGCTCATCTGAGGTGGCTGCCTGGAAGTTCAGCAGCTCTGTCTCGGCCATAAAGGCCAGATCGCGCAGAGCGCTGGCATCTTCATCGTTAAACGACCGGATCTGGTCGTCTAAAATGCACAGCGTTCCGATTTTCGCACCGCCAGGGGCGCGTAGCGGGCAACCGGCATAAAAGCGAAAATGCGGCTCGCCGATCACCAGCGGATTATCATGAAAACGCGGATCGTCACAGGCATTCTCCACCACCATCACATCATCCTGTAGGATCGTATGACCACAAAAAGAGATGTCGCGTGTTGTGTGGGTAACGCTGATGCCGTCTTTCGATTTAAACCATTGGTGCTCAGCATCAAGCAGACTGACCACCGACACGGAAACGTTAAACAGCCGTCTTGCCAGGCGTGTCAGGCGATCGAAACGCTCTTCGGCAGGCGTATTTAATATTTTCAGCGCATGAAGCGCATCCAGCCGTTGAGCTTCATTCGCAGGGATTTCTGGTGTTTTCATAAAAAGCCTTCAAACTTTATATTTATCTAATTTAATTACTCTCAGTGACAGTATCGGTCAGAAAAGGCACAACTTCAGGATAAAACGAGGTTAAAGCGATACCGCCATAAATAAACTGAAGCGTACTGCGATGAAAATGTTAACTGTCTGAACTGAACGGTTAGATTAGTGGATCTGTAGGGGGTGAACCTGAGGGATTTGCTTTCAGCAGGCATGATCCAGGCAGCCGGACGGCTGCCTGTGAAGAATTACAGCAGGTTACGTTCCGCCAGATCGAGCGCAAAGTAACTGAAGATGATATCGGCGCCGGCGCGTTTAATCGCTCCCAGGCTTTCCAGAATAACCGCATCTTCGTTGATTGCACCTGCCTGAGCGGCAAACTTGATCATCGCATATTCACCGCTTACCTGATAAGCCGCCAGCGGCAGTTCAGTGCGTTCACGAATATCGCGCAGAATATCCAGGTAAGCGCCCGCCGGTTTAACCATCAGCGAATCGGCCCCTTCCGCCGCATCAATCAATGACTCACGGATCGCTTCACGGCGGTTCATGGGGTTCATCTGATAGGTTTTACGATCGCCTTTCAGCGCGGTGCCTGCAGCTTCACGGAACGGGCCGTAGAAGGATGACGCGAACTTAGTGGAGTAGGACATAATCGCGGTATCGGTAAAGCCTGCTTCATCCAGCGCCCGACGAATCGCTGCAACCTGACCATCCATTGCCGCAGAAGGCGCAATAAAATCAGCGCCCGCCTGCGCGGCGACCACCGCCTGCTTGCCAAGGTTAATCAGCGTCGCGTCATTATCAACACCGTGATCGCACAATACGCCACAGTGGCCGTGCGAAGTATATTCGCAGAAGCAGGTATCGGACATAACGATCATTTCCGGCACCGTATCTTTGCAGATGCGCGACATACGCGCCACCAGGCCATTTTCCTGCCAGGCATCACTGCCGGTGGCGTCGGTATGATGGGAAATACCGAAGGTCATTACTGAACGAATACCTGCTTTAGCAATGCGTTCAATTTCATAAGCCAGGCGTTTTTCCGGAATGCGCATAACGCCCGGCATCGCTTCAATTGCTTTGTAATCATCCACGCCTTCTTCAACAAAGATCGGCAGGGCCAGATCGTTGCGGCTCAGCGTGGTTTCCTGGAACATATCGCGCAGCGCGGCGCTTTTACGTAATCTTCTGGGACGATTAATCAGGGAAATATCAGACATAGTTATTTGCTGTACAGGTGAAAAAGTCATCATAGTGTACGCGCTTTTAGATTATCGGGTGAAACTTCCCGTGCGACATTTCAGGCAAAAAGTTAACCGTAACGGTGACTTAATAATTATATTTAACAGCCTGGCAACATTCTGCCGTTTAATATTCCTGCCGGATCTGAGCAGTTATTTTTAATATAAAAAATCATTATTTTAAGCGCCGCTTGAAAAAGGTTTGCCAGCACATAAATAGTGCTCAGGGAGGCAATTCTCCCTGACATGTTTAAGCTTTTGACGGCTCAGTAAGAGATTTTCAGGAGGTTATTCATGGCATTCAAATCACTTTCTCTGTTCCCCGACGTTACCGACACGCTGTTTTCCGATCGTTTTAACCGTATCGATCGGCTGTTTAGTCAGTTAACCGGAGATGCACCGCTGGCCACCACGCCAGCCTGTGATATTAAACGTCTCGATGAAAGCCACTATTCTATCATGCTCAGCGTTCCGGGCTGGAAAGAGGAGGAGCTGGAGATCAGCGCCACAGGCGGCCAGCTGACCGTTAGCGGTAAACGCGTTGAAGAACAACATCAGCAGGATGAAAAAAGCGCCTGGCTGCATCGCGGCATCAGCCGACATAACTTTAGCGTCAGCTTTGCTCTGCCGCAGCATGTCAAAGTGGAGCGCGCGCGCCTGGAGCATGGCCTGCTGGAAATTTCGCTGTATCAGGAGATCCCTGAAAGCGAGAAACCGCGCAAAATTGCGATTGAAAGCCAGCAGCGGGTTATTGAACACAACGCCTGATATTCTTCCCCGGCTCTGTCGCCGGGGTTTTTTTATCGGCTGCGCGCCTGCATTCTGGCCAGCTCTTTTGCATCGTGGCTGCAAAACAGAGTGATGTTTTCCTGGCGGCTCAGCGACAGCGTCCGTAGCCGCTGCTGATTTTCCCGTCGCGCCGCATTATCAGTCGCCATCATCCACTGATAAAAACGCAACCCCGGCGTGCAATGGCGCTGCTGCTGATACATTTCTCCGCGATAAAACCAGGCATCGCCACCGTGCAGCAGCCAGCCATCATCTTGCTGAATGGCAACGCCCGCATGCCCTGGCGTATGGCCCGGCAGCGGAATTAACAGAATTTCAGGGGGAAGACCATTTAATGCTTTCACTGCGGTAAAACCCTGCCAGCTTTCGCCCTGCGGCTGATAGGTTTGCCACTGGACGTTGCCGGGCCATTGAGCCGGGCGGTAGCGTCGTCGCTGTAGCCAGTTGTTGCGGTGATGACTGGTTTCCAGCTCCTGTTGCAGCAGGTGAACACGTGCATGGGGAAAGTCAGTTAGCCCACCGGCGTGATCGAAATCGAGATGCGTCAGTACAATATGGCGGACATCCTGCGCCTGAAAGCCCAAACGTTGAACCTGCGCCAGCGCGCTAAGTTCAGGGCGACGCTGAATATTATTCAACTGCCGAAAGAAAAGGGCGATACGTGAATCGTGACGAAGATCCTGCTCGCCAAAACCGGTATCAACCAGCACCAGCCCGTCGCGCTCGGTTTCAATCAGCAGGCAGTAACAGACCAGGTGGGCATGCAATCCTTTACTGAAGCCGTCATACAACGCGCCGCCAAAAGGACACATCGAACCACAGCTCAGGTGGTGTATCCGCATAGTCTTCCTCCTTAAACGTAAAGTCTAAGTGTGGGCGCTAATGGGCCAGCAAGCCAGACGGCAATCTGCGCAGCGGCGGCAGAAGAGTGAAATGGCGCTACGTGAATGGGATCGTTGCTGCAAAACTGAAGTGGGCGACCTAAAAAAAGCCCCTCTGCGAGGGGCCTTTTTGTTACTCGTTAATGCGCGGATGCTGCTGGATCAGATTCTTACGTTTCTCCTCCAGCTTAGCGATCTCCTCGGTAATATCGTCGATTTTCTGCTCGATATTATCGTGATGTTCCTGCAGGATTTCACGCGCCTCGTTAATATCCGAGGCCGCCGGGGTTGCGCCCTTCAGCGGTTTGTTGGCGGTCTCTTTCATCATAATACCGGTAATTAAACCGATAACCGCGATCACCATCAGATAGTAAGCCGGCATATAGAGATCGTTAGACACCTCTACCAGCCAGGCTGCCGCAGTTGGCGTCAGACCGGCAATTAACACCGAAATATTAAAGGCGCTGGCCAGCGCGCTGTAGCGAATATGTGTCGGGAACATCGCTGGCAGCGATGAGGCCATTACCCCAGTGAAGCAGTTAAGCACAATCGCCAGCATCAGCAGACCGGCAAAAATCAGCCCCAGCACATTACTGTTAATCAGCATAAAGGCGGGAATTGCCAGCAGCAGCAGCGCGATACTGCCGATAATGACAAACGGGCGACGGCCAAAGCGGTCGCTCAGCAGGCCGATGACCGGCTGGATAAACAGCATGCCCATCATAATAGCGATAATGATCAATACACCATGATCTTCCGGGTAGTGCAGGTTATGCGAGAGGTAGCTCGGCATATAGGTCAGCAGCATGTAATAAGTCACGTTGGTGGCAATTACCAGACCAACGCAGGCCAGCAGGCTTTTCCAGTGCTTAGTGGCAATTTCGCGAAAAGAGACTTTCGGCCCTTCGCGCAAGCCTTCACGATCGCCCTGTTCCAGTTTTTCCACATGCTGCTGGAACGCTGGCGTTTCTTCCAGCGCATGACGCAGATACAGACCGATGATGCCCAGTGGCAGCGCCAGGAAGAACGGCAGACGCCAGCCCCACGACAGGAAGTTTTCTTCGCCAACAATGGTTGAGATCAGTACCACCAGGCCCGCGCCCAGTACAAAGCCGGCGATGGAGCCGAAATCGAGCCAGCTTCCCATAAAGCCGCGTTTGCGGTCAGGCGAGTATTCCGCCACGAAGATCGACGCGCCGGTATATTCGCCGCCCACGGAAAAGCCCTGGGCCATTTTCGCCAGCAGCAGCAGTATCGGCGCCCAAATACCAATCGAGGCGTAAGAGGGGATTAAGCCGATACAGAAAGTACTGAGCGACATGATAATTATGGTGATTGACAGGATTTTCTGGCGTCCATACTTATCGCCAAGCATGCCGAAGAACAGCCCGCCCAACGGGCGGATCAGGAAAGGAACGGAAAAGGTCGCCAGTGCGGCGATCATCTGAACGCCAGGATCGGCACCAGGGAAAAAGACTTTACCCAGGGCATAGGCGACAAAACCGTATACCCCAAAATCGAACCACTCCATCGCATTGCCTAGCGATGCGGCGGTAATTGCCTTGCGTAAACGTGAGTCATCAATGATGGTAACGTCATCAAGCGCAATAGGTTTTACACGCTTCCTACGTAGTTTCATATCATTCGCCCTGTGTTTGCTGATTAATTTAATTTCCTCAACGATGCAAACCGAAGTGAGAAATGTCAGATCGCGGCGTTGAGAAAATTTTTCCTGCCGGAAGATCCGGCTTAATATATCATTGAGTGCAATAATAACTTAAAGAAACTATTACTCTGCGATTTCACAGTATATCGCCAGATGGCAAAAAATGTTACATCTGTGCTAAAAGTAGCGCTTAAATGCGTATATAAAATAACCGCTTACCGTCCGGGTAGCACACTCTGCTGGAGCAGCGGCCTGTTTAAAGCCTGGCAGGAAAGGGGATTTTTTCCGCTGTCAGCAGGATTAAAAAAGGATGTGAGTTAACAAAGCGCCTGACGTCGGCGCTTTGGCAGGGAAGTAAAATTCTGAAGAAAGGTAAGCGTGGTTAATCGGTAAAAAAGCACTGCTTTAGCGCCAGCTCAACGCCACGCAGCTCAGCCAGCCCTTTGAGGCGACCAATAGCGGAATAGCCGGGATTGGTTTTTTTATGCAGATCGTCCAGCATCTGATGACCATGATCGGGGCGCATAGGGATAGCGCGTTCTTTGCCGGCACGACGACGGCGCTGCTCCTCTTCCAGAATCACCTTGATGACGCCGACCATATCCACATCGCCCGCCAGATGTTCCGCCTCATGAAAACTGTTGGGGTTTTCTTCGCGCTGCGTGGCGCGCAGGTGAATAAAATGGATGCGGTCAGCATAGGTTTTCGCCATCTGTACCAGATTGTTATCGGCGCGTACGCCGTAAGAGCCGGTGCAAAAGGTGAAACCGTTATGCAGGCTGTTCACCGTCTCGGTTAACCATTGCATATCTTCCTGGGTAGAGATAATGCGCGGCAGGCCAAGGATAGGGCGCGGCGGATCGTCCGGGTGTACCGCCAGCATAATTCCTGATTCTTCCGCCACCGGTACGATAGCGCGCAGGAACGTTGCCATATGTTCACGCAGGCGCGCTTTATCGATGCCATCATATTGCGACAGCTGCGCCTGAAACTGCTCCAGCGTATAGCCTTCTTCCGCACCAGGCAGACCAGCGATAATGTTGCGCGTCAGCGTGGCGATCGCTTCCGGCGTCATGGCGGCATAGTAATCGGCTGCCTGACGCTGCTCTTCTTCGCTGTAGGTTTCCTGTGCGCCGGGACGCCGGAGAATATGCAGTTCAAAAGCGGCAAAAGCGATGGCGTCAAAGCGCAGGGCGCGCGCGCCGTTAGGTAACTGCCAGCCCAGATCGGTCCGCGTCCAGTCGAGCACCGGCATAAAGTTATAGCAAACGGTATCGATGCCGCAGGCGGCCAGATTGCGCAGCGACTGCTGGTAGTTGGCAATATAACGCTGCCAGTCGCCGCGCTGGGTTTTAATCGCCTCATGGACCGGAACGCTTTCCACCACTGACCAGTAAAGCCCCTTTTCCGCCAGCTGCGCCTGTCGCGCTTTGATTTCATCTATGGTCCATATTTCACCGTTCGGAATATGATGCAGAGCGGTAACGATGCCGGTAGCGCCCGCCTGGCGCGCATCATCCAGCGTAACGGGGTCGTTAGGGCCATACCAGCGCCAGGTGTGTTCCATAAGCTCTCCTGTATGCGATTTTTCATGGTTTGACGGCCCAAAGCAGCGGGCCTGCCGGTAGAGGTAAGGGGCCATTGGTCAGGCCGCTGGGCCAGAATAGGAGAGTTTTTTGCCTGAAAGAGTGATGAATGTCCCATTATCAGGCGCAGCGCCCGATAAAATAGTGGGCGCTGCAACAATAACGCCTTATGACAGCGTTTAAGCTACGTTAACCGGAAGAGGGCATTTTATGACATTACCCGCCATCAAAACCGAGCGGCTTTATCGGCAAATATCCAGTCTGATAAGCGCGGCGATCGCACGCGGTGAGTTTGCCCCTGGCACGTTATTGCCGCCGGAGCGTGAGCTGGCCAGGCAGCTTAACGTCAGTCGTTCGTCAGTGCGTGAAGCGCTTATTGCGCTGGAGGTTACCGGCTGGGTGGAGATCCGTAGCGGTAACGGCGTGCTGGTGGTTAATCCGCTGCCGGTAAAACCAGCAGAACCCGAAGATACCTTTAGCCTGCGCGATCTGATTAAAGCGCGTCAGGCGTTCGAGGCGATGACCGCTGAACTGGCTGCGCGTCACGGTACGGCAGAGCAGCGACGGGAGCTGCTTGAGGTTGCGCATCAGCTGGCGCAATACAGAGTTAATGATGATGAATTCTTGCGTGAGGATAAGCGCTTTCACTTGCTGATCAGCGAAATGACCGGTAATGATGTGCTGCGGGAGATGATGGAGCAGCTGTGGAACCGGCGTAAAAGCCAGCGCTTTGTCAGGCTGGAAAATCATTTTGCCGACCGGGATTTCCCTCAGGCGTTAAACCATGACCATCAAATGATCGCGACCGCCATTGTGCAACAGAATCCACAGCTTGCCCGCGACAGCATGGCGCTGCATTTGCAGCGCGTCTATGACCATCTGTTTGATAGTTAGCGGTTGCGCTTCACCTGTGGACGTCCATTGCCCAATAAAATAGCCAGCTTGCTGCCGCCGGGCGTTGTTTCCATCAAAATTTTACAGACACTGGTCAGCGGCACCGACAGCAGCATTCCTACCGGACCGAGCAGCCAGCCCCAAAAAATCAACGACAAAAACACCACCAGTGTCGATAAGCCCAGGCCACGGCCCATTACGCGCGGCTCCAGCATATTGCCGAATACCATATGAATGGCGCTGAACAGCGCCGCCACCAGTAGTGCATCATAGAAATCGTTCAGCACCAGCGCCTGGATGAAAGGCGGAATCCCGGCGATAATCGGCCCGATATTGGGAATAAAGTTCAGCACAAAGGCGACCACGCCCCAGAACAAAGCAAATTTCACATCCAGCAGCAGCAGCGATATCCAGACGGCGATGCCGGTAATCAGGCTGATCAGCGTTTTTAACGCCAGATAGTGGGTTACGCCTTTCAGCGCCTTATGCAGCCCGGCAATGCGAATCTGCGGATTAGCCAGCGCGTTGCGCAGCTTATAGGGCAGATGGCGCACTTCAAACAGCATAAAAACAACGGTCATGATCAGCAGGACAAAATTGCTCATCGCCCCGGAAAACTGGCGTAACACCGTTGTCGCCACATTCATAATGGCGTTGGGATCAAGCTGTTCCGCCAGTGCGGTCGACGAAACGGGGATCCTTAGCCGTCCGGCATAATGCTGAAGCACGGTTAGCTTCTGTTCAAGAATGGTACGTATTTGCGGATAAACCAGGGAAAACTCATTGACCGAGCTGGCCAGCATGGCGACCAGCATCAAAATCACCATTAGCACCACGACCATGACCAGCGTAATCGCCAGGCTACGGCGCAGGCCACGGCGCATAAGCATATTCACCAGCGGATTCAGGATAATCGCGAGGAAAATCGCCAGTAGAAAAGGAACGATAATATCTGACGCAGCACGGATCCCTGCCAGAATGACCACCAGCGTTGCCATTTTAAGCAACATGTTTTGTCCCATTTTTTCCTGCTGCGGTACGAGCATAGTGTTCCCTGTAAATAATTTCACCACGATAATTGTAGCTGCTAACAATTGCTAACGAACTGATTATTGTCACTAACCTGCGTATAGTAAAAATTTAGCCGGTGATGATTACCCGTAACGAGTTAAATATTATGTCTGGACAGTCTGAGACGGAAGCCTCACCCAGCGCATTTCGTCTGAATCAGCGTATTCTTTCAGTAGTTGTTTTCAACTTTGCCAGCTATCTCACCATCGGACTACCGCTGGCGGTATTGCCCGGCTACGTTCATGACGTGATGGGCTATAACGCTTTTTGGGCGGGACTGGTGATTAGCCTGCAATATCTTTCTACGCTGCTCAGCCGTCCTCACGCTGGCCGTTATGCTGATTTATGGGGGCCGAAAAAAGTAGTGATTTTCGGCCTGTTCGGCTGTCTGCTTAGCGGTATTTGTTATGCGCTGGCAGCCCTGAGCGCCGACTGGCCATTGATTAGCCTGACGTTACTCTGTATTGGACGGCTGGCGCTGGGGATTGGGCAAAGCTTTGCCGGCACCGGATCTACCTTATGGGGCGTTGGTGTCGTGGGGTCGCTGCATATTGGACGGGTAATATCCTGGAATGGTATCTGCACCTACGGCGCGATGGCGCTGGGGGCGCCGCTGGGAGCGCTGATTTACCATCTGGGCGGCATTTTGCTGCTGGCGGTGGTAATTATGCTGATCGTTATTATCGCCATACTGCTGGCGCTGCCGCGACCGTCGGTAAAAGGCAGTAAAGGCAAGCCGCTGCCGTTTCGCGCGGTGCTGGGGAAAATCTGGCCGTTCGGCCTGCTGCTGGCGATGGCCTCAGCGGGTTTTGGCGTTATCGCCACCTTTATTACGCTGTTTTATCAGGCGAAAGGCTGGCCTGGCGCAGCTTTCTCGTTAACCTTGTTCAGCCTGGCGTTTGTCGGCACTCGCCTGCTGTTTCCCAACAGTATCAACCGCTACGGCGGATTGCGGGTGGCGATTGTCTGTTTTGGTGTGGAGGCGCTGGGACTGTTTATTGTCTGGCTCTCTTTTTCTCCGTGGCTGGCTAATCTTGGCGCTTTGCTGACCGGCGCAGGCTTTTCGCTGGTGTTCCCGGCGCTAGGCGTAGCGGCAGTGAAGGCGGTGCCGCAGCAAAATCAGGGCAGCGCGCTGGCTACCTTCACCGCGTTTATGGATCTATCGCTGGGTATTACCGGGCCGGTTGCCGGTTTTATCATGAGCTATGCGGGGATACCGGTTATTTATCTGCTGAGCGCGCTGCTGGTGTGCCTGGCGCTGTTGCTGACGTGGCGCATGCGGAACCGCACTGCTGAAACGACCTGATTCGCCCGCAGAAAAGGTATAAAAAAGGCCTCCAGAGGAGGCCAGAAACTGCAAAGACACAAATAACAGATAACTTCTTCAGAACCGTGCCGGCATCAAGCCTGCAACAGTTCAATACTTTGGCGGATTTCACGTTCGATATCCGCCTCGCTCCAGTTCGCCAGGTCTGAAGAGAAAGGTTCAAAGGCGTAAATGCCGCGATAGCCCATCTGCTCAAGGCGTTGCACCTGCGCAACACTGTTCAGCACGTCGCCGTTGCTGAGCATAATACGTTCTTCATCAGTCAGTTCCGCAGTTGGACGCGCATCTTCTACGCCGGAGAGATGCACCAGCCCGATGCGATCAATATCAATACCGGAAGCAAACTCCTGTTCAGCCTGCTCATATAAATGGTGGTGGAACGTATCGATCAGCACGTTAAAGGGCACCTGCGCATCGCGAATGAGTGCCTGCGCCTGGACGGCAGAGCGCAGTGAACTTTGCGGGAAGCCCAGAGGCTCTACCAGCCCTTTCACGCCATACTGCTCAAACAGCGGCGCAAGCTTTTGTAGCGCGGCGACGGTTTTTTCTGCGGCGATCGGTTGCCCGTCGTTTAACGGGCAGAGCACCAGCGCGCCAGCGCCAATTGCCTGCGCCTCTTTCAATAACCCTTCCGCCTGCGCCAGCAGCGCCTCATCCATGCGGTTAAAGGGATAAAGCGCATTGATGGTCACAATTTCCATGCCGTACTGCTGCGCCAGGTCTTTCACCTGCTGATGGCTCAGGTTATCGGTCACTTTGCCGCTGGGCATGTCATTGCGCAATTCCACCTTATTCAGGCCAAGCCGCTGAACCAGTTTGAAGAACGATTCAATACTGAGATTGGGCGCGATTTTGCGGTTGATACAGAAACGGGTGGGATCGATGGCCATGATGTGCTCCTGCAAAATGTTAAGTAAAAGCCGACATGATTACGTGCCGGGCGGTTGGACTAAAGAGAACATTTATTTCAAATTGATGGAATGGTGAAATGATAATTTTTGGATCTGCTTCGCAGAAATTTCATTTTTCATTAAGAGGAACAGGGGGAAAGCACGTGCGGTCCTGCCGTAAGCTGTGTGATAAAGCGCCGGATAATAGCGCTAATGTGGCCTCTATCGGCTGAAACGGTCTTGTGATGTTACGGAAAAAATGCGATCCATCCCGCTAAAAATGAATTTTCCAATCTGAACTATTTGAAAAATTTATTTCAATATAATAGGGTCAATGCACGGAAACAGGCTAAACCCCGCTTACCAATGGCGAAGCGCAACGGGCCGTTCGGCGGGAACCACCATATCAAGAGGCATGCACATGAATATCGTTGGAAACTTTATTGGCGGCAAAATCACGTATAGCGCCAGCAATGAAACTATTCCGGTTTACGATCCTGCTACCGGTAAAGTGGTGCGCGAACTCACGCAGAGCACGGCGGATGAGGTCGCTCAGGCGATAGAAGTGGCGCATAACGCCTTCCCGGAGTGGTCCAATACCTCCCCGCTGCGCCGCGCGCGCGTCATGTTTAATTTTAAAATGTTGCTGGAAAAGCACCGCGACGAACTGGCGGAGCTGATTGTTAGCGAGCACGGCAAGGTATGGTCGGATGCGCAGGGCGAGCTGACGCGCGGCATGGAAGTGGTGGAATTCGCCTGCGGCATCCCGCACCTGATTAAAGGGGAATATTCGCCGAACGTCGGCACCGGCGTTGACAGCTACTCGCTGATGCAGCCGTTGGGCGTGGTGGCGGGCATTACGCCGTTTAACTTCCCGGCGATGGTGCCGATGTGGATGTTCCCGATCGCGCTGGCCTGTGGCAATACTTTTGTATTGAAGCCGCCGGCGCTTGATCCTTCCGCTGCTGTGCGCATGGCTGAGCTGTTGAGCGAAGCCGGTCTGCCGGATGGCGTGTTCAACGTCGTACACTGTTCTAATGAAGATGCCGCACAGCTGTATACCGACAGCCGCGTTCAGGCGGTCAGCTTTGTCGGCTCGTCGGGCGTAGCGGAGCATATTTATAAAACCGCCAGTGCTTACGGCAAGCGCGTACAGGCATTCGGCGCGGCCAAAAATCATGCCATTGTGATGCCAGATGCCGATCTGGACGCCACCGTTAATGCCATCATGGGCGGCGCTTTCGGCTCGGCGGGTGAACGCTGTATGGCGCTGCCGGTCGTGGTGGCGGTGGGCGACAATACCGCCGATAAGCTAATTGCGCGCCTTACGCCGCTGATAAAAGCGCTGCGCGTAGGGCCGGGCATGCATAAAGGCAGCGAAGAAAATGAAATGGGACCGGTGGTTTCTGCCGTTCATCAGAAGAAGGTACTGGGCTATATCGATAAAGGCGTAGCGGAAGGGGCGGCGCTGGTAGTGGACGGCCGTAATTTCCAGGTGCCAGGCCATGCAGAAGGCTACTATGTTGGCGGCACCCTGTTCGACAACGTCACGACAGATATGGTTATCTGGCGCGAAGAGATTTTCGGGCCGGTGCTGGGCATTATGCGTGCGCCTGATTACCAGAGCGCGCTGGCGCTGGTAAACAGCCACGAGTTTGGCAATGGCAGCGCCATCTTTACCAGCAATGGACATACCGCGCGTGATTTTGTTCAAAACGTAGAGGCGGGTATGGTCGGCGTCAACGTTCCGGTGCCCGTGCCGATGGCCTTCCACAGTTTTGGCGGCTGGAAGCGTTCGGTATTTGGTGCGCTGAATGTTCATGGCCCGGACGGCGTGCGTTTCTATACGCGGATGAAAACGGCAACGGCACGCTGGCCGAGCGGCCAGCAAACGGTATCTGAATTTAGTATGCCAACGCTGGGCTAACGGGTTTACAAGGAGAAGCGAATGTCGTTACTTGCTAAACATCAGCAGCCTGATGCCAACGGGCGTATCCAACACATTACGCCAGAAAGCGCTGGCTGGCGCTTTGTTGGCTTTGATGTCTATCTGCTGAAACAAGGGCAAACCCTGACGCTGGAAAGCGGGGAGAAAGAACTGTGCCTGGTGCTGGTTGCGGGGCTGGCGTCGGTGAAAACACAATATGCAGATTTTCCTGATATCGGCAAACGGCAATCGCCTTTTGAGCGCACGCCCCCTTACTCTGTTTATGTGCCGCATCATGACCGTGTTGAGGTGGTAGCTGATTCCGATCTGGAGCTGGCCGTATGCAGCGCGCCGGGGCAGGGCGATTTACCCGCACGGCTGATTGCGCCACAGGATGTGGGCGTTGAGCATCGTGGTAAAGGGCGTAACAAGCGGCTGGTGCATAATATCCTGCCAGATGATAAGCCTGCCGATAGTCTGCTGGTGGTAGAGGTGTATACCGACGAGGGCGATACCAGCTCTTATCCCAGCCACAAGCATGATCAGGAGGACTCACCGGATGAAACCTATCTGGAAGAGACCTACTATCACCGTTTCCAACCGGAGCAGGGCTTCGCCATGCAGCGCGTTTATACCGATGATCGCTCGCTGGACGAATGTATGGCGCCCTATAACCGCGATGTGGTTACGGTACCGCGCGGCTACCATCCAGTCGCCACGCTTGCCGGTTACGATAACTATTATCTGAACGTCATGGCCGGGCCGGTACGGAAGTGGAAATTTACCTGGGAAAAGGATCACGCCTGGGTTAACAGCGATGATTATCCTGTTAAAGAGAAATAAATCCGCACGGTAAAGCGTATCAGGGCAGCCGGAAAGGCTGCCTTTTTTTGCTGGCAAAGTAGGGAGTCTGCGCGGCTGTACTCTGCTGTCTTAACGCCTCGTGTCTTAAGCCAGGCCTCAATCAGGGCATTAGTCCGTAGACAAAAACCGCAGCCTGGCCAGCGGTAGCAGCAATCGTCATAAAGCAGCCCCGCACGGGCTGCTTTATGACTGTCAGAAGGGATGAGTTGGCAGAACTACTCTTTGGCATTGTGCAGCGCCAGCGATACCGCCAGCGTCTGTGCCAGACATAAAGAGGCGACCTGAGAACGGAAGCCATCCACCTGCGCTTCGCGCACCACAAAACAGACATCGCTGAAGGCAGCCAGCGGGCTTACCTGGCTATCGGTAATGGCAATTTGTTGCGCGCCGCGTCGGGCACCCATCTCCACCAGTTCCACACCTTCACGGGCGTAAGGCGAATAGCTGATGGCAATAACCACATCTCTGGGATTCACCAGGCTGAGCTGTTCAGTGAACATGCCGCCTAAACCATCGATAAGGAAAGCGCGACGCTCCAGATGGCGCAGGGCGTAAGTCAGATAAGACGCCACGCTAAAAGAGCGGCGCAGGCCGATGACATAGATGTTTTCAGCATTATTAAGCATCTCCACCGCTTTATTAAGTTGCTCAGGGTTGGTCTGCATCGCTAACTGCTGTAAAGCCTGAGAGTTCACCATGGTGAACACATTCAGGATCTCTGCCGGATTTTCAGGCGAGGCAGCAGCCTCGTCGGTAGCCGTTTGCCGGAACAGACGCGCACGCTCGGTATAGTTAACCGTTTCTTCCATTAAATGCTGGCGAAAAACCTGCTTCATTTCGTTAAAGCCGCTGAAGCCAAAAGCATTCGAAAAGCGAATCAGCGTAGAAGGCGGAACGTCAGCCTGCTGAGCAATTGAGGCGACGGTGTCAAAAGCAATACTATTGCTGTTATCAAGGATATAACGTGCAACCTGTTTCAGGCGCTTGCTGAGCGTATCGTAACGACGACGAATGTCGTCCTGTAACAGGGAAAGCTGGGTAGGATTAGTTGTCATTACTTCGGCCTGCTAAAAATGGTGGGCATTTTGCTGAGCAATATTCTACCAGACGAATGGAAAATTTCATTTGAATCCCGGGTTAGCAGACTTTATTTCATCGCAACATGAATTACCTCACAAAAAGTGGTGCTAAATAGCGCGCCGTAGGGCGATAAGAAAGCAGAAAAGCAGGCAATTCATCGCGATTACGGTTAAAAAAAATCACGCCGCCGACAGGTATGATATCGGCGGTGTGATGGCTCTGGATATCAGCTGGCCTGGCGTACCGGCCGTGCCTCACGCCAGTAGCCAATGAGCGTCAGATAGTTGTTTTTTACCTGTTCAGTCAGCTGTTCGTCGTTCAGTTCGCCCTGCAGCCACTGACGCGACGGCTGACCGAAAATGGTTCGTCCTACGGCAAACCCTTTCACCCATGGAGCCTGCGCCGCATCACGGAATCCCGCTTTAAGCTTATCTTCCGGCGCATCCAGCCCTAACAGCAGAATGCCCCGGCACCAGGGATCGTACTGCTCAATGATGGAGCCAAGCGCCTGCCAGCTTTGCAGCGACAGCGGCGGCAGCTTCCACCAGTCAGGCTGTACGCCAAGCCGGTAAAAATGTTGAACGATATCAATATAGTAAGATTCCTGGCGATCCGGGTTATCCTCCGGCAGGATCACTTCCAGCAGCAGTTCGTGGCCCGATTTATTGCAGCTGCGCCAGACGTCGCGAATCAGTGCATCCTGCTGTTCACGCAGCTCGGCCTTATCGTGCGGATGGTAAAAGACCAGGCACTTCACCACATGCTCCTGTGGCCAGTCGATCAGTTGTGAGCCGATGTTGCCATGCTCAAGACGCAGCGGACGCGATCCAGGCATTTCAATAGGGCGCCCGATCCACCAGCCTTTGCCGGTGATGGCATTTAACGCCTGCTGACCATATGTGGTATCGGCCAGAATACCGCTGTGATTTTCTAAACCGGCCTCGCTGGCCGCCGCTTCAGCCGCCTGCAACAACAGCATTTTTAGCTGCGGAATACGTGCCGGTTCGGCACCCGCCTCCTGGGCCATATCAAACAGCTGTTTGCGATGGTCGAACGCAAACACGCAAAGCTCCTGCCAGTTCTGCTTGCGGGTGGTCACCCGGTGGAGATGGTTAAGCCGCACGTCGCGATCGGGGCGTTTTACTTCGCTATCACGGCTGAGATAATCATCCAGCTCCGCTTTGGTCGGCATTGCCGGTGCGCAGCCGTGACGTGATACCACCAGCGCGCCGCAGGCGTTGGCATAGCGACAGGCCTGCTGCCAGCCTTCGTCGTTAAGCCAGCCGCGCAGCAGACCCGACATAAAGGCGTCGCCCGCGCCCAGCACGTTTAATACTTCCACACGCACGCCGCTCTGCAGCGTGGTGTGATCCCAGCTGTCCGGAATATCGCCTTCAAAAACAACGCAGCCTAACGGGCCGCGCTTGCATACCAGCGTCGCTTTACTGGCCTGACGTACCGCTTTCAATGCCGTCAGCGTATCGGTGCTGCCGCCAGCAATATGAAATTCTTCTTCTGTTCCCACGATCAAATCGAAATAGTGCAGCACTTCCTGTAGCTGCTGAGTCACACGTCCTGATTCGATAAAACGGGTTTCGCCATCGCCCAGCGATGTCAGTCCCCACAGCACCGGACGATAGTCAATATCCAGCGCCGTACGTAATCCGTGTCGCCGCGCAATCTCCAGCGCTTTTAATACTGCCGCGCGCGTGTCGGGATGAGAAAGATGGGTGCCGGTAACGGC
Source organism: Pantoea alhagi (assembly GCF_002101395.1). Lineage (NCBI taxonomy): Bacteria > Pseudomonadati > Pseudomonadota > Gammaproteobacteria > Enterobacterales > Erwiniaceae > Pantoea > Pantoea alhagi. The sequence goes on along the minus strand of NZ_CP019706.1, from coordinate 1,326,015 downwards.
AACCGCACGGGCGGAAGCAATATAGTCTTCATCAATATCCTGCGGCGTCAGGCCCATATCCGCACAGTTATCGCGATAGAAAATTAACGGGAAGGTATCCTGATCTTTAATTCCCAATATCACCAGGCCGGTTAAACGATCTTTATCGGTAATCAAAAATTCGGTATCGACGCCTACGCGTTGCAACTCTTCACGCAGGAAACGGCCATTATGCTCATCGCCGACGCGCGCCAGCATCGCTGATTTCAGGCCCTGAATGGCGGTGCCGTAAGCGACATTGCCAGAGGAGCCGCCGAGATATTTGGCAAAGGTGCTGGTATCTTCCAGACGCGCACCGATTTGCTGACCGTAGAGGTCAACGGCAATACGGCCAATGCAAATCACATCAAGCCGCTTCTGTTGTGTACTCATACCTGTGATTTCCTTTTGTGATAAGCAGTCACTGTTGAGCGTCTCCAGAGATCTTACGGGAAATCCCGATAATCCGATCGCACCGGATCAACTGTGCTGGCAGTATGGGAAATAAATATTTCAAAAACAATATAAAATGAAATTATATAGCCAAAACTGTGAGGCGGGTAAAAATCTCTCGGCGTTCCTGCTGCTCTTAAAGCTGCGATTAGTTGCGATGAAAAGCGGATGTTCACTTGCTTTAGCGCTGATATTGAAGCAGTTAACATCACCCAGCAAATGAAATGGAATATTTGTTTTTGGCGAAAAGTCCTGCTGCTGTTTCACTTCTCGCTGTACCGAAGCCGCTTTACGGGCTGGCTAAATCCATAATTTGATCTCACTCGCAAAATGAAATGTTTCTTCTGTAATCATATTTTATGGAAAAAATATTTGTTTATAATCGCCTCACGTTTCACTAATCAGCCGTCGGGCGATTAGCGTTTGGTCGCCAGCACAGGCGAGTTACGGCGCACCCTGTTAACGGTTCCTCCACGGGTAAAGGATAAGCAAATGGGCAAGATCAGATTAACCACGGCACAGGCGCTGGTGAAATTTCTGGATAATCAGTACCTGAGCGTTGACGGGGTTGAAACTAAATTCGTTAAGGGCATTTTCGCTATTTTCGGCCACGGTAACGTGCTGGGTCTTGGCCAGGCGTTAGAACAGGATAGTGGCGATCTGGTTGTGCATCAGGGCCGCAACGAGCAGGGGATGGCGCATGCCGCTACTGGCTATGCAAAACAGAAACTGCGTCGTGAAATCATCGCCTGCACCTCCTCCGTTGGTCCCGGCGCAGCCAATATGATTACCGCCGCTGCAACCGCCACGGCTAACCGCATTCCATTGCTGCTGCTACCCGGCGATGTGTTCGCTACGCGTCAGCCCGATCCGGTGCTGCAGCAAATTGAACAGAGCCACGATCTGAGCCTGAGCACCAACGATGCGTTTCGTGCCGTCAGTAAATATTGGGATCGCGTGAGCCGTCCTGAACAACTGATGACCGCCTGCATCAATGCCATGCGCGTATTAACCGATCCGGCGGAAACCGGCGCGGTGACGCTTTCGCTGCCGCAGGATGTGCAGGGCGAAGCCTGGGATTACCCTGATTATTTCTTTCAAAAGCGTGTGCATCGGTTAGATCGCCGTCCCGCTACTGAAGCGCAGTTACAGGATGCATTAGCGTTGCTGGCAAGCAAGCGTAAGCCACTGATTGTCTGTGGCGGCGGCGTGAAATACTCCGGCGCTGGCGAGGCGCTACGTCAGTTTGCTGAACAGCATCACATTCCTTTCGCTGAAACGCAGGCGGGCAAAGGCACGTTAGTTTCCGATCATCCGCTGAACGTAGGCGGTGTCGGCGAAACCGGCTGCCTGGCTGCTAACCTGCTGGCGAAAGAGGCCGATCTGGTGATTGGCGTCGGGACGCGCTACACCGATTTCACTACCGCATCAAAATGGATATTCCAGCACCCCGACGTTAGCTTCCTCAATATTAACATCAGCAATTTCGACGCTTATAAACTGGATGGCGTGCAGGTGGTTGCCGATGCGCGTGAAGCGTTGACCGCACTGAATGAACGTTTGAGCGCGCAAGGGTTTAGCAGCGAGTGGGGCGCTAAAATCGAACAGGCACAAAGCAAGCTGCTCAGGGAAACGCAGCGCGTTTATCAGGTGGCTTACAGCGAAGAAAATTTTGTGCCGGAAATTGATGACAGCATCGATCGCAAAGCGCTGTTTGCCGAGTTTAATCGCCTGACCGGCTCCTTTCTGACTCAGAGCAGCGTGCTGGGTACTCTGAACGAGCAACTGCCGGAGGATGCAGTTATCGTCGCGGCGGCTGGCAGCCTGCCGGGCGATCTGCAACGGGTCTGGCGCACCAAAGCGCCGAACGGCTATCACGTGGAGTATGGCTACTCCTGCATGGGCTATGAGATCAACGCCGCGCTTGGCGTCAAGCTGGCTGAGCCCCAACGCGAAGTCTATGCGCTGGTGGGCGACGGCTCTTTTATGATGCTGCATTCTGAGCTGGTGACCTCGATTCAGGAGAAAGCCAAAATCAATGTCGTGCTGTTCGACAATATGACCAACGGCTGCATTAACAACCTTCAGCTGGAACACGGCATGGACAGCTTTACCACCGAGTTTCGCTTTCGGGATAACGAAAGCGGCAAGCTGGACGGTGGCTTTATTCCGGTTGATTTCGCCGCCATCGCTGCCGGTTACGGCTGTAAAACCTGGCGTGTGACCACGCTGGAAGAGCTAAGCCATGCGCTGGAAGCGGCACGTAAAGAAACCGTATCAACCCTGATTGACGTGAAAGTTTTGCCTAAAACCATGGTGCATAAGTATTTCAGCTGGTGGCATGTCGGCGGCGCGCAGGTTTCCACCTCCGAGCGCATCGATGCCGTGGCTAAAATGCTGAACGAGCATGTCGAGCAGGCGCGTAAATACTAATTATTAAAAAATTTAGTCCTTAACTATCTGACATCTACCCTGACAGCGAATCTTGCCAGCCCGCCTGGCGGGTTCGCGCTTACCCTGAATTCTGGAGATACCATGACTCTGAAACTTGGCGTTATCGGCACCGGCGCAATCGGCCAGGAACATATTCGTCGCTGCAGCAAAGTGCTGCAGGGTGCCACCGTAGTAGCGGTCTCTGATATTAATCTTGAAGGCGCGAAGGCGGCGCTGACGCGACTTGGCCTGCAGGCGGAGGTGTACGCCAATGGTCATGACGTGGTGAATTCCCCTGACGTGGACGCGGTGCTGGTGACGTCATGGGATCCTACGCATGAGGAATTTACCCTGGCTGCTATTGCCGCCGGTAAGTCAGTTTTCTGTGAAAAACCGCTGGCGATGACCGCCGAAGGCTGCCGTCGCATCGTTGATGCTGAAATGAAATTCGGCAAGCGTCTGGTACAGGTTGGTTTTATGCGTCCTTACGATGTGGGCTACCGGGCGCTGAAAAAAGTAATTACTGACGGTGAGATCGGCGAGCCGCTGATGCTGCATTGCGCACACCGTAATCCAGCGGTGCCGGAAAGTTATACCACCGATATGGCAATCACCAGCACCCTGATTCACGAGCTGGATGTGCTGCGCTGGCTGACCAATGATGACTATAAAACCGTCCAGGTGGTTTTCCCGCGCGTGACGTCAAAAACGCATGCTCGTCTGAAAGATCCGCAGATTGTGCTGTTTGAAACGCAGAAGGGCATCCGCATCGATGTAGAAATCTTTGTTAACTGCGCCTACGGCTACGATATCCAGTGCGAAGTGGTCGGCGAAGAGGGTATTGCCAAACTGCCGGAACCCTCTGCCGTACAGATGCGTAAAAGCGCCCAACTTTCCACCTCCATTCTTACCGACTGGAAAGATCGCTTTATCGATGCCTATGACGTAGAGCTGCAGGCATTTATTAATGATGTCAGTAACGGCTCCCTGACCGGACCATCCGCCTGGGATGGCTATGCCGCTTCCGTGGCTGCCGATGCCTGTCTGAAGGCACAGAATAGCGGCGCTATCGAGCCCGTTGAGCTGCCGCCGCGCCCGGCATTTTACGATAAGGCTTAATTTCCCGCGCGCTTCCTGCCCTGGCGGGAAGCGCGTGCATCATGCACTGAGCAATCAGGGAGAAGGTTATGAAGATCGCTTTCGATGTGGATGTCATTAGAGATTTAGGCATCACAAAGATGGTTCATCAGGTGGCTGACTGGGGCTACAAGTATATTGAGCAGTCACCGCATCCGCAGATTAACCCTTTTTATAAGCACCCGAAGGCCAGTCGGGAAATTATGACGGAGTACAAAAACGCGTTGAAAGCCACCGGCGTGGAGATCTCCTCGTTTATTGTGGTTTATCGCTGGTCAGGCCCTGATGAGCTGCGTCGCCAGGCGGCAGTTAAAAACTGGAAACGCATGATTGAAATTGCGGTTGAGATGGGCGTACAGGTCATCAATACCGAACTGTCCGGCAATCCGAACGAGCCGGAGATTTGCGAAGAGATGTTTTATCGCTCAATGGAAGAGCTGCTGCCGATCGTAGAACGCGAAGGGATCCGCCTTGAAATTCAGTCACATCCGTGGGATTTCTGCGAGCGCAACAATGAAACCGCCGACATCGTTAAGTCATTCCGCAGCGAGAACGTTAAGTATGTCTACAGCGTGCCGCACACCTTTTTCTATGACAACGGCAAAGGCGATGTAAAAAGCATGCTGGAGTACGTGGGCGACGATCTCTCACACGTGCTGATTGCGGACACCATGAATCACACCAAACACTGCCGTTATATCGTCAACCCGCCGGGCGTTGATGCCGCTGTGCATCAGCATGTTGGCGTAGGTGAAGGCGAGGTGGATTTCACCGCGCTGTTTAAAACGCTGCGTGAAATGAACTTTGCCAGCCGCAGCTGGAAAGTGGGCGGCGAGTCGATTATTACCCCGGCGCTGTTTGGTTACCCGGAAAAAATGAAGTATCAGGCGGTGGAAACGCGCGAGCTGATAGAGCGCGAACTGCTGGGAAAATAGGGTGGTTAGCTCCGCCGGAGCCTGACCGCATGACGGCTAAAGGCCGCCGTACCGAATCGGGAATGCATGATGAACAAAGATAACGTAAAGCTGGCGATTGCGCCGATTGGCTGGACCAATGACGATATGCCAGAGCTGGGGAAAGAGAATACTTTTCAGCAGACCGTAAGTGAAATGGCGCTGGCTGGCTTTAGCGGCAGTGAAGTCGGCAGCAAATACCCACGCGATCCGGCAGTACTGAAACCCATGCTGGAGATCCGTGGCATTGAGATCTGTAACGCCTGGTTCAGCACTTTTTTCGCCAATGGCGAAAAGGCGAAAACCATCGATGAGTTCATCAACCATATGAACTTTCTGCATGCGATGGGCGCGAAAGTCATCGGCTGCTCTGAGCAAAGTAAAAGCATTCAGGGTACTTCACTGGCGGTGTTCGGGCATAAGCCGGTATTTACCGATGAAGAGTGGCGCTTAACCGCAGAAGGGTATAACGAGCTGGCGAAAATCGCCGCTGAGAAAGGAATGCAGGTTTGCCTGCATCATCATATGGGCACCGGCATTCAAACGCCGGCTGAAATCGACCGCTTCCTGGCGTTAACGAATGATGATGTCTGTCTGCTGTACGATACGGGTCATCTTTACTATTCAGAAAATAGTGAGCAGGCGATGCTGGCGGTGCTGGAAAAACATCTGTCACGCATCAATCATGTACACCTGAAGGATGTGCGTGATGAGGTGGTGGCAGAAGTGCGTAAGCAACAGCTCTCTTTTCTGGATGGCGTTAAGCGCGGCACCTTTACCGTGCCCGGCGACGGCGTGATTGATTTTAAACCGGTATTTAAGCTGCTGGATGACGCGGGCTATCGCGGCTGGATGGTGGTTGAAGCGGAGCAGGATCCGGCACTGGCAAACCCTTTCGAATATGCGGTAAAGGCCCGCAAATATATTCGCGAAACCGCAGGGATTTAAATTAGCGAGCAGGCCTCACGCCTGGTTTGCGTGATAAAAAAACGCCGCCATTATCTGGCGGCGTTTTTTACCTCAACTTTTGGCGCGGCTTATTTCAACGTAATGGTGTTAATGATGTTTTCAGCCTGGGTCTGCGCCTGCTGCTGATTGCCAGCCGGTAGGGTAATTTGCAGCGTCAGCAGTTTGCCTTCGGTCTTCGCTAATACCACTGAGGACCATGCGGTTTGATTATTGGCGGAAATCACCGTGTCCAGCTGCTGCGCCGCTTCACCTTTCAGGTCAATCGCCTTGTTGGTTACCACCTGCAGCTGTGGATCGCGGTTGCGCTGCTGCTGTTCCAGACGCTGAGCCAGAACGTCCAGCCCCTCATTTGTCGCGTCGCCTTCAATCACGATAATGGCACGCTGACCGCTTTCATCGGCATAAACGTGCATATTATTGGCCTGAGTGCCCAACTTGCCGCTTTTATCCGACATTCCCGCAGGCAGATTAAAGCTTAGTTTGCCATCCATTAACGATACCGTCTGCGCAGCGGTGCTGGCGCTGGCACCGTTATCGTCTGCCGTGGCCTTATCCTGCTGATCGCAAGCGGCAAGGCCGACTACCAGTAAACCTATTCCAAGATATTTTGTAAGTTGACGCATCAGGTTCCCTATTATTTATTTGCCTGGCAATACAAAGCTTAATACAAACCGAATCAGCGCATAAAAGCAACCAATCGTATGTCACGATCTTAGACGCGCTGACGCCAGCTGGCTATTGCCGCTTAGCCGAAATTGTATTGTGCACGCTGTGAGCGTTCCGCCATGCGCTTCAGCGCCGCGTTAAGCAGTACGCCATAGGCGGGCAAAAAGAAAACCATGCAGATCAACACTTTAAAGCTGTAATCCACCAGCGCGATTTCCACCCAGTGCTGAGCCATAAAAGCATCGGTACTTTTATAAAAAGCAATAAAGAAAAAGGCGATGGTATCGCTGATATTGCCTAAAAACATGGCGCAGGCGGGCGCAATCCACCACTGGGGAAGCTGACGCAGTCGGTTAAAAACATGAACGTCCAGCACCTGTCCCAGCGCATAGGCCATAAAGCTGGCGCAGGCGATACGCGCAACAAACAGGTTTACCTCATGCAGCGCGCTTACTCCCTGCCAGCTACCGTTATAAAACAGTGCAGAAATGGCATAGGAGATAAACAGCGCCGGAACCATGACCGATAAAATAATGCGGCGGGCCAGCGGCGCGCCAAAAATACGCACGGTCAGATCGGTAGCCAGAAAGATAAAGGGAAAGCTGAAAGCGCCCCAGGTCGTATGGAAGCCAAAAACAGAAATAGGCAGCTGTACCAGATAATTACTGGAGGTGATAACCAGAATATGAAACAGGGAAAGCCAGACAAGCGCATGCTTCCGCTGGCGCGGTGTAAAGGAGATCATAATTTACCTTTTTACGTTGGGGTGAGGGAACCCATTGTTAAATCAGCGTAATCGCTTTTTTGCTGCTGACGCAGCGGAACGCGTTACTTTTATGCTCAGGCTTCCAAAAGCCTGGTTACCTGTACGCTGAAAATATTACTCGCCTGTCGATACAGGAGAGCGGCGGCATCTTACCGCGTTGTTTCCGCATTGCAATGGTTAATTTTAACGCAAACGTTCACCTTTAGCCGATCGCTTGCGCAACAGAATGCCGGGGGTAGAATAAGACGCAACAGATTTCCACTATTGAGACAACTATGAGCGATCGCTTCGATAACCCAGATCAAACCCTGGATGCGCTTGGGCTACGCTGCCCGGAACCGGTAATGATGGTGCGCAAAACCGTACGCCATATGCAGGACGGAGAAACGCTACTGATTATCGCTGACGATCCGGCGACCACCCGTGACATCCCAGGCTTCTGTCGCTTTATGGAGCATACGCTGGTGGCGCAGGAAACGGATGAAAAGCCCTATCGCTATCTGCTGCGTAAGGGCCTTTCCTGACGGTCAGAAAAACAGCTTCGCCAGCTCCGCGCCCGGTTCGGCGGCGCGCATAAAGGCTTCACCAACCAGGAAGTTATTGACGCCCGCCTGACGTAGCCGCTGAACATCCTGGACAGTGCCAATGCCCGACTCAGTTACAACCAGACGATCCGCCGGCAGCTGCGACAGCAGGCCAAGCGTGGTATCAATGGAGGTTTCAAAAGTGCGCAGATTGCGGTTGTTAATGCCAATCAACGGCGTGGTCAGGTTTAGCGCCCGCTCCAGCTCATGACCATCATGTACTTCAACCAGCACCGCCATGCCCAACTGATGCGCGTGCGCTTCCAGCTCCTGCATCTGGCTATCTTCCAGTGCAGCGACGATTAACAAAATGCAGTCGGCGCCCATGGCTCGCGCTTCTTCAACTTGCCAGCTATCAATCATAAAATCTTTACGCAGCACCGGTAGCGAGCACGCCGTGCGCGCCTGCTGTAAATAGTCTTCGCTGCCCTGAAAAAACTGCACGTCGGTTAACACGGAGAGACAGGCCGCGCCGCCCTGCTGGTAGCTTTCAGCAATTCCGGCGGGATTAAAATCCGCACGGATTAGCCCTTTCGACGGACTGGCTTTTTTTACCTCGGCGATGATGCCCGGCTTGCCCTGCTGGTTATGCTGACGCAGCGCAGCGATAAAATCACGCTGAGTCTGCGCACGGGCGCGATCGCGCAGCGTGCTAAGCGAGGAAACACGCTTTGCCGCGCCGATCTCCTCACGCTTCACCGCCAGGATTTTATTTAAAATGTCAGACATGAGGCGCTTCCTTAACTGATGTGATGGCCTGGTTCATGCAGGCCGCTACGATGTTTTAATGCTTTCCCATGCCAGGCGCAAGCTTCAGCGCTTGCGCAACAGGCGCAGCGCATTGGCGGTGACCAGCGCGGTCGCGCCGCTGTCCGCCAGCACCGCCAGCCACAGGCCGGTCAGGCCAAGCAGCGTGGTCACCAGCAGCAGCGCTTTCAGTCCAAGCGCGATGGCGATATTTTGCCGAATATTGGCCTGAGTCGCGCGCGCCAGGCGAATCATTGCGGGCAGCCCGGTTAAGCGATTATGCGTTAAGGCGGCATCGGCTGTTTCCAGCGCCACATCGCTGCCGCTGCCCATTGCAATGCCCAGCGTTGCCGCTTTCATCGCGGGCGCATCGTTAATACCGTCACCAACCATCGCCACCGCGTGAGCCTGACTGAGCTGCCGGATCGCTGCAACTTTATCTGCGGGTAACAGCCCCGCCCGATACTCCAGCCCGATCTCTGTGGCAATTGCGGCGGCGGCGCGAGGGTTATCACCGGTCAGCATCACTGCTTTTACGCCAAGCTGTTGCAGCTCGGCCAGCGCTGGCCGCACATCTTCCCGTAGCGTATCGCGTAGCGCCAGCAGGCCAAGCGGCTGCTGTTCTTTATAAATCACCACTACCGTTTTGCCGGAGCGCTCCAGCGCGTCAATCCGCGCTGCCAGCGTATCCGTCAGGCCCGGCAAGGGTGCTGTTAATAACCAGTGTTGTCCGTTGATATGCGCTTCGATACCGCGTCCTGCCAGAACCCGCTGATCTTGTGCCTGCGGCAGCGGCTGATTTAGCTGACGAGCCTGCGCGACAATCGCCAGCGCCAGCGGATGTGTCGCGCCCTGTTCAACTGCGGCAGCATGCAGCAGCAGCTGCGCCTTATCAATACCGTCCAGCGGGATGATGTCGGTGAGTTCTGGTTTGCCCTGGGTCAGGGTGCCGGTTTTATCAAAGGCCAGCAGACGGATGCCGCCCAGTTTTTCCAGCGCCGCGCCGCCTTTAATCAGCGCGCCGCGTCGGGCTGCGGCGGCCAGGCCAGAAGTAATCGCAGCGGGCGTAGAGATAACCAACGCGCACGGGCAGCCAATCAATAACAGCGTCAGCCCTTTATAGATCCAGGTTTGCCAGTCGGCAGCCAGCAGCAAAGGCGGCAGCAGAGCCACCAGCAACGCCATCAGCATAACCAGCGGTGTATAGATGCGACTGAAGCGATCGAGAAAGCGTTCCAGCGGCGCCCGATGCGCCTCGGCCTCTTCGATCAGCTGTAGAATGCGGTCAATGGCGCTTTCACCTGGCAGGGAGACCACTGAAAGCCTGACCTGACGATCGATGCTGATACAGCCTGCCGCAATCACATCATCCTGCTGATGTTCTGTGGGAATGGATTCGCCGGTTAACGCGCTTTCATCAAAGCTGGCAAACGGGGAAAGCAGGCGGGCATCGGCAGGCAGACGTTCCCCCGCCGCAACGTCAATAACATCACCGGGACGCAGCATGCTGGCGGCAATCTCTTCCCGCAGGTCGTTACGTACGCGAATCGCTTTATCCGGCTTGAGCGCCATCAGTGCGGTAACGCCGCGCCGCGCACGGCTGGCGGCGATGCCTTCCAGCCGCTCGCCCAGCAGAAAGAGCAGCAGCACCATTGCCGCTTCAGCGCTGGCGCCGATAAACAGCGCGCCGACTGCCGCAACCGTCATTAAGGTCTCAATAGCGAAAGGGCTGCCGTTGCGCGCCTGTTGCCAGGCTTTTCGGCTAATCGGCCAGAGCCCGACCAGCGTGGTAGAGATAAACGCCGTCTGACTCCATGTCGGCCAGATAGCGTGCAGTAGCCAGCTCGCCAGCATCAGTAGGCTTATTACCAGCAGCAGGCGATTTTCCTGCCAGAACCCTGCTGATTTCTCTGCAGGAGCGGAGGCATCCTGCAAATGAAAACCAGCCTGCTTTACCGTGTGTTCCACCTCGGCTTTGACATCTCTTTCTGCATGAATCAATAACGTCTGCGTGGCGAACAGCACCTGCACATCATGTATGCCAGCCAACACGCGGACCGCGTTTTCCACGTTGCGTGCGCAGTTGGGGCAGTCCATTCCGTTAATGATCCAGCGATAGCGCGAACCGGTTGCCGGACCTGGCGCTGGCGCGCCAGCCGGGCTGTCGGCACAGCATTTCTGTTGGCAGGATGGCGCGGCGTCTGAAGTGGACAAAGCCGGGGATAGGGTAAACTGGCCCGCCTGCAGCGGAGCTTTGCCTTGTCTGCCGTTAAGGCGGAGGGCGGCTCTGGATGGCCCGGGACCGCAGGTAGAAGGTTTGCTCATTACGCCTCCTTAATGATGCAGCAAATAAACTTAGCTGCATCCTACACTCTGGAGCTACCTCCAGAGTCAAGAGGCAATATCATGGTCAGTACAGCCAAAGCGAGCGGGCAACCATAAAGTGACCGGCGAAATAGCAGGCGGCGACAATGGCGTTATCCGCCGTAAAGCGCTTGCGATAGTGGCTAATAAACCAAACCAGATTAGCCAGCGTCAGCAGTGTCGCTCCCGCCATCAATGAGAAGCTGTAATCGGTAGGCCGGAAATAATAAAGCTCCGCTGCCAGCCAGTTCATGACCAGCGTCATGCCGATAAAAGTACATACCGGCCAGCGCAGCTCTTCCAGCCGCGACCAGATCACACCGATCCAGACAATGCCCACGATCAGCAGCGTCAGCGGGATAGGCCAGAAAAAGCTCATGGTCATATGGCTGGCGAAATTGATGGTATACAGCAGGTGCGCAAGGAAAAATGCTCCCAGCGCATACATCATGCGCTGACGCGGCAACAGCGTTAGCGCATCACCTACCATGGTTGCCAGCAGACCGAGCAGGATCAGGTAGTCGGTGGGGTTGCGTGTGGGTGCCTGCCAGGCCCAGGCCAGCAGCAGTAACAGGGTAACCGGTTTAAACAGCCAGCGCTGCCATTGCGGCCCGCGATAGGACGCATCGACATACAGCCAGCCGGAAAAAAGTACTGCAAGAAACGACCAAATCATTACGTTGTCCTTTTTGAAAGGGGCGGTTTCCGCATCAGCCTGCAGGCGCAGCGATCTGCCTGTCCACCGTTGTGTTAACAACATCCTGCAATCAGTTTAGGTTAGCGGGGCGTAATGTGACAATGGAAGGGCGCTGGTTGTATCCTTGCCTGCAAGAAAAAGCGCAATTACCAGAGGCAGAGGCTGAGATGAGTAAGCCCCCATTAATTTTTATCATTGTGCTGGCGATCATTGCGGTGCTGGCTTCGCGTCAGTTCATTAAGCAACGACGCGAAAACGCGGCTAATGCCGCTGCGCCGGTACGCCAGCTGTCGGTAGAAGTGAAAAGTAAACGTGAGTTTCCGGCACCGAACCGACGTTCACGTCAGCGTGAAGTGATTGCCGGAGAGGAGATGCGCTATGAGGCCTGGTTTCAGCCATTAAACGGCGATAGCGATATTAAACTCACGCTAAAAGAAGGTGATTATCATCAGCTGGATAAAGGCGCAAAAGGCGAGCTCGAAGTGCAGGGCACCCGCTTTATCTCTTTTACGCCTGACCATCCTTAAGGTGTTATTGCCCGGGATAGTGTTTTTTCTGCCAGGCGAGCAGCTCAAACACGCCGAAAAAGAAGATCTTAATCTGGGTGATGCGGCTTAGCTTAACGCCCTCTTTCGGCTGTGTGGCTTTCAGCAATACCAGCTGCAGGCCATGCATCAACACCATAAAAATCAGCGCAACGTTAACAAAATATGTCAGCGGTTTGGGAAAAGGATGCACGATATTCAGCAACAGAAACGCCCAAACGAACACCATTAACAATCGACCCAGATTAAGCCACATCTTCCTGCTCCTGTGAGACGCCTGCTCGGCGATATAAGCGGTAGGCAACCTGCCCGGCGATTTTTTCCCGATGCAGCTGCCAGTTAACCGGCACCGGCGGCGCGCCGTTTTCCACTTCGCTTTCGACGTAAATCAACGCCTCATCAGCCAGCCAGTGGTTGTTCTCCAGCAGCTGGAGCGTCTGCTCCAGCAGACCTTTGCGGAAAGGCGGATCGATAAACACGATGTGGTAGGGTTCTCCCTGCTGCGCCAGCCAGCTGAGCGCGTTGGTCTGGATCACCTGGGCATTGCTGGCTTTCAGCGTCTGCAAGTTTTGCGTTAACTGCCGGGCTACCGGCTTTTCCAGCTCCAGCAGCGTTGCTGAACCGGCATAGCGCGATAGCGCCTCCAGCCCGAGCGCGCCGCTACCCGCGAAACAGTCCAGGCAACGCGCCTGCTGAATATCGGGTGCCAGCCAGTTGAACAACGTTTCGCGTACCCGATCGGTGGTAGGCCGTAATCCGGCGCTGTCCGGAACCGGCAGTTTTCGACCACGCCACTGTCCGCCAATTATGCGGATTTGTCCGGCACCGCCCTGGGGTTTTTTATTCATGATGCTCACAACTCGTCATAATTTGTTGCGTAGTTTAACGGGCGAAAGCGGTTGAGGAAACGTTAAAAAGGGTGCTGGTGTTGCGCTCGCTGGAAAGTGTTAGACTAATGAATTCTTTATCAGGTTATTTTTTCAGCCCGGCGCAACAGACGACCGGATGAAAGCCATCGAGGAGTGTAGTCACACAATGGCAAAAGAGAAAAAGCGTGGCTTTTTTTCCTGGCTGGGTTTTGGTCGTGAAGAAACGCCTGCGCAGTCAGAAGAACAAAAAGAGACGTTAACGGATCAAGCGGAAAACGCGGCCGAAAACCCAGAGTCTGCGGCCGAAAAACCGGACGCCGAAAAGCTGGCTGCCGGGATCGTGGCGACAACCGAAGCCGTAGCGCGCGAAGCGCAGCCGCAAGAAGCGAAAACAGAGGCTGTTGCGCCGGTGGAAGAAGAGATCCTGCCGGAAGAGACACAGCCGGTAGATGCTGTTGCGCCGGTGGAAGAAGAGATGCTGCCGGAAGAGACGCAGCCGGTAGATGCTGTTGCGCCGGTGGAAGAAGAGATCCTGCCGGAAGAGACGCAGCCGGTAGATGCTGTTGCGCCGGTGGAGGAAGAGATCCTGCCGGAAGAGACGCAGCCGATGGATGCTGTTGCGCCGGTGGAGGAAGAGATCCTGCCGGAAGAGGCACGGGTTGATCAGGTAGACGAAGTGCTGGCGCAGGAAACCGCGCCTGCCGAAGAGAAAGATGCCGTGGTTGCTGCGGAAGTTGCAGCAGCGGTAGAGCTGGCCCCAACCGAAGAAGAACGGGATGAGGCGCCGCTTTCCGATGAGGAATTAGCCGCGCTGGCGCTGGCTGCAGCACCGGAAGAAGAAGCGGAGAGCGTTGCCGCGCCCGTTGAGCAGGAGCGTCCGACCAAAGAGGGCTTCTTTGCCCGCTTAAAGCGCAGCCTGGTAAAAACGCGGCAGAACCTCGGTTCCGGCTTTATCAGTCTGTTCCGGGGCAAAAAAATCGATGACGAGCTGTTTGAAGAGCTGGAAGAACAGCTACTCATTGCGGATGTTGGCGTCGATACCACGCAGCGCATTATCAGCAGTCTTACGCAGCAGGCAAACCGCAAACAGCTGCGCGACGCCGAGGCGCTCTATGGCCTGTTAAAAGCGGAAATGGCTGAGATTCTGCATAAGGTTGAAGCGCCGCTGGATATGGCGGGCAAAGCGCCATTTGTTATTTTGATGGTTGGCGTGAACGGCGTGGGTAAAACCACCACGATCGGTAAGCTGGCGCGTCAGTACCAGGCCGAAGGCAAGTCGGTGATGCTGGCGGCGGGCGATACTTTCCGCGCGGCGGCGGTCGAGCAGCTACAGGTATGGGGCGAACGCAACCATATTCCGGTGGTGGCGCAGCATACCGGCGCGGATTCCGCCTCGGTGATTTTCGATGCGATTCAGGCGGCTAAAGCACGTGGCGTAGATGTATTGATCGCCGACACCGCAGGTCGTTTGCAGAATAAAGCGCACCTGATGGAAGAGCTGAAAAAAATCACGCGCGTAATGAAGAAGTTGGATGAAAACGCGCCGCACGAGGTGATGCTGACGATTGACGCCAGCACCGGCCAAAATGCGGTGAGTCAGACTAAGCTGTTCCATGAGGCAGTAGGTCTGACCGGGATTACGCTGACTAAACTGGATGGTACGGCAAAAGGTGGCGTCATCTTCTCTGTCGCGGACCAGTTTGGCATCCCGATTCGTTTTATCGGTGTTGGAGAAGGCATCGATGATTTACGGCCATTTAAGGCCGAAGATTTTATTGAGGCACTGTTTGCCCGAGAGGATTAACCAGGATGATTCGCTTTGAAGAGGTCAGTAAGGCTTATCTCGGCGGTCGGCAAGCGCTGCAAGGAGTAGATTTTCATCTGCATCCGGGCGAGATGGCGTTTCTGACCGGCCATTCCGGCGCAGGGAAAAGTACCCTGTTGAAGCTGATTTGTGGCATTGAACGTCCCAGCGCGGGCCATATCTGGTTTAGCGGCCACGATATTAGCCGCCTGAAAAATAGCGAGGTGCCTTTTCTGCGCCGTCAGATCGGCATGATCTTTCAGGATCACCATTTGCTGATGGACCGCACGGTCTATGACAATGTGGCGATCCCGCTGATTATTGCCGGGGCGAGCGGGGAAGATATTCGCCGTCGCGTTTCAGCGGCGCTGGATAAGGTTGGCCTTCTCGACAAAGCGAAAAACTTTCCGATTCAGCTTTCGGGCGGCGAGCAGCAGCGCGTTGGGATAGCACGCGCCGTGGTTAACAAGCCTGCGGTGCTGCTGGCTGATGAGCCGACCGGTAACCTGGATGATGCGCTGTCGAATGATATTTTGCGGCTGTTTGAAGAGTTCAACCGCGTGGGCGTAACGGTGCTGATGGCTACGCACGATATGAGCTTAATTGGTCGCCGCAACTATCGGGTAATGACGCTCAGCAATGGAAGACTGCACGGAGGCGATCGTGGCTAATAAACGCAACAAGCGCGTACCGGCGCCAAAAACCAAACAGCCGTCGAAAAGCAAAGCGCTGAAGGGCGGCTGGCAGGAGCAGTGGCGTTACGCCTGGCGCGGCACGCTCTCCGATATGTGGCGTCAGCCGTTGGCCACGCTGTTAACGGTAATGGTAATTGCCATCTCGCTGACGCTGCCCAGCGTCTGCTATATGGTATGGAAAAACGTCAGCCAGGCGGCGGAGCAATGGTATCCGGCACCGCAGCTGACGCTTTACCTGTCAAAAACGCTGGATGACAGCGCGGCGGAAAATGTCGTGGCGACGCTGAAGAAAGAGCCGAGCGTAGCGAAAGTTAACTATCTGTCGCGCGAAGAGGCGTTGGGCGAATTTCGTAACTGGTCAGGCTTTGGCGGCGCGCTCGATATGCTGGAGCAGAATCCATTGCCGGCGGTGGTGATCATTACCCCGGAAATGAATTTCCAGAACGAGAAAACGCTGCAAACGCTGCGCGATCGCGTACAGCATGTTGAAGGCGTGGATGAGGTGCGCATGGACGATAGCTGGTTTGCGCGTCTGGCTGCGCTGACGGGCCTGGTCGGGCAGGTTGCGACCATGATCGGCATCCTGATGCTGGTGGCGGTATTTCTGGTGATCGGCAACAGCGTGCGCCTCAGCATCTTTGCCCGACGCGATACGATTAACGTGCAAAAGCTAATCGGCGCGACTGACGGCTTTATCCTGCGTCCTTTTCTGTATGGCGGGGCGCTGCTGGGGTTCGGCGGGGCATTGCTGTCACTGATTTTGTCTGAAATTTTGGTTTTCCGCCTTGAGTCGGTGGTTGCCCAGGTGGCTGCGGTGTTTGGCACGACTTTCCGCCTGAGCGGGCTGTCGTGGGATGAGAGCCTGCTGCTGCTGTTGCTGTCGGCGATGATTGGCTGGATAGCGGCCTGGCTGGCGACGGTACAACATTTACGTCGTTTTACGCCACAGTAGCGATTTTTTGGTATAATCTTCCTCTGCTGCATGACGTTTGTGCTGCAGAGGAAATCCGCTCGGATTTCTCCCTGTCTGTCACAATCATATCGTCCGTATCTTGTGTGTAAAATATTCACGTTGTAAATTGAACTTGTGGATAACTTCATTATCTAATGAGGCAGCACAGATTGCTTTGGGGTTTCCTTGCTGATTCCTGTAACCTGGTGAATCGCGCAAAAGGGAATCGTGCGGCAATTTTAATAATCATGTGAGGGTTTGAATGACCAAAGAAATGCACACTTTAGCTATTGCTCCTCTTGGTAACCTGGAATCTTATATTCGGGCTGCCAACACCTGGCCGATGCTAACGGCAGAAGAGGAAAAAGCGCTGGCTGAACGGCTGCATTACCAGGGCGATCTGGATGCGGCTAAAACGCTGATCCTGTCTCACCTCCGCTTTGTTGTTCATATCGCTCGTAACTACGCGGGCTACGGCCTGCCGCAGGCGGATCTGATTCAGGAAGGCAATATCGGCCTGATGAAAGCGGTACGTCGCTTTAATCCTGAAGTTGGGGTTCGCCTGGTCTCGTTTGCTGTTCACTGGATCAAAGCGGAAATTCACGAATATGTGCTGCGTAACTGGCGCATCGTGAAGGTCGCGACCACCAAGGCACAGCGCAAACTGTTCTTTAACCTGCGTAAAACCAAGCAGCGTCTGGGCTGGTTTAATCAGGATGAAGTGGAAATGGTGGCGCGTGAGCTGGGCGTGAGCAGTAAAGACGTGCGTGAGATGGAATCGCGCATGGCCGCTCAGGATATGACTTTCGATCTGACTTCTGAAGATGAGTCAGGCGAAGGCAAAAGCATGGCCCCGGTGCTTTATCTCCAGGATAAAACATCTGACTTTGCCGACGGCATTGAGGAAGATAACTGGGAACACCATGCGGCTGATAAACTGAGCGACGCGCTACAGGGACTGGACGAGCGCAGCCAGCATATTATTCGTGCACGTTGGCTGGATGATGACAATAAAACCACGCTGCAGGAGCTGGCCGATCAATATGGCGTTTCGGCGGAGCGCGTGCGTCAGCTTGAGAAAAACGCAATGAAGAAATTGCGGATGGCAATAGAAGCGTAATGCTCTGTTGCGGTCAGGGCGGCTTAACAGGCCGCCCTTTTTTATGGGTATTTTTCGGTGGTATTAACCGCCTTCAGCAAAAAGCACGGCTTTACTCAACGTTATATACCCAGCCGTCAGCCTGAGTACGAAAGCCGCAGGCCTGCATAAAGGCAGCAATAACCTGCTGATCGGCCTTGCCGTCATCAGCAATCCACCAGTGCGTCAGCGACGGATTCTGCGCTATCACTTCCTCGATCAAATAGTGGCCAACGCCACGACGACGGGTCACCTCCCTGACTTCCAGCTTTGACAGCTCGCCCTGCGTACCGCGAATGTTTAACTCCACCGCTGCCAGCAACCGCTCATTAAAACGCGCGGCGTAGAGCCGATGATTTTCGTTTAGCTTTTTTTCCAGCGCATCACAGTCAACGCCAGGCCAAATCTTGCCGAGATCGATACGATCCTGCGCGCCCAGATGTTGCAGGCGAATAATTGTCAATTTCATAAAATAACCGGCCCCTGGTTAAAAGGCATATTGTAGCGAAAATGTTCAAAAAATGACGTGTAACTTTTTCTGTACGAAAACAAAGCAATCTGTTTGTTGCCGCCCGGATATTCCGGGTAAACACTTAATACCAGCGACAGTGCCAGCATAATGCGCTGGGCGAACGGCTAAAATGCCACCATAACTGCCAGATGATTGTCCTGTAGCAAAGGCGATATTTTGATTATCTCAGTTGATTTACAGAATAAAATTCCTGTTTAATGGACTGAAAAATAAAGCCTTATTTATAAAAATGGCGTGAGTGTATTCCTAACTCGTTAACATTAAACAAGTTTTGCTCTATAACCCGCCAAAAATAACCATAACGCACATCACAACAGTCACAACAGATGGGGAAGTCAGGATGAAAATAAGTAAAGGTCGCATAATGCTGGCAGGATGTATGGCGCTGGCTATGAGTCAGGCTGCGCTGGCGGAAGATATCAAAGTCGCGATCGTTGGTGCGATGTCCGGCCCGGTCGCACAGTACGGCGATATGCAATTTACCGGTGCTACCCAGGCGATTGCCGACATCAACGCCAAAGGTGGCATAAATGGTAATAAGCTGGTGGCGGTGAAATATGATGACGCCTGCGATCCCAAGCAGGCGGTCGCGGTTGCTAACAAAGTGATCAACGAAGGCATCCGTTATGTCATTGGTCATCTTTGCTCTTCTTCCACGCAGCCCGCTTCCGATATCTATGAAGATGAAGGCGTCCTGATGATTACGCCTGCCGCCACCGCAGCCGATCTGACTTCCCGTGGCTATCAGCTGATTATGCGCACCACCGGTCTGGATTCCGATCAGGGACCGACTGCCGCCAAGTATATTCTCGACACGCTTAAACCCCAGCGCATTGCCATTGTGCATGACAAACAGCAGTACGGCGAAGGGCTGGCGCGCTCGGTACAGGAGAGCCTGAAAAAAGCCAATGCGCCGATTGCGATGTTTGAAGGGATCACCGCAGGCGATAAAGATTTCTCTACGCTGATTGCGCGCCTGAAAAAAGAAAATATCGATTTCGTTTACTTTGGCGGTTACTACCCGGAAATGGGCCAGATCCTGCGTCAGGCACGTGCAGCTGGTCTGAAAACGCAGTTCATGGGACCGGAAGGGGTCGGCAACGCCTCTCTCTCTAATATCGCTGGCGCAGCGTCCGAAGGGATGCTGGTTACCCTGCCGAAACGCTATGACCAGGTAGAGGCAAACCAGCCGATTGTTAACGCGATTAAAGCTAAAAAGCTGGACGCTACCGGTCCGTTCGTCTGGACAACCTACGCGGCGCTGCAGTCGCTGGTTGCCGGTATAGAACGTAGCAAAAGCGAAGAGCCTGCGGATATCGCTAAAAACCTGAAAGAGGGCCAGCCGGTGCCGACCGTTATGGGCAACCTGAGCTGGGATCAGAAAGGTGACCTGAAAGGGTTTGAATTTGGCGTATTCAAATGGCACGCCGACGGCACCTCAACTGCCGTGAAATAAAGCGTACTCTGTAAGAGCGGGCAGTCCGGGGTCAGGCGTGCCTAACCCCGGTTCTATCCTGCACTTTGTGAAGACGGACGTTTTTTCGCTGCGGGAGTGATCTGCGCAGTTTTGTTGGGGTTTATCTTATGTCCGAGCAGTTTCTCTATTTTCTTCAGCAGTTGCTTAATGGCGTGACCTTAGGCAGCACCTACGCGCTGATCGCCATTGGCTATACCATGGTGTACGGCATTATCGGCATGATCAACTTCGCGCATGGCGAAGTGTATATGATCGGCAGCTATGTCTCGTTTATTGTGATTGCCGCCCTGATGATGGCTGGCATCGATGTCGGTTGGGTATTGATTGGTGCCGGTTTCCTGGCGGCAATCGTGATCGCCAGCGCTTATGGCTGGAGCATCGAGCGCGTCGCCTACAGGCCGGTGCGCTCCTCGAAACGCCTGATTGCACTGATCTCTGCCATCGGTATGTCTATCTTCCTGCAAAACTATGTCAGCCTGACGCAGGGCTCGCGCGATCTCGCCTTGCCGGGCCTGGTCAGCGGGCAAATAACGCTGGGCGAGAGCAATGGGTTTGCCGCTACCATCAGCACCATGCAGGTGATTATCTGGCTGGTAACCTTCCTCGCCATGCTGGCGTTGACGCTGTTTATCCGCTATTCACGCATGGGTCGCGCCTGTCGCGCCTGCGCGGAAGATCTAAAAATGGCCAGTTTGCTGGGGATCAACACCGACCGGGTGATTTCCCTGACCTTTGTGATCGGCGCGGCGATGGCGGCGGTTGCAGGCGTGCTGCTGGGGCAGTTTTATGGCGTCATTAACCCTTATATCGGCTTTATGGCGGGCATGAAGGCCTTTACCGCTGCGGTACTGGGCGGCATCGGCAGTATTCCCGGCGCGATGCTGGGCGGCCTGGTGTTAGGCATCGCCGAGGCGCTGACCTCCGCCTACCTCAGCACTGAATATAAAGATGTGGTCTCTTTTGCGCTGCTGATTGTGGTGCTGCTGGTGATGCCGACGGGGATCCTGGGTCGTCCGGAGGTAGAAAAAGTATGAAGCCCGCTCACTTTTTTAATGCCGTTATTTCGGCGCTGATGCTGTTGATTCTTGCCGCATTCTTTATGGGCATGCGTCTTAATCTCGACGGTACGCGGCTGGTGGTCAACAATGCGGGCAGCGTGCGCTGGAACTGGATCGCCATCGGCTGCGCCGTGGTGTTTGTTTTCCAGCTGCTGCGTCCGCTGGTGGGACGTCGCCTGAAACGCAGCGGCCATAGCGGTTTTGTGCTGCCGAGCTTTGACGGCAGTACGCCAAAGCAGAAGCTGCTGGCGCTGCTGCTTATCGCGGCGGCGGTTATCTGGCCATTTATCGTCTCACGCGGCACGGTGGACATTGCCACGCTGACGCTGATTTACGTCATGCTTGGGCTGGGACTGAACGTAGTGGTAGGGCTTTCCGGCCTGCTGGTGCTGGGCTATGGCGGATTTTACGCCATCGGTGCTTATACCTTTGCCTTGCTTAACCACTATTACGGGCTGGGCTTTTGGCAATGTTTGCCGCTGGCGGGGCTGGTTTCCGCGCTGTTTGGCCTGCTGCTGGGCTTTCCGGTGCTGCGCCTGCGCGGCGATTATCTGGCAATCGTTACGCTCGGGTTCGGCGAGATTGTCCGTATTCTGCTGTTGAACAACACCGCTATTACCGGCGGTCCGAACGGTATCAGCCAGATCCCGAAGCCCACCTTTTTTGGCCTGGAGTTTAACCGCAGCCCGCGTGACGGCGGCTGGGATACGTTTCACCACTTCTTCAACCTGAAATATGATCCCAGCGACCGCATTATCTTCCTCTATCTGGTAGCGCTGTTGCTGGTGGTGCTGACGCTGTTTGTTATCAACCGTTTACTGCGCATGCCGCTGGGCCGCGCCTGGGAAGCGCTGCGTGAAGATGAAATCGCCTGTCGCTCTTTGGGCCTCAGCCCAACGCGCATCAAGCTCACCGCTTTCACTATCAGCGCCGCGTTTGCTGGTTTTGCCGGCAGCCTGTTTGCCGCTCGTCAGGGCTTTATCAGCCCGGAATCCTTTACCTTTGCCGAATCGGCCTTTGTGCTGGCGATTGTGGTGTTGGGCGGCATGGGCTCGCAGTTTGCGGTGATTCTGGCGGCGATCCTGCTGGTGGTTTCGCGTGAGCTGATGCGTGACCTGAATGAATACAGCATGTTAGTGCTGGGCGCGCTGATGGTGCTGATGATGATTTGGCGTCCGCAGGGATTATTACCGATGCAGCGTCCGCATCTGAAGCTGAAGCGCGATCAACAAGGAGAGCAGGCATGAGTCAGCCTTTATTAACGGTGGAAGGCCTGATGATGCGCTTTGGCGGCCTGCTGGCGGTCAATAACGTGGCGCTGGAGCTGCATCCACAAGAGATCGTGTCGCTGATTGGCCCGAACGGGGCGGGCAAAACCACGGTGTTTAACTGCCTGACCGGTTTTTATAAGCCGACCGGCGGATCGATTCGCTTAGGCGATCGCCAGCTGGCCGGGTTGCCGGGCCAGCAGATTGCACGCATGGGCATCGTGCGTACCTTCCAGCATGTCCGCCTGTTTCGCGAAATGACAGTGATTGAAAACCTGCTGGTGGCGCAGCATCAGCATCTGAAAAGCGGCCTGTTTGCTGGCCTGTTGAAAACGCCTGCTTTCCGGCGTAGCGAAAACGAGGCGCTGGATCAGGCTGCCAACTGGCTACAGCGCGTTGGGCTGCTGGAGATGGCTAACCGGCAGGCGGGCAATCTGGCTTACGGTCAGCAGCGTCGGCTGGAAATTGCCCGTTGTATGGTAACGCGTCCGGAAATTCTGATGCTGGATGAGCCTGCGGCGGGCCTGAACCCGAAAGAGACCCATGAGCTGGATGAGCTGATTGCGGAGCTGCGCAGCGAGCATAAGGTCACGGTGCTGCTTATTGAGCATGATATGAAGCTGGTAATGGGTATTTCCGATCGCATCTATGTGGTTAACCAGGGAACGCCGCTGGCAAACGGCACGCCGGAAGAGATCCGTAATAATCCGGACGTGATCCGCGCATATTTAGGTGAGGCATAAAATGGCGAATCCGATGTTAACGCTTAGCAAGGTCAGCGCGCATTACGGCAAAATTCAGGCACTGCATCAGGTTAGTCTGGAGATTAACCAGGGCGAAATTGTCACGCTGATTGGCGCGAACGGAGCGGGAAAAACTACCCTGCTGGGCACCCTGTGCGGCGAGCCGCGCGCGTCTGAAGGCACCATTACCTTTGATGGTAAAGCGATCACCGACTGGCAAACGGCACGCATTATGCGTGAGGCGATTGCTATCGTGCCGGAAGGACGCCGGGTGTTCTCGCGGATGACGGTGGAGGAGAACCTGGCGATGGGCGGCTTCTTCGCCAGCCGCCAGCAATACCAGCAGCGAATTGCGCAGGTTTACGCGCTGTTTCCGCGTCTGCATGAGCGGCGTATTCAGCGCGCGGGCACCATGTCGGGTGGCGAACAGCAAATGCTGGCGATTGGCCGTGCGCTGATGAGCCAGCCGCGACTGCTGCTGCTGGATGAGCCTTCGCTGGGGCTGGCGCCGATTATCATTCAACAGATCTTCGATACCATTGAGCAACTGCGCCAGGAGGGCATGACTATTTTCCTGGTGGAGCAAAACGCCAATCAGGCGTTAAAGCTGGCCGATCGCGGCTACGTACTGGAGAACGGTCACGTGGTGCTGGAAGACAGCGGCGATGCGCTGCTGGCTAACGAGGCGGTACGCAGCGCTTACCTGGGTGCCTGATATCGTACCGCAGGCGACGCCGAAGCCCAGGGCAAGCGGGGTTCCGGCCAGGAGTAAAGCGTCCCGCGCCATGGAAGGCGCGGGTCGAGCCGGTCATGGATGACGGCAGTTGCGTCTTTACGTAAGGCCGGAATCCCGCTTGCTTCCCCGCTCGTCCTGCGGCCTCGCTTGCGTCTCTGCCTGTCCCGCAAAATCCTTGCCGTTCAGCGCCCGTCTCCGCCCGCCCAGTGCAATCTCGCCGTCATCTTTCTGTCATCTGCTGGTTATCTCACCGTCATTTTTCCGTGTCATGTTACGTTGCGAACTAAAAAAGCGTGTTGTTACGCACACCTACAATGTCACAGGAAAACGCTATGTCCTCCTTTACGTTTCGTCATACCGCTCTCAGCATTGTGCTGGGGCTGGCACTGAGCGGCAAGGCCCTGGCCGCGACGGAAATTCCGTTCTGGCACTCTATGGAAGGCGAATTAGGCAAAGAAGTTGACTCACTGGCACAACGTTTCAACCAGGCGCACCCCGATTATAAAATCGTACCGGTTTATAAAGGCAACTATGAACAGAGCCTGGCGGCCGGTATCGCTGCGGTACGTACCGGCAAAGCACCGGCGATTTTGCAGGTTTACGAGGTCGGCACTGCCACCATGATGGCTTCTAAAGCGATCAAGCCGGTCTATGAAGTGTTTAACGATGCAGGCATCAAATTCGATGAATCGCAGTTTGTGCCGACGGTCGCGGGTTACTATACCGATGCGAAAAGCGGACACCTGCTTTCGCAGCCGTTTAACAGCTCCACGCCGGTGCTTTATTACAACAAAGACGCCTTTAAGAAAGCGGGCTTAGATCCCGAACAGCCGCCTAAAACCTGGCAGCAGCTGGCAAAAGATACGGCGGCGCTGCGAAAAGCGGGCATGAAGTGCGGCTACGCCAGCGGCTGGCAGGGCTGGATCCAAATTGAAAACTTCAGCGCCTGGCACGGTTTGCCGGTGGCCACCGAGGACAATGGTTTTGGTGGCACCAGCGCCGAGCTGATTTTCAATAAGCCGGAACAGGTGCGCCATATCGCCATGCTGCAAGAGATGAACAAAAAAGGGGACTTCACCTACTTTGGCCGTAAGGATGAGTCTACTGAAAAGTTCTATAACGGCGACTGTGCGATTACCACCGCCTCATCCGGTTCGCTGGCGGATATACGTCAGCATGCCAAATTCAATTATGGCGTCGGCATGATGCCGTATGACGAAAGCGTGCCTTCCGCGCCGCAGAACGCCATTATCGGCGGAGCCAGCCTGTGGGTAATGCAGGGCAAAGACAGCGCCACCTACAAAGGCGTGGCGGAGTTTTTACAGTATCTCGCTCTGCCGGAAAACGCTGCCGAATGGCATCAGAAAACCGGCTATCTGCCCATTACCCGCGCCGCTTACGATCTGACGCGCCAGCAGGGCTTCTATGAGAAGAACCCAGGCGCGGATATCGCCACGCGTCAGATGCTGAATAAGCCGCCGTTGCCTTTCACCAAAGGTTTACGCCTCGGCAATATGCCGCAGATCCGCACCATTGTTGATGAAGAGCTGGAAGGCGTCTGGAGCGGCAGCAAAACGCCGCAGGCCGCACTGGATTCTGCCGTCCAGCGCGGCAACCTGCTGCTGCGTCGTTTCGAACAACAGGTGAAGTAAGCAGATGCCGGGCCGCTGCGGCGGTCCGGCTATCACCTCATCCTGTCACGCACCGCTTGTGCCGATCTGTTATGGAATTACCGCATGTCGAGTTCTCGTCCCGTTTTCCAGTCACGCTGGCTTCCCTGGGTACTGGTTTTCCCTCAGCTGCTTATTACCCTGATCTTTTTTATCTGGCCAGCCGGCGAAGCGCTCTGGTACTCGGTACAAAGCGTGGATCCCTTTGGCTTTTCCAGTACCTTTGTCGGGCTGGAAAACTTTAGCCGATTGCTGGATGACGACTATTATCTTGAATCCTTCTGGACCACACTCATCTTTAGTGCGCTGGTGACCGGCTTTGGGCTGGTCATTTCGCTACTGTTCGCCGCGCTGACGGATCATGTGCTGCGCCTGAAACGCTTTTATCAGACGCTGCTGCTGCTGCCCTATGCGGTTGCGCCAGCTATCGCCGCCGTGCTGTGGATGTTTTTATTTAACCCCGGCATCGGGTTGATCACCCACTTCCTGCAGAGCATCGGTTACAACTGGAACCACGCACAGAACAGCGGCCAGGCGATGTTTCTGGTGGTGCTGGCCTCGGTATGGCAGCAGATCAGCTACAACTTCCTGTTTTTCTTCGCTGCGCTGCAATCGATCCCGCGTTCGCTGGTTGAAGCGGCCGCGATTGATGGCGCTGGGCCGGTACGCCGCTTCTTTCATCTGTCGCTGCCGCTGATCGCGCCGGTCAGCTTCTTTCTGCTGGTGGTAAACCTGGTTTACGCCTTCTTTGACACCTTCCCGGTGATTGACGCCGCCACGCAGGGCGGTCCGGTACAGGCCACCACCACGCTGATTTATAAGATTTACCGGGAAGGCTTTGCCGGTCTCGATCTCTCTTCATCGGCGGCGCAGTCGGTGGTGCTGATGTTCCTGGTGATTGTCTTAACCATTATTCAGTTCCGCTATGTCGAGCGTAAGGTGCGTTATCAATGATTGAGAATCGTCGCGGGCTGGATATTTTCAGCCACGTTATGCTGGCGTTGGGCATTCTGACCATTCTGTTCCCGCTCTGGGTCGCCTTTGTGGCCGCCACGCTGGATAACCAACAGATTTTTCAGGTGCCGATGAGCCTGGTGCCGGGTACTCAGTTATGGCACAACCTGCGTGAGATCTGGCTGTACGGCGTCAGCAGCAACAGCGCGCCAATGAGCGTGCTGTTGTTTAACAGTACGCTGATGGCGCTGGGTATTACCTTCGGTAAAATCACCGTCTCGATGCTTTCCGCTTTCGCGCTGGTCTGGTTTCGCTTTCCGCTACGTAACCTGGTGTTCTGGATGATTTTTATCACGCTGATGCTGCCGGTCGAGGTGCGTATTTTCCCTACGGTGGAGGTGGTAGCTAACCTTCAGCTACTCGATAGCTACAGCGGCCTGACGCTGCCGCTGATGGCCTCAGCGACCGCCACTTTTCTGTTCCGTCAGTTCTTTATGTCGCTGCCGGATGAGCTCATGGAGGCGGCGCGCATCGATGGCGCAGGCCCGATGCGTTTCTTCCGTGACATTGTGCTGCCGCTGTCGCGTACCAACCTGGCGGCGCTTTTTGTGATCACCTTTATCTACGGCTGGAACCAGTATTTGTGGCCGATTCTGATTACCAGCGAGACAAAAATGGGCACGGCGGTTGCGGGCATTCGCAGCATGATCTCCTCAGGCGAAGGCACGACCCAATGGAATCTGGTAATGGCGGCGATGCTGCTAACGCTGATCCCGCCGGTAGTGGTGGTTATGGTGATGCAGCGGGCGTTTGTCCGTGGTTTAGTCGAGAGTGAGAAATAAACTATGGCAGCAGTAACCCTTCAGGCCGTTACCAAGTCTTATGACGGCAAGCAGCAAATTATTCAGCCGCTGGATGTGGTGATAGGCGACGGCGAATTTATGGTGATGGTAGGGCCTTCCGGCTGTGGTAAATCGACGCTGCTGCGTATGGTCGCCGGGCTGGAGCGCGTCACCAGCGGCGACATCTATATCAATACGCAGCGGGTCACGGAGCTGGAACCAAAAGATCGCGGCATTGCGATGGTTTTCCAGAACTATGCGCTCTATCCCCATATGACGGTTGAAGAGAACATGGCCTACGGCCTGAAAATTCGCGGCATGGGACGTGAACTGATCCGCCAGCGGGTGCTGGAAGCGGCACGCAGCCTGGAGCTGGATGCGCTGCTAAAAAGGCGACCGCGCGAGCTTTCTGGTGGTCAGCGTCAGCGCGTGGCGATGGGACGCGCAATTGTGCGCGAACCGGCGGTGTTTCTGTTTGACGAGCCGCTCTCTAACCTGGATGCGCGGCTGCGCGTTCAGATGCGCCTGGAACTGCAGCTGTTGCATCGTCGGCTACGCACCACCAGCCTGTATGTCACCCACGACCAGGTGGAAGCGATGACGCTGGCGGAACGCGTGATGGTGATGAATAAAGGCGTTGTCGAACAGGTCGGCACGCCGGTTGAGGTTTATGAGCGTCCGGCAACGCGCTTTGTCGCCAGCTTTATCGGCTCGCCAGCGATGAACCTGCTGGAAGGCAGCTTCAGTCGCGACGGCAATGCGTTTGTGCTGGGCGATAATCTGGCGCTGCCGCTGGCCGTGGCGAAAACCCAGTGGGCGAATCAGGCGGCGACGCTGGGCATTCGTCCGGAACATATCAGGCTCAGCAGTCGCGAGGCGGGCGGTATTCCGCTGGTTGTCGAAACGCTGGAGATCCTTGGCGCAGATAATCTGGCGCACGGAAAGTGGGGCGAACAGCGCCTTGTGGTACGCTTGCCGCATCTTGAGCGTCCCGCACCAGGCAGCACCCTATGGCTGCATCTGCCTGTGGAGGCGCTGCACTTTTTTTCAGCTAAACAGGGAGCGCGTCTGGAATGAATAAAGAGTGGCCTTATCCTCGTATTGTTGCCCATCGCGGCGGCGGCAAGCTGGCACCGGAAAACACGCTGGCGGCAATTGATACTGGTGCGCGTTACGGTCATACCATGATTGAGTTTGATGCCAAACTGTCGCGCGATGAGCATATTTTCCTGCTGCATGACGATACGCTCGATCGCACCAGCAACGGCTGGGGCATCGCGGGTGAGATGCCGTGGCATCAGCTGGCTCAGTTGGATGCCGGCGGCTGGTTTAGCTCAGCTTTTAGCAACGAGCGCCTGCCGCTACTGGAGGCCGTTGCGGCGCGTTGCCGCCAGCATCATCTGATGGCGAATATTGAAATCAAGCCTACCACCGGTTATGAGGCGCAGACCGGAAAAGCGATCGCGCTGGCGGCGCGTGAGCTGTGGCAGGGGGAAACCGCGCCACTGCTTTCGTCATTTTCGGTGGTGGCGCTGGAGGCAGCGAGGCAGGCCGCGCCGGAACTGCCGCGTGGACTGCTGCTGGACGAATGGCATGAAGATTGGCAGGCAATGACCCGGGCGCTGGATTGTGTCTCTGTTCACCTGAATCATCGTTTGCTGGATGCGGAGCGTACTGCCGCGATTAAACAGGCCGGGCTGAGAATTCTGGTTTATACCGTGAATCAACCCGAACGTGCGCGGACGCTGCTGGAGTGGGGCGTAGATGCGATCTGTACCGATCGCATCGATATTATTGGCCCCGATTTTTAAATATTACTGCGTGTTATTTTGATAAACCGGCGGCGGAGTATTGCTGCCGGGCTGCGACTGTAAAACGCGCTGCTGCGTGCTGTTCCGCTGTTCTTGCATGCGACGCTGCATTTGCTGTGTCTGCTGCTGCTGATCCATACGTAACTTGTTTTGCTGCTGCGTTTGACGCGTTTGCATCTGGGTTTGCAGACGCTGCTGGCTTGGGTTGTAACCCGGCTGGTTAGGGTTGTTGTTGTTCAGCGTATTCGCCATGCCGCTTAGCGGCAGCAGAGCGATAAAAATCATCAGTAGTTTTTTCACTTGCTGTTCTCCTTCATTAGCAACGCGGCGGAGACGACGCCAGAGCGGCATCGCTGTGTGTTGCCCAGTCTAAGTTTAACTCACCTTCCGCGATCGGCCTGTCACTGAATGCTAATTTGCGTTAAGGCTCGCTTTTTGTGCTTATTTTGTGCAAGTTTAAGAAAAGTAAACACAATGTAAACACAACAACAAAGGTGATGATATGCAGAAAAAAGTAAAGGGATGGCGGCTCACCGCTGCGTTGCTGACGCTGCTTTGGGGCGGATCGGTGCTGGCGCTGGTACAAAATGCCCCACCGGTTTCCTATGGTATCGAAGCGGATACCTTCCATCCGGTTCGGGCGAAGCAGGGGATGGTAGCGTCAGTGGATGAGACCGCCACGCAAATTGGCGTGGATATTTTGCGTCAGGGCGGCAATGCGGTGGATGCCGCCGTGGCGGTGGGTTTTGCGCTGGCGGTAACCCATCCGCAGGCGGGCAACCTGGGCGGCGGGGGCTTTATGCTGCTGCGCACCGCTTCTGGCCGTACCACGGCTATCGATTTTCGTGAAGTGGCACCCGCTCGTGCCAGCCGGGATATGTTTCTGGATAAACAGGGTAATGCGGACAGTAAACTTTCCCTGACCTCACCGCTGGCTTCCGGTACGCCCGGCACGGTGGCGGGCTTTGCGCTGGCGGCCCAAAAGTACGGTACGCTGCCGCTAAGCCAGCTGGTACAGCCCGCCGTTGAGCTGGCGCGCAAGGGCATCATTGTGAACGATGCGCTGGCTGACGATCTGAATAGTTATGGCAAAGAGGTGCTGCTGTCGCATGAAAACAGCAAAGCTATTTTCTTTAAGCCGGACGGCACGCCTTACCAGAAAGGCGAACGTCTGGTGCAGGCGAATCTGGCACACAGCCTGTCGCTGATTGCACAACAGGGCGCGGACGCCTTCTACAAAGGGGAGATTGCCGATCAGATCGCCGCAGAGATGGCGCAGCACGGCGGACTGATTAGCAAAGCGGATTTAGCCAGCTACCGCGCCGTAGAGCGCCAGCCGATTAGCGGCAGCTATCGCGGCTATCAGGTCTTCTCCATGCCGCCGCCCTCTTCCGGCGGTATCCATATTGTGCAGATCCTGAATATCCTGGAAAACTTCGATTTGGCAAAAATGGGCTTCGGCAGCGCCGACGCGATGCAGGTAATGGCTGAAGCAGAGAAATATGCCTACGCCGACCGCTCGGAATATCTGGGCGATCCCGATTTTGTTAAGGTGCCGTGGCAGGCGCTCACCAGCAAAGCCTATGCGAAATCGCTGGCGCAGCAGATTGATATCGCCAAAGCGCGGCCTTCAACAGAGATCAAGCCGGGCAAACTGGCGCCGTATGAGAGCAACCAGACCACGCACTTTTCGGTGGTGGATAAGCAGGGCAATGCGGTCGCGGTGACCTATACGCTGAATACTAATTTCGGCAGCGGTATCGTGGCAGGCAAAAGCGGTATTCTGCTGAACAATGAGATGGATGACTTTTCCGCTCGTCCGGGCACGCCAAACGTTTATGGCCTGGTCGGCGGAGAAGCCAACGCCGTTCAGCCAGGCAAGCGTCCGTTGTCATCAATGTCGCCAACTATTGTGGCGAAAGATGGCAAAACCTGGCTGGTTACCGGCAGTCCGGGCGGCAGCCGCATTATCACAACCGTGCTGCAAATGGTGGTTAACAGCATCGATTTTGGGATGAACGTGGCTGAAGCCACCAATGCGCCGCGATTCCATCATCAGTGGCTGCCGGATCAGCTACGCGTTGAGAAAGGTTTCAGCCCGGATACGCTCAAATTGCTGAGCGCGAAAGCACAGAACGTCGAAGTAATGCCAGCGATGGGCAGTACGCAAAGCATTATGATCGGGCCTGACGGCATGCTGTACGGCGCGTCCGATCCGCGTACGGTCGATGACTTAACGGCAGGGTATTAATGGTACGCCGTGTCGAAAGCTGAATTTCGGCACGGCGTAACGTACAACAATATTGCTCATATTATCCCTCCGTTATCTGGCTGTTTTATCTATTACATTCACGTAGTTGCGTTAAAAAATAAATAAAATTAATCGCCTTTTTAGTGGAACCTTTGATTGTAAAAAAATGAGGCAGGGGTCGAATAACAGAAAATATATATTGATCTTGTGTGTTAAAATCGTTATTGGTTTTTCTGGATGCATGAAATAAATTTTAAAAGTCAAATTTCAGATTAATTAAGGCAACGAGTAATGGTTCATGCCAATTAACCGCATTTCGATATTTTTTTGTGTTGTAACCTATTGAAATTAAATGAATAAAATAAAATTCACCTGAATGTTTATTTGCTATTAATTAACCGGGCGCTAAAGGATGTTATTAACACTTTAAGAAAATAACATTCCCATTAGATTGAATTATTTAAATCATAATCATTCACGTTATATATTTCATTAACTGCAAAGTATGGACAACCGCTAATGAAAAATGGAAAGCAAGGAAGCTTACGCCTGATGACACCGGGCGAAATCAACATGGCTAAAACAATATTTGGTAATGCGATTATTTACTCTCGAGTTTGGATCCACTATGACAGCTACTTTCCTTTTGGCCTGCAGAGCCAAAATGTAGCGATGGCGCCCAACGGGGAGATATACATGCGTGACTATCTCTATGCGCATGACTTCTCAGCGATTTCCGACATTGGTAAACAGCATACGTTTATCCATGAGCTGACCCATGTCTGGCAATATCAGAAAGGGATGTGGGTCAGAACCCGCGGACTTTTTAGCTGGGCAGCCAGTTATCATTATGATTTTAATGAAAATAAATATTTACATGATTACACTATGGAACAGCAAGCGCAGATAGTGGCTGATTATTTTTTGCTTTATCGATATGGCTATGGCCTGTGGCTTAAGTTACTTCCATCTGTTGGGACTTTTACAGGTAAAGCTCACCCAAACATCAAAGCGGATTATGAGCGTGTGTTAACCCATTTTCTCAGGCAGAGATAATCATGCGAAAATTACTCTTTATAGCAGCCGCCTTGCTGCTAAGCGGCTGCCCTGGTCCGGGCGACTATTACCATCCTGACTATCCTGCTCAAGTGACGATTAAAGATAATAAACCATGTGTAACCGTACAGCCGGAGGGAGACGAGGAGGTTTACGCTATACACATCTATGAAATGGCAGGCATGGCCCGTGAAAAGCTTTTTATACCTAAGTCTTACACTGTTCGTGCAGATGAGTGTCTGGATATCGCCGCTTACCCGTTTCGGCTTGATACTGCTTATGTATTTTCGGTTGTTCTGAGTTCAGAAAAGAAATTCAAAAAGAAGCGTTTTCCCTGGGGCAGAGGCTTTGTTACCCGCTTCCGTCTGTCTGAGGGCGCACACGGATTGCAGGTCGAAGAAGTTGAGCCGGAGCCGCCAAACTGGAATCTGCCTGCGAGATCGTCAGATGAGTTCGGGCTCATCTCACCAGAGCAGCAATAAAAAAGCTTTACAGATACGAATGATAATGATTATTATTGCCATGCACTCCAGCGAGACCGGTATCGGACTCCCTGCGAAAGCACGACATTGCTCACATTGCTTCCAGTATTTTTTTAGCCAGCCATAAGCTGGCTTTTTTTTGCCCTGCATTTGCCAAAGTGCTTAAGCTTCTTCGCATACCCATTCATTTTTTTTGAACAGAGGCGTGAAGTTTTTCAGCTATCATTCCATCCGCTCCGGCCCCAGACTAGAAAAAAACGTTGAGGAGCATTGAACATGATTTATTTACGCAAAGCTGAAGAGCGCGGACATGCTAACCACGGCTGGCTGGACAGCTGGCACACTTTTTCATTCGCCAGTTACTACGATGCCAATTTCATGGGCTTCTCGGCGCTGCGGGTAATTAACGAAGATGTTATTGCTGGCGGTCAGGGATTTGGTACGCATCCCCATAAAGATATGGAAATCCTGACTTACGTGCTCTCCGGCACCGTAGAGCATCAGGACAGCATGGGTAATAAAGAGCAGATCCCGGCGGGCGAGTTCCAGATTATGAGCGCCGGTACCGGCGTGCGTCATTCTGAATATAACGCCAGCAGCAGCGAGCCGCTGCATCTGTATCAGATCTGGATTATCCCGGAAAGCACCGGTATTGAACCGCGCTACGACCAGCGACGCTTTGCCGATGTCACGGGGCGGCAGCTGATACTTTCACCGGATGCCCGTGAGGGTTCGCTGAAGGTCTATCAGGATATGACGCTGTCGCGTTGGGTACTGAAAGCGGGTGAAAGCGACACCATTGCGCTGGATCCGTCACGCCGCATCTGGATCCAGGTGGTAAAAGGCGAGGTGAAGGTCAATGACCAACCGATCGCCACCAGCGACGCGCTGGCAATCTGGGAAGAGAGCGCGCTGATGCTACAGGCGAGCAGCGACGCAGAGATCCTGCTGTTCGATCTGCCCCCGGTTTAAGCCTCCCAGGCCGCTGTCGCAACCCGACGGCGGCTTTTTCTGTTTGTAATTTATCAATACGCGATAAGTGTCCGATAAGGCGCGTTTTCCCCGCTCGTTACTGCCGCGCTTTTTTTGTAAACTCACACCATCTCCCTCTGGCCTGCGAATAATAATGAAAAAGAAAAGACCCGTGCTTCAGGATGTTGCCGATCGTGTTGGCGTGACAAAAATGACCGTCAGCCGCTACCTCCGTAATCCGCAGCAGGTCTCCGCTGCGTTGGGCGCGCAAATTGCTGTGGTGCTGGATGAGCTGGGCTACATTCCCAACCGCGCCCCCGATATGCTTTCTAACGCCACCAGCCGTGCAATTGGCGTGCTGCTGCCTTCATTAACTAACCAGGTATTCGCCGATGTGCTGCGCGGCATTGAAAGCGTAACCGATGCGGCAGGTTATCAGACGCTGGTCGGCCACTTCGGTTATAACCCGGAAAAAGAAGAGCTACAGCTGCGTTCGCTGCTGGGCTGGAACATTGACGGGCTAATCCTTACCGAACGTACCCATACGCCAGCCAGCCTGCGCATGATTGAAACCGCCGGGATCCCGGTGATTGAAATGATGGACAGCGTTTCACCCTGCCTGGATATGGCAGTGGGCTTTGATAACGTTGAGGCGGCGCGGCAAATGACCCAGGCGATCCTGGCGAAAGGGCATCGACATACCGTCTATCTGGGCGCACGGCTGGATGAGCGCACGTTGCAAAAACAACGGGGCTATGAACTGGCAATGCGTGAGGCGGAGCTGGAACCGCGTAGCGTCATGATGGAAGAAGCCTCTTCTTTTAGCGCGGGCGCGATGCTGCTGTGTGAGGCGCGGCGGCGTTACCCGCAAACCGACAGCCTGTTCTGCACCAATGACGATTTGGCGATAGGTGCTATGTTTGAATGTCAGCGTCAGGGATTGCGCGTGCCGCAGCAAATGGCAATTGCCGGCTTTCACGGGCATGACATTGCGCATGTGGTGACGCCACGCCTGGCAACCGTGCTGACGCCGCGCGATCGTATGGGGCGTGAAGCCGCCGCGCTGTTGTTAGCGCGTATTGGCGGTGAAAGCCGCGAACATCAGCCTGTCGATGTGGGATTTGAGATCCAGGAAGGGGAGAGCATCTGAATCTGCGCTTTTTTTGAACTCGCTCACAATTCCAGGCTTTTCCTGCCAGACAGGTTGCGCTGATGAACGCACGTACTGAGAATGGGGATGGCAATGTTATCGGTAACATTGCTATCTTCATCTGCCGGAGCTAACAATAATGCAAAATCAGTCGCCGTCACATCACGTATTCATTTTGATGGGCGTATCAGGCAGCGGCAAATCTGCCGTTGCTTATGAAGTCTCGCACCAGCTGAAAACCGCGTTTCTCGACGGCGATTTTCTGCATCCCCGCGCGAATATTGAAAAAATGGCGGAAGGCCATCCGCTGAACGATGACGATCGTCGTCCCTGGCTAAAGGCGGTTAACGATGCGGCATTTGCAATGCAGCGTACTCAGGCCGTTTCGATCATCGTCTGCTCTGCCCTGAAAAAAAGCTATCGCGATATCCTGCGTCAGGGGAATAACAACCTCTCCTTTATCTATCTGAAAGGTGAGTTTGCCACCATTGAAAGCCGCCTGAAGGCGCGCAAAGGCCATTTCTTTAAGCCGCAAATGCTGGTCTCCCAGTTCGATACGCTGGAAGAGCCAGACGCCGATGAAAGCGATGTGCTGGTGGTGGATATCAATCACCCCCTGCCGGATGTCGTTGCCGCCACCATCGCGACCATTGAGGGTGCGATCAAAAAGGATTAGTTGTTTCTGATGAGTACCGCAACCCTGGTTTTAACCGCAGCAGGTTCGGTTGTTCTGCTGCTGTTTCTGGTGATGAAGGCGCGTATGCACGCCTTTGTCGCCCTGATATTAGTCTCTTTTGGCGCTGGCCTGTTTTCCGGGATGCCGCTGGATAAAATTGCCGAAACCATGGAAAAAGGCATGGGCGGTACGCTCGGCTTTCTCGCCGTGGTGGTAGCGCTGGGCGCTATGTTTGGCAAAATCCTGCATGAAACCGGCGCGGTCGATCAAATCGCTATTCGCATGTTGAAATCATTTGGCGAAAGCCGGGCGCATTATGCGATGGGGATAGCGGGCTTGATTTGCGCGCTGCCGCTGTTTTTTGAAGTGGCGGTGGTGCTGTTGATCAGCATCGCTTTCGCCGTGGCCAGACGCACCGGCGATAACCTCGTCAGGCTGGTGATCCCGCTGTTTGCCGGCGTAGCGGCGGCGGCGGCGTTTCTGCTGCCGGGTCCGGCACCGATGCTGCTGGCGTCGCAGATGCATGTTGATTTCGGCTGGATGATCCTGCTGGGGCTATGCGCGGCGCTGCCCGGTATGCTGATCGCCGGTCCGCTGTTTGGCAACTTTATCAGCCGCCATGTCAGCTTTAACGTGCCGGAAGACGTGGCGCAGCCGGAAGTGGAAGCGCATAAGCTGCCCTCCTTTGGCTTCAGCCTGTCGCTGATCCTTTTCCCACTGGTGTTGGTGGGGCTGAAAACCATCGGTGCGCGCTTTACTTCTGAAGGTTCACGCCTGTATGAGTGGCTGGAGTTTATTGGCCATCCGTTTACCGCAATTCTGCTGGCGCTGCTGCTGGCGATTTATGGCCTGGCCTGGCGGCAGGGGATGGATAAAGAAAAAGTGATGCAGGTTTGCGGCAGTGCGCTGCAGCCAGCGGGCATTATTCTGCTGGTAATCGGCGCGGGCGGCGTGTTTAAGCAGGTGCTGGTAGATTCCGGCGTTGGCCCGGCGCTGGGCAATGCCTTAACCGGCGCGGGCCTGCCGATTGCGCTGGCCTGCTTTATCCTTGCGGCCGCGGTGCGCATTATTCAGGGCTCGGCGACGGTAGCCTGTTTAACGGCCGTAGGGCTGGTGATGCCGGTGATTGAGCCGCTGCACTACAACGGCGCGCAAATGGCGGCGCTGTCGCTGTGCATCGCTGGCGGTTCGATTGTGGTCAGCCATGTCAACGACGCGGGCTTCTGGCTGTTTGGCCGCTTTACCGGCGCAACCGAGGCGCAAACGCTAAAGACCTGGACGCTGATGGAAACCATTCTGGGCACCACCGGCGCCATTGTCGGCATGATCGCTTTTCAGCTGCTCTCCTGATCGTTACGGGCGGATACCCGATATCCGCCCGCTTCTGACGCCCTTTATCGCCCGCCAGACTAAATCTTCAGATAGGCGCGAATGCCATCAAGGAACATCTGCGTCGCCAGCATAATCAAAATCAGCCCCATCAGACGCTCCAGCGCATTGACGCCCTTGTCGCCCAGCAGCCGCAGAAACAGGCCGGAAAGCAACAGAATCACCACCGTAATGCCCCACGCGCACAGCAGCGCGCCGACCAGATAACCCATCTGATGCGGATACTGGTGCGAAAGCAGCATCAGCGTTGCCAGCAGCGAAGGCCCGGCTACCAGCGGGATCGCCAGCGGTACCAGAAAAGGTTCTTCACCGACCGGCAGGCCGGTACTGCTGCTTTCCGGCGACGGGAAGATCATTTTGATGGCGATCAGAAACAGAATAATGCCGCCGGAGATCGAGACCGTTTCAGTACGCAGGTTAAGAAACGCCAGAATTCTTTCGCCAGCAAATAAAAAAAGCAGCATCAGCGCCAGCGCAATCAGCATTTCGCGGATCAAAACGATACGCCGCCGTTTCGGCTCCAGATGCTTTAAAACCGACATAAATATCGGCAAATTGCCGAGAGGATCCATAATCAACAACAATAATATGGTCGCGGAGATCATTTCAGTCATTTATTTTGCTCTTTACTTTTAATTCAGCAGCGCCGTTATTAGCAATGCTGTTGAAAAGATTAACGCAATCGAATTAATTCACTTGCCAGCAGAGCTGCATTTTGTAGAGTTGAGGGTCACAGGTAAACCCATTTTCTCTGGCAGGCTTCGCTTTCTGGCGAGCCGGTATTTTTACTCTTCAGACAGTCAGGCGCTATCCTGGTGACGCAGTCATCAGCCGGAAGCCTGTAGCAGGTGTTTAATGAAAAATGTAGGTCTTATTGGTTGGCGCGGTATGGTCGGCTCAGTGCTGATGCAGCGCATGAGCGAAGAGCGTGATTTTGACGTAATTCGTCCGTTTTTTTTCTCAACCTCACAGCACGGGCAGGCTGCACCGACGGTGGGCGCTCACAGCGGTACGCTGCAGGATGCGTATGATATTGAGGCGCTGCGCGCGCTGGATATTATCATCACCTGCCAGGGCGGCGATTATACCGGTGAGATCTACCCGAAGCTGCGCGCCAGCGGCTGGCAGGGGTACTGGATTGACGCGGCCTCCACGCTGCGCATGAAGGACGACGCCATCATTATCCTCGACCCGGTTAACCAGCAGGTCATCCGCGAAGGGCTGGATAAAGGCATCAAAACTTTTGTCGGCGGCAACTGCACCGTGAGCCTGATGCTGATGTCTCTGGGTGGTCTGTTTGCGCACAATCTGATTGAATGGGCTTCCGTCGCTACCTATCAGGCGGCCTCCGGCGGCGGTGCGCGTCATATGCGTGAGCTGTTGACGCAGATGGGGATGTTGCACGATCACGTTGCGCCAGAGCTGCAAAATCCGGCGTCGGCGATTCTGGACATCGAACGTAAAGTCACCGAATTTACCCGTTCCGGCACGCTGCCGGTGGATAATTTCGGCGTGCCGCTGGCAGGCAGCCTGATTCCGTGGATTGATAAGCAGCTGGAAAACGGCCAGAGCCGCGAAGAGTGGAAAGGCCAGGCGGAGACCAACAAGATCCTGGGTACGCAGCAAACTATCCCGGTTGATGGCCTGTGCGTACGCGTTGGCGCGCTGCGCTGCCACAGCCAGGCTTTCACGCTGAAGCTGAAACAGGATGTGCCGCTGGCGGAAATTGAACAGCTGCTGGCATCGCATAACGAGTGGGTGAAAGTGGTGCCCAACGACCGTGAGCTGACAATGCGTGAACTGACGCCTGCGGCGGTAACCGGTACGCTGACCACGCCGGTGGGGCGTTTGCGTAAGCTGAATATGGGGCCGGAATATCTTTCCGCCTTTACCGTTGGCGATCAGCTGCTGTGGGGCGCTGCCGAGCCGCTGCGTCGCATGCTGCGTTTGCTGGTAGATTAATCGGCTCTTGCCCCATTCTACGACCGAATGGGGCAAGAGGCTAACGTTCCGTCCTTAATCCGAAATTTCACACTCTCTTCCTTTCCCTGTCTTTTCATCAGGCTGGCGCAAAAATTAACCGCTGGGTGATCCGTATCCTCTTTTTTAGCATTGTGCTAATTATTTTATACAAAGTTCGCAGGCTTATTGTTGGCCTTGTCTATGCTTAGCAGGACTGTTTTGTTTTTCTGCTTTGAAGATTAAAAGTTGATGCGCGCGGCAATGCTTTTTCCAGGGAAAGGTGCGGCTCTGCCAGCGTGCGCATGGCTCATTGAAGAGTAGTCAGGCTAACGTCCTTAAACGTAACGTTTCGGCTACCATACATCACAGGAAGAAAGTCATGTCAGAGCTCCCGGATCGCCAGGCGATCAATGCGATTATTGAAGGTCACTACGCTGACCCGTTTTCACTGTTGGGAATGCATCAGACCAGTAACGGACTTGAGGTGCGGGCGCTGTTGCCTGACGCCTCAGAAGTGTGGGTGATTGAAACCAGCACCGGGCGTAAATGCGCTCAGTTGAAATGTCTCGACTCACGCGGCTTTTTTAACGGTGTTATCCCCCGTCGTAAAAACCCGTTTCGCTATCAGCTTGCCGTCACCTGGCATGGCGAGCAGAACCTGATTGACGATGCCTATCGCTTCGGCCCGCTGCTGCAAGAGCTGGACAGCTGGCTGCTGGCGGAAGGCACCCATTTACGCCCCTACGAAACGCTGGGCGCGCATGCCGACGTGATTGACGGTATTAGCGGCACCCGCTTCTCGGTTTGGGCGCCTAACGCTCGCCGTGTCTCGGTGGTGGGTGATTTTAACTATTGGGATGGCCGCCGCCATCCGATGCGCTTCCGTCAGGAAATCGGCATTTGGGAGCTGTTTGTGCCGGCAGCACGCACCGGACAGCTCTATAAGTTTGAAATTATTGATAATAAAGGGCAGCTGCGTCTGAAATCGGACCCGTTTGCTTTTGAATCGCAAATGCGCCCTGACAGCGCCTCGGTAATCTGCGGGCTACCGGAAAAGGTGGTTATGCGCGAGGACCGCAAAGCGGCCAACGCCTTTGACGCGCCGATTTCCATCTATGAAGTGCACCTCGGCTCCTGGCGTCGTCACACCGATAACAATTTCTGGCTGAGTTACAAAGAGCTGGAAGAGCAGCTGATCCCCTACGTTAAAGAGATGGGCTTTACCCATATTGAACTGATGCCGATTAACGAGCATCCGTTTGACGGTAGCTGGGGCTATCAGCCGGTGGGGATGTATGCGCCGACCCGACGTTTCGGCACGCGTGATGAGTTCCGCCATTTTGTCGCTGCTGCGCACGCTGCCGGCCTGAATGTGATCCTTGACTGGGTGCCCGGCCACTTCCCTTCCGATGACTTCGGCCTGGCGCAGTTTGACGGCACCGCGCTGTATGAGCATGAAGATCCGCGCGAAGGGTTTCATCAGGACTGGAACACGCTGATCTATAACTACGGACGACGTGAAGTCAGTAACTATCTTGCCGGTAACGCGCTCTACTGGGTAGAACGCTTTGGCATCGATAGCCTGCGCGTGGATGCGGTGGCGTCAATGATCTACCGCGACTATAGCCGTCCGCAGGGCGAATGGGTGCCGAACCACTTTGGCGGGCGTGAGAATCTCGAAGCGATCGATTTTATCCGCTACACCAACCGGATGCTGGGCAACACCGCACCGGGCGCGGTCACCATCGCTGAAGAATCCACCGATTTTCACGGCGTATCACGTCCGCCGGAAACCGGCGGTCTGGGCTTCTGGTACAAATGGAACCTGGGCTGGATGCACGACACGCTGGATTACATGAAGCACGACCCGATTTACCGCAGTCATCACCATCACCTGATGACATTCGGCATGTTGTACAACTACACCGAAAACTTTGTGCTGCCGCTTTCGCACGATGAAGTGGTACACGGCAAGCGTTCGATCCTCGATCGCATGCCGGGCGATACCTGGCAGAAATTTGCCAACCTGCGCGCCTATTACGGCTGGATGTGGGCTTTCCCTGGCAAAAAGCTGCTGTTTATGGGAGGCGAGTTCGCGCAGGGACGTGAGTGGAATCATGACGCCAGCCTTGACTGGCACCTGCTGGAAGGCGAAGACAACTGGCACCACGGCGTACAGCGCCTGGTACGCGATCTTAACTTTACCTATCGGCATCATGCGCCCATGCACCAGTGCGATTTCGAGGGTAACGGCTTTGAATGGCTGGTGGTGGATGATTACGAAAACTCGGTATTTATTTTTGCGCGCCGCGATCGTGACGGTAACGAAATCATCGTTGCCAGTAACTTTACGCCGGTGCCGCGCTACAACTACCGGTTCGGTATTAACCAGCCCGGCGCCTGGCGCGAAATCATGAATACCGACTCTGTTCATTACCACGGCAGCAATACCGGCAACGGCGGCGTGGTGTGGAGCGATCCGCTACCCAGCCACAACCGTGAGCATTCGCTGATGCTGACATTACCGCCGCTGGCGACGATTTGGCTGGTTCGGGAGGCGGAATGAGTCATTTGCGTACGGGTAATCCTGCTCCCCCCGGCGCAACCTGGGATGGTAACGGGGTTAACTTCACGCTGTTCTCTCAACACGCTCAACGCGTGGAGCTTTGCCTGTTCGATGAAAAGGAGCAGGAAGTACGCTATGACTTGCCGTCACGCACCAATAACAT
The DNA here is from genome assembly GCF_002101395.1 of Pantoea alhagi. Taxonomy (NCBI): domain Bacteria; kingdom Pseudomonadati; phylum Pseudomonadota; class Gammaproteobacteria; order Enterobacterales; family Erwiniaceae; genus Pantoea; species Pantoea alhagi. Next base: position 1,284,467 of record NZ_CP019706.1, on the reverse strand, counting down.
CTGGTATGGCTACGTACCCGATCTCCAGCCGGGCCAGCGCTACGGCTACCGGGTACATGGTCCCTGGGCACCGGAGCAGGGGCATCGCTTCAATCCGGCTAAGCTGTTAGTTGATCCTTGCGCCCGCGCCGTTGAGGGCAAGGTGGTGGACAGCCCGCTGTTTAACGGTGGCGAATGGCAGCGCGATGAGCAGGATAATGCAGCGATTGCGCCGAAAAGCGTGGTGGTTGCGGAAGCCTTTAACTGGGGTGATGACGCCGCGCCGCGTGTGCCCTGGGGCAATACGGTGATCTATGAAGCGCATGTGCGTGGATTAACCCAGCGGCATCCGGAAATTCCGGAAACGCAGCGTGGTACTTACGCTGCGCTGGGGCATCCTGCTATTGTCAATTATCTCAAACAGCTCGGTATCACCACGCTGGAACTCCAGCCGGTGGCGCAGTTTGCCGATGAGCCACGCCTGCAGCAGCTGGGATTGCGTAACTACTGGGGCTACAACCCTTATGCGCTCTGGTCAGTGGAACCGCGTTACGCCTCCGGCGTTGGCGGCCTGAGCCCGCTACAGGAGTTTCAGCAGGCAGTGAAAACGCTGCATGCGGCGGGCATTGAGGTGGTGCTGGATATCGTGCTGAATCATACCGCCGAGCTGGAAGAGATCGGTCCGACGCTTTCAATGCGCGGTATCGACAACGCCAGCTACTACTGGTTAACCGATGACGGCCATTATCACAACTGGACCGGCTGCGGTAACACGCTCAATTTCCGCCATCCGCAGGTAGTGAACTGGGCGCTCGACTGCTTGCGTTACTGGGTTACGGTGTGCCATGTCGATGGCTTCCGCTTCGATCTGGCTCCGGTGCTGGGAAGAACGCCCGATTTTCGTGCCGATGCGCCTTTCTTCACGGCGCTAAAAGCCTGTCCGATTCTTTCTCAAGTGAAGCTGATCGCCGAACCGTGGGATATCGGGCCGAACGGCTATCAGGTGGGCAGTTTTCCGTCGCCGTTTGCTGACTGGAACGATCGCTTCCGTGACGATATGCGCCGCTACTGGCTGCTTGGCGGGGTGACCACCGCCGACTTTGCGCGCCGTTTCGCCGCATCCAGCGACGCCTTCCAGCATAGCGACCGCCTGCCATCCGCCACGGTGAACCTGATCGCCGCCCATGACGGTTTTACCCTGCGCGATCTGCTGAGCTTCACGCGTAAACGCAATGAGGCCAACGGCGAAGATAACCGTGACGGACATAACGGCAACTTTAGCCATAATCACGGCAGCGAAGGGCTAACGGTCTCGCTTAACGTGCTGGAGCGCCGCCGTCGCAGCGCGCACGCCTTGCTGACTTCACTGCTGCTGGCGCAGGGCACGCCGATGTTGCTGGCCGGTGATGAACATGGGCATACCCAGCACGGCAACAATAACGCTTACTGTCAGGATAACGAACTCACCTGGCTCGACTGGGAAAACCAGGATGAAGGGCTGTACGCCTTTACCGCCGCGCTGATTCATTTGCGCCAGCAGATCCCTGCGTTGACGCAGGATCGCTGGTGGAGGGAAGGTGATGGCAATGTTCAGTGGCTAAACAGTCAGGGAGAGCCGCTGGATGAGCAACAGTGGGAGCGGGATGAGCATAAACTGCAAATCCTGCTGTCCGGACGCTGGTTGATCACGATTAATGCCACGCAAGACGTAAGCGAATTATTTCTACCAGATGGAGAGTGGCGCGCGGTTCCTCCTTTTGCCGGGGAAGATAATCCTGTTCCGTCCACTGTCTGGCATGGGCCTGCGCACGGCGCGTGTGTGTTCCAGAAGCAAGTATAAGGAGTCAGACATGGTCAAGTTAGAACGTACCGATCACCTGATGCTGGCGAGACAGCTGCCAACGCAAACTGTGGCCCTCATTCTTGCAGGCGGACGCGGTACGCGCCTGAGAGATTTGACCGCGACGCGCGCGAAACCTGCGGTGCATTTTGGCGGCAAATTTCGCATTATCGATTTTGCCCTGTCGAACTGCATCAACTCCGGCATCCGGCGCATTGGGGTGATTACGCAGTATCAGTCCCACTCGCTGGTGCAGCATATTCAACGCGGCTGGTCTTTCTTCAATGAAGAGATGAACGAGTTTGTTGACCTGCTGCCGGCTCAGCAGCGTTTTAGCACCGAGCACTGGTATCGCGGCACCGCCGATGCGGTAACCCAAAACCTGGATATTATTCGCCGCTACGATGCGCAATATATCGTGATCCTGGCGGGCGACCATATCTACAAAATGGATTATTCGCGCATGCTGCTTGACCATGTCGATAACAATGCGCGTTGCACTATCGCCTGCCTGCCGGTGCCGCTGCATGAGGCCACCGCATTCGGCGTTATGGCGGTAAACGAGCAAAATCGCGTAGTGGATTTCGTGGAAAAACCGGCGCAGCCACCCTGTATGCCTGGCGATGACAGCAAAGCGCTGGCCAGCATGGGTATCTACGTTTTTAACGCCGACTACCTTTACCAGCTACTGGAAGAAGACCTGGAGATCCCAGGTTCCAGCCATGACTTCGGTAAAGACCTGCTGCCGAAAATTGTCGCCAGCGGCGAAGCGCTGGCGCACTCCTTTACCCTCTCCTGCGTGCAAAACGATGATGAGGCAGTGCCCTACTGGCGTGATGTGGGAACGCTGGAAGCCTACTGGCGCGCCAATCTCGATCTTGCTTCCGTAACGCCGGAGCTGGATATGTATGACCATGAATGGCCGATTCACACCTATATGGAGCCTCTGCCGCCGGCTAAGTTTGTTCAGGATCGCTCCGGCAGTCATGGCATGACCATGAACTCGCTGGTTTCTGGCGGCTGCATTATCTCTGGTTCGGTGGTGGTTCATTCTGTGCTGTTCTCACGCGTACGCGTGAACTCATTTTGCAATATTGATTCTGCAGTGCTGCTACCTGACGTGGTGATTGGACGCTCATGTCGTCTGCGCCGCTGCGTCATCGATCGCGCCTGCGTTATTCCAGAAGGCATGGTAATCGGCGAAAACCCTGATGAAGACAGCCGCCGTTTTTACCGTTCCGAAGAGGGCATCGTGCTGGTAACGCGCGAAATGCTGGCCAGGCTGGCCGTCACTTCCGCCTGACCGGCAAAACAGTAACACACGCAATCTGCGCGAGGATCGCGCCAGATTTCCGTTAAAGGAGCCGAGAATGCAGGTTTTACATGTCTGTTCAGAACTTTTCCCGCTGCTGAAAACCGGCGGGTTAGCTGATGTGGTGGGGGCATTACCGGCAGCACAGATTGCAGATGGAACGGACACGCGCGTTTTACTCCCGGCGTTTCCGGATCTGCGTAAGGGAATTACCGACACGGAAGTCGTCGCTGAGCTGCAAACTTTCGCAGGCCCGGTCAGGCTGCACTTTGGACATTTTAATGGGGTTGGCATTTATCTGATTGAAGCTGAGGGCCTGTACGATCGGCCTGGCAGCCCTTATCACGATGAAAACCAGTTCGATTATCCGGACAACTATCTGCGCTTTGCATTGCTCGGCTGGATGGGATGTGAAATGGCCTGCGGGCTGGATACCAACTGGCGTCCGGATATTGTGCACGCCCATGACTGGCACGCCGGTTTAACCTGTGCCTATCTGGCGGCGCGCGGACGTCCGGCGAAGTCGGTATTTACCGTGCATAACCTGGCATATCAGGGGCTGTTCTACGCACATCATATGGATGAAATCCAGCTGCCGTGGTCGTTTTTCGATATGCATGGGCTGGAGTTTTTCGGTCAGATCTCTTATCTCAAGGCCGGGCTCTTCTTTGCCGATCATATTACGGCGGTCAGTCCGACCTATGCGCGCGAGATCACCCTGCCGGAATATGGTAACGGCATGGAGGCGCTGCTGGCACAGCGGATGCGGGAAGGGCGGCTGAGCGGCATTCTGAACGGGGTCGATCCGCTGATCTGGGATCCCGCGCATGATCTGCTGCTTAACGCGCGTTACAACCGCGACACGCTGGATGCCAAGGCGGAGAACAAGCGTCAGCTACAGATTGCGATGGGGCTGAAAGTTGACGACAGCGTGCCGGTGTTTGCGGTGGTAAGTCGTCTGACCAAGCAGAAAGGGCTGGATCTGGTGCTGGAGGCGTTGCCAAGTTTGCTGGAGCAGGGCGGACAGCTGGTGCTGCTGGGGGCAGGCGATGCGGTATTGCAGCAGGGATTCCTGGCGGCGGCGGCGGAAAACCCCGGCAGCGTCGGGGTACAGATTGGCTATCACGAAGCGTTCTCCCACCGCATTATGGGCGGAGCGGATGTGATTATGGTGCCGAGCCGCTTTGAACCTTGCGGCCTGACGCAGCTTTACGGCCTGAAGTACGGCACGCTGCCGCTGGTAAGACGCACCGGCGGGCTGGCGGACACGGTTAATGACAGTTCTCTGGAGAACCTGGCAGACGGCATCGCCAGCGGTTTTACCTTTGAGGACAGCAATGCCTGGTCGCTACTGCGCGCTATCCGACGTTCGTTTGTGCTGTGGTCTCGTCCTTCTCTTTGGCGCTACGTGCAGCGTCAGGCAATGGCGATGGATTTTAGCTGGCAGGTGGCTGCACAGGCCTACCGGGATCTTTATCAACGGTTGTTGTAACCTGATTTAGGATACTTGCTATGAACGCACCTTTTACCTATGCATCACCTACGCTAACGGTCGAAGCGTTAAAGCACTCTATTGCCTATAAGCTGATGTTTACGCTAGGTAAAGATCCCTCTTCCGCCAACAAGCATGAATGGCTGAACGCCTCGCTGCTGGCGGTGCGCGATCGCATGGTGGAGCGCTGGCTGCGCTCCAGCCGTGCTCAGCTGTCGCAGGATGTGCGTCAGGTTTATTACCTGTCAATGGAGTTTCTGATGGGGCGCACCCTCTCCAATGCGCTGCTGGCGATGGGGATCTATGACGATCTCAACAGCGCGCTGGAAGAGATGGGGCTGGATCTGGCGGAGCTGATTGAGGAAGAGAACGATCCGGGGCTGGGTAATGGCGGTTTAGGGCGCCTGGCAGCCTGTTTCCTTGATTCGCTGGCCACCTTAGGCTTGCCCGGACACGGCTATGGCATCCGCTACGATTACGGCATGTTTAAACAGAACATTGTGGATGGACGCCAGGCGGAGTCGCCGGACTACTGGCTGGAATATGGCAACCCGTGGGAGTTTCAGCGCTATAACACTCGTTATAAAGTGCGTTTCGGTGGACGTTTACAGCATGAGGGCGCGAAGGTGCGCTGGCTGGAGACCGAAGAAGTGTTGGCGATGGCCTATGATCAGATTATTCCCGGCTTTGATACCGATGCAACCAATACGCTGCGGCTGTGGAGCGCGCAGGCCAGTAATGAAATCAACCTGGGGAAATTTAACCAGGGCGACTACTTTGCTGCGGTAGAAGATAAAAACCATTCGGAAAACGTATCGCGCGTGCTCTATCCGGATGACTCTACCTACTCTGGCCGCGAGCTGCGACTGCGTCAGGAGTATTTCCTCGTTTCGGCAACGGTCCAGGATATTCTGAACCGTCACTGGGAAATGCATCAGACCTTCGATAACCTCTCCGATAAAATTGCCATTCACCTGAACGATACCCATCCGGTGCTGGCGATCCCGGAGCTGATGCGCTTGCTGATCGATGAGCATAAGTTCAGCTGGGACGATGCGTTTGAAGTGGTGTGCCAGGTCTTCTCCTATACCAACCACACGTTGATGAGTGAGGCGCTGGAAACCTGGTCGGTAGATATGATCGGCAAGATCCTGCCGCGCCATCTGCAAATTATTTTTGAAATCAACGACTATTTCCTGCGAACCATTCAGGATCACTATCCGGACGAGTGGGAGCTGCTGTCACGTATTTCGATTATTGATGAAAACAACGGACGCCAGGTACGTATGGCCTGGCTGGCGGTGGTGGTCAGCCACAAAGTGAATGGCGTGTCGGAACTGCACTCGAATCTGATGGTACAGTCGCTGTTTGCTGATTTTGCCCGCCTGTTCCCGGGGCGTTTCTGTAATAAAACCAACGGCATTACCCCGCGTCGCTGGCTGGCGCTGGCTAATCCGGCGCTCTCTGAAGTGCTGGATGAAAGCATTGGACGTCACTGGCGCACCGATCTTAGCCAGCTGGCGGAGATCAAACCGCAAATCGATTACCCTGCTTTTATAGAAAAAATAGCTGATGCCAAGCTGGAGAATAAAAAGCGTCTGGCGGCCTGGGTGGCGAAAAACATGGATATCGTGCTGGATCCTAATGCGCTGTTTGATGTGCAGATCAAGCGTATCCACGAATACAAGCGCCAGTTGATGAACGTGCTGCACGTGATCACCCGCTATAACCGCATCAAGGCCGATCCCAACGCCAACTGGGTTCCGCGCGTCAATATCTTCGCCGGTAAGGCGGCCTCCGCCTACTATATGGCGAAGCATATTATTCATCTGATTAACGATGTAGCGCAGGTGATCAATAACGATCCGCAGGTGAAGAACAAGCTGAAGGTGGTCTTTATTCCTAATTACAGCGTAAGCCTGGCGCAGATCATTATTCCGGCCGCCGATCTCTCTGAACAGATCTCGCTGGCTGGCACCGAAGCATCCGGCACCAGTAATATGAAGTTTGCCGTCAACGGCGCGTTAACCATCGGTACGCTGGATGGCGCGAATGTTGAAATGCGTGAACACGTGGGCAAAGAGAACATCTTTATCTTCGGTAATACTGCCGATCAGGTGGAAAAGCTGCGGCGGGAAGGGTACAACTCGCGCCAGTATTATGAAAAGGATGAAGAGCTGCGTCAGGCGTTGACACAGATTGCTACCGGCGTGTTCAGCCCGCAAGAGCCGGGACGCTATCACAATATCTACGATTCGTTGATTGGGCTGGGCGATCACTATCAGCTGCTGGCTGATTATCGCAGCTACGTGGATACGCAGGATAAAGTGGATGAACTGTATCGTCAGCCGGAAGAGTGGCAGCGACGTGCGGCGCTGAATATCGCTAATATGGGCTACTTTTCTTCAGATCGTACCATTCAGGAATACGCTGACGAGATTTGGCATATATCACCTGTCAGGCTTTAATTTCCGCATCGGCAATAAAAATCCCCCGCCAGCATAGTGCTGGCAGGGGATTGTTTTTATGCTCTTTACAGTGCTGGCTTATGACGCCAGCGAGAGTGTCGGCTTTTTGCCGTGCGCGTCCAGCCACTGCGCCACGCGCGCCTGCTGAGCCTCATCCAGCCACATGCCAAGTTTGGTGCGACGCCAGATCGCGTCATCCAGTTCGCGCACCCACTCGTTTTCCATCAGGTAGCGCAGCTCAGCCTCATAGAAACCGTGGCCGAAATCTTCACCCAGATCGCTCAGGGAAGTGGCGTTCTGTAAGATCCGCTCGCTGTTGCTGCCGTAGGTGCGGGCATAATGGCGCGCCATGCCTTCGCTAATAAAGGAATAACGACGACGCAGGCTGGCGGCGTAATCCTCACGCGTACCGGCAATATCACCGCCCGGCAACACTGCTGTTTTGGTCCAGGCCGGGCCAATATTGGAGTAGTACTTCGCCAGTTTCTCCATTGCATGTTCAGCCAGCTTACGGTAGGTGGTCAGCTTGCCGCCGAACACCGACAGCAGCGGCGCTTTACCCGCATCGTCACGGACATCCAGCGTGTAATCACGGGTAATCGCCTGCGGTGAGTCAGATTCGTCATCACACAGCGGACGCACGCCGGAATAGGTCCAGACAATATCGCTACGATCCAGCTGCTTTTTAAAGTGTGCGTTATACACTTTCAGCAGATAGGCGATTTCATTATCGTCAATTTTTACCTGTTTCGGATCGCCTTTGTATTCCACATCGGTGGTGCCAATGATGGAAAACTCATCCATCCACGGGATCACGAAAACGATACGATGGTCTTCGTTCTGCAGAATATAAGCCTGTTTTTCCGTGTGAACGCGCGGCACTACAATATGGCTGCCTTTAATCAGGCGAATGCCGTAAGGAGATTTCAGCTTCAGGCCGTCGTCAAACAGCTGTTTAACCCACGGGCCAGCGGCATTGACCAGGCCTTTGGCGCGCCAGGTAAAGGTTTTACCGCTATCGACATCTTCCGCTTCCACCATCCACAGGCCGTTTTCACGCCATGCACGAGTCACCCGTGTGCGGGTACGAACTTCGCCGCCGCGTTTTACCACCTCCTGAGCGTTCAGCACCACCAGACGCGCATCGTCGACCCAGCAGTCAGAATATTCGAAACCGCGCGTGATTTCCGGCTTCATTACGGAATCTGCGCCGAAACGCAGCCCTTTACTGCCCGGAAGACTGGTGCGTTTGCCTAAGTGGTCATACATAAACAGGCCGGTGCGGATCATCCATGCCGGACGTAAATGCGGGCGGTGCGGCAGGCGGAAACGCATGGGAAAGGCAATGTGCGGAGCCATCTTTAGCAACACTTCACGCTCGGCCAGCGCTTCGCTGACCAGACGGAATTCATAATGTTCCAGGTAGCGCAGGCCGCCATGAATCAGTTTCGAGCTGGCGGAGGAGGTCGCGCATGCCAGATCTTGCGCCTCCAGCATCAGCACTGACAGTCCGCGTCCTGCGGCGTCGGCCGCAATACCGGCACCGTTGATGCCGCCGCCGATAACGATCAGATCTTTGGTTTCCACGTCATCTCCCCCGATGTTCGGAATAGTTCGTCTATGTTCGTTTTCGAGCATAATAATAATCGTAAACCAACATTGATGCCAGCTTTAACCCAATAAAAACATCTTAGCGTGATTCAGTTAACATAATTTACCGCGCCAGGCGGCGTTAACCTTTCTGTTAGTTGGGTTATAGTTAATCCGCTTCGCGTTACAATAGAGATCTTCATGGCTGAAAGGCGGCACAGGTATCACATGCGGCCCCGCAATCGGCTTACCGCACTTTGTTGATTTGGAACCCGGTATGGAACAATTTGAATGCATCAGCGTCGATACGGCGCAACAACGTCTGGCTGAAGACGAAGCGCTGCTGGTCGATATTCGCGATCCGCAAAGTTTTGCGGCAGGTCATGCCAGAGGGGCTTTCCACCTGACAAACGGCACGTTAAATACCTTTATGCAGCAGGCCGATTTTGATAAGCCGGTGCTGGTCATGTGCTATCACGGCAACAGCAGCAAGGGCGCGGCGCAATATTTAATCCAGCAGGGTTTTGAGCAGGTTTACAGCATTGACGGCGGCTTTGACGCCTGGCGTGCGGCCTTCCCGCAGCTGGTTGAGACGCAAACGGAATAAGCGTCGCCTTACGATCACACCTCAGGAAATGGGCAATGATACAACTGACTCAGTTCAATAATCCGCGTATGGCGCAGGCGTTTGTTGACTATATGGCCACGCGCGGCGTTACGCTGCATATCAAAAAGGAAGATCAGCTTATCCTGCTGCTGGAGGATGAGACGAAACAGCAAATGGTCGAAAACGAACTTGAACAGTTTGTTCGCGATCCTTTTCATCCGCGCTATCAGGCAGCCAGCTGGCAGAGCGGCACCACGGATAGCAAATTACACTATCAGCGTGACAGCCTGCTGACTAATCTGCGTCAGCGTGCCGGGCCACTCACTATCCTGCTGGCCATTGCCTGTATCGCCGTTTATATCCTGATGCTGCTTGTCGGCGATTTTACTATGCTCGGCTGGCTGGCCTGGCGGCTGGATGCTTCACCCTTTTTTCAGCCCTGGCGTTGGTTTAGCCATATCCTGCTGCACTTCTCTCTGCTGCACCTGGTATTTAATCTGCTCTGGTGGTGGTATATCGGCGGCGCGGTAGAAAAGCGGCTGGGCAGCGGCAAACTGTTTGTGATCACCCTGATCTCCGCCCTGTTAAGCGGCTGGATGCAGGCCAAATTTAGCGGCCCCTGGTTTGGCGGGCTTTCCGGCGTGGTCTATGCGCTGATGGGTTATGCATGGCTGCGAGGCGAGCGCGATCCCGAAAGTGGGATTTTCCTGGAGCGCGGTTTGATGGCTTTCGCTATTCTGTGGCTGGTCATTGGTTATTTTGGCGCATTTGGCCTGCCAATTGCTAACACCGCACACGCCACCGGCCTGGCGGTAGGGTTGGCGATGGCGTTTGTTGATACGCGCCGGGTGAGGAAGGGCTGATGGCAGAAGCATCAGGCTGGCGCGGGGCGCCGTCAAAAAATAATGTTGCTGTGGTCTGATGCCGCGCGATTAACAGGAGATTTATGTGAAGCAGACGCAACGTCATGACGCTATTATCGATATGGTTCGGCGTCAGGGATATGTGAGTACTGAAGAGCTGGTTGAGCATTTTGACGTCAGTCCGCAAACTATTCGCCGCGATCTAAACGATCTGGCCGATCAAAACAAAATCCAGCGTCATCACGGCGGCGCGGCGCTGCCTTCCAGTTCGGAAAATACCGCCTGGCAAGATCGTAAAATGATGTGGTCGGTGGAAAAGGCGCGCATCGCTCAGCGTGTAGCCAGCCAAATCCCCGACGGCGCGACGCTGTTTATTGATATCGGCACCACGCCGGAAGCGGTAGCGCATGCATTGATGAACCATAACGATCTGCGCATCGTAACCAACAACCTGAATGTCGCCACGCTGTTGATGACGAAGCCCGATTTTCGCCTGATTATCGCCGGTGGCGAGGTGCGCACGCGTGACGGCGGCATTATGGGCGAAGCCACGCTCGATTTTATCTCTCAGTTCCGGCTGGATTACGGCATTCTTGGCATTAGCGGCATCGATATGGATGGCTCGCTGCTGGAGTTCGACTATCACGAAGTTCGTACCAAACGGGCGATTATCGAAAACTCACGCTGTGCGATGCTGGTTGCCGACCACTCTAAATTTGGCCGCAACGCGATGGTGAACTTAGGCAATATGAGCCTGGTGGACTATCTGTTTACCAATGAAATGCCGCCCGCCAGCGTGATGAAAGTGATTGAACAGCACGAAGTCCATCTGGAGCTGTGCTGAGTAATTTTTTTCACCGCGCCTGTTAACCGCTACGCCACGCTCATGCCCATCAGGTGCAGCAAATGCTGTGCCTGCTGCACGGCTTCCTGCCGATGCATAACGCCCAGCTTCTGATAGAGATTGCGGATATGGGTTTTGATGGTGGTTTGCGCCACTTCCAGCTCCCCGGCAATTTGATCGTTGCTGTAACCGGAGTAAATCAGACCCAACACCTGCCATTCCCGCTGCGTAAGCGGGCTGGTGCGGATCAGTTCCGGTACCTGCGGGTGTGTCAACAGGCGGCTGACAAAGCTCTCATCGAAATGGGCGAATTTGTGGCGATGATGCTGATTGATATCGCGCAAAATGCGCTGCGCACGGTGTTGTTCCAGCTCCGGCAGCGTATGCAGCTGCAACAGTTGACGCAGTTGCTGCGCCATGGTTTCGCCTTCAATTACAAAGTGGCTGATAAAGCCGGTGCGGTTTGCCAGCGTCAGTGCTTCAATCAGCGTCTGCTGGGCTTCGCTTTTACGTCCGGTTTGCCAGTAAAGCGCATTAAGCAGCAGCAGATTACGATTCAGATCGCTGGTCAGGCGTAGCCGCCGCGCGCTTTCATTCAGTTCATCCAGCACCACTTCGGCTTCTTCATAATGGCCCAGCAAAATTTGCACACGCGCGATATTCCGCCACTGGCCCTGCAAAAAGTGGTTATCGGCAGTAGGCGGTTTTGGCGTTAGCCGCAGCCAGTTAGCTGCGGCGACCTTATCGTTAGTCAGTTGCCAGTAAATCACGCGCGGTTTGTCGGCGTTGGTCACCCAGTCGCTGTGATACTGACCGTTGCCAAGCAGATTCTCACAGCGGATCAAGTGACGACGCGCATTGTCCAGATCGCCTCGCGCCAGCGCGCATTTCGCCAGCATCGCCAGACATTGTAGCTGCTGCTGCGGCTGAAAGTTTGCCAGCACCTCCAGCCCTTTACGGGCGGTGGCTTCTGCCTCATCGAGGCGCGCCCAGGACCAGAGCAGCTGCGAGCGAATACGCAGCAGGAACTCATGCATCGGCAACTGTTCCAGCCCTTCTTCGTTAATCAGCGCAAAGGCCTTTTCCTGAATATCGTAAGCGGTCTGCAAAAAGCCCTGCGCCAACAGGATCTCGCTCTGTTGCAGCAGCGCCCAGAGCGCGTAATGACAGCTGTTATAGTGGCGCGCCATCTCATCGGTCTGCTGCATGGTGACCAGCGCGGCTTCCAGCTGCCCCTGACAGTGCAGAACCTCTCCTTTTACCGAGGTGGCGACAATACGGCTGTAGTAGTTTGCCAGCGGCAGGTTCACCAGCGCCTGGTTAGCCAGCCGCTCCGCTTCTTCGGGCTTCCCGGCGTTAATCGCCACCTGCGCGCGCAGCGCATCAAATTCAGCGCTCAGAACCGCATCGATAGCGATCTGTTGCCGCGTCATCTCTTCTTCGGCACGTGCCAGTAAAAGATTCACTTCGCCGTAGCGATGCTGGCTTTGCGCCAGCCAGGCCTGCAACAGAATCAAACGGGGATTATCGACCAGCAGCTGCCACGGCAGCGCTTTAAGCCCTTCTTCCAGCAGTGCCAGTTCGCTATGGTTAAACAAGGACCAGGCATGATGCAGCAAAATGTCGCGCAGCAGATGGGTATCTTCCGCCGCCAACGCATGATGAATCGCTTCTCCGGCGTAGCCGAGCGCCATCCAGCCCTCTGCTGCCGCCCGATGCAGCTTATGCAGTTCGCTGCTCAGCTCCCACTGACAGCGCTGGCGTAAAAAGGTGGCAAACAGTGGGTGAAAATTAAACCATTTTCCGCTGTCGTCCATGCGCTGAAGAAATAAGCCCTGACGCTCTGTTTCTTCCAGCCGCAGCTGTGCATTTTCTTCGCCGGTCAGGTGGGCAATCAGCATATCGTTCATCGAACGCAGCACGGAACTGCGTAACAAAAAGTTACGCGTCGCCGCATCCACGCAGTCCAGCACTTCATCCACCAGGTAGTCGGAAAGATGGCTGGCGTTAATGCCTGACAGACGCTGCGCGGAGTGATGAGTTGGGGTATTGGACTGACGCTCCGTCAAGGCGATCAACTGTAGTGCGGTCGCCCAGCCTGCGACTTCATCGCACAGCCGCTGAGAATCATCTGCGCCGATAGGGCGTTGCAGGCGGCAATCAAAAAACTGTTTCGCCTCATGTGGCGTAAAGGCCAGCGACTGACTGTTAATCTCCAGCAGTTGCTCGCGTACGCGCAGGTTAGCGATGCCCAGCGAGGGCAAATTACGCGAAAGGATAATCAGCGTCAGGTTGTCAGGCTGATGACGAATAAAAAAGCGCATCGCCTGATGAATGGCATCGTTGGTCAGCAGATGGTAGTCGTCAATCACCAGGTAAAGCGGGCGATGCCATTCGGAAAGTTCCACGAACAGCTGGGAAAAGAGCGCGCTAAGGCTGGCATACTGACGTTTCTGCGCCAGCGCTTCGCTACGCGCGCAGTGCCCGTCAGTGGCCTGCTGTACTGCAGCCATAAAATAGTTAGCAAAACGCTCAGGATAGTTATCGCTCTCATCCAGCGAATACCACCCCAGATCGCTTTTATCCGCCGCCCACTGCGCCACCAGCGTGGTTTTGCCATAGCCGGCAGGGCTACTGATCAGTGCTAAACGGTAGTGCGCAATGTTCGCAAGCCTGGCTATCAAACGCTCCCGAACAATGGTGTTCTGAAGCCGCAGAGGACGGCTGAGTTTCGATGGTATCAGCATGGCGACACTTCACTGTGGTGAAATAGAAGGAAACAAAGGGAATTATTTTACGCCGCGTAATTAAGTACTTTCTGTGCTGCCGCGCGTTAATGCAAGAATGGCCTCCGACCAGATTCCATTAAGTTGCACCTCATCACATTTCCTTATTGTTTTTTGACGCTTTCTTGTAAAAAAAGCCACAGAACGCAGCTGAACATGCGTTTTTTTCCGCTATAACATCTTAAGTTAACCTGCCATCGGTCACACTTTTTCCTACGCCCTGCGGCTCCTCCCTGATGAATCTGGCTACAGGAGGATGCCGCCGCAGGGGGTTAACGTCAGCATGTGTATCAATTATTTGCGAAACCATTCACTTAGCGGAAGAGACACGTATGTCGCAGCAAAAATTCAGTCACACACGTTTTGAGGCGGCGTTAACACGCCAGTGGCAATATCTCGGGCTGAGCAGCGCCAGCGAGATGACCCGACATCAGTGGTGGCAAGCGGTCAGCGCAGCGCTGGCAGAACTTCTGGCGGAACAGCCGGTAGCGAAACCAGACGAACAACAACGCCACGTTAACTATCTGTCGATGGAGTTTCTGATCGGACGTCTGACCGGCAATAACCTGATTAACCTTGGCTGGTATGACGATGTAAAGGCACTGCTTGCGCAGCAGGGCATCGCGCTTAGCGATCTGCTGGAGCAGGAAGTGGATCCGGCGCTGGGCAACGGTGGTCTGGGCCGGCTGGCGGCCTGCTATCTTGATTCAATGGCGACGGTGGGCCAGGCAGCTCACGGCTACGGGCTTAACTATCAGTACGGCCTGTTCCGTCAGTCCTTCGATCACGGCCAACAGCGCGAAGCGCCAGATGACTGGCAGCGTGCCAGCTACCCCTGGTTTCGCCATAACGCCGCGCTGGATGTTGACGTTGGCATCGGCGGTAAAGTGGTAAAAAACAGTGACGGCTCCCTGTGCTGGGAACCGGCATTTAGGCTGCGCGGCGAAGCCTGGGATCTGCCGGTTATCGGCTATCGCAACGGTTTAGCACAGCCGCTGCGTCTGTGGCAGGCGTCTCATGCAGAGCCCTTTGATTTAACACTGTTTAATAACGGTAAATTTTTGCAGGCGGAGCAGCATGGGATCGATGCGGCGAAGCTGACTAAAGTGCTCTATCCCAACGACAACCATCAGGAAGGCAAGCGCCTGCGCCTGATGCAGCAATATTTTCAGTGCGCCTGCTCGGTGGCGGATATTCTGCGCCGCCATCATCAGGCGGGACGCCAGCTGGCGGAACTGCCCGATTATGAGGTCATCCAGCTTAACGATACCCACCCGACTATCGCTATTCCGGAAATGCTGCGTGTTCTGCTGGATGAGCATCAGCTGAGCTGGGATGAGGCCTGGCAGATCACCAGTAACGTCTTCGCCTATACCAACCATACGCTGATGCCGGAAGCGCTGGAGCGCTGGGATGAACGTCTGGTGCGCTCGCTGCTGCCGCGTCATTTCATGATTATCAAAGAGATCAATCAGCGCTTTAAAAAGTTGGTGAATAAGCAGTGGCCCGGCGATGAGAAAATCTGGGAAAAAGTGGCGGTGCTGTACGATAAACAGGTGCGCATGGCGAACCTTTGCGTGGTCAGCGGTTTTGCGGTGAATGGCGTCGCGGCGCTGCACTCCGATCTGGTAGTAAAGGATCTCTTCCCGGAATATCATCAGCTGTGGCCGCATAAATTCCATAATGTCACCAACGGCATTACGCCGCGCCGCTGGCTGAAACAGTGCAACCCGGCGCTGGCTACGCTGATTGACGAGACGCTGGGCAACAGCGACTGGGTCACGCAGCTGGATGCGCTAAAAGCGCTGGAGCCGTATGCGGAGGATAAAGCGTTCCGCCAGCGCTATCGCCAGATTAAACAAGATAATAAACAGCGCCTGACCGATTACATTCGCCAGGTGACCGGCATTGAGGTCAATCCCGGGGCGCTGTTTGATGTGCAAATCAAACGTCTGCATGAATACAAACGTCAGCACCTTGGGCTACTGCATATTCTGCACTGCTATCGTCAGCTGCGCGACAACCCACAACGGGATAAAGTGCCACGCGTTTTCCTATTTGGTGCCAAAGCCGCGCCCGGCTACTACCTGGCAAAAAATATTATCTATGCCATTAATAAAGTAGCGGAGGTGATCAATAACGATCCGCTGATCGGCGATCGGTTGAAGGTGGTATTTATTCCGGATTATCGCATAACCGTTGCGGAGCTGATGATCCCGGCGGCGGATCTCTCGGAACAGATATCGACGGCGGGTTATGAGGCGTCCGGCACCGGCAATATGAAGCTGGCGCTGAATGGCGCACTGACCATCGGCACCCTTGACGGCGCGAACGTGGAAATTGCCGGGCAGGTGGGCGAAGAGAATATCTTTATCTTCGGTAATACCGTGGATGAAGTAAAGGCGTTAAAAGCCAAAGGCTACGATCCGAAAAAGCTGCGTAAGAAAGACAAGCATCTCGACGGGTTACTGAAAGAGATGGAAAAAGGCCATTTCAGCCAGGGCGATAAACATGCTTTTGATCTGCTGCTGGAGAGCCTGACCAAAAATGGCGATCCCTGGATGGTACTGGCGGACTTTGCCGACTATATCGTGGCGCAGGAGCGCGTCGAAGCGCTGTGGCGCGATCAAGACGCCTGGACACGTAGCGCGATTCTTAATACAGCGCGTACCGGTATGTTCAGCTCCGACCGCTCCATCCGCGATTATCAACAGCGCATCTGGCAGAGCAAACGTTAAGGGCGAGCGGCGCAGGCCGCTCAGGACAGAAGACGGATTCAGGAAGCGTTATGGATTTAACTCAGCTTGAGAAGGACGCCAACGCGGCCGGGATTGCTGCCAGCTATATCAATGCCAAAGGGGAGCCGGAAGCGATCGGCGCAGAAACCCGCCAGCTGTTGCTAAAGGCAATGGGATTTCCGCGCGCGGCCAGTCAGGCGCCGCTGCCGCCGGTAAAGGTATTCAGCGGACGGCAAAAGCGCGTGATGGCGCCTGACGGCAGCGGCCAGTTCCACTGGGAGCTGCAGACCGAGCAGGGCAAAATGTATCAGGGCGAGGCGCAGGGCGGTGAAGCCTTTGCCCTGCCGCCGCGTCTGCCGCAGGGCTATCACCAGTTGACGCTGACGCAGGGCAAAAAACAGTGGGCCTGCCGGGTGATTATTGCGCCGCAACGCTGCTATGAACCGCAGCCGCTGCTGGAGGGCAAAAAACTTTGGGGGGCCTGCGTGCAGCTGTATACGTTGCGCTCCGCCCGCAACTGGGGCATCGGTGATTTTGGCGATTTAAGCGAAATGCTGATGCAGATAGCCGATCGCGGCGGCGATTTTATCGGCCTCAATCCAATTCACTCGCTTTATCCCGCCATTCCGGAAAGTGCCAGTCCTTACAGCCCTTCATCGCGTCGCTGGATGAATATCATCTATATCGACGTAGAGCGTGTGCCCGATTTCCAGCAGAGCGCAGCGGCGCAACGCTGGTGGAAAAAGAAAGAGACGCAGCGCCGGGTAGAGGCGGCGCGCCAGTCTGACTGGGTGGACTATAGCGCGGTTAATCAGTTAAAAATTGAAGGTCTGCGGTTGGCATGGGCGCAGTTCTCTGAGCGTGACGAGCAGGATGAAACGCGGCGTCATTTTGCTGATTTTGTCAGCGCTGGCGGTGAGAGTCTTTACAGCCAGGCAGCATACGATGCGCTTCATGCGGCAATGCTGCAGCAAGACGGGCAAAGCTGGGGTTGGCCTGCCTGGCCGGAAGCGTATCGCCGGGCCGACAGCGAGGCGGTACAGCAGTTTTGCCGTAAAAATCAGGATGAGATTTATTTCTGGCTGTGGCTGCAGTGGCTGGCTAATCGCCAGTTTGATGAGTGCTGGCAGGTTTGTCAGCAGCGCGGCATGTCGGTGGGTCTGTATCGCGATTTAGCGGTTGGCGTGGCGGAGGGCGGGGCGGAAACCTGGTGCGATCCTGAGCTTTACTGCCTGCAAGCCTCGGTTGGCGCACCGCCGGATATTCTGGGGCCGCTGGGACAGAACTGGGGGCTGCCACCGATGGATCCGCACGTTATGGCAGCGCGGGCCTATCAGCCATTTATTGAGATGCTGCGCGCCAATATGGCCAGCTGCGGCGCGTTGCGTATCGATCATGTGATGTCGCTGCTGCGCCTGTGGTGGATCCCTTATGGGATGACGGCGAATCACGGTGCCTATATCTCCTATCCGGTTGACGATCTGCTGGCGATCCTGGCGCTGGAAAGCCGGCGGAATCGCTGTATGGTGATCGGGGAGGATCTGGGAACAGTGCCGCAGGAGATCATTGGCAAGCTGCGCCGCAGCGGGATCTACTCCTGGAAGGTGCTCTATTTCGAGCAGGAGAGCGCCGATCGCTATCGCGCGCCGCAGCAGTGGCCGCGCCAGTCGATGGCCAGCGGCGCCACCCACGATTTGCCAACGCTGCGCGGTTTCTGGAGCGCGGGCGATCTGACGCTGGGCGAGGAGCTGGGGCTTTATCCGGATAAGGTGGTGCTGAAAGGGCTGTATGAAAACCGTGAGCGGCAGAAGCAGGCGCTGCTGAATGCGCTGCATGAGCAGGGCTGCGTACCGAAGAAGCTGGGCAAGCGTGCGGAGAAGCTGGTGATGTCGCCGGAGCTGAATCGCGGTATGCTGCGCTATATTGCTGATAGCGGCAGCGCGCTGCTGGGCCTGCAGCCGGAAGACTGGCTGGATATGGAGCAGCCGGTGAACGTGCCGGGCACGGTGGATCAATATCCCAACTGGCGGCGTAAGCTGAGCCACACGCTGGATGAGATGTTTAGCGATGAACGCATCAATCAGCTGATTAAGGATCTGGATCGACGACGCAAGGCTGAAGGCAATTAACCATCAAGCCCGACCGGTCAGATAAAGGCGGGTCGGGTATCTATTCGGGTGCAGCCCGAGTACAGCATTACTATCATACCGGTAAAGCGTTATGGGTCCGGAATGGGAAGCCAGCTACCGTCAGTGATATGTTTCTTTTTTTAATTTAATAATACGGCCATCGGCATAACGAATATAGGCTGAATTACCAAAAGCGAATCGGATATTACCCTCACGGTTGCGGCCAACCGTTAACAGTATCTCTTTGACGATGCAGTTTTCAGGGGGAGGCACATCATCAAAACAGAGCATATCGTTCTCATCCTCTTTCTGGTAGCCGTCGCCAAAAGCAAAAACGGTAAAGTTGGATGGCCCGCCCGCCTCTTCAGAGGGAATATGATATTTTTCCCGGATAGCGTTCTGGTTTTCCAGCCACCAGTTAATCGCCGATGAGGCGGTAACAGGTAAATGATCGACTAATACTTCGGCACTGTAACGGTCATGATGCGCGCTAATAATGTTAACGCTGCGGTTATCCAGATAGAGATAAAAGCCCACAGCAGCAATCACGATGCAAATGAGAAAGTTAAATGATTTTCTTCTGCTCATGAGCGCTTTCCCTCGAGAGTTATAGTCGCTTCCATATTGGTTAAGAAGGGGCGGAAACCGAATTGATCAAAACGCTGTAGAATAAACCATATTCTGAAAAACTGGAATTGATTAAATTTAACCTTTTGAATGTCGTTAACATCCAGCCCAAAATGATCCTGCCCGCTATACTTTATTTGCGCGCACCAGCCTTTTTTACTGATTTCCAGACTTAATAAATTTATGCGCGTAGCGTAGACATCATGTACGGTGATACCTAACCCATTAATTTTATCTACTATTGTTGAGTCAAACTTAGGTAAAATCCTGTCTTTAATCTGCTTCGATATAAACGGGATGTTATCTAATGGTAAAACACCATTCTCGTAATCGATACGCGTACTTATCTCCTCCCGAATGGCGGTCAGAGTACTGTTTTTTGTATTATCATTAATAATTTGCGCCTGATAGGCCGCATTCAACGCCATATCGTTAAAGGGCATACCGTTAGCACTCTGGAAATGCTGAAGCATCCGATTAATAAGATACTTCCAGGGGCCTACGCATGCAAAAGGCAATGAGGTCACCTGCATCTCTTCAAATAATAGACTGGCGCACTGTTTCGCACTGAGCCTGGTGCTGCGTTGGTTATTGCCATACGCGCCGAAAAATCGCGACTGGGGATTATCAAAAACCGTTAGCCGGGTCATGGTCCAGGGATCGACCACATTAGAGATATTGGTAAGCCTGAACTCTTTTTTAAGACGTGCGGCGGTGATGTCGCCATACCGCATATCATCTGTCCCATAGTCGTTGAATTGATGTTCTGTGGCATAAAGCTTTTGCGGGAAGGTGAGTTTAATCATGTCACTAACTCCTTGTAGACACCGATCCTTGACTCTTCCATTTGAGTCTTTATTTAACCATGGCTATGGTAGCGGATGATGAAGGCAAATTTAATTCTAAATTTAGAAAAGAAGATTTTCCACCTGCGAATTAGCACGCAATAGCGTTACGCTGGTATTTCAGCGTAACGTTTTCCGTTAATTAATAAAAATAATGCCAGCGAGAAGGGTGTTATGAAGAGGAAGTTTCTTGAAATTATCTGTTTTTTTGCTTTTTGTGGTTGTATCTGTGGTTGTTTTTGAAATTGTATGTGAATTATCCTCCTCAGAGGCTGTTATATCTAAGCTGGATTATTTTTATATTGTGTGTTTACTGTTTTTGTAAGGCGTAAGGATAAAAAAGGTTGGCTGCGTTTTTTTGAGAGACACCTTTCATATATTTTTGTGTATGCCTTTGTGGTTTTTAATATGGAAAGAAATAACAGAGCGTGAGTGTACATCTTAATTTTTCGGCTTCAAAATAACCCTGAGTTAATGAAATATAATAAATAATATAAAAACAGAATACCAACTGATTTCTTGCCCAGGGCTGGCGTAAACTCCCCGCGCACATAAATTAAACAGGATGTTTAATATGGGAGCGAGTCTGCCAGGGAACCGCCTTATCTGTCTGTCTCGGGATACCCTTGCCCCTGAATCATTTGAACGGATTATCAGCCCTCTTGCGGCATGGCGACACATCGAACAGGACTACCGGTTTGATGACCGCTGGAACAATTCGCTCTACATCGTCAACATCTTCCCCAAATCCGCCCATCCGCTTGCCGCAACGCTTCCCGAATACGGAAGGCGTTCAAAGGAACAACTGAAAGCCCTGACGGAGCGTGGTGAGGTTGTCTGCCTGAATGATGTCTCTGTGCTGCCCGCCGGTTTGTTTTACATCGACGATAACGGTATGCTTATTTGCCGGGATAGGACGCTGTTCAGATTTGACGGGGCAAACAGCATCATCGCCGCGTTCAATCTTGCGGTGAGTAAGCGCGACTACCGGTATTCTGGTGGAAAACCCACTCCCACCTCTTCAGGGCAGCTCAGGGGAGGAAGCCAGCCGGCTGTTTACCATACCCTTAACAGTAAAAACGTTGGCCGGTTACTGGCCGCAGGCGGTATCTACAACGGTAACGTTGAGGGGTTCCGTAAAACGGCTGAACAACTTGGTGGGGATGCGCCTGCGGGCTATAATCAGGTGCTGAATGAAACCACCAGAGGCGTGGCCATTGCCGGGGCATCCATTGCCGTCGGTCTGGGGATAAGGCGACTAAACACCGCCCGGGAGCTGGAGGCATTACAGCAGAATAAGATTAGTTTTGAAGCTGCGAAGGATCGTTATCCTAAACAATACGAGCAATATAACAAACTTCCTGATAAAAATTTGGAAAAAGCCATCTATAAACATGAGAAGCAAATCATTGAGCATCAAGGTTATTTGAATGATCCTGTGAAGCGCCTGGAGCATGTTCCTGACTGGGAAAGATTAAGTCATCAACATCAGGAAAACTTACTTCACCATTGGCAGCAAGATATAAAAAGGCATGAAGCATATAAAACTATTGCTGAAGGCATTATAAAGGGTAGGAAATAATGAATTTTAACGAATATGAAGCGCTTGTTGTTACTTTAGGCGAAGCAATGCAGGAACTTGCCATAGAAGCAAAAGCTAAGAAAGTTGCATCTATAGGTACAGATAAGGAAAATTTCCAAACAGGTTATTTGTCTGCTTTTCATCGAGTAATCACTTTAATGCAGCAACAAGCAGATATATATGAAATTCCTTTAGATAAGATAGGATTAGATAAAATAAAAGAGCAGGATCTTATTTAGTAACATCCCCACCACTTGGCCGGAATTTTATTTTAAATCCGCCCATCCGCAACGCTTCCCGAATACGGAAGGCGTTCAAAGGAACAACTGAAAGCCCTGACGGAGCGTGGTGAGGTTGTATGCCTGAATGATATCTCTGTGCTACCAGCCGGCTGTTTACGAAACCCTTAACAGTAAAAACGTTGGCCGGTTGCTTGCCGCAGGCGGTATACCGCTGTGAGTAAGCCAGTGAATTATGAATCACTTGATGATGGATCAGGCGATGGGATTATTGGTTTCACTGGTATTTATGACAGTACCGACTGGGAGATAAAAATCCCTTAGTAGTCAGGAAAGCCGGGGATTCCCGGTTTTTTATTGCCACCAGCATAATCTACCGAACAGGATCACTCCAAAATATTATCTATGAGAGGGAGTGTGAAGAAGCCTTTTCTGTATTTTCATTTCTGGATGCGATAACAGGACCGATGTTCCATTTGGTTTTATGACAGGTATAAACAGTTATCCTGTTTAACTACCTTTATTTATCTGTTATGGAATATGCAATAAATAGCTTTGAAAGAGTATGCAATCTAATTAATATACTCTCAATAGAAAGAGGGTTGTTCATGAAAAGCAACGAAATATTTTTAAAATAAATTGATGAAAGATTGCAGACCCATATTTCACAGGCAGTAAAAATTTCACAGCTTTCAGCACGTTTATCTTCCATAAAAGAGTGGTCAGGAGGCCATTATTTTGAGCTGCCAGCCATTAAACCGAAACCTGAAACTATGTGACTGACGATGCAGCAACCTGGCGGTAATTAACAAGGCGGCCAATGGCCGCCTTTCGTCACGTTACGCTTCTCTGCTTCAGGCGAACAAACGCAGCGCAGCCGTCAGGCCACGCTTAATAGTATGAGTGTTCGCCGCGCTGGTGTTCAGTCAGGTCGCGCACGCCTTTCAGCTCAGGGAACGCAGCCAGCAGCTCTTTCTCAATCCCTTCTTTCAGCGTCACGTCGACCATGGAACAGCCGTTACAGCCGCCGCCAAACTGCAGAATGGCGTAGCCTTCGTCAGTGATTTCCATCAGCGTTACGCGGCCGCCGTGTCCGGCCAGCTGCGGGTTAATCTGTGCCTGCAGCAGATATTCAACGCGCTCCAGCAGCGGTGCGTCATCAGACACTTTACGCATTTTGGCGTTTGGCGCTTTCAGCGTCAGCTGAGAGCCAAGGTTATCGGTAACGAAATCGATCTCGGCATCTTCCAGGTAGGGCGCGCTCAGCTCATCCACATAGGCGGAAAGCTTTTCAAATTTCAGTTCGGTATCGCTCGGCTCTACCGCATCCGGTGGACAATATGACACACCACATTCGGCCGTTGGGGTGCCCGGATTAATCACGAACACGCGGATTTGAGTGCCTTCTTCCTGATTTGAAAGCAGTTTTGCAAAATGGTCCTGGGCGGCATCGGTAATTCGGATCATGGCAGTTGCTCAATAGTTGACTAATTTAGTTGGTTATAATACGCCCATCGCCGACGCTCTACAAGGTACGGCAAAGGCACCAAATCTGGACGCTGGCGGCTCCGGCGCGCATCAGCAGACGGCTCACTTCCGCGACCGTGTTACCGGTCGTCACCACATCATCAATCAGGGCGATATGGCGATCCTGAACGGTGATTTCAAGTTGAAAAGCGCCGCGCAGGTTGCGCTTACGCGCTTGCGCCCCAAGTCGATGCTGAATAAGAGCAGCGCGGCGGCGCGTTAAAGCCTGAGGGTCATAAGTGCAGCTTAGCCAGCGAGCCAGCGAACGGGCCAGCAGGTCAGCCTGATTAAAACCGCGTCGCCAGGCGCGCTGATGATGCAGCGGCACGGCCAGTATTAAATCGGGACGAGGCAGGCCGCGCTGACGTCTGGCCGCTAACCAGCTTAACAAAATCAGCCGCGCCAGCATCACAGAGAGTGCGGTACGGCCAGAGAATTTATAACGGGCACTCAGCAAGCTTAAGGGCGAACAGTAATCGCTTACGGCGATCAGCTGCTGCCAGGGCGGTGGGCGCTGCAGGCAGCGTCCGCAGGCGACAAGCGCATCACCTGCAGGTAAGCCGCAGCGCGGGCAACAAAGCGGTAACGGAGGCAGCGCGCGTAAACAGTAGCTGCATAATCCCTGCACCGGCAGCGCCAGCGGTATCTGGCATAGCCAACAGCCTCCCTGCATTGGTAGCATAGCGACCTCCTTAATTAAGCAACGATGAGACAATAACCGATGGCGCAGCTTTACTGGCATACAACCGGCACCGGCAATCGCGATCTTGTGCTGTTACACGGATGGGGACTGAACGCGGAAGTATGGCGTTGCATTGCGGAGCCGCTCAGCGCGCATTTTCGGCTGCATGTGGTGGACCTTCCGGGTTTTGGCCGCAGTCAGGGATTTGGCGCGTTAACGCTGAATGGGATGATCGACGCTCTGTTGCCACATCTGCCGGAAAAAGCACTCTATCTGGGCTGGTCGTTAGGCGGTCTGGTTGCCAGCTGGCTGGCGCTGCGTTATCCGCAACAGGTTACTGGCCTGATTACCGTCGCCTCATCGCCTCGTTTTACCGCCGATGAAGAGAGCTGGCCGGGGATTAAGCCAGAGACGCTGGCCGGCTTCCAGCAACAGCTTAGCGAGGATTATCAGCGCACCGTTGAACGTTTTCTGGCGCTGCAAACGCTGGGCACGCAAAGCGCCAGGCAAGATGCCCGGGCGTTAAAAGAGGTGGTGCTGTCACAGCCGATACCCACGGTGGAGGTGTTGGCGGGTGGGCTGGAGATTTTACGGAGTACGGATTTACGCGATGAAATGGACAGGCTTCAGGTTCCGCTGCTGCGTATTTATGGCTATCTGGATGGGCTGGTACCACGTAAAGTCGCTACGCTGCTGGATCAGCGCTGGCCTGCCAGCGACTCTCTGATTATAGAAAAAGCCGCTCATGCGCCTTTTATCTCGCATACGCAGGAATTTTGTACGGCGGTCAAAGCGTTCAGCGAGTCAGTTTAAGAAACTTTATCCCTTTAGCTGGCAAAATATCACCTGGCGTTAATAATTGTAACTGAGCAAGGCCGCTGATCATGACTGTATGAGTCTGCCAGGGAGCAGGGCGCTGTATTCCCCTATCTCATTGTATTCTTCGGCGGTCTGAGTTTTTCAGTTAACTTATGACGAAGGTGTACTATGAATATCATTAAAACGATTGCTGTAACCTGTCTGCTGGGTGGTCTCTCATTCTCTGCGCTCGCGGCACAGGAAGTGACGAAAGAAGATGTGCAGAAAATGAATCTGGAGAAAATCGGCACGGTGAATACCACGGCGGAAACCACCTCGCCAATGGATGCCAAACGTGAACTTTCAAAACTGGCGGATGAGAAGGGCGGCAAATACTTTCTGGTGATAGCCGGACGCGAACATGGTCGTTTCAGCGCTACGGCGGACGTCTATAAGTAATCTTTAAGCAGGCATACCGGTTATGCCTGCTTAACCTTTCAGCCACAGATAGTGCCACGGCGGCAGCGTTACCGGCTGCGAACCATCAATCAGCGCCTGCTCAACAATATCGCGATATTTCTTCGCTTCCGGCAGCGTCGCCTCCACGTTTTTGCCGCTCAGATTAAACACGCACAGCAGGCTGTTATCGCCCGTTGGTGAATAGCGCCGCATCATTAACAGCGTATTTTCACTGTCGAGGATCTCCATTGGATTATCAGGATGAAACGCAGGCTGACGCGTACGCAGCTGTATCAGCGCGCTGAGGCGGTTAAAAACCTGCTGTCGGAGATAATTGCCGCCGGACAGCGCTTTTTCGATCGCTGAGAGCGCATATTTTTCCCGATTGATGGCGCGGTTATGACCGGCGACTTTGACGCCTTCCTGATCGTTGCGCGAGCCAAGAATGCTCTGGATATAGATAGCGGGAACGCCGGGGAAAGCCAGCAGAATCGCATGTGCCAGCATAAAACGTCGGATGCGCGTGTCATCGTCATCGTTCTGCTTGTTCAACGCATCCATGTAGGTGACATTAATCTCATACGGGCTGGTGGTGCCGTCCGGATTATTTTTATAAGAGATCAGTGCGCCTTCCAGCGCCAGGTCACGCACCAGCGAAACGATCTCGACTTCCGGCAGAATGCCACGCGCCGGGTTGAGGCCGATGCCATCGTGTGAGGCGAGAAAGTTAAAAAAGGTCGTGGTGCCGCCACCCAAATCGAGGCCCGCCGCCCACTGGCGCAGCGCGCGCGCGGAGCCGTTATGAATAGCATGCAATACCAGCGGCGGCAGCGAGAACTGATAAACCATCTGCGCTTCATCCTGACCGTTGCCAAAGTAGCTGATATTGTCCTGATGCGGCACATTGGTTTCGGTAATGATCACGGTGCCAGGCGCGACTACGTCGGCAATGGCGCGGAACAGCTTCACCAGCAGATGGGTATTTTCCAGGTGAATACAGCGCGTGCCAGGCGTTTTCCACATATAGCCCACCGCATCCAGCCTGACGTAATCGGCCCCTTTTTTCAGGTATTCCAGCAGCACGTCAACCATACGAATCAGCACTTCCGGGCTGGCGAAGTTCAGGTCTATCTGATCGGCGCTAAAGGTGGTCCAGATATAGTGGGTACTGCCATCGCCACGCTCAAAAGGGGTCAGCAGCGGTGAAGTACGCGGGCGGGTCACGCTGCTTAAATCGGTGCCGGGCGGCATACTGATAAAAAAATCGTCCCAGCCGGGATCGCAGGCCAGATAATGTTTAAACCAGGCGCTGCGTGAAGAGATATGGTTGCAAACAAAATCGAACATCAAACGCGTATGCGTATGCAGTTCAGCCACGTTGCGCCATTCGCCGCATATGGGATTGACCTGATGATAATCAATCACGGAAAAACCGTCATCGGATGACCAGGGGAAGAAAGGCAGCAGGTGAACCAGGTTAAAAGTGGACTGCAAATGCTGCTGATAAAAGCGTGAAAAAGTGGCAAGCGTCGGCGCTTCCGGCTCGCGGAACTGATCGGCATAGGTTATCAGCACCACATCTTTTTCATCCCAGTGCGGCTTACGCGGTTTTTTTATCGCATCACGGGCGGCGCGAATGTGTGACAGCAGGCGCTCCCGCGCGGCCATTGGAAAAGTGTCCTGGTAGATCTTATCGATTAAGTTATTGATAATATCCATGTTTATCCGGCGGGCTGCAGCGTTAGGTTCGCAAGGGCGTTAGTTTTTACTGTAGACCGCCAGGCTAAAATCGCAACCGCTACAGCGACTCCCTTTCTCAGGATGGGAGCCGCCTGGCTAAAATTGCCATCGCTTCGTTGGCTAATGGCATTCTCCGCTTCTTAACGGCTTTTGATAGCTTTCCACCGGCAACACCCGAATCGGAATGCGCTGCGGCGGCAGTTTAACCCGCCGTAACAGCAGCAGCAGGGCGCTGTTAAATAGCAGCACCAGTAAAATAATCAGGCTGCTGGTAAGCGGCTGTTCATTGATACGCGAAAACTGCCAGAACAGCGTGGCAAGGGAGTAAGCAACGTTTAACCCCCACAGAATTGAAAAGCCCATCCAGCGGCGGCTGCTTTCACGCGCAATCGCGCCCATCACCGAGACGCAGGGAATGTAAAGCAGCACAAACAGCAGATAGCTGAAAGCGGCGGCATCGCTGCCAAACTGGCGGCTCATTTTACCCATCGCGCCGCCCGCCATTTCGCCATCGCCTTTACTGGCCTCAATAGGGTTAGCCAGCACGCTGAAAGTCAGCGTCTCTTTCAGGCCCTGCCAGGTTTCCGTTACCGCATCGGCAAGTTCCGCCTTCAGGCTCCAGTCGTAGACGTTGAACGGCTCTTCATGCAGCGCCTCGGCGGTATAGAGCGTATTCAGCGTACCGACCACCACCTCTTTGGCCATTGCGCCAGTCAGCAGGCCGACCGAGGCTTGCCAGTTATCCGGCTGGATGCCGATAGGCGCCAGCAGCGGAGTGATCACCCGGCTAACGCTGGCCAGCGCCGAATCATTGATGCTGTTAACCGGCTGACCATTAAACGAGAAGCTATTCAGCCCGCCAATAAAAATGCTGGCGATCACAATTACTTTCCCGGCGCGCAGCACAAAGCCGTGCAGCCGCTGCCAGGCTTGCAAGAGCAGGCTTTTCAGATGCGGAACGTGCCAGCTTGGCAGCTCCATTACGAACGGCGAGGCTTCACCGCGCAGCAGCGTATGCTTAAGCAACAGACCGGTTAACACCGCCATCACGATGCCAGTGAGATACAGGCTAAACACCACCAGCGCGCCGTGTGCGCCAAAGAAGGCGGCAGAGAACACGGCAAAAATCGCCAGCCTGGCCCCGCAGGAAATGAAAGGCGCCATCATCACCGTAATCAACCGTTCGCGTGGGGCATCCAGCGTGCGTGCGCCCATTACCGCAGGGACGTTACAGCCAAAGCCAACAATCAGCGGCACAAAAGATTTGCCCGGCAGGCCAAGCGATTGCATCAGCCGATCGACCACGAAGGCAGCGCGCGCCATATAGCCGGAGTCCTCCATAAAGGAGAGAAACAGATACATTAAACCAATCTGTGGCACCAACGGCAGCACCGTATTAATCCCGCCGCCGATGCCCTGAGCAAGAAACAGCGTCAGCCAGACGGGGAAATGCAGCGTAGCGCCAAGCCACTGCATACCATGAATAAACAGTGCCGTTGAACCGATGTCGAACAGCGGCTGGATTGCGCCGCCGATATTGATCGCCAGCACGAACATCAGATACATCATCAGCAAAAAGATCGGCAAGCCCAGCCAGCGGTTCAACACCAGATTATCCAGACGCTGCGACAGCCGATGCGGCGCCATCAAATGTTGATTGCTGACTTCAGCGCAAATCGACGCCAGCTTTTCATAGCGTGCGGCGACGATATTTATCGCAATATCTGATGAGAGTTGGGTTTCCAGCTCGGTTAAATGCTGTTGCGTCACATCGCTTATCTGCTGGCGGCTGTAGACATCGCCTTCCAGCAGCTGTAGCGCAAGCCAGCGCCGCTGCTGACGGCTTTCGTTGACCGGCATCGCAGCCGCCAGCCGATCGATGGCGCTGTTCAATTCAGCCGGATAGCAGACTTCCAGCGGCGCGCAGGCAGGAATGCCTTCGTCAATCAGCTGTTTCAGGCGATCCAGCCCGCTGCCGCGCGTTGAAACCACGGGCACTACCGGACAGCCGAGGCGCTGCGCCAACGTGGGTATATCGATGTTAATGCGTTGGCTTTCTGCCATATCCAGCATATTGAGCGCGACGATGCAGGGCACGCCCAGCTCACGCAGCTGCAGCGTAAGATAGAGGTTGCGCTCAAGATTACAGGCGTCCACAACATTAATCAGCAGATCCGCCTGCTGGCTTAAAACAAAGTGGCAGGCGATCTGTTCGTCGAGCGACGCCTGCTGTGAAATGGTGGTGAGTGAATAGGTGCCGGGAAGATCAATTAAATTTACCCGCGTCTCGCCAGCGGTGAAGAAGCCCTCTTTACGCTCTACGGTGACGCCGGCCCAGTTGCCCACACGCTGGCGAGCGCCGGTGAGCTGATTAAATAGGGTGGTTTTCCCGGCGTTCGGATTACCCAGCAGACCAATAGTGCAGTTTTTCATGCCACCTCCGCCATCGGCTGTAGCTGCAGCAGCGACAGATCCTTTTTGCGCAGCATCAGGCTAACGCGTCCTGTCTGGATCTGGAGCGGATCGCCCAGCGGTGCAATACGCAACACCTGGAAGCAGGCGCCGGGCAACAGCCCAAGAGAGAGGAGTTTTTGCCGGTAAGCCGGGCTGACGGCGGAAGAAAAACCAAGAATTTTATAGTGTTGGCGGGCAAATAGTGGCATAGGGTGCACCTCATTGACTGTCGCTTAAGGCGGCAAGAACAAAACGGCACCATATTAATGAGAACGATTATCGTTAATGTTGATTTAGAACAAACATAATACAAAGGGCGGCACCTGGCCGCCCTTAAAGTTGTTAGCGTTTTTTTCCCAGCGCCGCGGCCAGCGCATCGCCCATCGCACTGTTGCCAGAGAGAGTGCTATTGCCACGCGCGCGTGGTTTCGCCGCCGGGCGGTTATTAGTACGCTCCTGGCTACGTGGCGCAGCGCGCGAAGCGGTTTCACCCGGCTGCTCATCCAGACGCATGGTCAGCGCAATACGCTTACGCTGCAAATCCACTTCCAGCACCTTGACCTTAACGATATCGCCCGCTTTCACCACGGTATGTGGATCTTCGACAAATTTGTCAGAGAGCGAGGAGATATGAACCAGTCCATCCTGATGCACGCCGATATCCACGAATGCACCAAAGTTAGTAACGTTAGTCACTGCGCCTTCCAGCACCATGCCCGGCAGCAGATCGTTCATGGTTTCTACGCCTTCAGCAAACTGTGCCGTTTTGAATTCCGGACGCGGATCGCGGCCTGGCTTTTCCAGCTCTTTAAGAATATCGCTGACCGTCGGCACGCCGAAACGCTCGTCGGTAAAGTCGACCGCTTTCAGGTTGCGCAGCTCATTCGAATTACCCATCAGCTCGCGTAGCGACTGGCGGGTTGCCTCCAGAATACGCTCTACCACCGGATAGGCTTCCGGATGCACCGTTGAGGCATCCAGTGGATTATCGCCCTGGTTAATGCGCAGGAAGCCAGCACACTGTTCAAAGGCTTTTGGACCGAGACGGCTGACTTTCAGCAACTGCTGACGGCTGCGAAAGCGACCGTTTTCATCACGCCAGTTCACAATATTTTGCGCCATCATGCGCGTCAGTCCGGCTACGCGCGTCAGCAGCGCCACGGAGGCGGTATTCAGATCGACACCAACGGCGTTTACACAGTCTTCCACCACCGCATCCAGCTTTTTCGCCAACTGGCTTTGGCTGACGTCATGCTGATACTGGCCGACGCCGATCGATTTCGGATCGATTTTCACCAGCTCTGCCAGCGGATCCTGCAGACGACGCGCGATAGAAACCGCGCCGCGCAGGGAAACATCAAGGTCGGGAAACTCCAGCGCCGCCAGCTCAGACGCTGAGTAAACCGATGCGCCCGCTTCGCTGACGATAACTTTTTGCGCCGTGACCTGGGGGAACTGTTTTTGCACCTCCAGGAAGAAGCGCTCAGTTTCACGTGACGCGGTGCCGTTGCCAATCGCCACCAGTTCAACCTGATGACGGATACAGAGCGCTGCGACCGCCGCCGCTGCCTTCGCCGCCTGGCCGGTATGCGGATAGATGGTGTCGGTGGCGACCAGCTTGCCGGTGGCATCCACTACGGCAACTTTTACCCCGGTGCGCAGGCCCGGATCGAGACCCATTGTGGCGCGCATACCAGCCGGTGCCGCCATCAGCAGATCGTGCAGGTTGCGGGCGAAGACGTTGATCGCTTCTTCTTCCGCCCGCTCGCGCACGCTGCCCATCAGCTCGGTTTCCAGATGCAGCAGCACTTTAATACGCCACGTCCAGCTCACCACGGCCTTACGCCAGCTGTCTGCCGGCGCGTTGTTCAGACGCAGGTTCAGATGCTCGCTGATAAGCTGTTCGCCGTAACTTTCACGCGGTGGCTCATCAAACTGCGGATCGGGATTGAGCGCCAGCTGCAGCACGCCTTCGTTGCGGCCACGGAACATCGCCAGCGCACGATGTGAAGGCACCGTTGCCAGCGCTTCGTGATGATCAAAATAGTCGCGAAATTTCGCGCCTTCTTCCTCTTTGCCTTCCACCACGCGTGACACCAGATGCGCGTTCTTCCACAAGTAGTCGCGCACTTTCGCCAGCAGAGCGGCATCTTCCGCGAAACGCTCCATCAGGATATAGCGCGCGCCATCCAGCGCCGCCTTCACGTCGGCTACGCCTTTACCGGCATCCACAAAGCGGGCGGCCAGCTGCTCTGGCTCATGAGAAGGATCCTGCCACAGCGTCTCCGCCAGCGGTTCCAGCCCGGCTTCAATAGCGATCTGTCCACGGGTACGGCGTTTCGGCTTATAGGGGAGGTAAAGATCTTCGAGTTCGGTTTTGCTCAGCGTACCGTTAATTGCGGCGGCGAGTTCATCGCTGAGTTTGCCCTGTTCCGCAACGGATTTCAGGATCGCCTGGCGGCGATCTTCCAGCTCTCGCAGGTAACCGAGGCGGGTCTCCAGCTGTCGCAGCTGGGTATCATCAAGCCCGCCGGTGACTTCCTTACGATAACGTGCAATAAACGGCACGGTGTTCCCTTCGTCCAGCAGGCGGATTGCGGCATCAACTTGTTCAGCCCGCGCCTGAAGTTCACCTGCAATAATGCGGTTCAGTGAATCATTCATCATCGGTTCAACTATCTTGCTAACAGAGTTTGAGAAATAGCGGACAGTTATACGGACTGGAGGGCGAAATTACCAGCGATGCGGCGCGCTTTAGGCCATATTCCGAGCGCGTTTTACCACAGGTGGTTTTTGATGTTGTACCATTAGCGCCAGAGGGCGGCGTAAGGCTGCCGGACCATTAGTTTTAGCTGACAGGATGGGTGTGTGAAGACGCAACTGATTACCCGTGAAGGTTATAACAAGCTCAGGGCGGAACACGATTATCTGTGGAAAGAAAAGCGCCCGGAGATCACCAAAATTGTCTCCTGGGCGGCCAGTCTGGGCGATCGTTCCGAAAACGCAGACTACACCTATAACAAGCGCCTGCTGCGTCAGATCGATC
Source organism: Pantoea alhagi (assembly GCF_002101395.1). Classification (NCBI taxonomy): domain Bacteria; kingdom Pseudomonadati; phylum Pseudomonadota; class Gammaproteobacteria; order Enterobacterales; family Erwiniaceae; genus Pantoea; species Pantoea alhagi. The sequence goes on along the minus strand of NZ_CP019706.1, from coordinate 1,251,820 downwards.
GACGGGTGCGCTATCTGCGTAAGTGTCTTGCCGAGCTAAAGATTGTCGATTATTCACCACAGCAGGAGGGCAAGGTCTTTTTTGGTGCCTGGGTGGAGGTGGAAAACGAACAGGGTGAGGTAAAGTGCTTTCGTATTGTTGGCCCGGATGAAATCTATGGGGACGCAAAAAATTATATCTCTGTTGATTCGCCGATGGCGCGCGCGTTGATTAAAAAAGAAGTGGATGACGAAGTTAGCGTGAATACGCCGGAAGGGGAAAAAATCTGGTTTATTAACCGGATTGATTATCGTCAGGATCAAAATGACAGCGACGCCGTGTAACCGGCGCTGGAAAAAAGAAGCGGAGAATAATGACTTTTTTAAGAAAGCCCGGGCAACGCTTATTCTCCGGTGGCGAAAGACAACAGCAACAAAGTTCTTATAATTTTTGACCTGAGGTAGTGCCTTAATAAATTTTAATGTGGAATGGTGCTGGTTGTGGTGGTGGTTGCCGTGCTGGAGCCATCGCCGCCGCCTGCAGTGGCAAGGGCCAGACCCAGTAGCGCGCCCACAACGGCAACGCCTTCCGCATCAGAAGCGCCTTTCGCTTCGGTGGTTGCCTGAGCCCCTGCGGCCACGCCGCCTGTGGGTTCGTTAGCCATTACGTATCCGCTGATAAACAGTGCCAGCGAGCAAATCAACATTATCTTGTTCATATTTATTCCCGGCTGATAAATAAACAACGTTTGTCGGGGAGAATATAGGTTTGCCAGGGCAGCGCTGAAAAGCGTTGTTTTCTAACGAATAAGGTTAACTTGATTTATTAATGGATCGATCCTTTGTGCGCTGCGAATATTCCTGGCTTAGCGTAAAGAGAAAAAAATAAATGCCAGTTTTTTCTGCTAATAGTTGGACTCAGGGCGCAGTAATCTGGCACTTAATAGCCTGTTAAAGCAGCATCACAATCAAACCGGCAAGCGCCATTAAGTTAACCCGCTGTTTTGCCATGACAAAAGTTTACATTCGCTATTCTGAGCCAGCGATGAGCAGAGTTTATGGACGTATTTCAGAAAAGACGGATCGGCCGATGGCGGGCCAATGGGCAGGGTAAAAGCAAAATAAATGCGATATAAGCTGCTGTTTAATATGCTTTGTAACAATTTCGGCTAGAATATAAACCATTAATGGCTGTCACAGTTACGCTTCTTTTTTAACAATACCAGCTCGGGCAATAGCGCCTTTGGGAGTATCGAAATGCAAGAAAACTACAAAATTCTGGTCGTCGATGATGACATGCGCCTGCGCGCACTGCTGGAGCGTTATCTGACCGAACAGGGTTTTCAGGTGCGCAGCGTCGCTAACGCCGAGCAAATGGATCGCCTGTTAACCCGCGAATCCTTTCACCTGATGGTGCTCGACTTAATGTTGCCGGGCGAAGATGGCCTGTCGATTTGTCGTCGCTTGCGTAGCCAAAGTAATCCGATGCCGATCATTATGGTGACGGCAAAAGGCGAAGAGGTCGATCGTATTGTTGGGCTGGAGATCGGCGCGGATGACTACATTCCGAAACCGTTCAACCCGCGTGAGCTGCTGGCGCGTATTCGTGCCGTGCTGCGTCGTCAGGCGAATGAACTGCCGGGCGCGCCTTCTCAGGAAGAAGCGGTTATCGCCTTCGGCAAGTTCAAGCTGAATCTCGGCACCCGTGAAATGTTCCGCGAAGATGAGCCGATGCCGTTAACCAGCGGCGAATTTGCCGTGCTGAAAGCGCTGGTGAGCCATCCGCGTGAGCCGCTGTCACGCGATAAGCTGATGAACCTTGCCCGTGGCCGCGAGTACAGCGCGATGGAACGCTCCATCGACGTGCAGATTTCACGCCTGCGCCGCATGGTGGAAGAAGATCCTGCGCATCCGCGCTATATCCAGACCGTTTGGGGCCTGGGCTACGTGTTTGTTCCGGACGGCACTAAAGCATGAGGCGGCTCCGCTTTTCTCCCCGCAGTTCCTTTGCACGCACGCTGCTGCTGATCGTCACGTTACTGTTTGTCAGCCTGGTAACCACCTATCTGGTGGTACTTAACTTTGCCATTCTTCCCAGCCTGCAGCAGTTTAACAAGGTGCTGGCGTATGAAGTGCGCATGTTAATGACCGACCGGCTGCAGTTAGAAGATGGCACGCAACTGGAAGTGCCGCCCGCGTTTCGGCGTGAAATTTACCGCGAGCTGGGAATTTCTCTCTATACCAACGCGGCGGCGGAGGAGAGCGGATTACGCTGGGCACAGCATTACCAGTTTTTAAGCGATCAGATGGCGCGCCAGCTCGGCGGGCCAACGGATGTACGGGTCGAGGTCAATAAAAACTCGCCTGTAGTGTGGCTGAAAACCTGGCTCTCACCCGATATCTGGGTACGCGTGCCGCTGACCGAAATTCATCAGGGCGACTTCTCGCCGCTGTTCCGTTATACGCTGGCGATTATGCTATTGGCGATAGGCGGCGCCTGGCTGTTTATCCGTATTCAGAACCGTCCGCTGGTGGATCTGGAGCATGCGGCGTTACAGGTAGGGAAAGGCATTATTCCGCCGCCGCTGCGGGAATATGGCGCATCGGAGGTGCGCTCGGTGACGCGCGCCTTTAACCAGATGGCGTCAGGCGTAAAACAGTTGGCAGACGATCGTACACTGTTGATGGCAGGCGTGAGTCACGATCTGCGTACGCCGCTGACGCGTATTCGCCTGGCCACGGAGATGATGAGCGCAGAAGATGGCTATCTGGCGGAATCGATTAATAAGGATATTGAAGAGTGCAATGCGATTATCGAACAGTTCATCGATTATCTGCGTACCGGGCAGGAGATGCAGACCGAACGCGCCGATCTGAACGCGGTGCTGAACGAAGTTGTTGCGGCGGAGAGCGGCTACGAGCGTGAAATTGAAGATGCCATCATGCCTGAAGAACTCATACTGGATATCAATCCGCTTTCGATCAAGCGAGCGGCGGCGAATATGGTGGTGAACGCGGCGCGCTACGGCAACGGCTGGATTAAGGTCAGCAGCGGCTATGAGCTACAGCGCGCCTGGTTCCAGGTGGAAGATGATGGGCCGGGCATTAAGCCGGAACAGTTAAAGCATCTGCTACAGCCCTTTGTTCGCGGCGACAGCGCCCGCAGTACCAGCGGCACCGGACTGGGACTGGCGATTGTGCAGCGTATTATCGATGCGCATCAGGGATCGCTGGAGATGGGCGTCAGTGAGCGCGGCGGCCTACGCATTCGCGCCTGGCTGCCCTTATCTGCATCGACGTCACCAACTGGCGGCCCGGTGAGCCCGTTGCCATTGCCTAAGAGCGAATAGCTGAACGCCTGCGTCAGAAAATAAAACCCCCCGCCAAACGGCGGGGGTTTTCTTTACTGCGACAGGATTAAATTTGCGGTCCGGCTGACACCAGCGCGGCGCCTGCAGGCGTATCGGTATACTTCTCAAAATTAGTGATAAAGCGCTGCGCCAAATCCAGCGCGCGACTTTCCCACTGCGCCGGATCTTGCCAGGTATTGCGCGGATCGAGAATATGCGGATCGATGCCTGGCACAGCGACCGGCATCTGTAGATTGAATACAGGCAGCGTCTGCGTCTCCGTCTGTGCCAGCTCGCCACTAAGAATCGCGTTGATAATCGCTCGCGTATCCTTCAGTGAGATACGCTTCCCGGTGCCGTTCCAGCCGGTATTGACCAGCCAGGCTTCCGCGCCCGCATCCTGCATACGCTTCACCAGCACTTCGGCATATTTTGTTGGATGCAGCGTTAAAAACGCCGCGCCAAAGCAGGCGGAAAAGGTTGGTGTTGGCTCGGTAATACCGCGCTCAGTGCCCGCCAGCTTGGCGGTAAAGCCTGACAGGAAGTGATACTGCGTTTGATCGGAAGAGAGGCGCGAAACCGGCGGCAGTACGCCAAACGCATCGGCGGTCAGGAAAATAACCTTTTTCGCATGACCCGCTTTCGATACCGGCTTAACGATATTATCGATATGGTAAATCGGATAGGAGACGCGCGTATTCTCCGTTTTGCTGGCGTCATCAAAATCGACAGACCCATCGCTGCGTACCACCACGTTTTCCAGCAGCGCATCGCGACGGATGGCATGATAAATCTCCGGCTCCGCCTGCTCTGACAGCTTAATGGTTTTTGCGTAGCAGCCGCCTTCGAAGTTAAACACGCCGTCATCATCCCAGCCATGCTCATCATCGCCAATCAACTGACGTTTCGGATCGGTGGACAGGGTGGTTTTCCCGGTGCCGGAAAGGCCAAAGAACACTGCGACGTCACCCTGCTCGCCAACGTTAGCCGAGCAGTGCATCGAGGCCACGCCTTTCAGCGGCAGCAGATAATTCATCACTGCAAACAGGCCTTTCTTCATCTCGCCGCCGTACCAGGTACCGCCGATGAGCTGCATCTTTTCGGTGAGATTAAAGGCGACAAAGTTTTCTGAATGCAGGCCCTGTTGCTGCCAGTTGGGGTTGGTGCATTTTGCGCCGTTCATCACGATAAAATCAGGCGTGAAGCTGGCCAGGCTGGCTTCATCAGGGCGAATAAACATGTTTTTGACGAAGTGTGCCTGCCAGGCGACTTCGGTAATAAAGCGCACGCTCAGGCGGGTATCAGGATTGGCACCGCACCAGGCGTCAACCACAAACAGGCGTTTACCGGAAAGCTGCTGTGTTACACAACGCTTTAGCGCTTGCCAGGTTTCCTGCGACAAAGGCTGATTATCATTTTTGCCTTTGCCCTGGTCGTTCCACCACAAGGAATCGCGCGTCGTGTCGTCACGCACAATATATTTATCTTTCGGCGAGCGGCCGGTAAAAATGCCGGTGTCCACGGCGATCGCCCCGGACTGCGTTAGCGTGCCGCGCTCATAACCGGTGAGGCCGGGCAGGGTTTCTTCCTTAAATAAAGTTTCATAATCGGGATTATGGATGACTTCAACCGTATCAGTGATGCCATAAGCGACGAGGTCCTGTGGCGTCAGGCCATTAGGGCGCATATTACTGTTCCTTTATCGGTTTGTACTGCAACAAATGTTGGGTGACTTGCTGCCACTTGCCGTAAAGCAGCGAGAAGCGATTCACGTTGCTTTACAATTGCGGCAGTCTACTACTGTGAACAAGCAGCGGAAGGAGAGAGTGACAGAAATGAGAGACGAAACGTTTTTTTATAGAAATTCGTCAAAATCTGATAAAAAGTTATGACTATTGCCGAAGGATTATGAAACATCATTTTATTTTTCCAGCGAAAAGCGGCGTTTGTCCGCTGCGTTAAGCGCAATCTCCAACCGATCCGCCTGGCTAAGACTCTGCTGGCCGCGCCGTTGAAGTTTGTTAATGAAAAACGCGAGCCAGACTACCCGTTTTACTGATGAGCTTAACAAATTTGAGCAAATGTAAGTGATGCGCTTATATCAGCCTGCATCACTAATATTAGTTAATTGTACTATTTTGAGCCGGTTTACGAATGCTGTGAAAAAATCTGGAATCTTTGCTTTAAATGACGCTGCACAGTTATGGTTTACTGACGGAGAAAAATTTCACCAAACCTGCTGCTATTTTTTTGAGAAAGTTAAAATATGAAAAAATTACTGCTTGTTATTTCATCTCGCTTAGTGCAGGGCATAGGCATATGTGGTTTGGCCCTGCTTTATGCGGGCTGGTTTCTGTTTTTCTCATACAGCGAATACCGATATTTGTTTTCTGTCTTTTCCCTGTTGGGGCTTGTTATGGGTTACTACATCTTTAAATTTGCTGTGCGTAAAATTTATGATGAAAGCCCCGAGGATTGGTGATCTATTTGGCAGGGGCTATTGATGCTGTTTCTGCTCTTCGTCATAAGGCTTAATCCTCAAAATCGTTGAGATAAGCATCCTTAAGTTTTTGCTGCTCTACAAATTAATCAGATTAAATTTCATGCGGTAATCTTCTTTCAGGCCACCATCGATTTGCTCGGCGATAAAACTGGCACTAAGTGGGAAGGCTAACGTTTACTGTTAACAACAAAAATATTCTCAGACAGGAGGCTTCAGCGCGCGTTGCCGCACCCTCTCTCTTTTGCCAGAAAGTGAGCTGGTGAATAAACACCAGAGTGATGTCATAATTTTTGATTGTGATTAAATAAAGGTTAATTCCAACTCAGGCGTTTTAATGCTATTTAAAACCTTTCAATAAACTCTTAAAGAAACAGGTTATAATGATTAAATTAATAGTTATTGTATTCCTCATTGTATTGGCAATCGCCGCCTTTATTCTACACTGGAGACTGAACCGTAAAAGAAAGATTGATCCTCCCTATATGCGCCGCCGCTAGTAGTTTTTCATCATTAACGCCTACCTGGCGCAGTGGAGTTAATCAGTAAGGCGAGTCAATAAGAAGGGAAGGTGACGAATGGACTTTAACACAAAATAAAGGCGACCTGCGTCGCCTTTATAAATTTGCCGGATATCTTAATGAATCTGATCGCTGCCGCTACCGGAGTCATTACGAATTGCCGCAATATCTACCGCATCATAAATATAGTGGCTGCCGCAATAGTCACAGTGCATATCGATTTGGCCATCTTCCTGCAGGATTTGATCCACTTCTTCCTGAGGCAGCGTTTTCAGCACTTCACCGCAGCGCTCGCGCGAACAGGTACATTTGAAGCTGACGTTCTGTGGTTCATAGATGGTCACCTCTTCCTGGTTATAGAGACGCCACAGCACCTCATTCGCCGGCAGGCCGATCAGCTCTTCGGTTTTGATGGTTTCCGTCAACGTGGCCAGATGGTTGAAATCTTCTTTATCAGTATCCTGCGCCGGCAACACCTGCAACAAAATACCCGCAGCGCCCGCCTGGCCTTCATGTTCGCCGGTACGGATAAACAGACGCGTCGGCAGCTGCTCAGAACGCATAAAGTAATCTTCCAGGCAGGCTGCCAGCGTATCGCCTTCCAGCCCAACGACGCCCTGATAGCGTTCGCCTTTTTCCGGCGAAATGGTGATCACCAGATAGCCGTTGCCCACCATCTCTTTCAGCGAGCTGCCAGGGGCGATCTCACCCTGAACGCGCGCAACACCGCGCATTTCCTGACGGTTATTACCGTTAATCACCGCCAGAGTTAACGCGCCGTCGCCCTGGAGCTGCACGGTAATATCGCCTTCAAACTTCAGCGTGGCGGTAAGCAGACTGGTTGCCACCAGCAGTTCGCCCAGCAGCTGTTGTACCGGCTGCGGGTAATCGTGGCCAGCGACAATCTCGCGCCATGTCGCGGACAGATTAACCAGTTCGCCACGGACCGCGTGGTTTTCGAACAGGTAACGATGCATTTGGTCTTGATGAGCCATAGTTTTTCTCTCGTATTGGCGGCGCGTTATTCGTCGCCAGAAAATTTGAATTTGATCAGGTCGCGGCGCTCTTTTTTATCAGGCCGTCGATCCGGATGCGGCATAGTCAGCGCATTCAGCTTGCGCGCCTGCGCCATCTTTTCGCGCTTTTCCACGCTTTCTGCCGTTTCGCTATACAGCAGCTGTGCTTCAGCGGCGGGGCGACGCTGATCGGTAACGGCACAGATGACCACCGTGCGCTCATCATTGCCCTGACGTAATTTCACTTCGGCATTCAGCTCAACCAGTTTGCTGGGTTTGCTGCGCTGGCCGTTATAGTGAACCTTTCCGCCTTCGATCATTTCACGCGCCAGCGCGCGGGTTTTATAAAAGCGCGCGGCCCACAGCCACTTGTCGAGTCGGACGCCTTCTGCGGTTTTCTCTTTCATCACTGCTCCCGTCGGTTTACCGCGCCTACAGCGCCAGCGCGCCGAGAAGCGTTCGGTAATCGCTCACGCTCTGATGGTGGGCGAAGGTTTTGGTCGGCATACCGGAGTCGGGGTTGCTGACGCCAAGACACCAGGCAATTCCCCAGCGCTTTGCCGCATCCAGCACCGGCTCGCTGTCATCAATAAACAGCGTTCGCTGGTTTTCAAAACCGGTATGCTGCTGCACGGCCTGCCACAGGCGCTGATCTTCTTTCGGAAAGCCAAATGTATGGGTCGAAAGTAATAAATCAAGGTGCTGCCCAAGGCCAGTTTGCTTTAGCTTTACTTCCAGATTCCAGGGGTGCGCGTTGGTAAGCAGAATGGTGCGCTTGCCGCTGGCGCGTAACGCCTGCAGCAAGGGAAGGGTATCATCGCGTAAACGCGCCCGGCTGCGCATTTCCCAGGTCATGGTACGGATATCCAAATCCAGTTCACGGCTCCAGTAATCCAGACAATACCAGTTTAGCGTATGCTGAACCGCCTGATACTTCGCCATGATTAACTGGCTGGCTTCCTCCAGCGAGATGCCGCGCTGTTGACTGATGCTCTCAGGCACCAGCGTCAGCCAGAAATAGCTGTCAAACGCCAGATCGAGCAGCGTACCGTCCATATCCAGCAGCACGGTATCAATATCGCGCCAGTTAATGTTGATTGCCATGCCACCCTCCCAAAAAGAACGGCGACAGGGTAGCACAGTTGAAAGTGGCTCAGAACAGCGGGCGCATATCCGGCATCGGCGACAGCGTATGGTTAAAGCACTTATCGTAATATTGCTGAATTTCCACGATGCGTTTGCGGTTGCGGTGGATGCGATTCAGCGCCAGCAGACCGTTAACCACTACGCTCAGGCTAAGAATAACCAGCAGCAGCGAAGTGCACAGATAGCGCCACAGCGTCAGCATATCCGGCTCGCTGTGCAGGGCGATATGCTGGGTGCCGTTGGCATCCGTATGGATACTGGTGATGATCCCGGCGGCACTGAAAGGCGTATGCAGCAGCATGCCAGCCAGGCGCTGGAGTTCGTCCCACTGATCCGGCGCGTTGAAGTCAAACAGCGAAACGGTGGGTTGAGGATGGCTAACCAGCTGACGTCCCTCATCGCTGACAATCAGAAATCCGCCAGGCGGAGGGCTATTGAGCGCCTCGGCGGCGCGATGGGTTTCACGATAAAAAAAGGTTGAAGTCGCGGTATTCACCAGATTTTCCAGCGCCTCAGCGCTGACCGGACGCAACAGCACGTTCATGCCATCTAACGAACCTGAGGCGGCGCGGCTGACCAGCGTATCCCAGTCCTTTGCGTTACCGAGGTTAACCAGGGCGTTTTTCAGTCGTACGCAGTCCTGCTGCTGGCTGCATAACTCCTGGGTTTTCAGCACCAGATCAGAAAAATCATCCAGCAGGATCATGCCTGACTTTTCAATCGCCGTAGCAAGCTGCGGGTTAAGCTTGCTATCGATATTATTTTGCGGATGCAGCTGCTGATTGGTCAAATTCAACAGCGCAGACGCTTTATCAATGATTTCCGACTGCGGCAGCGGCAGGGGCGTCGCCATATTCCAGTAAATGGCTGAACAGTCGAACGGCATAAAAGCGTAACTGCGGTTGCTCTGATAGCTGGCAGGCACGGAACACATCCCGGTGCCGCTGACTTTCAGGCTGTCGCCCACATGCAGCGTTGCCTGCTCCAGCGCGGCCACCGAGTTAACTTCAATGCGTTCAGAGCCGGTCAGCCACGCCATGCTGAGCTTTAGCGGCATCGCCAGAGGCACCCAGCTAATCAGTAAGGCCAGCACCAACAGAGAGCCACAGGCCAGCACCATATTTTTCTTCCAGCGCTGGATAGGGAAGTTGCGCACCTCATCCTGTAGCGACAGAAAACGCCCCTGGCGTACCACCTGACGGTTCAGATAGATATCCACCTCGGTGGTCTGGCCAAGATCGTGAGTAACATAAGGCTGCCAGTGCGGCGGATAAACCAGATCGATAATCCCAAGCGAGATGTTGTTGACCTGTCCCTGATTGGATTCGCTAAACAGCCCCCAGCGTTTCGGCGCGCCGCGCAGGCAATGAATTTCACGCAAATCCTTTTCGCTGGGACGACGATACATAAACCACAGGCTAACCAGAATCATCACCATGCTGGCGCTGACCAGCCACGGCATAAGAAGCAGCGGAGTTAACAGGCTAATAAAAAACAGCAGCAGGCCGCAGCAGATCACCGCAGCTTCGCGGGTGCCGTCGCTGCGTGACAGGCAATGCTCTTCCGGCGTCTCTTTACGTACCTGAAGCAACTCAACGTTTTCGCTCTGCTCTTGCCGGATCGAGGCATTAGTAGCGCTGGGATGCACCGCCGTTGGCAGCATGCTTTGCTCACCGGCATAGTTCACCAGCGAGTGACCGTTAAGGGAGATCACCAGCGGAATAGAGTGGGTTTTGATTAACTCCACGAAGTTTTCTTCGGCGATATACTGTTCCCACAGCGGAGGAAGATGCACCTCAAGCGCGTCAAGATAGTAACGCCATTTCTGCGGATCGTCGGTGGAAAGTCCATAGCGGGTGATGGCGCGGGTAACAGGATAAACTTTGTTGCTCTGCGAGCTAAGCGTCAGCATTTCCGGCGCGGCGCTGGCGCCGCCCGGCTGAATAACGCGCTGCTTTTTTGCCAGCATATCAAGATAGCGCTCTACGGCATCGCGCTCTTCACCCGTCAGAAGACGATGGGGCGGATTAATAAACGGCAGCGGTTTCGCCAACGGCGGACGATGCCGCATAGCGTACCAAAAACAGATACCTGCAATAATTGAGCAGGTAAGCATTACACCCAGAATAATGATAATTGTGCTCATGCTATGCTCATTCCAGCCAAACTGCTGCCGTCACTGTGATTGCTCGCTCCGGGCTAAGTTATAGGGAGTTCACTAATTTTGGCGGGATTGGGCAGTGGTGGCAACCAACCTGATAATTAAAATAGCGCACAAAATCATAAAATTAGAACTACTATACAGAATTCCTTGCCGGAATATTAGCTGGCGAGTGTCAAGGTGAATATCGGCATTATCCTATTTCCTTGTCACTTATTGACTTTGTCATAAAGTTTTTTCCCGAACATTGCAAACGATTGTTATAAAAAAGTAAATTAAATCATCTGATGATTGGATTCCCGTAAGGCCTGTCGCACAATGTCTCTTTGCCGCTTTTTGTTCAGGACAATGACAGGCAGGCGATGATCAACCGCGCTTTATCTGGGGCCCCCATGCCAAGAAAATTAGAGAAACCTAAAATTTTAAACGTTGAGCCTGTGGCCCACTCTCGCCTGTTTACCATTGAATCGGTAGATCTGGTGTTCAGTAACGGCGCACAGCGCGTTTATGAACGTATGCGTCCTTCAGAGCGCGAAGCGGTGATGATCGTGCCAATCATCGATAATCATCTGTTGTTGATTCAGGAGTATGTGGTCGGGCTGGAAACCTATGAGTTGGGCTTTCCAAAAGGCTTGATTGATCCTGGCGAAACGGTATTCGAGGCGGCTAATCGCGAACTCAAAGAAGAAGCGGGCTTTGGCGCGCAGCAGATGGAAGCGCTCAGCAAGCTCACTATGGCTCCCTCTTACTTTTCCAGCAAAATGAATATTGTGGTGGCGGAAGGGCTCTATCCTGAAAAGCTGGAAGGAGATGAGCCGGAACCACTGCCAGTGATCCGCTGGCCGCTGGAAAACATGATGTCGCTGTTAGAAGAGCCTGACTTTAACGAGGCTCGCAATGTTAGCGCGCTGTTCCTGGTGCGGGAGTGGCTGGCAAAGCAGCAGCGAATTGATTACTGAGCGGGACGATCGTAGCGGAAAAGTAAAAGGGGCGAAAATCGCCCCTGCTTGCTGTTAAAAGAGTTCGCGTGCTTCGCCGTTATCCATTAGCGTGGTCCCCACGTCTTGTACGGAATACTCGGTGGGCTGCGTCCCTTCAATAAAATACTCCTGACGCGTATTGCCGCCGCCGTTAGCCAGCTTACCGGTAGTACGATCGATAGTGACAGTCACGATGCCCGGCGGAGGCGTTAGCGGCTGCTCCGGCACGCCATCCAGCGCTGCCTTCATAAAGTTATCCCACGCGGGCTGAGCACTCTTGGCACCGCCTTCGTAACCTGAAATCTGATCGTCAATCGCGCCGGACGCGCTCGAACGGCCCAGGTCGCGGCGATGATCGTCAAAGCCAATCCAGACAGTGGTCACTACGCCGGGACCATAACCAGAGAACCAGGCATCTTTCGAACTGTTGGTCGTACCGGTTTTGCCGCCAATGTCTTTCCGCTTCAGATCGCGGCCGGCACGCCAGCCGGTGCCCATCCAGCCCGGTTCGCCAAAGATATTCGAGTTCAGCGCGCTTTTAATCAAAAAGGAGAGCGGCGTATTAATCACATGCGGCGCATACTGCTGGGTGACATCAGGCTTACCGGCCCCTACCTGTTGCAGCACTGGCTGCGGCACGGCTGGATTGTGATTTTCCTGAGAGACCGCCACGTTTTCTACGCTTTCTTCACCCAGCGCCACCGATTTTTTCGTTTCACCGTAAATCACTGGCAGATTGCATTCCGGGCAGGCGATGCGCGGCTGGTTTTCAAACAGCGTTTCGCCATGTTCATTTTCAATCTTCTTAATGAAATAAGGGTCAACCAGGAAGCCGCCGTTCGCCATAACCGCATAGCCGCGCGCCATTTGCAGCGGGGTAAAGGAGGCCGCGCCCAGCGCCAGCGATTCGGTATGCACGATATTCTGCGCCGGGAAACCGAAACGTTGCAGATACTCTGCGGCATAATCAACGCCCATTGCTCGCATCGCACGAACCATGACAACGTTCTTCGATTGTCCCAGTCCCTGACGCAGGCGGATCGGGCCATCGTAGGTCGCCGGTGAGTTTTTTGGTCGCCAGTCAGAGCCCGCTCCCGCGTCCCAGCGCGAAATCGGCACATCGTTAAGAATCGAAGCCAGCGTCAGGCCGCGATCCATGGCTGCGGTGTAGAGGAAAGGCTTGATATTCGAACCGACCTGACGCAGCGACTGCGTTACGCGGTTAAATTTGCTCTGGTTGAAATCAAAACCGCCAACCAGCGCGCGAACGGCGCCATCGTGCGGGTCGAGAGAGATCAGCGAAGAGTTAACGTCCGGCACCTGCGCCAGCCACCAGCTGTTTTCGACTTTGCGTACCCAGATCTGTTGGCCTGGCTGCAGCACTTGCGTCACGCTGCGCGGCGTCGGGCCCTGCAACGTATCGGACTTATAAGGACGCGCCCAGCGTACGCCTTCCATCGTCAGCGAGACGCTGCTGCCGTCACGCATCAGCGCCGTAGCTTCATTGCTGTTGGCGGTGGTCACAACGGCGGGCCACAGCGGGCCATAAACCGGCAGCGCCTTCAGGGTTTTCAGAATGCGCGTATGATCCCAGGCTAACTCACCCACGCGCCATAAAACATTAGCCGGGCCACGATAGCCGTGACGCATATCGTAATCCAGCACGTTGTTGCGCACCGCTTCCTGTGCCGCCAGCTGCAGCTTACGGGTCACGGTGGTGTAAACCTTAAAACCATCGCTATAGGCGTTCTCGCCGTAGCGCTTCAGCATCTCCTGACGCACCATCTCCGTCAGATAAGGGGCGGAGAAAGCGATTTCCGGCACATGATAGCTGGCTTCAAGCGGCTCGCTACGCGCTTCAATATACTGCTGCTGCGTAATGTAGTTCTGATCCAGCATGCGGGACAGCACGACGTTACGGCGCGCCTGAGCACGCGCAGGAGAATAGAGCGGGTTAAACGTGGAGGGCGCTTTCGGCAGCCCGGCGATCATCGCCATTTCGCTCAGCGTTAGCTGATCGATGCTCTTGCCGAAATAGACCTGAGCGGCAGCGCCAACGCCATATGCGCGGTAGCCCAGATAAATTTTATTTAGATAAAGCTCAAGAATTTCATCTTTACTGAGCAGTTGCTCGATGCGAATAGCAAGAAACGCTTCCTTGATTTTACGCATCAGCGTGCGCTCAGGGCTGAGGAAGAAGTTTCGCGCCAGCTGCTGCGTGATGGTACTCGCCCCCTGAGAAGCGTGACCTGAAATCAGCGCCACGCTGGCGGCACGGAAGATGCCGATCGGATCGACGCCGTGATGCTCATAGAAGCGGCTATCTTCGGTAGCGATAAAAGCTTTCACCAGCTCAGGCGGCATCTGCGACAGCGTCAGAGGAATACGGCGCTTTTCGCCATACTGCGCGATCAGCTCGCCATCAGCGCTGTAGACCTGCATTGGCGTCTGCAGACGAACATCCTTCAGCGTGTTCACATCCGGTAGCTGCGGCTCAATGTATTTGTACAACCCGTAAACCGAGCCGACGCCCAGCAAAATGCAACACACTGCAAGAATCAATAAATACTTTACGAACTTCACCTGAGATTTCCCATTTAATGTCGTTTGGGCAGTTTATAAACAATCGCGCGGTAGTATAAATGCAAGCCAGACGCTTTGATACGTCCTTTTATTTTTACGTGGATATGGAGATCGCGCGAACATGGCTTTTCAGAAATGGCAAGTAGGGCTGGATATTCAGAATGGTCAGCTCTGTGCTTTAGGTATTCAACGTCGCCGTAACGGTTGGCAGCTGCGTCACTGGTGGCAGCATGCGCTGCCGCACGATACGTTATCTTATGGCGTGCTGCAATGCTCGCCAACGCTGCTTGCCGTTTTGCGCCGCTGGCGTAAACAGCTTCCCTGTAGCATCTCATTACGCGTCGGCTTTCCGCCGCAGGCGGTTATGCAGCGCGCTCTGGCGGCCCCCTCACTGCAACTGCGCGAACCTGAGCTGGGGCGTTATGCCGCGGCGGCGGCCGAACGGCTCTTTCCGCTTTCCGTCAACGAACTGGCGCTGGATTATCGGGTCGCCGTTCAGCAGCAGTCGCGTCTTTATCTGACCGCCGCGCGTCAGAGCGTACTGCAGCAATGGTTATCTACGCTGGCTCTGGCCGGGCTGATCCCTGATGTCGTCGAACTAACCTGTGGGGCGCTGGCGCAGGTCGGCAAAGCCATGCAGCTCTCTGATGAGGCGGCGCTGATTCATCAGCTCAGCGACCACTGGTTATGGTATCTGCCGGGAGAGCAAGAAACAGCCTCTGGCTGGGTGCCCGGCCTGTTATCAACCGATAGCGAGCAGCTTCGACAGCATCTGCCCGACGCGCATGACCTCTGGTTCAGCACAAACATCTCCGGCGAACTGCTGACAGGAATGCAGCCTCTTCAGCCGCTAAGCCTGCTGCAGTTTATGCAGCCGCCGCTGCCTGCTAATGGCGGAATGTTCACGCTGGCGCTGGGGTTAGCGCTGCGCCCGGAGGAGAGCTGATGATTGCGGTTAACCTGCTGAACTGGCGACAGGAGGCCAGAAAACGTCAGCTAAGGCGCTGGCTGGGTTTAAGCGGAGCGCTGTTGGTATTGGTTCATATTGCGCTGCTGTGCTGCTGTGCTGGTGGCAAGGGCTGGCAGAGAATACGCAGCGGTGGCAAGCCCAGTTTACGCTGTGGCAGCAGGCGGCACGGCAGGCACAGCAGCTTGATCAGCGTTATAACGACGCGCAAAAACAGCAGCAGGCATTGCGTAATCAGGCGGAGCTGCGTCAGCAGAAGCAGCAACGGCTGGCAGAGTGGCAGGCCTTTATGCTGCAGTTGGAGAGCGATATACCGGATGACGCCTGGCTTTCTTCATTAACCCACCAGCAGGGAACATTACGGCTGGATGGGTTAAGCCTGCGACCAGAGGCAACGCAGCTGTTACATCATCGGCTCAGGAAATCGCGCTTTTTTCAGATCTGGCTGCCGGGAGCGTTAAAGAAGAGCGCTGAGGGGCCATATGGTTTTACGCTAATCACGAGAAAAGCGGAGGGCGATAGTCATGAACCGTGACATTGTGCTGCGCTGGCTGCTGATGCCGGCGAAATGGCGTTGGCTGAGTCTGATGGGTCTGTTGACCAGCATGGTGCTGTTGGCTGTTTATTTGTGGATAGCACCAGCGCGCACCGGGCAGCTGCGTTTGCAGGATAAAACGCAGCAACAGCAGCTGCACTATCAACGGCTGATGACGCCGCTGTGGCAACAGCCTGCGCTGCAGAAGATAGAGATGCGAAACCAGCAGATGCTGGCAGAGATTGTTCGCCAGGGAGAGCCCTTTTCCCTCTATACCCTGCTAAAACAGAGCGGCGGCGAACTGGCGAACTGGCATCCTGATCGGCGAACCAGCCAGCTTGAGCTCTGGCTGGACTGGTCTCAGCTAAAGCGGCTGTTTGCTTATCTGGTGAGCTGTGAACCAGCCCCCATCCTGACCTCTTTTATTGTGCAGCGTAAGGCCGATCGCCTGTACGCCACCTTCCATCTGGCGTTTGATAATGAAACACCTCTTGATTAGTGGGCTGTTTTTCGCCTGCCTGCCGCCAGCTATAGCACGCGATCCCTTTGCTCAGTTACAGGCTCCCTGTGCTTTGTCAGTGATGTCATTAGATCGCTGGCAGCTTCAGGGCATGGTGGGGAAGGGAAACCGTTATCGGGGATGGCTGCGTTCAACGCAGGGCGAGCGGGTGGCAATCGCCAGTGACCAGCCTTCGCCTTTTATGGCGTGGCAGATTGATGCCTTTACCCCATTTCGTTTAACGCTTAGCGCGCCGCATAGTTGCGTGCCGCAGCGGGTCACGTTGCACATTACAGGGAAATATCATGACAAGGATCGGAGTCGCGCTGCTGCTGCTGAGCACCGTGGTACAGGCCAGTGACGAGCCGCTTTCACTGGCCTTTCAGGATGCGCCGGTTGAGCAAGTTTTACAGGCTTTGGCAGATTATCAGCAGTTTAATCTGTTGGTTGCACCAGGCGTGGAAGGCAACATTACGCTGCGCCTGCAGGATGTCCCCTGGCAGCAGGCGTTATCGCTGGTGGCGCGTATGGCCAGGCTGGAAATTACGCGGGAAGATGCGGTGCTGCTGGTTTTCCCGCAGGGCTGGGAGCAGAAAGAAGCGCAGGAAAAAATGCAGCAGCAGCCTTTACAGGATCTGGCATTAGCCCTGCAGCATGCGGATGTCGCGGCCGTCAGCGCCAGCCTGCAGGCCGAGCGCGGCAAATTAATGACGCCGCGCGGCAGCATCACCCTTGATGCACGTGCGAATATGCTGCTGTTGCGTGATACGCCAGCGGCGTTAAAAAATGTTGAGACCTGGGTGCAGGCGCTGGATGTGGCGCGGGAGCAGGTTGAGCTGACAGCCCATATCGTTAGCATCAGCGCAGAGCATTTGCATGAGCTGGGCGTCAGCTGGCAACTCTCTGGCGAAGAGGTGATCACCCAGGCGTTGCGTAACCCTACAATCAATATCGGCCTTGCCGCGGCTTCGCCCTCGCTGGCGGCTGGCTTAACGCTGGCGCGGGTAGATGGTCGGCTGCTTGATTTGGAGCTTAGCGCGCTGGAGCAGGAGAACCAAATTGATATTATTGCCAGCCCGCATCTTATTACCTCACACCAGCAACCGGCCAGCATCAAGCAGGGCGCTGAAATACCCTATGAAGTTTCCAGCGGCAGCGACGGCGCAACCAGCATCGAATTTAAAGAGGCGGTTTTAGGGATGGAGGTGACGCCGACGGTGCAGCCCAACGGGCGTATTCGTCTGGCGTTGCACATCAGTCAAAACGTGCCCGGACGCAACATTAACAACGGCGAAAGAGAAATTCTGACTATTAATAAGCAAGAAATTAGCACTGAGGTTACGCTGAAAGATGGTCAGACGTTAACGCTGGGCGGCATATTTCAACAGGAATCAGCGCGTAATCGTGATAAAGTCCCTCTCCTGGGCGATATACCGTTGCTGGGTGCGCTTTTTCGCCATGAAGTTCAGAATGACAAGCGCCGGGAACTGGTAATTTTTATCACCCCGCGCCTGGTGCATGAAGAGTAACCAGCAGCGTTTTTTTTCCCGACCGGGTATCATATGCGTTTGACGCAGGAGCGGAATTAGCTTACAAGGTTTAGCGATTTTGACTTATGGCAGCACAGACTTATGGTTTGTTGCCAGGATACCGTGACAGGACGCTGCCTGAAGGGCGGCGGTTTTGACTCTTAGCGAACTGTGTGACGCGCAGACTGCGCGTTCTGAGCCGGGCAATTTATTCGGTTGCCAAACGACCTTGAGTGTTGAGATAATTTTTCATCTGACTCTCGCACTATCGCTCATGAGGTTTCAGTTCATGTCCCGCCAGCGGCTCGGCCGTTGCAGACGGGGTATCATCAACGCATTGTCTTAGTAATACCGAAAAAATGGCAGAGAAACGCAATATCTTTCTGGTTGGGCCTATGGGTGCCGGCAAAAGCACTATTGGTCGTCAGTTAGCTCAGCAACTCAATATGGAATTTTATGATTCCGATCAGGAAATTGAGCGACGTACCGGAGCGGATGTGGGCTGGGTTTTTGACGTTGAAGGCGAAGCAGGTTTTCGCGAACGTGAAGAGAAAATCATTAATGAACTCACAGAAAAACAGGGCATCGTGCTGGCTACCGGCGGTGGCTCTGTAAAATCCCGCGAAACCCGTAATCGTCTCTCCGCCCGTGGCGTTGTGGTCTATCTTGAAACCACTATTGAGAAGCAACTGGCGCGTACGCAGCGCGATAAAAAGCGTCCTTTATTACAGGTCGATGCACCGCCACGTGAAGTGCTGGAAGCGCTGGCGGATGAACGCAATCCCCTGTATGAAGAGATCGCTGATGTTACCATCCGCACTGATGATCAAAGTGCGAAAGTCGTCGCTAATCAAATCATTAATTTACTGGAAAAGAATTAATCCATCGCCTTAGGGCATAGCGAAAAGGTTATACAGCGTCATGGAGAGGATCACCGTTACCCTTGGGGAGCGCAGCTACCCGATCACCATCGCCGCCGGTCTGTTCAATGATGCGGCTGCCTTTTGGCCGCTGAAAGCAGGTGACCAGGCTATGTTGGTAACCAATGAGACGCTGGCTCCGCTTTACCTCGCGCCGCTGCGACAGCGGCTGGAGGCGGCGGGCGTTAAAGTGGATCAGGTTATCCTTCCCGATGGCGAACAGTACAAAACTCTGGCGGTAATGGATCAGGTCTTTACCGCTCTGCTGCAAAAGCCCCACGGGCGTGATACCACACTGGTCGCGCTGGGCGGCGGTGTGATTGGCGATCTGACCGGTTTCGCCGCCGCCAGCTATCAGCGCGGCGTACGCTTTATTCAGGTGCCAACCACGCTGTTATCGCAGGTGGACTCTTCCGTTGGCGGTAAAACCGCCGTCAATCATCCGCTGGGCAAAAATATGATAGGCGCGTTCTATCAGCCTGCTTCAGTGGTTATCGATCTCGACTGCCTGCGTAGCCTGCCGCCTCGCGAGCTGGCATCCGGCATGGCTGAAGTGATCAAATATGGCATTATCCTTGACGGCAACTTTTTTAACTGGCTGGAGCAGAACCTGGATGCGCTGATGGCGCTGGATGGGGAGGCGCTGGCCTTTTGTATTCGCCGCTGCTGTGAGCTGAAAGCGGAGGTTGTTGCCGCCGATGAACGCGAAACCGGACTACGGGCGCTGTTAAATCTGGGTCATACCTATGGCCATGCGATTGAAGCGCAGATGGGCTACGGTAACTGGCTACACGGCGAGGCCGTAGCCGCCGGGATGGTGATGGCTGCACGTACTGCTGAAAGGCTGGGGCAGTTCAGCTCTGCTGATACTGACCGTATTATCGCGTTGCTTGTCCGTGCCGGGCTGCCGGTAACTGGGCCGCAGGAAATGACCGCGCAGGACTATTTGCCGCATATGATGCGGGATAAAAAAGTGCTGGCGGGAGAGCTGCGTCTGGTTTTGCCACTGGCGTTAGGCAAAGCCGAGGTGCGTAGCGGCGTGTCGCATGATATTGTGCTTGCCGCAATTGATGATTGCCGTAAGGCCTGATAGTGATGTCTGCCGCAAACGGGATGTTGGCGGCGTTTGCCGTAAGACGGGGAGGTTGAATGGATGAGTTTAAACCGGAAGACGAGTTAAAACCTGATACCAGCGATCGCCGTCCGACGCGGCCTCGCAAAACGTCTTCTGCACCTAAAACGCCGGTATCGCGCCAGCGTATGATGATGGGCATCGGTGTGCTGGTCCTTTTGCTGCTGGTTATTGGCATTGGTTCAGCTTTAAACGGGCCTGATTCTAAAAAGCCATCCGCTCAGACGGAGAATGGCGCAGCTACCTCCAGCGGCAATGAAAAGAATATCGATCTTTCTGGCTCATCAGCCATGAGCGGTCAGAACGGTAGCGCGGCTGGCAGTAATGAGGCTGCAGTGAACAGTGGCGCAACAAACGAGGCGCCGCAGTCGGTTTCCGTTCCGCCAGTCTCTTCTACGCCAACGCAAGCTGCTCCGATTGAGACGCCGCAAAACCAGCAGCGCGTAGAGCTGCCGGGCGATCTTAACAGCGCGTTGACCAATCAACAGGGGCAGATTGATTCTGCAGCCCAGGATGCGTTGAACGGCAGTTCGCTGCCGACTGTGCCCGCCACGGTGAGCGGGAGCAGCGTCGATACCAGCAATGCTCACGTTGCGCCGACCGTACCAGGCAGCAAGCCAGCGCCGACGCGCAAGCCGGTTGCCAGCCAGCCGCCAGCTAAACAGAGTCATCAGCCAGCGGCTAAGCAGAGCAGCAAGCCTGCCACTGATCATGCTGCACCTGCTGCGCAACAAAGTGTGCCCGGCGGCAGCTATACGTTACAGCTGAGCAGCGCCTCGCGTTCAGATACGCTGAATGCCTGGGCGAAGAAACAGAACCTGAGTAACTACCATGTCTATCAGACCACACGCAACGGGCAGCCGTGGTATGTGCTGGTAAGTGGTTCTTATGCTACGCCAGCCGATGCTAAACGTGCTGTCGCCTCGCTGCCAGCGGAAGTCCAGGCGAAAAAGCCCTGGGTTAAGCCGGTTAGCCAGGTGAAAAAAGAGGCGGGACGCTAAGC
Source organism: Pantoea alhagi (assembly GCF_002101395.1). Classification (NCBI taxonomy): domain Bacteria; kingdom Pseudomonadati; phylum Pseudomonadota; class Gammaproteobacteria; order Enterobacterales; family Erwiniaceae; genus Pantoea; species Pantoea alhagi. The sequence goes on along the minus strand of NZ_CP019706.1, from coordinate 1,231,000 downwards.
CGTTCACCTCCATATTACTGTGATAGTGCGCTCTGGCAGCGAATTATCTCAGCCGTTGCAACGGCTTTAAAATGGCAACCTGGTTGCCATTTTTGTCGTAAGTCAGATTCATAAGCGCAGATATGCTGTCGCTATAGCCACAGCCAGATGAACAGAAGTAACCAAAACGACGGCATGAAAAAAAATCGCGCTTTCCTGAAATGGGCTGGCGGTAAATATCCTCTTCTGGAGGATATCCGCCGCCATTTGCCGCAAGGCGACTGCTTAGTCGAGCCTTTTGTCGGCGCCGGCTCCGTGTTCCTTAACACCGATTATCCGCGCTATGTGCTGGCCGATATCAATAACGATCTGATCGGTCTGTATAACATTGTAAAAGGGCGCACCGTCGAGTTTGTCAGCGATGCACGCCAGCTCTTTACGCCACGCAGCAACGAGGCGGATGCTTACTACGCGTACCGCAGCGAATTTAATGCCAGCGACGATGCTTATCGCCGGGCGCTGCTGTTTCTTTATCTGAATCGTCACGGTTACAACGGTCTGTGCCGCTATAACCTGCGCGGTGAGTTTAACGTTCCTTTCGGGCGTTACCGTAAGCCCTATTTTCCGGAAGAAGAGCTCTACGGATTTGCCGAACGCGCACAAAAAGCGGTTTTTGTTTGTGAATCGTACGATGTTACCCTGAGTAAAGCGCAGGCAGGATCGGTGGTTTACTGCGATCCGCCTTATGCGCCGCTTTCGACAACGGCGAACTTTACCGCCTATCATACCAACAGCTTTAGCCTGCGCGAGCAGCAACATCTGGCTGAGCTGGCGGTAAAACTGGCGCAGGAAAGCGCGATTCCAGTACTGATTTCTAACCACGATACCGAGCTGACCCGGCTGTGGTATCAGGATGCGGTGCTGCACGTGGTTAAAGCGCGCCGCTCGATCAGCAGAAGCATTAGCGGTCGTACTAAAGTGGACGAGCTACTGGCCCTTTTTTGCTAGGCAGTTTCGTCCGCGACCAGCGCAATCTGTCAGTATTTTTACTGGCGCATACAGTGGGAGATACGGATGAAACAATTTTTGCTGGCCCCCTCAATCCTCTCTGCAGACTTCGCCCGTCTGGGCGAAGACACGGCGAAAGCCCTGGCAGCGGGAGGAGACGTGGTGCATTTCGACGTTATGGATAACCATTATGTTCCCAACCTGACCATGGGGCCGATGGTGTTAAAAGCCCTGCGCGATTATGGTATTACCGCGCCGATCGATGTTCATCTGATGGTGAAGCCGGTCGACAGCCTGATCCCTCAGTTTGCCGAAGCGGGCGCCAGCTTTATTACCTTCCACCCTGAAGCCAGCGAACATATCGACCGTAGCCTGCAGCTGATTAAAGAGCATGGCTGCAAAGCCGGTTTAGTCTTTAATCCTGCCACTCCGCTGAGCTATCTCGATTATGTGATGGATAAGCTGGATATCATCCTGTTGATGTCGGTCAATCCGGGCTTCGGCGGTCAGTCTTTCATTCCCGGTACGCTGGATAAACTGCGCGAGGCGCGTAAGCGCATTGACGATAGCGGTTACGATATTCGGCTTGAAGTTGATGGCGGCGTGAAAGTGGATAATATTGCCGAAATCGCTGCCGCTGGCGCGGATATGTTTGTTGCCGGGTCGGCCATCTTTGGACAGCCAGACTATAAAAAAGTGATTGATGATATGCGTAATGAACTGGAGAAAAGTCGTCATGGCGCCTTTCACTAATATTCGCGCATTGGCCTTTGATCTTGACGGCACGCTGGTTGATAGCGTGCCGGGGCTGGCAGCGGCAGTGGATCGGGCGCTGGTTGCTTTAAATTTGCCTGCAGCTGGCGTCCCGCGCGTTACCACCTGGATAGGAAACGGCGCCGATATTATGGTGCAGCGAGCGCTAAGCTGGGCGCTGCATCGTCAGCCCGAAGCGAACGAACTGCGCGACGGCAGAGCGCTGTTTGATCGGTTTTATACCGAAACGGCGGAGACGGGCACGACGCTATTCCCGCACGTGGCGCAGACGCTGGAAAAGCTGAGCGCCAGTGGGCTGCCGCTGGCGCTGGTGACCAACAAGCCGACGCCTTTTATTGCGCCGCTGCTAAGCGCGCTTGGTATAGAAAGCTACTTTTCGCTGGTGATTGGCGGCGATGACGTGGCGGCGAAAAAGCCGCATCCGGCGCCGCTGTTTTTAGTGTTAGGCAAGTTTGGTCTGCTGCCGCAGGAGTTGCTGTTTGTTGGCGATTCACGCAATGATATCCAGGCGGCGCAGGCGGCGGGTTGTCCCTGCGTGGGGATGTCATACGGCTATAACTATGGCGAGCCGATTGCGACCAGTGAACCAAACCTTGTTCTGGACGATTTCAACGACCTTTTGCCCGCATTGGGGCGGTAATTATCAGGATTTAAAAGCATGAGCAAACCCATCGTATTTAGCGGCGCACAGCCCTCCGGCGAACTGACCATTGGTAACTACATGGGTGCGATGCGTCAGTGGGTACAGATGCAGGACGATTATCACTGCATCTACTGTATTGTCGATTTGCACGCCATCACCGTACGTCAGGACCCGACCGCGCTGCGTAAAGCGACGCTGGATACGCTGGCGCTTTACCTTGCCTGCGGCATCGATCCCGAAAAAAGCACGATCTTCGTCCAGTCACATGTGCCAGAACATACCCAGTTGAGCTGGGTGCTGAACTGTTACACCTATTTCGGCGAACTGAGCCGCATGACCCAGTTCAAAGATAAATCTGCTCGCTACGCAGAGAACATTAACGCCGGGCTGTTTGATTATCCGGTACTGATGGCAGCGGATATTCTGCTGTATCAAACTAATCAGGTGCCGGTTGGCGAAGATCAGAAGCAGCATCTGGAGCTGAGCCGTGATATCGCCCAGCGCTTTAATGCGCTGTATGGCGACGTGTTTAAGGTGCCAGAGCCGTTTATTCCCAAATCGGGCGCGCGCGTGATGTCGTTGCTTGAGCCGACGAAAAAGATGTCCAAATCGGACGATAACCGCAATAACGTTATCGGCCTGCTGGAAGATCCGAAAGCAGTAGTGAAAAAGATCAAGCGTGCGGTTACCGATTCCGACGAGCCGCCGGTGGTGCGTTACGACGTGCAGAACAAAGCGGGTGTTTCTAACCTGCTGGACATTCTCTCCGCCATTTCAGGCAAAAGCATCAGCCAGCTTGAGCAGGAATTTGAAGGCAAGATGTATGGTCATCTCAAGGGCGAGGTGGCAGAGGCGGTTTCCGGCATGCTGACCGAGCTTCAGGTGCGCTACCAGCGTTATCGCGAAGATGAAGCTTTCCTTGAGCAGGTGATGCGTGATGGTGCGGCAAAAGCACGCGCGCACGCACAGGAAACGCTGAAGAAAGTTTATGAAGCGGTAGGCTTCGTCGCTCAGCCTTAAGTAAAAATCCCTGCCTGCGTGATCTTACTGGCGGGCAGGGCATCACTAAAAAACAGGGTCTTGCAAAGGGCACTTTGCAAGACCGCTGACAATTTATGTCATATCAGAAAGCGTAGCTGAACGAATGTTTGACTATGAAGAGAACCAGTTCAGGCTATCGCGTAGCGCAACCACCTGCCCAACGATAATCAGGCTGGGGCTGACCACCTGTGTCGCCAGCGTATCCAACTGGGCCAGCTCACCGCTTACCACACGTTGGCGCGTGCTGGTGCCGTTTTCAACCAGCGCGACCGGCATTGATGCAGCCATGCCGTGCGCCTGCAGCTGACGCTGAATCTCACCCGCCTGTGCCAGCCCCATATAAAACACCAGCGTTTGCTGTTCTGCCGCCAGGTTGGCCCAGTCGGGCTGGTAATCCTGCTTACGGTGGCCGGTAACAAAGCGCACGCTGTGAGCGTAATCGCGATGGGTTAATGGGATCCCGCTGTAAGCGGAGCAGCCGGAGGCGGCGGTAATTCCGGGCACGACGGAAAAGGGGATATTACTGCCCTTTAACGCCTCCAGTTCTTCTCCGCCGCGCCCAAAGATAAAGGGATCGCCGCCTTTCAACCGCACTACGCGTTTACCACGTCGCGCCTGCTCCAGCAGGATCTGATTGATCCCTTCCTGCGGCACGCAGTGATGACCAGCGCGCTTACCGACAAAAATCTTCTCTGCATCGCGACGCGCCAGTTGCAGGACATCATCGGAAACCAGTCGGTCGTAAACCACAATGTCCGCCTGCTGGATTTGCTGTAACCCTTTCAGCGTCAACAGGCCAGCATCGCCCGGACCGGCGCCCACCAGCACCAGTTCGCCACGCTTATCCAGCGGCTGACTAAAGAGTTCATCGGTTAATGCAGCTGCCCGCTCTGTATCATTATTTGCCAGCGATTGCGCCAGACGATCGCTGACAAAGAGCTTTTCCCAGAAGCGACGGCGCTCAGCTCCGGTTGTATACTGCTGTTTAACCCGCTGACGCAGCGATCCCGCCAGCGCGGCCAACCGGCCTAAATGCTGTGGCAGCAACGCTTCCAGCTTTTCCCGCAGCAGACGGGCCAGCACGGGCGCTCGCCCGCCAGAGGAAACGGCAATCATTAGCGGAGAACGATCGATAATTGAAGGCATAATCACACTGGCCTGCGCGGGGGCATCCACAACGTTACAAAACAGACGACGCGCTTCTGCTGCCTCGCTCACCAGCCGATTAACCTGTTCATCGCTGGTTGCGGCGATAACCAGCCAGCATTCATCCAGCAGCTCGGCGGAAAAAGGCTGGGGCAACAGCGTGACTTCGCCAGCCTGCTGCCACTCGTAAAATGGCGTACTGAAATCGAGCGCGCAAACCCGAAGCTGGGCGCCGGCATCCAGTAGCAGCCGCGCTTTACGTGCGGCAACATCGCCTGCGCCGACCAGCAGACAGGTTCTGCCGCGCAGCTGACAAAATAGCGGTAGGTAATCCATGGTGTTCTCCCGGTTTGCCGGTTTTTATCGTGATTCGCAGGTGATGCGGCGCACAGGGTGCGCCGCGGGCAGGAACAAACTTATTTTAACGACTTGCGCTGAGCCGAAGCTTTAGCCGCAGGCGACTTCGACCTGGCCTTCACGCACCCGCACCGGCCAGCTGCGTACAGAACGACTGGCGTCTTCCATGCAGAGACCATCGCGCAGACGGAACCGCTGTTTTTTCAGCGGGCTGGCGACCCATAAATCCTGTTGATGCTCAGCTATGATGCCACGCGACAGCACGCTGGCTTTGGCGAAAGGATCGATATTGCTGATAGCGTACAGTTCTTCGTCCGCACGCGGGCGGAAAATCGCAACCTGTTCGCCATCAACCAGAGCGCAGACGCCGGTAGCAGGCAGGATCGCTTCTAATTTACAGACGGTTTGCCAGCGGCTCATGCCTGTTCCTCCTCTTCAACCAGTTTAATCGCGATACGCTCGTGAGGACGCGCCGGACGATGCTGTCCACGTTCTTCAACAACCTGCACCAAAGGATCACGCTGCGGGCTATTGATAAAGTGAGCGAAACGGTTCTGCGCTTCAGGCTGTTCAAGCGTGGCTTTCCATTCGCAAATAACGCGGCTGCGTAGCTGGGCCATATCGCTTTCCAGCTGTTCATTCAGGCCTAACTTGTCATCAATAACGATACTGCGTACATAGCCGATGCCGCCTTCCAGACTTTCCAGCCAGGTTGAGGTGCGTTGCAGTTTATCGGCGGTGCGGATATAGAGCATCATAAAGCGGTCGAGGTAGCGTAACAGCGTTTCTTTATCGAGATCGGCCGCCAGCAGATCGGCATGACGCGGTTTCATCCCACCATTACCGCACACATAGAGATTCCAGCCTTTATCGGTAGCGATAATACCGACATCTTTGCCCTGGGCTTCGGCGCATTCACGCGTACAGCCGGAGACGCCGAACTTCATTTTGTGCGGGGTACGGATGCCTTTATAGCGGTTTTCCAGTTCAATCCCGAAGCCAAGGCTGTCGCCAACGCCATAGCGGCACCAGGTGCTGCCGATACAGGTTTTCGCCATACGCAACGCTTTCGCGTAGGCGTGGCCGGTTTCGAATCCGGCGTCAATCAGCTGACGCCAGATCGCAGGCAAATCATCATTCTGCGCGCCAAACAGGCCGATACGCTGTGAGCCGGTGATTTTAGTGTAAAGGTTATACTGACGTGCAATCTGCCCAATCACCATCAGCCCTTCAGGCGTGATCTCGCCGCCCTGCGAGCGCGGGATCACCGAATAGGTACCATCTTTCTGGATATTGCCGAGGAAGTTATCGTTACTGTCCTGCAGCGGCGCGTGCTGGGGTTGCAGCACATAGTCGTTCCAGCAGGAGGCGAGCAGAGAGCCCACGGTGGGCTTACAGACCTCACAGCCGTAGCCTTTACCATATTTTTTCAGCAGCTCATCGAAGGTTTTAATGCCTTCCACACGAATCAGGTGATACAGCTCCTGACGCGACCAGGCGAAGTGTTCGCACAGATGATTGTTAACTTCAATGCCCTGACGGCTCAGTTCGGCATTCAGTACCTGGGTAACCAGTGGGATGCAGCCGCCGCAGCCGGTACCGGCACGCGTTTCCGCTTTGATAGCGGCAACGGTATGGCAACCTTTCGCCACGGCCTGAATGATATCGCCTTTCGAGACATCGAAGCAGGAGCAGATCTGCGCGCTGTCCGGTAACGATTCCACACCCAGCGCCGGTTTCTCGCTGCCAGCGTGCGCAGGCAGAATCAGGCTATCCGGATGCTCCGGCAGCGTGATCTGGTTAAGCACCAGTTGCTGCAGCTGACCATAGTCGCTGGTATCGCCAACCAGCACCGCACCCAGCAGATATTGATTATCCGGGCTGACTACCAGACGTTTGTAGACGCCGCTTTGCTCATTCAGGTAAACGTAGCTGCGTGCGCCCGGCGTACGGCCATGCGCATCGCCGATGCCGCCTACGTCAACGCCCAGCAGCTTCAGTTTGGCGCTGAGATCCGCACCGCTGAACTGGTTTTCACGGCCTAACAGGTGATCGCTGGCGACCTGCGCCATTTTATAACCTGGTGCTACCAGGCCGAAAATTTTCCCGTTCCAGGATGCGCATTCGCCGATGGCATAAATATCCGGATCGGCGGTCTGACAACAATCATTAATCTGGACGCCGCCGCGTGGCCCTACCGGCAGTTCACTCTGGCGCGCCAGTTTGTCCTGCGCGCGAATGCCGGTAGAGAACACGATAAAATCGACATCCAGGCTGGTGCCGTCGGCAAACTCCAGGGTTTTGCCTGACGCATGATGAGCAATATTTTTAGTGTTTTTGCTGGTATGCACCCGCACGCCCATCTGTTCGATTTTTTGACGCAGCTGGCCGCCGCCTTGCACATCAAGCTGTTCAGCCATCAGAACTGGCGCAAATTCGATAACGTGGGTCTCAATACCAAGGTTTTTCAACGCACCGGCCGCTTCCAGACCCAGCAGACCACCGCCGATGACCGCGCCGCTTTTACTGCGGCGCGCGCACTCTTCAATGGCATTGAGATCTTCAATGGTGCGATAGACGAAGCAGTCAGGGCCATCGGAGCCCTGAATCGGTGGGATCCACGGATAAGAACCGGTCGCCAGAATCAGCTTGTCATACTGAACGGCGCGGCCGCTGCTGGAGTGAATTACCTTTTCCTGACGGTTCAGGGTGATGGCGCGTTCACCAGGCAGCACGCGGACGCCATGTTTTTCATAGTAGCCTTCGCGAACCAGCGAGAGTTCGTCAGCGGTGTGATGGGAAAAGTATGCGGAGAGATGGACGCGGTCATATGCCACACGAGGTTCTTCACAGAAGACAGTGATTTCGAACTGGCCAGGCTCGGCTTTATCGATCAGTTCTTCAATGAAGCGGTGGCCAACCATGCCATTACCAATGATGGCGAGTTTGACAGTGCTCATTTTTGCCTCAAAATTGATCTAATTGGCGCCACAATAACGCGATTGTTAGCAAGCTTATTGATATGCATCAATTGAGGAGCAATATACCTACAAGGTGGTATGTGGTTGAATTATGGGATTTTTCAGGAATCTTTGTAATATCTGCAACTTAGTGAGGGGTTATCTACGTCGTTGGTCCTAATCCATGCTAGCCTGAATGTCCCCCCACTTTTCTTCAGGAGTCCGGCATGACTTCCACTGAACTGCAATGGATTAATCATCTGCGTCTGCCCCAGCGTGAAGGTCTGTGGCAAATTGAAATCGCTGGCGGGAAAATTGCCGCAATCAGGCCGCAGCCGGCGTTGGCCGATCGTAGCGCTAACGCCCTTGATGCGGAAGGCGGACTGGCTCTGCCACCTTTTGTCGAGCCGCATATCCACCTTGATACCACGCAAACCGCCGGTGAGCCCGCCTGGAATCAATCCGGCACGCTGTTTGAAGGCATTGAGCGCTGGGCCGAGCGTAAGGCGCTACTGTCGTCGGAAGATGTGAAACAACGGGCCGCCCAGACGCTGAAATGGCAAATCGCCAACGGTATTCAGCATGTGCGTACGCATGTGGATGTCTCCGATCCCAGCCTGACGGCACTGAAAGCGATGCTGGCATTAAAGCAGGAGATGGCGGCGTGGGTCGATATACAGATTGTCGCCTTTCCGCAGGAGGGCATTCTTTCTTATCCCGACGGTGCGAAGCTGCTGGAAGAGGCGCTGCGACTGGGTGCCGATGTGGCAGGCGCTATTCCGCATTTTGAATTTACTCGCGAGTATGGCGTTGAATCACTGCATATCGCCTTTGCGCTGGCACAGAAATATCAGCGCCAGGTCGACGTTCACTGTGATGAAATTGATGATGAACAGTCGCGCTTTGTAGAAACCGTGGCGGCGCTGGCGCACCGGGAAAACATGGGCGCACGCGTTACCGCCAGCCATACGACGGCAATGCACTCTTATAACGGCGCTTACACTTCGCGTCTGTTTCGGCTGCTGGCGCTCTCCGGTATTAATTTTGTCGCCAACCCGCTGGTGAATATTCATCTGCAGGGGCGCTTTGATGATTATCCCAAACGACGCGGCGTGACGCGGGTAAAAGAGCTGCTGGAGGCAGGCATTAATGTCTGTTTTGGCCATGATGATGTGTTTGATCCCTGGTATCCGCTTGGCACCGCCAGCATGTTGCAGGTGCTGCATATGGGGCTGCATGTTTGTCAGCTGATGGGCTATGAGCAAATAGAACAGGGACTCGATTTAATTACCCACAACAGTGCAAAAACTCTGCAGCTGACCGATTACGGCATCCGGGTCGGCAACAGCGCCAGCCTGATTATTTTGCCAGCGGAAAACGGCTTTGATGCGGTACGGCGTCAGGTGCCGGTGCGTTACTCAATCCGGCAGGGAAGGGTGATTGCCGCCACCGAACCGGCGCGTACGCAGATCTGGCTCAATGAGGCGCAAGAGGTGAATTTTAAACGTGATTAAGAAAGTCAGCGCCAACGTAATCAAGGTTTCGCCGAAAGGAAGGTAACGGAGCCTGCGCAGGGAGCCCAGGCCGATCGTAAAGATGCAAAAAACGTCATCCCTGACAGCTCGGCCCGCGCTGTTCATAGCGCGGGACGCTTTACTCTTCTGCCTGGGCTGTTCGCGCCTTGAGTTTATTCACCGCCTGTGAGCGGAACATCCGTTCCGCCCGTAAAGATCAATGGTCAGCGTGACCGAACTGACGATGCTTAGTGACAAAGCCCAGCAGCAGACACATTACAAACACCACGGCGTAAAGCCCGTTAGCGGTAAACAGTGCGGCATGGGCGCCGCCTTTTGCCACAATCGGGCCGGTGACCACAAAGGTCAGCATGGTGCCAACGGTGCCGCAGGTCAGAATAAAGTTTACCAGTTTCGGCGAGGAAACGCGGGTCTGCTGCGAGCCGAGCGTGATAATGGTGGTATAGATCGCGCTGGAGAAGAAGCCAAGGGCGATAATGATCCACTTCAGCATGTCAGGCTCGCTGCTGCTGACAAACCAATACATCAGCAGCGTCGCCAGCGCAGCCAGCACCATCAGGATGCGTTGCAAATCAAAGAAACGCAGCACAAAGCTGAACACCCACATGCCGATCATATAGGAGGTCCAGAAGTTACCCACCAGCTGTCCGGCGGCGCTAATATCCATGCCCATGGTTTTAGTGGCGTATTCCGGCACCCATGAAATAAAGCCGAGCTGGCCGAGGATATAGCAGAGCGCGGCAATGGAGAGCAGCAGTACGCCCACGCCCCATTTCTCTTTAGCTACCGGCTGTGCATTATGCTGTTTCTTGCCTAATACCGGGAACTCAACGCTCAGCGTCAGCACAAAGATCGCCAGGTAGATCACGCCGATGCAGACATAAACCCAGTACCAGGGCAGATGACGCGCCAGCAACATCCCGGCGATAACCGGGAAAATCGTACCGGCCATGCTAAAAAAGGAGTCGGTAAAAAGCAGGCGCGATCCGCGCTGACGCCCTTCATAAAGATGGGTGATCAGGAAGGTGCCGATCGACATCGTAATACCGCTGACCACGCCCAGCACAAACATGCACAGCGAGAAAACGCTCAGGCTATGGCTGGTCATCAGGCCCAGCACCGCTAACACCATCAACACAAAGCCAAAAATCAGCTGGCGTTTCAGCGGCACGATTTCCATCAGCCAGGCGTTTAAAAATACCGCCACCAGGATGCCGGTGTTGAGGAAAGTAAAGGTGTTGCTCATTTCAGAGACCGGAAGCTGGAAATAGTTAGCGATATCGCCTAAAACCATCCCGGTGACAATTACCAGTGCGCCGGTGAGCGCATAGGAAAAGAAACTGATCCACGTCAGTCCAATGCGGTTACGATTAGTCATAGTTGGGGAAACCTTGAGCCAAAGGGCCTGGCTGAAGCAGCGCAGGAGTTGTCGACGGAAGTGTAAAGAAATTTCAGCCGCGATCAAACCAACGATGAAATCACATTCATTGATTTCATCAATAATGTGATTTAAATCACCCTTTATTTGTTCGACGTTAACGTTTGCTTATCAGGTTTGTTTACGTAAATAAAGGTAAAATGCTGGCTCTTGCCTGGCATGCTCTTTACAATCAATTTCGTTTAGTTTTTGTGGCCTCAGTAAGGAATTATTCATGGTGAAACGTACTTTGACAGCGGTCGCGGCACTTTTGGCGCTGTCCACTTTTTCTGCCCCAACTTTCGCTGCGCAGGGCGATACGCACGTCCTCCTGACCACGTCAGCCGGTAATATTGAACTTGAACTGAATAATCAGAAAGCACCGGTCTCTGTTAAGAACTTTATTGATTATGTTAATAACGGTTTTTATAACAATACGACTTTTCACCGTGTGATCCCCGGCTTTATGATCCAGGGCGGCGGCTTCCTGACCGATATGCAGCAGAAGCCCACCAACGCGCCCATCAAAAACGAAGCGGATAACGGCCTGCGTAACACGCGCGGCACGATTGCTATGGCGCGTACCGCTGAAAAAGACAGCGCTACCAGCCAGTTCTTTATCAACGTTGCCGATAACGCTTTCCTGGATCATGGGCAGCGTGATTTTGGCTATGCCGTGTTTGGTAAAGTAGTGAAAGGCATGGATGTAGCCGACAAAATATCTCAGGTGCCGACCAAAAATATCGGGCCTTATCAAAATGTCCCCAGCAAGCCGGTTGTTATCCTTTCCGCGAAAGTCCTGCCCTGATTTCTCTGCCGTCGCGTCTGCGGCGGCACGCCACCCTTCCTGCAGAGCGGTAATTTGCTGCTTATACTTAGGTCACCTATTCTCTGACCGGAGGCGGTATGCCAACAAAACTGACCGAAAAGCAGAAAGCCACATTATGGCAACAGCGGCGCAACGCGAATTTTTTGGCCAGTAGTAAACTGGAAGGCTTGTCTTTTGCGGAAGTGACGCTGGATGCTGAGCAGGCCGCACAGCGTTTAGAGGCATTACGGAGGCAATATGGCGGCTAATGCAATGAACGGGCGCGATCCTTACTACTGGCAGAACGATGACGTACTGCGCAACCGGCTCAATTTACATGATACCGCCCAACTGCAAAAAGCGGAGGTCGCATTTACTTCGCTGCGGGCGGCAACCATTGAGCTGGGGCCGCGCAATCTGGGGTTTCCTTATCTGTGTGCTATCCACCGGACGCTATTTCAGGATCTCTATGACTGGGCTGGAGAAATTCGCGAGATCGATCTCTATCTCGGCGATACGCCTTTCTGCCACTTTGAATATATTGAGAAGGAGGGTAACGCCCTGATGGAAGCGCTTGAGGAAGAGAATGGCCTGGCCGATCTTCCTTTTGAACAGTTTGTGGCGCGGCTGGCGCATTATTACTGCGAAATCAATATGCTGCATCCATTTCGCGACGGCAACGGCCGCGCGCAGCGCCTCTTCTTTGAACAGTTAATTATTCATGCAGGCTATGACATTGACTGGAGCAAGACTGAACGCGAAGCCTGGCTGCGGGCAAATGAAGAGAGCGTGAATGGCGATCTGCAGGGGCTGACCGATATCTTTAGTAACGTAGTGAGCGAGCCGAAGTAAGCGCGTAGAATAGCGGCGTTTTGGTCAGCCCGGAGTAACAATGCTGCTGCTTATTGATAACTACGACTCTTTTACCTGGAACCTGTACCAGTACTTCTGCGAGCTGGGAGCGGAAGTACTGGTGCGCCGCAATGATGAAATTACGCTGGCGGAAATGCACGCGCTGCCGCTGACGCATCTGGTCATCTCTCCTGGTCCCTGCACGCCTGATGAATCAGGTATCTCTCTGGACGCTATCCGCACGTTTGCCGGGCGGCTGCCGCTGCTTGGCGTTTGCCTGGGCCATCAGGCGCTGGCGCAGGTTTTCGGCGCACGCGTGATTCGCGCGCGTCAGGTTATGCACGGTAAAACCTCCGCGATTGCTCATCAGCAGGCTGGCGTATTTGCCGGATTGGCGCAGCCGCTGACTGTAACGCGCTATCACTCGCTGATTGTGGAAAAAGAGACGCTGCCAGCCTGCCTGGAGGTCACCGCATGGAGCCTGCGTGATGGTAAGCCGGATGAAATCATGGGGTTACGTCATAAGACGCTGGATGTTGAGGGCGTGCAGTTTCATCCGGAAAGCATCCTGAGCCAGCAGGGGCATGCGTTGCTGGCTAATTTTTTGCGTAGACAAGCCGCTGTTTAATTCCGTACGCTGCGATTCCGTTTGACTTATTATGCATATTTAATGATTATTTTTTCACAGCGTATCAGTGTAAAATTAAATGAGGTAGCGAATGGCAGCGGAAAAAATGGCGGTTACGCGGCAGACCTTTGATGAGGTTATATTGCCGGTTTATGCACCAGCACAGTTTGTGCCGGTAAAAGGCAAAGGCAGCCGGGTGTGGGATCAGCAGGGCAAAGAATATATCGATTTTACCGCCGGCATTGCCGTAACCGCGCTGGGCCACTGCCATCCGGCGCTGGTAGAGGCGCTGAAAACTCAGGGAGAAATGCTGTGGCATACCAGCAACGTTTTCACTAATGAACCCGCGCTGCGTCTTGCCAGCAAGCTGATTGACGCGACTTTTGCCGAGCGCGTTTTCTTTGCGAACTCAGGGGCTGAAGCCAACGAGGCCGCCTTCAAACTGGCGCGCTACTATGCTTCCACGCGCCATAGCCCTTATAAAAGTAAAATTATCGCATTCCATAACGCGTTTCATGGCCGCACGCTGTTTACCGTTTCCGTCGGCGGGCAGCCGAAATACTCTGATGGTTTTGGACCCAAACCGGCCGATATCGTCCACGTACCTTTTAACGATCTTGAGGCGGTGAAGGCAGTGATCGACGATCACACCTGTGCCATTGTGGTTGAGCCGATTCAGGGCGAGGGTGGCGTTATGCCCGCCACGCAGGAATTTATGCAGGGGCTGCGCCAGCTGTGCGATCAATATCAGGCGCTGCTGGTACTGGATGAGGTCCAGAGTGGGATGGGGCGCAGTGGTAAGCTGTTTGCCTATCAGCATTATGGCGTGCAGCCCGATATTCTGACCTCAGCGAAAGCGCTGGGCGGCGGCTTCCCCATTAGTGCGATGCTGACCACTAATGAGATCGCCTCGGCGATGACGCCTGGCGTACACGGTACCACCTATGGCGGTAATCCGCTGGCCTGCGCAGTAGCGGAAGCGGCGCTGGATGTGATTAATACTCCTTCGGTGCTGGATGGCATTGAGCAACGCCGTCAGCGCTTTATTGAGGCGCTGGAAGCCATCAACGCCAAACTGGATCTCTTCAGCGAGATCCGTGGCAAAGGGTTGCTGATCGGGGCGGAGCTTCAGCCGCAGCATAAGGGCAAAGCGCGCGATATTCTTAATGCCGCCGCTGCGGAAGGCCTGATGATTTTAACGGCGGGTACCGATGTTCTGCGCTTTGCGCCTTCGCTGGTGATCCCGCTGGCGGATATTGGTGATGGCATGGCGCGTCTGGCCAGGGCTGCCGAAAAAGTATTAAAACCCGCATGATTCAGGGCGCGCCCGATGTCAGGGCGCGCTTATCCTTTACGCAGGCGGCGTACCAGCCATTTACCGTGGTGCGGCCGCTGGCTCCATGCCAGAGATGAGATAGTATGCATCACTGAAAGGTGCTCAAGGATACGCTTTACATGACGCTCCATAATGGTCATCGGCCCTTCCTGGTTCTCTGCTTCTCCTTGCAGAATATTGGTATCCTGTCCCGGCCCGTCATATGCCAGCCGCTGCTGACAGCGCTGCAGTGCAATTTCACACGACTGCAGATAACTTTGCGCCAGCGCAGGCGTCAGCATGGTGTGCTCACGGGCCAGAATAGTCATTGCATTGATATGCTCAACGATAAACTGGCTGTGCGTGACCCAAAGTTTCATATCGTTCAGATAGCGGGTATTAAACGCTGGCTCCTGCATCGCCTGGCTCAGGGAGTTAAACAGCGCATTATGCGCCTGATTAACGCGTACCCGCTGCCAGGCAAGCTTCTGCGGTGATGCCTCGCTCCCCAGCAGCATCCGTAAAGCATCCTGATACGCTTCCAGTGCATCATGCGCATTCTGCCGCAGTAGCCCGCTTTGCCACTGCGGCCACAGCCAGACCATGCCGCCAAAAGCGATGCAGCATCCCATCAGCGTATCCATCAGACGCGGCAACAGGAAATGCGCGCCGTTTAACGACAGCAGCTGTAATGAATAAACGGCGGTCACGGTAAAACCGATGGTTGCCCAGCCGTAATATTTACGGATAAACAGATAGCTGACTAAGGTAATGATCAGCATGATTAACAGCACCAGCGATTCCGGTACCGCAAGACGCAGGGCTGCAGCGGCGATAATCAGCCCTGCCAGCGTGCCAAGCGCGCGGTGCTGGATACGCACACGCGTTGCGCTGTAGCCATTCTGACTGACGAACATGATGGTCATTAAGATCCACCAGGGTTTCGGTACGTTGAACGCCAGCGCCAGTACGCTGCCGAATACCAGCATCACCGCAAAGCGTGCCGCGGTACGCAGAGCGGAAGATTTAAATGACAGATAGCTGCGCAGCGCGGAAAGCAGCGGCAGCCGACGCTGGCGATCGGCCATAAGATCGCGACGATAAAGAGGGCGCTGGGTACGCAGCACGCGGGCGATGCGGCTGAAATGGTAATAACAGAAGTGGCCGACCGGATTCTCCGGATGCCGACGCGCAATTTTCTCCAGTCCCAGCAGCGGTTTTTCCATGGTGAAACGTGATGGCAGCCGGTGATAAAGCATGTCGTCCGCCAGCTCGCGCAGCCGTACGGCGATGGTTTGCGCGTTCCAGCGGATAACCGCTTCCGCATGGCTTCGCTCTACCAGCTTTTGCACCTCTTCCGGCTGATGCAGACTAACGGCAATATGCTCCTGCAGATCGAGTGCCACCTGAAAAGCACGCGTCAGGCGTCGATGGTTATGATCGCGGTTAGCGGCCAGCATATGCATTTGCTGATAACAGGTGTTAATCAGATCAACCACCTTTTGCTGGCGCGCCAGCAACGGGGGCAAGGCTTTTTCCGGATTAGTAAGCTGCGTCAGCAGGGTATATTTGGCTTCGCAGTAATCCGCCAGTTCGCGATAGAGCAGGCTGAGCGTCTCCCGCATCGGCTGCTCTTTCCACAGCCGGAACCAGAACCAGTTAAACAGCCCGTACCAGAATGTACCGCCGATATAGAGCAACGGCGGCCCCCAGATCGGCATATTGCCCACCAGGCCGAGCGTAAAAATAGCGGCAATTAAGGAAGCTGGCAGCAGACGTGCATGAAGCGGGCCGATTTCGCCGGTTACGCCCAGCACTAACGCCATGACAAACAGCGTCGCGGGCAGGGGCACCTGCTGTAGCGATAGCCACTGAAGAAGAAAACTGCTGAGTGCGAACAGCGAGCCGCCTGTGATCAGGCGTTTAAAGAAGCGGCGGTGTGGGGTATCGAGTCCGGCAATATTGCAGCAGGCGGGAACCAGCGAGAAGAGCAATCCTTTTTGCAAATCCCCCAGTAGCCAGCCAAAGGCCACCGGTAAACAGAGCACCAGCGTCTGACGCAGGGCATAGTTCACTTCGGGATGATAAATAATTCTCCGCCACATCGCTACATCACCAAAACAGACACGGCGTGATGCCAGGCACCACGCCGTGTCTTCAGAGTAGCTTAACGGGTGCCGTAAACGACAATTGTTTTACCGTGAGCGGAGATCAGGTTTTGATCTTCCAGCATTTTCAAAATACGGCCCACCGTCTCGCGTGAGCAGCCGACGATCTGGCCGATCTCCTGACGGGTAATCTTGATTTGCATCCCGTCCGGGTGCGTCATCGCATCCGGCTGTTTAGCAAGGTTGAGCAGCGTCTGTGCAATACGGCCGGTCACGTCAAGGAAAGCTAAATTGCCTACTTTCTCTGAAGTCACCTGCAGGCGACGAGCCATCTGGGAAGAGAGACGCATCAGAATGTCAGGATTAACCTGAATCAGCTGACGGAATTTTTTATACGAAATTTCAGCCACTTCACAGGCGGTTTTCGCGCGTACCCATGCACTGCGTTCCTGGCCTTCTTCAAACAGGCCAAGCTCGCCAATGAAATCACCCTGATTAAGATAGGAAAGAATCATCTCTTTGCCTTCTTCATCTTTGATCAGTACCGCAACCGCACCTTTTACGATGTAATAGAGCGTCTCGGCCTTTTCACCCTGATGAATCAATGTGCTTTTTGATGGATATTTGTGAATATGGCAATGTGACAGGAACCATTCGAGTGTAGGGTCTGTTTGCGGTTTGCCGAGAACCATTCGCTATTATCCTCTGTTGTAATCGTGCCCTAAATACAGGGGGCAGTTTTCCCTGTCAGGCGTTGAAATCTTCAAGCGTTTCCTGCTGGAAATTTATACGGGCAACTGCGAGGCCTCAAGGCGTGCCGTCGTCCCGTTTTCGTTTCATAGAACGAAAATATTACAGCTTTGTTTGTAGCACAGCTTTATCTTACTGTCTCCTGTTGTCTCGCTTCAGCTTGTGCTGAATCGGACAATTGCCGTTTAGCTGATGAACGCCCCGGCTGACAATTTGCTTACTTATCAGGGGCCGGGCAAGAGAGAGTGGCATGCCTCTTATTCGATTTTTTTGCCTTCTATCAGGCGTTTCACCAGCGGCAGCATAATCAGCTCCATCGCCAGTCCCATTTTTCCGCCCGGCACCACCAGCGTATTAATATGAGAAATAAAGGAGCCCTGCAGCATCGCAAGCAGGTAGGGGAAATCGATATCTTCCAGCCCGCGAAAATGAATCACCACAAAGCTTTCATCCAGCGAAGGAATAGCACGTGCGGCAAAAGGGTTTGAGGTATCTATGGTGGGTACGCGCTGGAAGTTAAGATGGGTACGTGAGAACTGTGGCGTAATGTAATTAATATAATCTTCCATTGAGCGCACCACGGAATCCATCACCGCTTCGCGGGAATGGCCGCGCTCGCTGGTATCGCGCACCAGCTTCTGGATCCACTCCAGATTCACGATGGGCACCACGCCAACCAGCAAATCCACTTTTTCTGCCACGTTATGCTGCTGCGTCACCACGCCGCCGTGCAGTCCTTCATAAAACAACACATCCGTTGGCTCCGGCAACGGCTGCCACGGCGTAAAGGTACCTGGCACCTGATTCCACGGCACCGCCTCATCATAGGTATGCAGGTATTTACGTGACTGGCCACGGCCATTTTCGCCATATTCAACAAAGGTTTGCTCAAGCAGGCCAAAGTCGTTGGCTTCTGGTCCGAAGTAACTGATATGACGCCCCAAATCGCGGGCTTTGCGGATCGCCATATCCATTTCCGGGCGCGTATAGCGATGGAAACTGTCACCCTCCAGTTCAGCGGCATGCAGATTAAGCTGCTGAAAAATCTTACGAAAGGCAAGGCTGGTGGTGGTGGTTCCCGCTCCGCTGGAGCCGGTCACCGCGATGATCGGATGTCTGGCTGACATAAATACTCTCTGGATTAAATCGGGCGATGAGCATTGTTATCACGTTTCGGTCAGAGGTGTCATCATCGGGCAGGCCCGCCAGACCACGTTAATGTGACGAGCCGCACAGAGCTGACCGCATCACTATCCTTCGCGAAACTGACCGCGCGGCATAATATTGACCGTTTCATGCAGTTCCGACCAGACCAGCACGGCTTCGCCGCTTTTCAGCTGACGTCGGACATCTTCCACCTTTTCCGACAGGGAGCGCTCCTGCTCGCCATAATCCGTGCCTTCGCGCAGTACAAAACCTTCAATCAGGTTATCCAGGGTTTCCGGGGAGAGATCTTGCCAGGGAATAATCACAGCTTAGTTATCCAGATAAGGTGATAGCCATTGAGGAATACGCTGCTCCAGCCACATTTGCGGGCGACGTAACGTGCCGCCGACAAAGCCGACATGGCCACCATATTCCGTTAGTTGATATTCAATGTTAGCAGGTAATCGCGCCATATCAGGGATCACCTCATCGGTCATAAAGGGATCGTCCTGCGCATGGATAATTAACAGCGGCTTACGTATGCCGGGCAGCAGCGGCATGGCGCTGGCCCGTCGGTAATAGTCACCGGCATCGGCAAAACCGTGGGCGCGGGCGGTGATGGCATCATCAAAGTCACGCAGGCGCTTTAACGCGTTAAGCTGCAACAGATCTACCGGCAGCGTGCCGGGCCAGGCCTGTAGTTTGCGGCGGGCGTTGAGCTTGAGCTGGCTTAACAGATAACGCTGATAGACGCGGGAAAATCCCTGCTCAAGTTTGGCGCTGCACGGTTCCAGCATTAGCGGCGCCGAAACCGTAACGGCGGCATCCAGCGGACAATCATCGCCCTGTTGGCCCAGCAAACAGGCCAGCATGTTTCCGCCCAGCGACACGCCGACAGCCACGGTCGGCGCATGGCCCAGAGTGGTTCGCAGCCAGCGTAAAAAGTAGCTGGCATCCCCGGTTTCGCCGGAGTGATAAATACGCCCCATGCGGTTAGGCACGCCGCTGCAGCCGCGAAAGTGCATCACCACGCCCAGCCAGCCGCGCTGTTGCCACACCTGCAGCAGGCCGTGCGCATAGGGGCTATGGAAGCTTCCTTCCAGTCCGTGAAAC